>JBAXTI010000001.1:0-464332 GCA_037130265.1 bacterium
CTTCATGCAGCAGGGGTGTAAACAAAAAATGATTCGCTCGGCCGATGATGGTGATGTCCGCAAAGCCTCGATCCACTACCGACTGCAAATGCCGCGCGGTGTATACCCCGCCGAAGCCGTTCCCCACGATGACGATGCGGATGCGTGTTTCCATATCCTTTATTTTAACCTATTTTTCCCCTACTCTGTCCGATTGCGGCTCGCAAGAAAATGATCAACAGACCAAATATCAGGAGTTGCATTAAGAGCAATCGCTAGAGTGGCAACAGCCAAGCCGAAATCTCGGACGCCAATCGCGTCGTACCCTACGACATAGGCGATATCGAACATATGCAAGGCGAGAATCAGGGCGGAAAGCTGTGTGTAAAAGCCGGCAAGGAGTGCAAGACCAAATACGACTTCAAATGCCCCGTTGAATACCACGAGAGTTACGGCAGACAAACCAGAAAGCGATACTACGATGTCTGGAATAAAGCTGGTCCAAGATGCCTTGTGAAGCAGCTGCTGGGAACCAAACCACAGAAACACGAGTGAGAGGCCGACACGCAATACCACTGGTGCGTATGCAGAATATGAAGCAGCGGATAGAAATTTCATGGATGACATCGTTTGTAGATTACTTCTTTAGAGTACCGATTTCCAAACCTGCAAGCTCTTTCTCTGGCTTGCGCTGGCCGCCGTGCTGATCGGTGAATGCTGCAGTACCGTCGACGCCGCAAATCTGCGAAATTGCCCCAACACCACCTGGGTGCTTTGAAACAAACGGTGTGAGATTATATACATTGCCGTTGACCGTGGTCCAACAATCTGCTGCCGTGGCATGCTTTGCCACTTCGGCGAAGGTGAAGGAAGTCGCTGGGATCGTAGTGGTCGCCGTGGCAGTGGTGTCCGGATTGGTAGGATTAGGGGCGTTTTTCTTGGCGATTTGAGTGATAATAAGAATAACGACGCCCGCGACCACCAAAAAAATGACCGCTGGAATGATTTTTTGCTTCATATCTGTATTATACCCCAAAGTGGTATACTTTATTTCATGATTGCAGAACTGGAAGGTGTCATTTCGTGGCGGAATGAACAATACATGGTGGTGATGGCTGGCGGCGTCGGATACAAAGTGCGCGTCACACCAGAAACACTCGACAAACTCGCCTCTGTTGGTGTGGACGATAAAGTGCGCCTTTGCACGTATTTGGCCGTGCGCGATGATGCTTTGGATTTGTATGGCTTTTTGGACCGCGAGGCTTTGGAACTATTTGAACATTTGATCAGCGTCACTGGCATTGGACCAAAGACAGCGATGGGCATTCTCGCCCTTGCAGCCGTCTCTACCCTACGTGGCGCGATTGCCACTGGTGAACCTGGACACTTGACGAAGATTTCTGGCATTGGAAAAAAGAATGCGGAGAAAATCGTGATGGAATTGAAAGATAAATTTGCTGACGAGCGTTTCAAGAGCGATTTGTATCAAGACGAGTCCGATGCGGTGGAGGCGCTCAAGAGTCTGGGATATTCGGAGCGCGAATCTCGCGAAGCGTTGAAAAAGATCGACAAAAAGGTGGCCGCAAGCGGCTCGACGAGCGACAAACTCAAAGCCGCTTTGAAATTGCTGGGGAAATAGAGCCGAAAACGCGCGGGTAAGCGACTGCTCTTGAAACCCGCGCGTTTTCGGCGTATCGTTGGCGCATGCCAGAACTCCCTGAGGTACACACTACGGCCACCATGCTCGGCAAGCTCGTCGTCGGACGCACTATCGCCGATGTCTGGACCGACTACAACAGCCCCCACTATGCCGGCAAGGACAATATAAAAAATCCCGCGTTTTTTGCGACCTTTCGCAAAACCTTGATTGGTACCCGTATCGTGAAGACACATCGTCGTGGCAAGAATGTCCTGATTGATGTTGAAACTGACAGCAAGAATGGCGGCAAAAAGGCCGATACCAAAAACATCGCGAAGCACACCATCATCGTCCACATGAAAATGACCGGGCATCTTTTGTATGGAAAATACAAGAAGGCTGAACTGAAACGCGCCGGCGCGGGAGCAAAAACAAATGTATCGTGGCAGGCCATCTCCCCGGAGGCACTCAAGGACCCGTTTAGTCGCTTCGTGCACATGATGATTTCGTTTGCGGATGGGACGCATCTCGCGCTGGCCGATGTTCGAAAGTTTGCCAAAGTCACGGTGGTGCCGACGGCCAGCGCGCACGAATCCGAGCATCTCGCAAGCATCGGCCCCGAGCCACTAGACCCCACCTTCACCCTCCCTCTTTTCCACGAACGACTGCTCACGAAACCGACTGGCAAGATAAAGCTGGTGCTCATGAATCCGGAAGTACTCGCGGGCATCGGCAATATTTATTCCGACGAAATCCTTTGGGCCGCCGGTGTACATCCCGCAAGCACGGTGGAAAAAGTACCGCTCGCCAAGATGAAGGAAATCTATACAAAGTCTAAAGAAATTCTCAAGAAAGGTATTAGCTTTGGCGGCGACTCCACCTCTGACTATCGCAACCCTATAGGCGAACGGGGCGAGTTTCATTATCACCATCACGCATATAGAAACACAAACAAAGCCTGCGAGCGCCGCGGATGTACAGGCACCATCCGCCGCCTCGCCATGGGTGGCCGCGGCGCTCATTTCTGCGATACGCACCAGACGCTTTTTAAATAGCCCACTCGCGGCAATTACTTCGTCCTTTCAGCAGATTTTGCTATACTTTCCCCATGTCTATTCTTGAACACGATGCGGTCAAAGATTTCATGCAATTCATCGGTATCATCCTCCTCTTGGGTGTGATCTGGTTCTTCAACGGCGGCAAAGAAAGAGCGTTTCAGGAACGCACCAATGTGACTGTCACTGACAGCGCTGGCAATGTCATTCAGAATGGCGGCCAAAGAGGCGGCAATTCAGCAACAAATGGCAACGGAGGTACCGCGGGCAATACAATAGACAACAGAAGCGGCACCGTGACTGTCGCATCCAATCCATATAGTGCAGACGAGCAATACAAAGACATCGAGAACAAATCGAGACTCTTCAAAGTACTCCGCATCAACCGCCCATCCGGCGCCGCAAATGAAGACACGAAGCAAGAATACATCACCATCGATTATCAAAAAAATGGAACTTTCGCTTCTACCGAATCGGTAAACATCACCAGTTGGATGCTCCGCAGCACCAAGAGCGGTCGACAAGCCTCTATCAGCAAAGCCGTCCTCCTTCCCTCTTCATATGCCTCAACCGCAGTGAAAGGTGAAGACGAAATCATCCTCCGCCCGGGAAACAAGGCAATCGTCGCCACCGGCCGCTCCCCGATCGGCAACTCTTTCCTCATCAACAAGTGTATGGGGTACCTCAATCAGTTCCAGACATTCAATCCATACATCGGCGAATACTGCCCAGCCCTTCGAGACGAAAAGATGCCAGCGGCACCGAATGCACTCAACGATGCATGCCTCGACTATATCAACCGTTGGCCGACTTGCGGCAACCAGATCAGAAGTCTTCCAGAATATCTTTCTCACGAATGCCAAGTCTGGATCGTGGATCACGCAACATACAACTCCTGCGTCAGCCTCCATCAGCCAGATGCGGACTTTTTCTCCAACGAGTGGCGAGTCTTCCTCAATCGCACCGAACCGCTTTGGAAAACCCAGCGAGAGATTATCCAACTCCTCGATACTAGCGGCAAAGTGGTAGACCAAGTTTCGTACTAGATCCCGAGCAATCTGAATAACGCGATCCCAAAAGACACCGCCACATTGAGCGACTCCTTCTTCCCTGCCATTGGGATCTCAGCGACAATATCGCACAGCGCCAGCAATTCTTTTGAAACACCGTCGACTTCGTTGCCGAAAATGAGGAGGATCTTTTGATCTATGTTGGCCGACGCAAAAAGATTGGCAGCTACCGTTTTGTAGTCCACAGCTCGAGCATCCTGCTCCACCGCTACCACAGTGAAGCCTTCTTTTTTGAGTTGGCGAATAAGCGCTGCTGGGGATTCATCCGGCAGCAAGGCTGTCCACGCAATATTCTGTTCAGCACCAAGTGCCACCTTTGCGAGGTCCTTGCGCGGTCGCTTAAAACGATCCACTGGTGTCGGCGTATACCCAGAAAGATACAAATGCGACACCCCAGCCGCATCCGAAGTGCGGAACATTGAGCCGACGTTGTGCACGCTGCGGATATCGTGGAGCAACACGCGGACGTCTCGAGAAGATTTTGTTGCTACGACGGCGATGTTTTTCATCGCCCCACTATACGCCAAATCCTCGACATTTCAAGGTTTTCTGGTATATTTTGACTCACGCGCCCGTAGCTCAGTCGGTAGAGCACCTGCCTTTTAAGCAGAGGGTCGTTGGTTCGATTCCAACCGGGCGCACAAGACGAAACAAATCCGGACTGCTCCGGATTTTTTCGTACTTGTGCGAGCCGGAGGCATGTTTTGCCAGTAGGCAAAACAGCCGAGGCCGGGCCGAGCGCATTTTCGAGTGTCGACGAGAAAATGACGCTTGGCCACACCTTTGGGGTGGTGGGAAATTTCCGAGTGTCGACGAGAAAACTATCCGTGACCACAATAGGAATATTTTCAGCAGAGAGTGTTCCTAACCAAACAATATCTAGGTTATAAATTAGTCGACCACACCTGATCGTTTATTCTATCCCTAGAACAATATCCCCGTTGCACTTGAGCCATGTTTCTTCATTTGCCTTGCCTGGATAACTACCGCAAATTAACTTTGCACGGCATGTATTTGCAATAGCGGGGTTAGCATACAAAGCACACCCTGACACATTCGTTACTTTATGATGAGAAAGAGGAAAAAAGTATCCTGTTGCAATCCGCAAAATACACGCCATAACTAGAATTATAATAAACGGTGAGTAGTATTTAATTTTTGATGAGTCTTTTGCTGACTTATACTGGATGATCGCTGAGATCAGGAATATGATGAATATTATTGCTCCAATTATGTATATACCTGAAAGCGGAATTGCATAAGCTAAATCAGAATTTGGTTGTGAACTAACCTTATAACTATTTTCTAATTCTATATTTAGATACACCAAGCTAGAAGCGAAGGCTGCAAAAAATCCATACAGACTAATCTTCTTAGTGTTTTTCATCTAATGATTGTAGCATAATCAATATTGCCTCTTGCTAAAGTGTTCCCACACGGGCGCGTTTTGAGCGTCGGTGAAAAAACGTCACATGACCACACCTACTTTTACCCCCCCCTCCGCCGTGCTAGCATTAAAAAACGGCAGATGCTATTAGGCGATAGCATGCAAAAAGACCGTTAGGCCCAACCACTTGTGTTTTGAGACGAACAGATTAAAGATCCCCTAGTAGTGGCGAGCGAACGGGAGTAGTTGCGGATCAGCCATGCCGCAATGAATAGTCTAGCCTCTCCAGAGGCAAGAGACGAATCTACGTCAAAGAACTATACCTTCGAGGTAACACAAGTGGTTCTTTTCTGCTCAAAGTGTTACAGAAACTTGTTCACCACCAACTGCACCACCGTCTGCACGATGCCAATACCAATCAGAAATAACAACGAGCCACCGAAAGATTCTCCAAGCACCTTTGAAACCAGAAGTAGGGCTACTACGAATCCAATCAACCATCCCCAACCTCCCATAAACACCGGAAGCAGTCCCAAAAGAGGAATTGCGACAGCCAACACCAAGGCTCTCACCCAATTGTTTTTATCCTGCGCATTCAGCATCGAAAAATAGGCGACGAGCGCGACAAAAAGGGCGACAATTTGAATAATGACGTTCTTCATCCAGTTATTTTATCACAACAAAAAACACCCTACCGATACAACTCCGCATGCGACCCAATCGCCACGAAATACGCCACATTCTCCTCCACCATCTCATACACCAATCGAATATCTGGAGTCACGTTGATACTCCGACAATTCGCCCACTCGCCTTTCAGCTGATTATTGTTCAGAAGAGAAACAAACGGATCCTTCAAGAAAAGTTCAATCCGCATAATCGCCCGCTCTTTGACCCCTTTCGACAGCTTCGAAAACTGCCTTTCGAATTTTTTAGAAGTCAGGTACCGCATCGCAAACTAGAGCTTTTTAAGACGCTTGAGCAATGTGTCCCCATCAAAAGATCCACCCACCTCCCCTCTCGCATACTCTGCCCGCGACTCCCTAATCACATCGGCAAGGTACTTGGTCGGCTGATGCGCCAGGTCAAAATTTGGAACGTTCTTCATACATCAAAGTATGGACTTTACTTACATGACGTCAAGCAACCAAAAACCGCCGCGTTTCCGCGGCGGTTTTTGTGTTTGCGTGTATTTCCTCTTCAACTATTTGCGACTACTTCGTCTGGAAGTTACCCTGTCCGGTGACAGAAACATTCCCAGAAAGATCGGTTGCCTGCACGAGGTAGTAGTACATCGTGTTCGATGACAAGTTGGTCAAAGAAAGACTCTGTGAGGTGCCAAATGCATTGGACTCTACAGAAAGTCCACTGACAACAGGGGCTGTGAAGCTAGACACGGCCTCCTGAACCTGCATGGGTTGTGTGCTGTAGAAAACCTTCGCACGGATATTTGAGTCGCTATTCAAGCTCAAAGTGGTGCTGAAGCTGTTGGTCTGCACAGAAAGGTTTGAGATCGACGGCGCATCGATATCGAGACCCTGGCCAGCGTTCATCACGGCGTTCATACGCGTCATGGTTGCGGGTCCGACTCGACCCACCTGAGAGATGTCGTAGTTGGCCTGAAACTGTACAACTGCTGCTTGGGTCATCGGTCCGAAGTATCCGGTAACAAGACCGGCTGGGTATATTTTGCTGTTTAGTGCCAAAAACTGCTGGAGCTGGGTCACTTGAGTGCCACTTGATCCAAGCTGTAGCTGGCTAGCAATCGCTGCCTCCGCCTTCTCCGCTGCAAATGAAGCGGTGAGGATGAGGGCTGCGACGAAGATGCCGATAGTTGAGACGTTGGCGTTGCGAAATGTGCTTGTGTTGATCATATAGATGGTGATTAAGTATTATTGTATAAGCGGGAGTGACTGACTCGTATTGGTCTCGATCACTCACTAAGCCAACCTTGCTCGCAATACATTACAGACAACATAGTGGTCACTGTAAAAAATTTGACATCCCTTCCCCAAAGGAATAGGCTATAAACTGAATCGGTCGAGCAGGATATTGAACATTGACTGTCGAAAGGCAGCGATTAGAGGGTCGTAAAGCGGTAAGTCGCAAGACAAGCCGCGTTTGACGGATATCTGACCGGCCTCGCGCCTAGTGCGGGCTATGTGATCAGGGTTAGTTTCCGCCTTCAAATAGACCCGGACGGTGTGCTAAGTGCGTTTCAACCAACCAATTCGGGAACATAATCGTTTTGTTCCCGCGCTTAACGAAGCACCCGCCATCATCGGAGCTAGTCATCGGGGGATGTAATGTTCCTTATGCAGCAAGCTCTGCCAGTGTTCGATGGGTCTTCGGACTCCTCGCCAATCGAACACAGATCGACCCGCTTGGGGTTGATCGTGGGGTAGATACTCCCCTCGTCCCGATTCACCAACCAGCTAGACGCAAGTCGAAACTGGTTTTTTCTTTACAAAACCCCTGGTCCCTCTACACCCCCAACACAAATCGCTCCAATTCAATATCAAAATCAACCTTTCCTCGATGCGCATCGTGGGACATTCGAACAAGACGCTCGCCCATGTCGCTAAGCTCCTCTTTTTTAAAATTCATGGCGAAGCCGGCACTTTTTTGGAAGACGTACGGATTAATGCCGGCCTCAACGGCGTCTTTTGAAGCGGCGGCGAGTGTCATGGATTTCCATGCCCAGAACAAAATACCGTGAATCTCTTCGGCTGGAATGTTTCGCAGCGCTGCCTTGCTATACAAAAACCAGAGCTCCTTCTTGTCGCGGCGGCCAAGTGCGTCGCCGAGCGAGAAGATGCTGAATTCACCGATCGAAAATTGCCCGCCGGCCTCACCGACTGCAAATGTTCGACCCTTGCCTGATGCGCCCACTGCCCCACCACCCACCTCAAACACCTGCACCTTTGTCGCCACCTTCTCAAGCTTGGTGAGCGAGGCCTTGTCGATCTTGCCTTCGAGGAAAATAAAAATGTGAGGAGACTCAGCGAGCTCTTTACGCGAGTTGATGAGCTGCTCTTTCGCTTCTTTGTTCTCGAAGACGCGATCAAACAGTACGATGTATTTGCTCTCGAAGAGACCTTGAGAATTGATAAGTTCGTCGAGCTTTTCTGCGGAGAATTGTGCCGCTTCAATTTTGAAAAAAGACGCGTCTGGTTTTTTCACACGCAACGAATCCACCATCTCGTGTGCCTTGGCTCGAGCTTTTTCGGTGTCTTCGCCGTGCAAAATGTAGATCATGGTAATAGGTCGCGGGCTGTATTTCGCTCGTTTACAAAAGCTCCACTTCGCCCCAATTTGGACCGATCGAGGCATTGGCACAAATCGGCACGCCGTCGGTTTCCTTTTGGGTGATAACACCTTCCATGAGAGTGCGAATTTCGGCGCCCATCTTTTTGGCGATCGACTCACGTACTTCATACACGAGTTCGTCATGCACCTGAAGGATGAGGCGGACGTCGTCGGCGAGGCCTTTTTCGTTCAAGTATGCGTCGATCTTGCCCATGGCGAGCTTGATCAGGTCAGCTTGGGTGCCCTGCATCGGTGCGTTCACGGCCATGCGCTCAGCACTCGCACGAATGTATGGGATCGGTGATTTGATACCTTCGAAGTTGCGGCGGCGGCCAAAGAACGTCTCTATGTAGCCCTGTCGTGCCGCCGCCGCTTTGGTCGCATCAATATACTTCGCAAGCTCTCCAAACGTCTCAAAATATGCATCATGAAAAGCCTGTGCCTCTTTGCGATCGGTGCCAAGGTTCGCACGGAGCGCGTTGATCCCCATGCCGTACAAAATACCGAAGTTGATCACCTTGGCACGGCGACGCATTTCTTTGTCGACCTTTTCGAGCGGCACCTTGAACACCTGCGCGGCTACCGCAGTGTGCACGTCCTCTCCCCGCTTGAAAATATCTTTCAACTTTTCGTCGCCTGAAAGAAACGCCGCGATACGGAGCTCGATCTGTGAGTAATCAAGGTCTAGTAGCACAAACCCTTTTTCCGCCACAAACGCCTTGCGGATATTGCGCCCGAGCTCGGTCTTGATCGGAATATTCTGCAAGTTCGGACTATTCGAAGACATGCGCCCTGTCGCCGCGCCGGCCTGCAAAAAAGTGGCATGCAGACGACTGTTGTCATCGAGCATTCCGGGAATATTGTCGATGTATGTCGAGAGAAGCTTTTGAAATTCGCGATATTCCAAAATCTTGCTGATGATCGGGTGCAACTCGCGAAGCTTTTCGAGCTCAGATTCGCGAGTGGATGGCACGCCACCTTCAGTCTTCTTCATATTTTTGCCGACCAGACCCATCTTTACGAACAGAATCTCGCCAAGCTGCTTCGGGGAATTGATATTAAACTCCTCACCACCCGAGAGCTCCCAGATCGACTTTTCGAGCTTCGCGAGCTCCTTGTGGTATCGCACCGAAAGCTCTTTTAGATACGCTTTGTCGACTTTCACGCCAAGCTTCTCCATTTTTTCAACGACTGACACAATTGGCATTTCGATGTCGCGAAGCACTTTTTCGCCGCCGCGCTTTTTTAATTCGTCGAGAATGATCGTCCGCGCTTTCGCAAAATCCCGAGTCTTCGCAAACTGCAAAATCTCCTCGAGGTCGGGATTACTGAGATTGGAATTCACAAGATACAGTGCAATGGAGGTTTCTTTGAGTTGGGCCGGGTCGACTATTTGAGCAACAGCGGTTCCGGCAGCGCTATTTCCATCAGCACCCTCAACACCACCGTCGGCGCCTTCGCCATTTGGGCCAACCGTCGGCGCGACATCCAGCAAGCTCCCCTGCAATGAAAACGCCTCCTTCACACGCGAGCCGAGGGCGCGGAATTCCAAAGCACTGAACAGATCCAAAATCGCCTGCGTCTCAATCCCCTCTTTCCAACCCTTCTCAGGGATCACATAGGTGATGGGCGCATCGCGACGAATCGACGCCAACATTTTTGAAAAATTCGCTTCTTCCTCTCCCTGTTTGAGCAACTCCGCCATGCGTGGCGACACCACACCCTCGAAGACATCGGGGTCTTTCTTCGCGGCCTTGTACATTTCCTCGATTGTGCCGAATTTCTGGACCAAAATAGTCGCGGTCTTTTCGCCGATGCCTTTGATACCGATGATATTGTCGGACGGATCGCCGCGCAGGCCTTTGTAATCGGGCAAGAGTTCGGGACCAAAACCAAAACGCTCCTTCACGCCGGGTTCGTCGTAGATGATTGTGTCCTTGATCCCCTTCTTCAATGTGTATACCTGTACGCGGTCGCCCTTCACGAGTTGAAGCGTGTCCATGTCGCCGGAGGCAATCACCACATCGAAATTTTCGAGGTCTTTGCGGGTGAGCACCTGCTCAACAATGGTACCGAGCATGTCGTCGGCCTCGAAACCAGCCATTTCGTATACAGGAATATTGAAAGCTTTGAAAATATCTTTCGAACGAATGATCTGTGCGACCAGTGCCTCATCGGTCTTCGAGCGACCAGCTTTATAGTCTTTGTATGCCTCGTGTCGATACGTTGGGCCCGGAAGATCGTAACAAGCGGCAATGTAGTCGGGATGGAGCTCACCGACTATTTTAATAATCATGGTGCAAAGGCCGTACAGCGCGCCAGTCGGCTCACCCTTGCTGGAAGCAAACTCTGGGAGCGCGTGATAGGCGCGATGCAAAATGGCGTGCACGTCGAGGAGGACGAGACGCTTCGGCACGGTAGACGCAGGCTTTTTCATGAGGCTATTGTATCACTTCAGGCGCGGCGTTATTCAGAGGAAATCTCCCTCGTGTTTTCGTCAACAAAGTGGAATCGGAGTATTCGAACGTTCGATTGCTTTGAATCAAGCCCGGTCAGGCCGACAACATTCTCTGGCCATTCTAGGCAAATGAGGTTTCGCGGATTGGTCGCGATTTCTGCCCAACCAAGATGCTCCAGCTCGCTCGCCCTTTCGAGGCGGTAGGCGTCGATATGGATGAGACGATCGAAAGGCGCAGCGGTTCCGACTGCGCCGATGGAAGTTTTTGGCAACATATAGATTTGCTCAATAACAAAAGTAGGGCTCGTGATTGTTTCTTTGATGCCGAGTGCTCCAGCAAGAGCTTTCACAAACGCCGTCTTCCCGGAACCGAGGTCGCCGGAGAGCGCGAGGATAGTGGCACCAGCCGAAGAGGTGTCGAGTGTGGCAATAATTTTTTCAGCAAATTGTTTTGTGTCGGCGAGGCTGCGGCTGGTAAAAACATTTTCCATTGAGCCAAGTATAGTAAAAGCCGGACACTCGCGCAAACCTTTTGGGTTTGCATTGCGAGTGTCCGGCTGAGATGATGGCCGGCCGTAGCCGACATCAACGAAACCAATTGAAGCTGCCGTTGGGCCGACGAGGAGCGAAGATGCCTTGCGAATCGTCTTGGAGTCTGAAGTCGGCGATGCCAATCACCCAGAATTTCGTTTCTGGCACCACTGGACCCCAACCACTTCCGTAGACCTGGTCGTATTGACGGTAATTGCGAAAAACGAACTCCCGCTTCGCCAACTCCTTGCCTTTCATTTCATCCCCTGCGATCTTCGCAAAAAGAATGAAGCGGTAGTTCTCCTGGTTGTAATCCAGATCAGCCTCAATCGTCCGAAGCTGATGAGGCGGGACCAACACGATCACTCGATCTTCACGCGTGAAGACGGCAATCGTGTTGTCGGTGGTATTTTCCACCTTTATCGATAGCGCCGACGGGAAGCGTTGTTCGCCGTTTGGAGCGTAGAACTTCCCATCTGCATTTTGCGTGATGCTGTAGAACCGCTCCTGCTGCAGGCCTGCGCAGCCAACAGAGAGCAGAGCGAGTCCTGCGGCTAAAAGTGGCAGGAACGACCGCACCAACTGATTTTTTGTCTTCATAAAGCGCCTATATTGCGTCGGATCCATACGGATTCTCGACAATGTCATGGTTCTGACCTGTTTGAATTATACCACGTTTTATGTCTAAAAGTCAACCATTTGGCTGGAAATCCCCTATTTTCCCTCGATTTTGGCCCTCGACACAGGTATACTGGTAGGCATGATTCAGTTTGATGAAGATAAGCAAAATAAGAAGATCAAGGACCTCTACTCCACCGAGGAAGAGGAGCTGGCGCAGATGCTCGCCGCGCGATACGGCTTGCTCTATGTGAACTTCGCGCAGATTCCGATCAACAGCGACGCCCTGCGTGTGATCGAAGAAGCCAAAGCACGTGCCGCGAAGTGTGTCGCATACAATCGTGTCGACAAGCGACTCGAAATCGCTGTACTCTCACCAAAAAACGATGCGACTGTCGCGCTCATTGGAGAACTTGAGCAGAAAGGATACAAAGTGTCACAGGCCATGGCGTCGATCAACAGTCTCACTCGCGCCTGGGAGATGTACAAGGATCTGTCATTCGCTTCAGAGACCAAAGCCGGTTCACTCGAGGTATCGAGCGAGGAGATTGCGGATATGCTCGTAAAGGTGCGGACTGTCGAAGATGTGAAGAAATTGGTGGCAGACATTCTTTCGCAAAACAAAGGTTTTCGCATCTCCAAAATCTTCGAGATCATCCTCGCGGGTGCCTTGGCGACCGGTGCTTCTGACGTCCACCTCGAACCAGAAGAAAATGCGGTGCGTTTGCGCTTGCGACTCGACGGTGTGCTGCACAACGTCCTCTCTCTCGACCACGAGACATACCACCTCCTCCTCTCACGTGTAAAATTGTTGTCGGGCATGAAGCTCAATATCAAAAACAACGCACAAGACGGCCGCCTCAGCGTGAAGCTCAATGAAAGCGAGATCGAAATCCGAGTCTCTATTCTCCCCGGCTCATATAGCGAGTCGATCGTAATGCGTATTCTCAATCCAAAGAGCATTGCCGTACCGCTCGAAAGCATGGGCATCGATCCAAAATTGTTTGCGATCCTGCAAAAAGAAATCGACCGTCCAGAAGGCATGATTCTCACTACTGGTCCGACCGGATCCGGAAAAACCACCACGTTGTATGCCTTTTTAAGGAAAGTGAGTCAGCCGGAGATCAAAATCATCACGATCGAAGATCCGATTGAATACCATTTGCCAGGCATCGTGCAGACCCAGGTGGAATCGGAAAAAGGATACGACTTCTTAAATGGTTTGCGTGCCGCATTGCGACAAGACCCGGATATTATCATGGTCGGTGAAATCCGCGACAGCGAAACGGCAAACATCGCGATCAATTCTGCACAGACCGGCCACCTTGTGTTCTCGACTTTGCACACCAACAGTGCAGCTGGCACCTTCCCCCGACTCATCGACCTCGGCGTGAATCCAAAGACGCTCACCTCGGCCGTGAACATCGCGTTGGCACAGCGACTTGTGCGTGTGTTGTGTCCGTCATGCAAAAAACAAGTACCGCTCGATGCGGAGAATGCGATACTGGTCGCCAAGACAGTCGCGGGTATCGCCGATGCCTCATATCGAGAAGCATTGACCAAAGACGGCATCGATGTTGCGAAACAATGGCTCCCTGTTGGCTGCGACAAGTGCAACATGACTGGATACAAGGGCCGAATTGGCATCTATGAGGGTATTTTGCGCAGCGAAGCGGTCGAGGCGGCGGTAATCGCCAATCCGAGCGAGCGCGAGATCAAGAAGGCCGCGCTTGCCCAAGGACTCCTCGACATGCGTCAAGATGGTGTGTTGAAAATGCTCCGCGGCGTCACCTCTCTCGACGAATTGTCTCGTGTAATTGACCTCTTCGACGAATTTTAGAAAAAATCAGTAGACAATTGCACAAAATCGGCGCGAACAAAATCGCAACACATTTTTTCTGAAGCGGAAGTTGCAGGAATGTATCGGTGCGATAAGATAGTGACAGAAAAAAGCGCCCAACAAGGGGCGCCTTCTCTGATAAAAATGAAAATGTGTGAAAAAAGAGATTCGAGCGCAGTAATCTCTAAGCAATGCTTTTAATACTAGACTAAAAGCCAAGTTAAGCGACTAAGGATACTCACAGCCGAGGCCAGGACGTCCTTGTTGAGAAACTACTAAACCCTTGCAGGTGTATTGCTTAGAGATTACTATGCTGGAAATGCGTGAAAAAATGGCCTATTATGGCCCTTTTTTGTTCCTTTCTCTTTCAAATTGGTTCGTCGATACGCTCGACTTCCTACCGATTCATTGACTATCTTAGCACTATTTAAGCTAAATGTCAAGCGGTCTCCTGAGACTCACTACCGAACACGGCTCACAACAGTACCAAACTTCCTGGAAAAGTAAAGGCCTGTCCTCGCAAAAAAGCGGTATAATGGGCGCATGCCGAAGAACGACACAGACAAAACTCCGAAAAAAGAGCTTGGAAAAGACGCTGCAACGACCGTCGGAGTCCCAGCTGACGAGAACTTTCTCGACCAGACCCTGCGTCCTTCGCAGTGGGATGATTATATTGGCCAAAAAAATATCAAGGAAAATCTCAGCATTCTCCTGACTGCCGCTCGGGAGCGCAACCACCCACCGGAGCATATTCTCTTTTACGGCCCCCCAGGTCTCGGCAAGACCACTCTCGCCCACCTCATCTCCAAAGAGATGAATGCGCAAATGAAGGTGACTTCCGGCCCAGCGATCGAAAAAGTCGGCGACCTGGCTTCAATTCTGACCAACTTGTCCGCCGGCGACATTCTGTTTGTGGACGAGATCCATCGCTTGAATCGTTCGATTGAAGAGATCCTCTACCCTGCCATGGAGTCGGGCTCACTCGACATCATTATCGGCAAAGGCCCTTCGGCGCGCACCATTCAGCTCGAGCTGCCACCCTTCACATTGATTGCTGCAACAACACGTATCGCAATGCTCTCCTCGCCGCTTCGTTCACGCTTCAGCGGTGGCACCTTCCGTCTCGAATTTTATACCCAGCATGAAATCGAAGAGATCGTGAAGCGCTCTGCAAAGATTCTTGGGGTGGAGATCGAGTCTGCTGCAATTGCAGAGATCGCGAAGCGCAGCCGATTCACGCCACGTACCGCCAACTATCTCTTGAAGCGCTGTCGCGACTTTGCTCAAGTGAAAAAAGGCAAGCTCGATGCCGACGTTGTGCGAAAGGCTCTCGACTTGCTTGGCGTGGATCATATCGGACTGCTCCCTTCTGACCGTGCAGTACTCACGGTGTTGATCGAGAAGTTCGGCGGCGGTCCTGTTGGCCTCAACACTCTCGCGGCCGCGCTCTCTGAAGAAGAAGCGACCATTGAAGAAGTGCATGAGCCGTACCTTTTGCAGCTCGGCTTTCTCGAGCGCACCCCGCGCGGCCGCATCGCTACTAGCAAGGCACATACGCACCTTGGACTGAAGGCTTCGGAGAAATTGCTCTAGACTGGATTTTTCTGTGCGAACAAAAAACCGCATAGGGCGGTTTTTTGTTTATGAGGGCAATCCCCTCTCGGAGTTAGCGTCGCTTTGCAGTTTTCTTCGTAGTCTTCTTTGCGGTTCGCTTGACCGCCTTCTTTACTGAACGCTTTGCTACCTTCTTTGTCTTCTTTGCCATGTGAGTATAAATATCAGAAATATATTGCTTCGTAATAAAAGTATATAAAATATTTTTCGACTGTTGCGCATTCGCGCAGAAAATAATTTACATTGACTCGTTTCATTATGCGCTCAATTTGCGAAAGCACAATGAAAAAAGTTGTTTGTGTGTGGACAACTTTTCTTGAAAATGTATTTCGGTTTAAAAATATTGGCGCAAAATGTTCGACGTGAGTACAATACAGTTATGTCAGGCCACAACAAATGGAAACAGATTAAAGATAAGAAGGGCAAGACCGATGCTCAGAAGAGTCGTGCGTTTACAAAGTACGCGCGCCTGCTCACAGTGGAGGCGAAGAAAGCGGGCGGGCGAAAAGACGCCCCCAATGTGAAAGCGGTAATCGAACGTGCACGTGCCGCTAACATGCCAAACGACAATATCGAGCGCGCGATCAAAAAAGCCACTGAGGCGGGTGGTGGCGTAATGGATCACATCACTTATGAAGCATACGGCCCTGGTGGTTGCGCTATGATTATTGAAACACTCACCGACAATCGCAACAAAGCGGCGCAGGAAGTGAAGCACATCCTTTCTGATCATGGCTTCGAGCTCGCCGGTATTGGCTCGGCGAGTTGGGCGTTTGAAAAAACTCGCTCAGAGGATGGCCGTGAGATCTCGAACGCGACCACCACCATTCCACTCTCCGAAGAAGATGGTGCAAAAATGATTGCTCTCACCGATGCCCTCGAAGAAAACGACGAGGTGCAGGAAGTCTTCACTAATGCAGAATAACACGACTACCACAATGAAAAACGCGCAGATAAATGTTTCCACAAAACCGCTTCGCGTCCTCGCCATCGACCCCGGATACGAGCGCCTTGGTATTGCTGTAGCTGAACGTGTCACCGAGGGCCTGATGCGCGGCAAAGATATCTTGCTCTTTTCGGAATGTTTTCAAACCTCAGCCAAGGCCGCTTTCCCTGTCCGCCTCCGCGCACTTGGCGAGGAGATCGCGCGAGTGATTGAAGAATTTGAGCCGACCGTGCTGGCAATTGAAACCCTCTTTTTCACGAACAACCAAAAAACGGCGATGAATGTGGCGGAAGCCCGTGGGGTCATCGTGTACGAAGCCGCTCGACACGGCCTCCCTATTGCTGAATATGGTCCCGGACAGATCAAAAATGCCACCACCGGCTACGGCAAAAGTGACAAACGGCAGGTCACGAGTATGATTCCAAAACTCATAAAGATCACGAAGGAGATTGAGCACGACGATGAATACGACGCGATCGCCTGCGCCATCACGTGCCTCGCTTCGTACCGAGCCTAGCACTCTACGCCGCCAAGCCAATTTCAATATCCACAGGGCTTTCTTGGCAAACTACTTGCAAAAATATATATTTCGGGGATACTAGCCTGAATCATATTCCGACCGTTATCCATTAAACGAACCAGCATGGCGAAGAAAACGAGCAAAACTCCAATAAAGAAGAAGCTTGCGACGAAGGTCGTGAAGATTGTGAAACCTACAGCAGCAGTGAACGCTGTGACGAAGCCGGTAGTTGCCACTAATGAAAAAGAAGAGAAAAGAGACGAGCTCGCACCAATCAGCAAAGAGGTGGAGAAGGCTCTGGAAGAGGTGGACGAGAAAGTCGACGAACTCGAAGTGCCTGTCGTTGATGAAATTCCAGATGTGATGACCGAGGAAGACTTCTCGCCGGATATTGATGAGGCGGATACGAAGGAGGAGTGGTAAAAAACAAAAATTACTTCTGTTTTTTATTTTACGCGAACTTTCAAGAAGCGGCGCGCCCCGACTTTCAAATCGAGATCGGAGGAAACGGCAAAATGATAGTCGGTGATTTTATCCTTTGGGCCATCGGCACCCATGATATGCACTCCTCCGCCGTCGACAAGTCGTCGCCAGTCGGATTTTGAAGAAACAATCTTTTCAGCCATTAATACATCGGCGAGTACTGCGCCCTTCGCCACCGAAACCGTTGGTGCATCGTCGGGCATCGCGCCGGAAGCAAACACTTTATTAAAACGCTGTTCGGCCGCGTCGGCAGCGGCTTGGTCGTGATAGATTGCAACGACAGCTTTCGCCAACTGCACCTTTCGATCTCGAGGATTCGCCCCATTCACCACAGCCGCCTCACCCGTAGCAATCTCCACCTCCGTAGCATCGGTACAAAGCAGGAAGTACTTTGACACCAATTCATCGCGCACCGACATGAGCTTGCCAAACATTTCTTCTGGTGTGTCGATAATAGCAATAACATTCCCCCAACTAGTAGACATCTTTCGTCCATCGGTACCCTCGAGCATTTGTGTAGTGAGCACATCCTGCTCCATCTGACCATAATGCTTTTGGATCACACGACCTGCTTTCAAATTGAACAACTGATCAAATCCACCAAGCTCAATATCAGCCTTCAGGGCAACAGAGTCGTATCCTTGCATCAAAGGGTACATGAGCTCACGTAGCGAGATTTCCTCTCCTTTATCGAGACGGTCCTTGAAATTTCTTCGAGCTGTCATTTGTTGCACTGAAAAGCTTTCCGCAAGCGCTGCGATTTCGGCAAATCCGAGCTTTGAAAGCCATTTACTATTGAAAACAAATTCCGCCTTATCAATATCGATGATCTTCGCCAACTGGGACTTGTAGTCGCGCAGGTTTTCTTTGATTTTTTCTGGCGTAAGCATCGGACGCTTGTCGAGCTTGTCAGAAGGATCGCCAACCAAAGCAGTGAAGTCGCCCACCAGCATTATCGCTTGGTGTCCCAGATCTTGAAGCGCGCGCATCTTTCGGAGAGTGATGGCCCGGCCAAGGTGAATTTTTGGACCAGTCGGATCGAAGCCAAGCTTAATGCGCAGCGGCTTGCCAGAGAGAAGTTTTTTCTCCAACGACTCCTTCACAAACACATCCTCAACACCACGAGTGAGAATGTCGTGCACCTTTTTTGGATCAACGTTGATACTCGGCTGTTTTCCAAGGAAAGAAATGAGGGATTTCATAGAAATAATCTACCACGCCGGCGGTTTTTCTGCTATTGTTATACCAATGAAACGTACATCTTCTGCAGGTCTTTCGAAAACGCTCCGAGTAGTGCACAGCCAGGTCAAGGAAACGGCTAAATACGCCGGCCGTCATGCCTACCGTGCCACACATCGCTCCCACCATTGGTTGAAACACCGCTCCAAACTTCTCAAGGAGGTTGCGTTTATTGGCGCTTCCCTCTGCCTTATTATTGGCGGCCTTATGACATTTTGGGTCTCCACCTTCCAGCTGCCCGACTTGGGAGCCTTTGGTGAGCGCAAAGTAAGCGAATCCACAAAAATCTACGACCGCACGGGGAAAATCCTCCTCTACGACGTACACAACAACATTAAACGCAAGAATGTTGCCCTCGAAGAGATCTCACGCAATGTCAAAAATGCGACTGTGGCTATCGAAGATACGGAATTTTATGAGCATATCGGCATCAAGCCGACAGCAATTCTACGTGCAATCCTCACTGACATATTCACGCTAAAGCTCGCCCAAGGCGGCTCGACCATTACCCAGCAAGTAGTAAAAAACTCGCTCCTTACCACCGACAAGACGATCACTCGCAAGCTAAAAGAGTGGGTATTGGCCCTGAAGCTCGAACGTGTTCTTACCAAGGACCAGATTCTTGCCATTTACCTCAACGAAGCACCGTACGGCGGCACAATTTATGGCGTCGAGCAGGCTTCTGAAGAATTTTTTGGTGTGCATGCGAGCGATCTTACTCTCGCACAATCTGCGTATCTCGCAGCTTTGCCACAAGCGCCGTCTTTCTTCTCCCCTTTTGGCAACCATATCGACCGTCTTGAGGTACGCAAAAATGTTGTGTTGCAGCAAATGCTTGCGCACGGCTTTATCACACAAAAAGAATACGGTGCAGCCAGAAAAGAAGTGGTTACTTTCAACAAGCCGGAGAATCGCAGTATAAAAGCACCGCACTTTGTCTTTTATATTCGAGACTATCTCGTAGACAAATACGGCGAACAAGCGGTGTCTGAAGGTGGCTTAAAAGTGATCACCACCCTCGATTACGAGCTCCAACAAAAAGGTGAAGAGATCGTGAAGCGCTTTGCACT
Organism: bacterium; assembly: GCA_037130265.1. GTDB lineage: Bacteria > Patescibacteriota > Minisyncoccia > Phycocordibacterales > JBBTRF01 > JBBTRF01. Next base: position 19,759 of record JBAXTI010000001.1, read on the forward strand.
CGACAACAAGAAAACACTCGACGCTGAGAACGCTGCCCTCGTCGCGCTCGATCCAAAAACTGGCCAAATCCTCACCATGATTGGCTCGCGCGACTACTTCGACAAAGAGATCAATGGCAACTTCAACGTCACCCTCGCACACCGACAGCCAGGCTCTTCTTTCAAACCGTTCGTGTATGCTGAAGCATTCATAAAGGGATATTCTCCAGAGACTGTACTTTTCGACCTCCCGACTGAATTTTCAAGTGACTGCACACCAAACGTCACTGTGAGCGCAACGAGCACTAAGCTCATCGTGGCCTCAAGCACACCGAACCGCCCTGACGCCGTTTGTTATTCTCCTCGCAACTACGACGGTGGCTTTCGTGGACCAATGACCTTGCGCAACGCCCTTGCCCAGTCGATCAACATCCCCGCGATCAAAACCTTGTATCTCGCAGGTATTCACGACTCACTCACACTAGCAAAGGAGATGGGGGTTAATGGCCTCGCAGATGCCGACCGTTACGGCCTCACCTTGGTACTTGGTGGCGGTGAAGTAACCCCGCTCGACATGACCAGCGCGTACTCAGTATTTGCCAACCAAGGTGTCCGCAACCCCTACACCGGTATTATGCGTATAGAGGATAAGAATGGCCTTGTGTTGGAACAATTTCAGTCACGCCCAGTCCCTGTATTAGACCCCAACATCGCACTCACCATTTCCGACGTACTTTCAGACAACGAAGCGCGTGCTCCAATCTTTGGCAACAACTCCGCACTCCGCTTCCCGGGATATGACGTGGCGGTAAAAACCGGAACCACTAATGAGTTCAAAGATATGTGGGTAGTGGGCTACACACCAAACATCGCCGTCGGTGCCTGGGCCGGAAACAACGACGGCCGCCCGATCGCAAAAGAGAATTCCGCGCGTCAGGTGATCGCCCCCCTTTGGAACGCTTTCATGTACGAGACGTTTAAGAAATACCCAGCTGAAAATTTCCCAAAGCCAACCCCGCTCCAAGACACGACAGTAAAACCTGTATTGCGCGGCTTCTGGCAAGGCAATCAATCGTATTTCGTCGATAAAATCAGCGGCAAACTTGCCACTGAACACACCCCGCCAGAACTTCGTGAAGAGCGCGTGCTCAAAAACGTCCACTCTATCCTCTACTGGATCAACAAAGACGATCCAAACGGCCCTCAACCGCTCATGCCGAGCAATGATGCGTCATTTGCAAATTGGGAGTACCCTGTGCAGAAATGGGTGGAATTGAACCGCCTAACCGACGAAGGCACTGGGGTTGTTCCCACACAAAAAGACGACGTCCATGTACCAGAGTTCTTCCCTTCTATTTCGCTCACCTCACCCGCTCCAAATGCGTCATTTGAGAAAAACGGCACCGTACAAACGACCCTGAACATTCGGAGTCACTTCCCTCTCTCACGCGTGGACTACTACCTCAACAGCGTCTATCTTGGCACGATGGAACAGGCGCCATGGAACTTCTCCTTCAACCTCACCGACACCGATTCAGCGAATGTTTCAGGTTCCAACACACTCAAAGCCGTGGCGAAGGACAGCGTAGGCAACAAAGCCGAGACAACTGTCTTATTTAATATCCTTTAGGACAACCCCCTTCTGCTGTAGCGCCTCGAGAATGACCTGCTTCTTGATGTGTAGTATGTTTTTGATCATTGAGTGTGCCTGCACGCGTGCAACACCCTCCTTCACCTCTACCTGCGTGCCCACAAGAGTGACACCTGCCACCTCCTGCACGACCTGGATGAACGCGTCTCGGACAACAAACGCATTGTTTCGCAGATTCGAAAACTTGGCGAGGAAATTCGATATGTTGAACATGTGTTGGTAGATGTTGCGAGCAAAGAAAGACTGCGCTGCGGCGTTAGCGATTCATCGGCATCACCAAGTATAGAAAAGTCTTGTCGGAAACCCCTCGGAGTACCACAGGTCGGCTCGGGCCGTTGAAGTGCAGCGCAATGCTGTCTGAATCGATCGACTGGAAACAGTCTGTGACATATTTGTGATTAAAATTCATGTCGATATCTTCACCAGAGAGATTGGCCTTGAGTTTGTTCACATTCTCCCCCACTTCCGCATTCTTTGTTTTCATTTCAAACGATTTTTTCGAAGGAGCGACCGAAAGGGACACCTGATTAAACTTGTCGGAAAAAATATGAGCCATTTTCAAAGAATTGACGAGGTCTTCTTTGAGAAGGGTGGCTTCGGTTTTGTGTTCCTTTGGAATAATTTGCTTGTAGTCGGGGAAAGAACCGTCGATGAGGCGAGAAGTGAGGTACACATTGCTTGAGGAGAAGGCAATTTGGTTTTTATCAAAAGAAATTTCAACATCCTCATCGATTTCCTCTAGGATTCGCATAATTTCGGTGACATTTTTGAATGGAATGAGCACATGCGAAAAGTCCTGGGCTTTTTTCACTCGCACCCGCTTCTCAGCGAGCCGAAAAGAGTCAGTGGCCACGAAGACCAATTCGTCCTGATCCGCGAACACATATACACTTGATAGTTCCGGCTTCACCTGAGAGGTTCCAGAGGCATACCAGACGGCTTTAAGACCCCGCACAAACTCTTTTGGTGCCAAGGTAAGGCTGTTCTCTTTCATAAAGACGGGTACTGTTGGGAAATCGTCGTGCGGCAACGCTTTGATGAGTGTGGAGTTGTTCTGTGTCGACACAGAAAGATTACCGTCGATGGTTTCAAGGATGATGTTCTTGTCGTTGCGTACTTGCTGGAGGAAACTCGAAAGCACGGCGCCAGGAATAGCGACTGAGCCAGGAACTTCTACCTTTACCGGCAGGTTAATCTCAATGCCGAGGTCGAGGTTGGTTGCTCGGATAAGCAGGTTGCCTCCCTCTGCCTTCAAATACAAACACTTAAGAACAGGAAGGGTCAGATTCTTTCCGGTTACCCGTTCTGCCTTTTGGACAGCTGCCGCAAATTTTTCTCGTACGCATTCTATCCTCATGTTTTTACTATATTCTATATAAAGAGTTATTACTATTATTAAGACTGTGGATATGTGTATAAGTCCGGGAGGAGCTCAACTTGGCCTCGGTTTTTGATTTCTTCTCCCCACCCTAGTTGGGGATACTCTGGACAGGTGGGGATGGAGGTGGAGAACTTCCCTAAAATACCCTGACTTCTACACACCGCTTCCCCGCTCGTCCCACACCCTCTCCCCAGATTCATCCACAGACTTTGGGTACTTATCATACCCTTATCCACAGAATTATCCCCAGGTTGAGGAGGGTGCTTACACTATATACAGACTATAAAAGAGCGCGGATCTGGTTTATCTCCTGCATGAGCACAGGGTCAGTCTTGATCTCACGCTTGATCTTTTCGCATGAGTGGATGACGGTGGTGTGATCTCGGCCACCCAGCTTCTGGCCAATCGAAGGGTATGAAACACTGCAATCCTCCCGCAGGATATACATCACCATCTGTCGAGGGCGCACCACTTCCTTTCGACGGGTTTTGTCATAGATACTGGCCTCATCGATGTTGTAGTAGTCGGCGATAATCTTAATAATATCCTTTGCAGCGATGGTCTTCTTCGGCTTGGCACTGTTTTTTACCAAATTTTTGATCTCCAACATACTCAAATCCTTCCCTTTTAGCTGTGCCTGACAGATGATGGAGTTCAAGGCACCCTCGAGCTCTCGAATGTTGCCTTCTACAGATGATGCGAGGTACTCTGCCGTCTCATCATTGAGGGTAAATCCGCTCTGTGAGGCTTTCGCCTTCAAGATAGCTGTGCGAGACTCGAGGTCTGGGTACGGCAGCTCCACGAGCATTCCTGAGCTGAAGCGTGAACGAAGGCGGTCTTCGACATTGGCAATGAAATTCGGATGCTTGTCCGCTGAGAAGATGATCTGGCGGTTGTTGTCGAAGAAGAAATTGAACAAATGGAAGAGTTCTTCCTGGATCTTGTCTTTGTTGGAGAAGAATTGCACGTCGTCCATGATGATGACGTCGTATCTGCGGTACTTCTCCTTGAAGAGGTTCATTTTGTTGGTCTGGAGGGCATTGATGCACTCTTGGCCGAACTTCTCTGAGGTGAGATAGTACACTTTTTTCCCTGCGTAATGGGTTTTGATGTAGTTCCCTATCGATTGCACGAGGTGGGTCTTGCCGTGACCGGTGTTGCCGTAGATGAAGAATGGGTTGTAGGCCTGTCCGGGCTTCTTGATGATAGCTTGTGATGCAGCGTGAGCGAGCTCGTTGAAGCTACCGACAATAAGCGTGTCGAAGGTGTAGCGTGGATTGAGGTTGTCGTCCTTGTTGATCTGGACGTCGTTGAGCGGTAGCTGGTTGGTGGGGTTGAAGGGTGCCTTTGGTGGCTCCTCTACTCGCTTCTTGCTCCCATCCTCTTTTGCGATGACGTAGGCCATGGCGCGGATAGTGTCGTTCTGCCCTCGGAGATTCTTCAGGATTTGTTTGTGGTATTTGTTGCTGATCCAATCCTTTGCAAAAACATTTGGTACATGGAGGTGGACGGTACCATCGTCAATCTTTTGAATGTGTGTATTGGAGAACCAAGTGATGAAGGTAGCCTTTGAGATAGCAAGCTCAATCTCGACTAAGACTTTATCCCACATTTGCTTGTAGTCCATAAGTGAAACGTATTATATAAGCTGGGGAGAAAATGCAACACTTGTGGTGGGGGGAGAAACATGTTGATAAGTTGTGGACAAGGGAGAGCAGACACACAAATGGAGGAGTACGCGTAAAAGCTTGCTAGCTTTTCGCTCCGACTCGCGCCGACGCGCTCCGTAGTCTCCTCCATTTGTGTGTCTGCTCTCCGATATCTACAAAATCAAACGCGCTATGGCGCCGACCCCAGTATTCTAGATAAGGGTCGGCGCTTTTCTTTTGGAGAGAGGAGGGGCGCAGCGAAAAAGAGTACCCTCGGATTTTGCATACAATCCTCATACTTTTGTATGAAAAATCCGAGGGGACTAAAGAAGACCGCGCCACCCCCCTTACTCGCTCCAATAGGTGCCACCGATACCAAGGTGTGCGGGTGGATGTGCGCAAAATATTGAACATTTTCGCACTCTGTGTTACGCTATTCCCCATGTCATTCACATATCATCCAAAGAAGCGAAAGCGCGCGAAGACCCACGGCTTCCTCGTACGAGGACGAACTTCCGGTGGTAAGCGTGTACTCGCACGACGCCGACTCAAGGGACGCAAGAAGCTCTCAGTAAAGAAGAGCGGAAAAGCCTAAAACGGCCTGTTCGATGCTCCCAAAGACTCAACGAGTCACAAAAACACTCTTCCCCGAACTCCTCGGAAAGGGTGTTTTTTGTTCGTCGGCCACCTTCTCGGCGCGACTTTTGTCCTCCCCTACGCTAAAGTGCTCAGTCGTAGTCTCAAAGAAAGCTGCTGGTACGGCGGTATTACGTAATCGGCTCAAGCGGCGCTTCGCTGCAGCACTCGAGAATGTTTTGTCCGTAGTGCAAAAAAATGGCTCATTAAAGGCTCCGTTTATGGGCGCGTTCTTTGTGAAGGTGGTTGGCGGCAAGGCAGTGAAGGGTGCCGTAGGGGGCGCAAAAGAGGTACCTTTGCCTGAAATCGAGGCTGAAATCCTCGCGCTTCTCAAAAAAGTGAAATTAGTCTAGAATAGCCTGATGAGTTACCTCTACCACACGTTTTTCTACGAACCGTTGTATAACGGTCTTATTTTTGTCATCAGTATTCTGCCACACTGGGCAGATTTCGGTGTCGCTATCGTCCTTTTCACGGTGATTGTGAAGCTCATTCTCTACCCGCTCTCTCGCAAGTCGGTGGTGAGTCAGATGAAAATGAAAGAGCTGGAGCCGCGCATCAATGAAATTAAGGCTCAATACAAAGAGCCTGCTGAGCAATCGATGCAAACTATGAAGTTGTATAAAGAGATGGGTATTAATCCTTTCTCGAGCATCTTGTTGGTGTTTATTCAGATCCCAATCATCCTCGCTCTCTATCGACTTTTCTACAACGGTGGCCTACCCCACATCGACACTGCACTCCTCTACTCCTTTGTGCACGCTCCGGAGGTGGTCACGATGAAGCTGTGGTTTATCGATATCACGAAAAAGAGCTGGGAGCTCGCGCTGTTGGCGGCAGGCACGCAGTTTTTCCAAATTAAATATTCAATGCCGGTGACAAAGAAGGATCCGGCAGCTGCGCCATCTTTTGGCACCGATCTCGCTCACGCCATGAGCACGCAAATGAAGTACGTCCTCCCTGTTATTGTTTTCTTTGCGTCATACAGCATCAATGCCGGCATTGCTATCTATTGGACCACGAGCAACGTCTTTGCGATCGGCCAAGAACTATTTATTCGACGAAAGAATGGGAAGAAGTAGGCTCCAGAAGGCGCCGTCTTTTTTGTTGGTGAAGAAGAGATAGTTTTCTCGTGTGTCGAGGAAGGGTCGAATGACATCGATCTCCTCTTTTGAGGTGGTGGTGAGGCTGGCCAGTAGCTTGGTGGAGCCGGTTGACGCGTCAATTTTCCAGATGTCGTCTGTGAAGCCAATCATGCCCTGGTACCAGCTGTCAGGATAGAAGCCACTTGGGAGGTACTGTGGCACAGCGCAGTAGACGATAGATACCTGTTTCTTGCTCCACACACACTTTTCCGGCAGGACGGTGAAGGAGAATGGTTCGACACTGCCATTCTTTGTGTCGAGAAGGCGGGTGCTAAAGCCGTCATCTTTTGAATTTGAATAAATAACATACTTCTGATCCGTACTTGCAATAGCGGTGAGGCCGCGAACATTGCCGAGGATGCGGTCGAGCTTCTGTGTGTCGGTGTTGAGGAAGTACATGAAGCCGTCAGAAAAGTTCGAGGCCTTCGTGGTGATGGCGAAAACGTTTGAGGCGAGCCACTGGCTGCTCCACTCGGTGATTGGCGAGTTGAGCACCTCTACCCTCTTGGTGTCATTCTTGCTAGAGATGATGCCTTGCAAGTCTGCTCCCTTTTGGAGGGTGTAGAAGACGGTGTCGAGGGTGAATGGCGATGGAATCACCTCAGCGAGGTTGCGAGTGAGATAGCTACCGCGCACTTCTTGTGGAAGGAAGCTAATCTCGCTTGGGAGTGCTGCCTGCGAAGAGGTCGCGGTCTTTGATGGTACGAGTTTTGCTAGGTATGTCTCGATGGTGTATGGGTTGGCATCGGTGGTGTATCTCACGTACACACTCGCGCCGTCTTTTGCCCAAAATGCTTCACGAACTTTCTGGATAGAGGCGCTGGCGATCTTCTGAGTATCGAGGACGTCGGTGCGGGTCTCGTAGATTGCGCCGTTGATACGGTCCATGAAGCGAATGCTGGTCGTGGTAGTGCTCGTCTTCCCCACCTTGGTCGTCACGTCGTATGCGATGCCGCCAGCGATCGGTCCGGCAGAGATCTTGCGGAGCACTGGTGGTGTTGGGCGGCTTTCGGTGGTGGTGGCCACTGCCCCGCCAGGATTGTTTGGCGTGGTGGTGCTCGTGCTCCCCGTGCCGCCAAAGCCACCACGGCCCGCCGTGCCCTCATTGGTCACTTCTGGACCGATGTCTGGTCCGGTGGTCGGAGTCTTCATGAACATGAAATAGAAGATCGCGAGCGCCACAATAATGACGCCAGTGATGATTCCGAGAATTGTGTATGCAGTGGTTTTGTTCATTGTATTATATGCAAGGCCTTACAGATGCTCCGCCCACACCCGCACTAGCGACAACGACGTCAGAGTAAGGACAACGCACTCGGTGCTCAATCTTTTCGTTCATTGCCGCGATCACCTTGTTTGATTCAGCCAACACCAATGCCGCATCCTCGGTTCTGCCTTGCGCCCTCAAGACCGCAACTCGTACCTGAGTCTCATCTTTCACTGCGGTAATCTGAAGCTTGGCATTATTTCGCATTTGAGCCACATCAGCTAGTCGGTCACCTGTGTTCAGTAAAGGTCCTACCAACTGATTAAACTGCGTATCGCCTAATCTCTGAATCTCATTAATCGCCGACTGCATCCCAGTAGAATTACGCGCTTCCTCTATTTGTTTCTGAAGCTCTTCAATTCTTAGTCCATTGTTTACATAACACTCCTGCTGTATCTCCGCCCTGGCATTTCGACACTCTTCCTCACCGGTACTCAAACGCTGGTTCAATTCCGTCAGTAACGGAGTGGCAATCTTACTAAAAGATTCATTGGCAATTCTCGAAGCCTCAGAGCGGGCAGCAAACGCCGCCTGCTCCCTCTCATTTACCAAGGCCTGACCTAAGCCATTTTGCAAAAAAGCCGAGCTACCGGCGTAGTCCGCAACCTTGTCCACCGCAAAATTAATCTTCGTGAGCTGTGGGTTGATAGTGTTCAAGATGAGGTATGAGCCGAGCACAAGACCAAGGCCGATAAGGGCCTGCTGAATTCGGTCCTTTGCCGTAGCGCGAGCGCCTTCACTTGTGGAAACAGCGAGCTTGAAGCCCTCAAAGGTGATCACGAGGACGGCAATGATCGATGAAAGTGAGATCACGAGCCTGAAAGCTCCTTTGAGATAGGTTATAAAATCGGTTTTGCAGTTTGTCACTTTGGAGTTGTTGCCCGTAGAAGCCCCTGCGTTGGTGTAGGTGTTCGCGGTGCCCCGTGCACAATCGCCCTCAAGATATGTGCCAGGAATTGGTGCAAGGAGAATATAATTCTTTGCATCACCAAAACCTTCTACTGCAGAGACTGTCGCTGGAAAAATAGCGCCAGCAATGATGAAAAACAAACAGCTAACAGCGATTATCTTTCCCAAAATACCTTGTGTGTGAAGTGCGGTCATTAGAAGAGGGATTTACTATCGCTACTCCCTTGGCTGGTATAGTTGATAAAAAGACTGCTCGCACTGGTCTGAAAGACTTTTGTGGGCTGTCGAAGTTCGACATTCACCTGAGCACTCCCCTTCTCTGCGTCGGGCACCTTGAAGACAATGTTGCTGCGCGTGACATCCGGAACACTTTTGCCGTTGAGTGACCAGGAGTAATACAAGCTGTTGCTGTCACGACTCTTCACCGAGAAAAAATACGGTTCAATCACGAGCTTCATCTCGGAGTCGGTCAGGTCTAGGCTTTCTGGCAGGGCGTGTTCGTACGAAATGCCGGTGAGAGGTGTGTCTTGGTACAACACTGGACTAGTGCCGACGCTGTGAAGGAAGATCTGTCCGACTGTCTTCACACTCGAATCTGTTGTGGATACCTCGACACTGATCTGCTTTTCGTTCACAGGGATTTTGTCACTAAAAGTGACCATGCTCTTGCCGACGCCAGAGACTGCCGCAACGAATTCTTTATCGAGCTTCCAACGATAGATCAGTTTTGAGACGGGGATCAGTGTGCCATCTTTCGTAAAGATATTCGGTACCGCAACGACTTTGATACCGCTCTGGTGAGAAAAGAGTGCCTTGCCTTTGTAGAATGGTGGGACATACGAATCGGCTTGCCAAAGCAGGTCCACGGTAGCAGGGGTGATACTTACGGTCTCGGTACTGATGACTCCGTTGAAAAAGATGGATACGTTTAAGCTCGTATAGCTGCCATTCTTCCCCGCCTTGAAGCGGAAGGTCTTTGTGCCAGTGCCTCGCTGTACCACCTTGCCGTTTATTGTCCAGGTGATCACGCTACGATCCATGTCTGCAGAGTAGCTATCGACACTCGCAACGACATCTTGAAAGGCTGATGGGTATTCTGGATCCAAAGTGACATTGAGCGGCGCTTTCTTAAACTCCTCAGGAATAGGTGGCGCATCGGCTTCAGTTGGCGGCTTTGCGTTTTTGAGATAGTCGGGAATGCTCGAGGTGGCGGTAAGCCGTTTCAATAATGCATCGAGCTCATCTTGCTGCGGACTAGAAGTGGCTGAGGAAGTTGCGGAAGTGTTCGCCGTAGTCGCGCCACTATTAGTTGCCTGTGCGGCCGCAGTCGGTGCCGAAAAACCCCCGATTCCCCACAGAGAAACCAGGCAGATATAAAAAGAAGCAACCGCATATGTGAGAATGTTGCGAGATCTCATGTCCGCTTATTTTATCACAAAGTAACAGTGGCCGGAGTGAATAACTTCCCGTCTTTAGGACTTCGCTGATGGCCGAAGGTCGAGGGTGTTGGTCGGGAGGTGCTCCTTCACCGCTGAAGAGGCCATTTCCTTTCCTATGCTAGAAACAACACCTGCTTCTGCTGTGGCCAAGCCTCCGCCTCGAACCTTCTGTGTCGCTTCTATTGCCATAACTCCGATTTTCCCAACAACTCCCATTTTTTTGGAAATCTCTTCCTTTTTAAGACTCACGAAGATATAGAATACGTCCATCGTCCACATTGGGAGAGCGTCGAGAAAGGGAACTTCTTCTCCAACAAAGGCTGCGGCGATACTTGTGTACTGCGCGGAAGTGAGCGGTACGTCTTTGAGGTAAAAGATAAGAAGTAGTCCAAAAGCAAAGCTGACATCAATGACGCGGTTTGCAATCACGCCAGAGGCATACGCGAGGTCAAGGACGATCTGGAGGATGTCGACAAAGATGACGAGGGCGAACAGGAAAAACCAGCCGAGATTGGTGATGGGTTCGTGTTTTTTGGCAGCCATATGCGTGTTGTGCGCTCGAGCGCGAGGTTATCTCCCGGTTATTCCTCCTGTAGCCGCTCCCCCACTCTGTCCGCCATTGCGCCCATCGGTGCTTGCAGATAAGTCGGCCTTGGCTTTTTGAATTGCCAAAATCTGCGATGGGTCGGAGGTGATGATCTGGTCTTCGGTGTACGAAGCGATGATTTTGATCGCCACGTGTTTGAGGCCAACGAAGAAGAGTCCTTCGCCAATTCCGGATTCGAGGAGCAAAAACTTTTCCTCATCGGTAAGATTGAAGGTGGCCTGGAGCTTGTCGATCGAAGTCGGCGACTGCTTCAGGAGAATCTGGATGGAGGAGTTGGTGATGATCGGGAGACCGTACGGTGACTTCAAAAAGTCGTCCACGTCCTGGGTGATCGTGGCGAGACCGAGGTAATATTTTCGACCACGCTTTGCCAAACTAAGCAGGAATGAGGCCGTATCTTCGGATTTCATCATCCACCATGCCTCGTCGATCACGAGCAGGCGTTTGCGAAGATTCTTGCGCACTGCGTTCCAGATAAAGTGGGTCACAATGTACATCGCCACCGGCTTGAGCTCCTCTTCCATGTCGCGAAGAGAGAAGACGATGAACTTGTTGTTGATGTCGACGTTGGTTGGCTTGTTGAGGAAGCCCGACCATGTGCCGCGGGTGTACTTGGTGAGGCGCTGTACAAGCGACTCCGCACCCTGCATACCAGCGAGCACGAGCTCGAAGTCGGACATGAGCGGTGCCTCCACATTTCTGAGGTCCGCATCGGGAGTGATGTCTTTCAGCGCGTAGGTTTCTGTGATGGCGCGGTCGATGATCGCATCTTCCTCTGGCGTGAGACCGCTGAGCATGATGCGGAAGATACCCACGAGATTGATGATGTTTGAGCGCAGCACGTCAGCGGCCGATTCATCTTCGCGTGGTACCGGCAGGTCGAACGGGTTGATGTGGTGCGGCGAGTTGAGCGAGATATTGAAGTACTTCCCTCCCGTCGCCTGTGCCATGTATTCATATTCTTTTTCTGGGTCGATGACGATGACCTCAGTGTCGAACATGAGTGTTCGAAGGATTTCGAGCTTCGTGCAGTATGACTTACCCGAACCGGACTTTGCGAAAGTGATGGAGTTGTAGTTTTCGAGGGAGAAACGATCGAACAGCACGAGCGAAGAATTGTGTCGGTTGATGCCATACAAAATACCCTTGTCGGAAGTGAGGTCGAAAGAAGTGAACGGGAACAAGCTCGAAAGCGGCGAAGAATTGAGCTTTGAAAGCACATTGAGCTCGTCGGTCGCGATCGGAAGCACGCTGCGCAAACCCTGCTCCTGCTGGAAAAGGGCTGGGCGAAGGTAGATCAGCTTGGCTTCGAGGATGGACTTGATCTCACTCTCGATCTTGTCCAGCTCCTGCTCCGTGTCGCCGTAGATAGACATGTAGAGGCCGACATCGAAAAGCTTCTCCTGCGCCTGCATGAGATTGTCTCGAAGAGATTCGAGGTCTTGATACGCCGTGTCGAGCATCGGGTCGCGGACAAGACCCTTGCGTTCACGTTCGTGGATCTGGCTCGAGACTTCAGCTACCTTTTTCTGAAATTGGCGGAGTACCTGGGCGGTGTCGATTGGGTGAATGAAAATCGAGATATCAAAGATTTTGTCGAGGTTGATGATCGGCGAAAACCAGCCCTCCGAAAGGTATCGTGGGTATGAAATAACAAAGAAGGTGCGGACCAATTTCTCGCCGAGGTTGAGCGAACGAGGGCTCACCTTGAGCGCGGATGGGGCAATGACGTCTTTGAGGTCGAGAGCGCTTGCGTTGTAGATATCCTGTGGCAAAATCGACGCCTTCATCTCGGCATCCCCGCCCCCCTTCTTGTTGAATATGTTTGAAAAAAGTCCCATGGGATTGATTATAGCTGAATCGGCTTGTCCGTTTCGCCGGGGTTAAAGATCTTGTAGAAGAGTTCGATGATTTCCTCGGTTCCCAACTGCGCCACGCGGATGCCGACGCGCGTGAGCCCCTGTTCCACGACGCTCACGCGCTGTTGGATCTGTGACTTCACCTCCTCGAACGCCTCGCTCTTCTGTGCCGCCTCCTTCACCCTGTCTTTTTTGGCAAACAAACCAGAGGCGCTGTCCTTGTTGAGCATGGAAGAGCTGTACGGCACGACCACGAAGAAGCTCTTGGTCATGATGTTGGCCGATTCGGTGAATTTCTTGATGAATTCAATGTACTCACGAGTTTGCAGGCGGAGCAACTCCCCTGTCTGCTCCTTGTATCGATTTTCGAGCAGCGCGATGTATGGGCGGATGTCGAGTCGGCGTGAGCTCACGAAGATCTGCACGGTGAAGTCGAGAGAGTTGAGGAAATTTTGGAATTGGTAGATGATCGCCTCCTGACTCTCGGTGGATTTGAGAGCAAAGTTGAGAGAGGAAGTGAGAAGGAGTGCACGCATCGAGCCATCTTTGAGAATGGCAATGCCATCCCTCACCTCTTTGAGAGGGACAAATTGCTGGCTCGGTGCTGATTTGGTGAGGGCCATGTTTCGCTTTATTATACCCGATTATACTTGTTTGTTGTCCTTCGTGACGGGATTCGTAAGATCTTTCGTGGTCACATCCAGACTCCAAGTCATGTCTTTCAGCTTGCTATCGGCCAAGCGCGGGACGTATAGATTGTCGAGGTCACTTGAAGATTCGCGTTCCTCGGTCGTTCTCGCCACCGGTTTTTTGTCCTGTTTCTTCCAGATATATAGCTTCTCCCCAATGTAGTATTTGAAGACGTTTTCGACGAAGAGGATGAACGTTTGGCGCTCATTTGGGTGATAGAAGGCGAGAGCGAGGGCAAAGGCCCCGACAGGAAGTGCCGCCATGACGCCAAAGAGCAGGCCCAAGTATCGGATGATCACGAAACACATCCCCGCCCCACCAGCAATATAGACGAACTGCTTGATCGTGAGAGGACCAATAATCTTGTCTTCCACCTCGATGAATTGTGGAACTTGAAACCGCATACGGATATTATACCGCAGGCACGCGAAATGTCGGTGGGATTAGTGGCACTGGTCGCCGACGGCTTAGTTGATTGCTTCTCGGTACGGGTCTGGTTCGGTGTTAGTGCGCGAGATCTGCGGCGGCAAGCTGGTTGGTCGGCTCATCTTCTGCTCCGCGAGGGTCTTTGGAGCGAAGGTGGGTGCAAATGGTGTTGGTTGCGATGCTGCGGGTGTGGAAGGGGTTGTGGGCGTGGCGGTTGTGGCGCGGGGCGACATATCGCCGGTGAGTGCGATCTTCCCTGGCGAATGGACCTCGAGGAGATGCTCGAAATGTGTCTCTACCGCAGGAATCTCTGCCTGTTCGCTCTGTGGAATCTCGTGGATGAGGATGAGGGACTCTCGGACCGGTCGGAAGATATTTTCGTTGATCTCGTCGGCGATTTTTTGGGCTGTCGTCGTCGGAATATTTGCCAGCTGTGCGATGCGTTGGGAAAACCCTTTTATTGGGTCGACTGCCATGAGGATGTTGCAGGTTAGAGAATTGAGTTGCCACAACAGGCTGCTGACGACTCGGTGCTCCGTTCCGATTCGTTCGGTAGTCATCCTTGTTTTTTCATCAACGATGACGTCCTGAAGATCCTCAGGGATCTGCCAGAAGCGCTCATCCAATTCTTTTTCGGTGCTGATAGAGTATTTCATTGGTGCTATTTTTTATCTCCGACTTTCGCTTCACCCCCACCCCCCTCCTTTTCCTTACCCTCCTTCTCCTTTTTATCAGACTCCTTTTCTTCACGTTTTTCACGACTCTCTTCTATTTTTTCAAGCTTCTTGTGAAGTTCGTTACGAGTTTTCTGTGATTTTAATATACGGCGCTTCTGGATCTGCAGCGAGTGTCTTGATTCTGGGGACAGTTTAGGGTCTGCAAGGTCATCTGCGATTTCTTCCAGAGTGACGACTTCTTCCTCGGCAAGCTTCTCACGTGCCTCCTTGTATCTCTTAAACATCTTTTCGAGCTGTTCGGCCTTCTTTTCCTTGTCAGCCATTGCCTCGATCTTCGACAATTCATCAGCAGCTCCTGCGGATATATCGGCCTGAAGCGTTTTCCACTTCCTCCCCTCCTCAGTGCTCTCGTCATGTGCCTCAGGAAGCGCAGGGCTTAGTGCAGAATTTCTTGAGCTCTTGATCTCGGCACCAATGTTCTGCATATACGCGAGTATTCCCTTCTCCCAAGCCGCACCTTCTTCTGTCTTCTTCGCGTCCTTCTTCGTGTCCTCCTTGATTTGTTTATTAACAGCAGCAACTGCAGCAACATTCTCTTTGAAGCTTTCGCCAACACGGTATGGTTGGAAGTTCACCTTGGTGTTTTTGATGTTTTCCTTGGTCCAGGTTTTAGGATCAAGCGCCTTCAAATTAGTTGCGACATTCAAGGCTGGGGCGACAGGAGTGCCCGTCTTAATTGCCTCAACATATCCCTGTTGTCGCTTTGGCTTTGCGTCGCCCTCCTTTTTCTCGAAGTCTTTCTTCTCACTTTCATATTGAGCCTCCCGCATTGCAAATGCCTCGGCACTTTCAAATGTTTTTCTGTACGGCTTCGGCTGGTTCCATTCAACAACCTTAGACATTCGTCCGTATCCTTCCTTGGCATTTTTCTCCGACTGTTTTACGGCCCCATCAAACCCACCTTTTGCGCCACCAAAATCGGCACCAGCGACATTTTTAAGACTACTGTTCATGAGGCGACCAGCCAAAGGACTGACTGATTCGATGTTCTTGGCAAAACCACTGTCCCGCGCTGCTGCGGCAGCTCTTCCGAGGGTATTCCTGCCAACCACGCCTTGCAGCTGCCCCTTCTTCTTTTTGAGGTAGTCGGTGAATACCTCCCCTCCTTCGATACCCACTTTACTTGCGCTCTTCAGAGCGTAGACCATCATTGCAATAACGATGATGAAGCGGAAAACGATGTTCACGGTCGTGCCGCTCAATGTTGAAAACAAACCAGAAAACCCGTCTGCCCCAGGTGCAACTGTCTGAAAACCAGGACTCTGCAGGATTTTGAAGGTGATCCACATCATGGCCATGTAGACGGGAGGAAATACGACATTTGCTTGAAGTTCTTTCCACCAATTGCTTTGATACTCGCCCAACTGTGGGAGGACAAAGCCAGCAAAAGCAATCGGTGAGCGAATCATGAGGAAAATGATGTCAATGAATCGCTTGAGGAAGAGCCAGCACGCCGCGACCATCACCACGATAGTGACACAGATGAAAATGCTGCCCATGACAGTGGAAAGGATGTAGGCGAAGGTAGTCACTGGACTGTTAGCTATGTCGGTAACCACTCCACCGTATTTTGGCTTGTAAATAGTTTCAAGCTTCAGCGATTGCATAATACTGTTTGAGATGCCACCCGCACCGGATGTGCCGGTTGCAATCGAGCCGGGATTAATAGCCCCGGCCCCAACTCCAGGAAGCTGACTGTAGAATCCAATAGTGACAATGTTTGAAAGATCGAGCGCGACCTTGGTGATGAAAAGACTGAAGTTGATGAGTAGTGCCGCGAGTACCAAGTTCCCTACCGTCTTTTTCCAATCGACTTTTTCCAAACCAAGAATAGTGCCTACTGCGGCATAGAGCAATGCAAAAATAAAGAAGAGGTTGATGAAGTCGCGGATCACTTTCCAGATGTCGGTGATGACGCCGAGACTGTCGATGGTGGTTTTGAGATTGACAATTGTCTTGTCGATGATGAAGTTGAAAACCAGGCCGACCAAGCCAAGTACCCAGCCGAACATCATCAGGATGGTGTTGCCAATGATTTTCATCGCGACAGGAATCCAGTTGTACGGATTGAGCATTCTCAAAGAAAAAACCGTGTCCTGATTTCCACTCCCCCCAGCCTGCTTCGGGTCGGTGTTATTCTGGCTCTGCGTGTTTGCTGAGGTGTTGCCGGAGCTCTGTTCAAGGGCGTCGGTGGCCGCATTTGGGTTGGCAGCCTGATTGATATTTGAAGTCTGCTCGAATGAATTGGTGTCCGCGTTTGGATCGGCTGGCGCTGTAGGCGGTGCGGTCTCGTTGGTACCCTCTTCCGGTGCGACATTTTGTGCCGGCGGAGTTACGGGAGGTGGCGCTGTCTCACTGCTACCTTCCTCAGCCGAAACGACATTTGCAAAGATTGAGCAAGTCAAAACCAGTACCATGAGTCCGGCCGCTATGTATTTGTACACAGAGTTGGTTTTCATGTTATTTCAGCCCACTACTCATGATCTTGCTAATGCCCAAGTTGGCCAAAGCGATCACGATATCGTCGAATTCTCGGGCGAGGTTCAGGTAGTCGAGCTCGTTTCCCGTCGCTTTGCTGAGCTGATCATTGATAAGGTTTCCGGGGGTCTTGATTGTGCCGTCGCTTGAAAGAAGCGACTTGAAGCCCTTGCCCCAATCAAGCGTGACCTTCGCCGTGTTCTGTCGACTCGTCACTCGAGCAGCGACGATCTCCTCGCCCATGAGCTGCGAGCCGAATGGGTTGTTCTGCGCCTGGCTTGTCATGGAGATCCAGCCCGGCCAACCACCCTGACTGAAATCACCACCCACGAAACCTTGGAGATTTTTTACGATGCCGGTGATACTACATCGAGATGGTGCAGTGTAGCGATCGCGTTCCCGCAGGAATGAAAGTTGGAGTTGAAGGCGGAATGGGTCGCAGACGAAACCAAGCCCCGACCCGTCAATCATACGACCGATTTCTTGATCGGCGATCTTCCCGAAGAAGCCGGCTGGATCGGTGACGAAAGTTGGCCCTCCCTCAAAACCGCGATTGATCCAGTCAATGATCGATGATACGAGGGCGTGTACGACGGCCCTTGAGAGTGTTTTTACAATGAAGTCGAGGAAGCATTTTCGGTCGGTGATCTGATTTTGCGCAAGACCGATCTGCGTAGTTATCGTAATGACCCCGAGGTCGAGTACCGGTACAGCGATCGGAATAACTGCAGGGACAGGTGGTCTTGGAATACAACCAAAGAACGCCTCAGCTTTTTGTGGCGCAACAAGGGGTAGATCACTCGGTACAAGGGTAACGAGGAGAATGGCAGTCACAAGAAAAAAGCATATCGCGTTTTTTCCTGCATTAGCAATGCGAAATCGCTTCACCTCACAATTTTATCTCACTGCCCTATAAGGGTAAAGGCATAACCCGGATCTTTTGTGGAGAATACAATGCCTTTTTTGGTGAAGTACTGCCCGACTGATTTCAGTGCGGCATTAAGTGCTGTGACATTTTGATCATAGGCCGAAAGGTGCGAGATGGCGGTGGCCGGATCGCTCTCGAATACCGCGAAGTGTGCGATGTTGACGCCGATCCGGCCAGTGACATTGGCGAGGACCACCTGGAGGGGTTTTGCATCACTCGGGATAGTCATTTGTACGAGCTTTTGGCCAATCTTCTCATATGCATCAGCCAATGCTCTCAGATTGTCGAGATCTTCTGAATTAGCGCCGCCCTCGGCCATTTTGGCGAGCAACGAAAGCTCGTTACCAGCAAGGTTTTTGGGAGAATTTTCCACAATCAGAGTAGCTAGGGCGTTGCCGTAGGTGCGAATTTGATCTGGGGTGGGGCTGGAAATAAGCCCAAGATTGGCCCCTGTGTAGGTAATGTACTCGATTTTCTTGGTATTTTCCTCGATAACGTTGTTCACGAGATTCGCTTGGAGTTCTGGGGTGATTTCCTGGCCGTTATTCTTCAAAATCAAGTATTTGGCGAAAAGATCAATGGAAATGCGCTCAGTGAGGTTGCGTTGATCGAAGCTCTTTTCAGCATCAGAAACCTTGGATTCGGTCGTTGAAACGCCAGTTTCGCTGCCAGAAGTGTTAAAAGTGTCTCTGAAAAGGCCGGAATTGCTGCCGGAGACTGCCTGAATCTGTGCGCCACTGCCCACTTCCCCATTTTCAGGGCTGTTCCCAAGCTCGATACTCTTACCGGTCCGGCCAAGCAACACTATCCCCGCCACGGCAGCGAGTACGACGATTCCGAAAGCAATTTTTTTATAAAGAGGTTCCATAAAAGAGTACGATCGGTCCGCCATAAGTGACACAAATATGAGTACCACAGTAGAAGTAGCAGTTCATGTACCCCGAAGCTTCGCCGAGGATAAACTGCCCCTCAGATATCAGCGGTCCGACAGCAAATGGCACAGATACATAGGTCACGAAATAGTAGGTGGTAAGAGATGGCGGTCCAGGTGGTCCGATGATGAATCGTTCGCCCCCAAGACAGACACCGGGTGGTTCGAGATAGAGTACCGGTCCACCAAAAGGGATCACTTGTGCATCCACTGGCGCTGGCGAGACGGAAGTAACAAATAAAAGACTAAAGACCAGCAATGCGGGAATATAGCGTAGCACTTTTTGTTTTATTTGAAACCTCATCACGGTCGATTGAAAATAACCCCGGCCTCCCCAGCCCCGAATCGGATCCCTTTGTCTTTAAAAAATTGCATCAGAGCAATAAGCACCTTTGCATTTTCTATCACGGTATCATTATATCGCATCATGGACTCCGCGGTGATTGTCGTGCCAGATCGTCCGCTCCAAATGCTGTTCAGAGTATCCGCCTGTGTCGCGTAACTCTCTGAAATTTTCTTGTGAATTTCTGTTACTGAAGAGGCCTCTTGTTCGAGTGATATGCTGGAAACTTTCTTCGCAAACGAGTCAACTGTTTTTGCGAACGCCCCCAGTGAGTCGATCTTCTCTTGGCTCGGACTGTTTATCGTATCTACCAAAAGGTGGCCTATTTTATAGGTTTCTATGCTTTTGGTGTATGCGAGAATCGCTGTTGCGAGATCGTTGCCGTATTTTCTCAAGGCCTGTTCCGTGCTGACTGTAGCACTTTTTTGGGTGGTCGTTGCGACACCTTTGTTTTTCGTGGTCGTTGGTTCAGGCGCACTAGCTTCAATGTTCACCGTGCGAATCCTAAGAAGTTTTTCTCGTGTGAGTTTTCCAACAAAACCGGTTCCTGCGTTTAGACCGGCGGGCACGAGAACTTCCACGGGGTATTTTTCCTGGAAACGGATGACCGCAGCAAGTGTCGCCTTTCCAAAGAAATCTGTTTCAAAACCAGCTGACCCTGCCCCACTCTCGGACACGATAGTATCGGCGTCGACATTCAAGAGTTGTTGAAGTGAGCGGACTTCTGGGTCGTGCATGCCAATGAATAGATTTTTTGACAGCATGCCTGCCTCAGCTTGCGCGACGGACGAGCGGGTCGTCGTAAAAAAAAGAAAAAACAGACAAAAAAATATGAAAATGGTCGAGGATCGGAAATCCATCCCTAAATCATAGCACACAGCTTCCCCCAATGTTCGAGCGTCACCTCTTCCGCGCGCACTTTTTCGCCTAGGCCGAGCGTGGCGAGAGTTTCCGCACGTTTTTCAGCAGGAATTTCCAGGTTGCTCGCGAGGATTTTGCGTTTATGTGAGAACCCCTTCTTCACGACTTCAAAAAATGCGGTTTCTGTAAGCAAACGGTCGAGGAAAAACTGTTTCGAGATCTTGTCGATGAGCAAAATCGCCGAATCCACTTTCGGTTCCGGAGAAAAATACTTGGCCGGCACCTTTGCGATGTATTTTGGCGTGCCGTACGCCTTCACACTGATTGAAAGAATGCTTTCCTTGCCGTCGCGGGCCACGATACGCTGTGCCACTTCTTTTTGGAGCATCAACACCATTTTGCTTGGCTGGTATGCCGACTCGAGGAACATGCGGAGGAGTTGGCCGGTGATGTAGTAGGGGATATTGGCGATGATCTTGTACTGCCCTTCGCGCAGGCCGCACTCCGCGAGCTTTTCGAGGGTCATTTCCAAGATGTCGCCGTGGATGAGGATGAGCTTGCCCGAGGCGAGCGAACCGGCAAACGCCTCTCGCAGCAGAGGGATCATGCGGTCGTCTTTTTCGATGGCGATGAGGCGGCCACCGGAGGAGAGTTTTGCGAGCAGTGCTTCGGTCAAAACCCCTTTTCCTGGGCCAATTTCAAGGATATTGTCGCCCGGCTGGATGTCTGCTGCAGACACGATATCTCGCACTGCCTCTTTTGACTTGAGGAAGTTCTGGCCGAGCGATTTTTTGGCAGGGAGATGCATTGTTTTGTTCCTCTACCCTACCCGAAATTAGTCGAAATAGAAAGAGCGGCCGGTGCGCGCGGGCCGCTGGTATTCGTACGAGGCCGCTTCAACATTGTGGTCGGCGATGTCGCCGAGAAATTCCGAAGGCACGTTCATGCGTTTGCTGCCGAAGATCGTGCGCACGCCAGCGAATGTGAGGTAGAGGCGCTTCTTCGCGCGAGTGAGGGCGACGTAGAAAAGTCGGCGCTCTTCTTCAGATTCGGACTCGCTCATACGTTCCTCGCTGAGTTTCAGGTGCGGGAAGAGATCTTGTTCGAGGCCGGTGATAAAAACGTGTTCAAATTCGAGACCTTTCGAGGCATGGACGGTCATGAGCTTCACGGCGTTCTTCGCTTCTTTCATTTCGTCTTGGTCAGATTGCAGCGCGGCTTCCTCGATTAGTTTTTCGAGGCCAGAAGCCGCGCTGGTTTCTGTGCCAAGCGTCACCGGCGGCAAATGATCGTACTTTGTCGAGAGTGTCACCAATTCCTGCAAGTTTTCGAGGCGCTCGAGGTCCTCATCGGTGCCTTTTTTGTATTCGGCCTCAAGACCGCTCGCTGAAACCACGAAGCGCATCACCGAAGATGGCTTCTCTCGAGTCGCGAGATCGCGGATCTGTGTCAGTACGTTGCGGAAGCTTTGGATTTTGTCGCGCACTGCCCCACTCAGGCTCTCTTCCTGTCCGCTAAAGATCTTCAGCAAGGTCACTTTGCCAATGCCGCGCGGCGGTTCGTTGATGATGCGCTTCAAGTCGGCCAAGCCTTGCGGATTCAACGCCGCACGCAGATACGACAGTGCATCTTTGATTTCTTTGCGTTCAAAAAACTTCGTACCGAGTAGCTGGTATGGCACACTGTGCGCCAAAAAAGCTTCCTCGAGAATGCGCGATTGGAAGTTGGCACGAAACAGCACAGCGATCTCGTTTGGCTCTACTCCGCCACGGATTAGCTCATTGGATTTCTCCGCGATGTAGTGCGCCTCCTCGACTTCGTCATATCCCTCGAACATCACGATCTTCTCCCCTGCTCCCTGACGAGTGAAGAGATTTTTCTCGCGACGCTTCTTGTTTTTCTTGATCACCGCGTTGGCCGTATCCAAAATAGTCTTGGTGGAGCGATAATTTTCTTCGAGCGTCACGACTTTCGCTTCTGGATAGTCTTTTTCGAAATCCATGATGTTCTTGATATCCGCGCCGCGCCAGCTGTAGATGTTTTGGTCGATGTCGCCGACCACGCAGAGGTTGCGGGTCTTGCTTGCGAGCAACTTGGCGATCATGTACTGCACTTTGTTGGTGTCCTGGTACTCGTCGATGTGGATATATTTCCAAATACCCTGATACCGCTCGAGCACTTCTTTGTGATCGCGCAACAGCAGCGCGCTTTTCAGGAGAAGGTCATCGAAATCGAGTGCCTGCTCTTTCTTTAGATGCTCCTCGTACTTTTTCCAGACGGTCGCGACGATGTTGGAGAAGTATTCGTTGCTGGTGAGTCGAGTAAACGCTTCGACGGTGGTGAGATTGCCCTTTTCGCGCGAGATAACACGGAGAATTTTGGCCGGCTCGAATTGTTTTGGATCAAGGCCAGCTTCAATGACCGCTGCTTTCACCGCGCTGGTAGCATCGGTCTTGTCGAAAATAGTGAAATGTCGATTGAGACCGATGAGTCGGCTGTTCTCTTTCAAAATATGTACCCCGAGCGCGTGAAAAGTGCTCACAAAGGGTTTTTCCTCAAAGCTCACCGGCATGTTGAGGCTCTCATCTTCCCGGATCAGCTTCAGCACGCGCTCGCGCATCTCCTTGGCTGCTTTGTTGGTGAACGTGATCGCCAATACCTGGTGTGGCGCAATTCCCTGCTTTACGATGTGCAAAATACGATGGGTGACGGTCTTGGTTTTGCCTGCTCCTGCACCGGCGAGTATCAAAAGCGGTCCTTCAATCTGCAAAACCGCCGATTTTTGTTCGGAATTAAGACTCTCGAGATGTTTCACCCGAATACTATACCATGGGGACAGCGCCATTGACTTCTAGGGGGTATCCGATAGACTTTAATTGACCCTTGCAGGGTAGGTCTACGGGAATACAGAATGGCTCTACACAGCCATCTAATGACAGAAACGCGTGTTTAGTCTCTAATTCGAAGCGTATTTTTAAGAACCTCAAAAAAACGGCTCTACTTAGGCTTTTTTCTACGAAAGCTAGCCTCGCCGTACCTGTAGGCGTTTTCCTAGTGGGAATCGCTGTCTTTCCACAGCCTTTACTCGCGAAGGCTTTTTCGATTTTTGCCGATCTTTTCGCCGCTGAAAAGTCATCTGCAAAAACAATAGTACTGGTCCGAAATTCCCAAAACATGGCTCTGTTGAGTGCTGAAATGAGCCCAGAGCCCGGTTTTGCTCGTGGCGGCGGGGATATTACTGTTGTGAGTGGTAATACCTTGGTGGCCGAGAGCGGTCCTTTGGGTACCATGGGAAACATCGATGACTTTCCTCTCTATCAGCGCATCAGTTTGTACACTGTTCGCGAGGGCGACACCTTGACACAGATCGCTAAAATGTATGGTATTTCGGTAAACACCATCGTGTGGGCGAACAGTTTGAGCGGAAAATCTATCCAACTTGGACAGACACTCACCATCCTCCCTATTTCCGGCATCGCGCACACTGCAGGCAAGGGTGATACCTTGAAGAGTATCGCCAAGAAATACAAAACTGACGTCGCCGAACTCGCGCTTTTTAATGATCTTAGCGAAGACAGCGTGATCACTGAAGGTGTGGTGGTCACTATTCCCGAAGGAGAGACTGTGGTGGTGCCTGCGGCGGTCGGCAAGACTCCTGCCAAGGCCACCAAACCGAATGGCGCACATGACACGAATGGTCCAGAATACCCGGGATATTATTTGCGTCCAACCAACGGTATTAAGACTCAAGGCCTCCACGGTTACAACGGCATCGACATTGGTTCCTCTATCGGTACGCCAATTCGAGCATCTGCAGCCGGAGACGTCATTATTTCTCGCAATAGCGGTTGGAACGGTGGGTACGGCAACTATGTGGTGATCAGTCACTCAAACGGTACTCAGACCTTGTACGCACACATGAAGCAGACTGTCGTATCTGTCGGCGAGCGAATTTCTCAGGGGGATATCATCGGTTCGGTCGGTTCCACTGGTAATTCGACCGGGCCACACATCCACTTTGAAATTCGAGGTGCACACAATCCGTTCTAAATCGTTTTTTCAGAGACGGTCTGTAGTGTAAGATATCAATATGAACGCTGATGTACGACCTAAGGAAGAATATCAAATTGAATTTTTGGCGGACGATGTAATGTTTGATCCGCTCTCTTTGTGTACGGAGGCGTTGTTTACGCAATCGGATCTGTATTACCGCTGGCAGTTATCGGCAGGAAAAGTCGCAAAACATTTTTTAGTGAAGGACGGCTCTCGAAATGTGGCCTATGCTCAGTGTTTCTTCACCCCCGTTAGATTTTTGGGAGGGCGTGGGTATTGGTATGCTCCCTATGGACCGGTGTGCGCCGTTGGTGCCGACAGGGCACGAATTATCAAGGCTGTCTCGAAGGCTTTTTCAGTGCTTGTTTCGGAGCCTGCCACACGCTCTGCGTTTTTCCGATTTGATTTTTACCCGGCTATTCCTCAACAGATTGTGTCGCCTACCTTTCGATTCTTGATGGACGGTTCGCTCCAGCCGCGTTCAGAGTGGTTGTTGGCATTGCAAAAGGATGAAGCCGGGTTGCTCGAGGGTATGCACCCGAAAGCGCGTTACTCTATCCAACATGCCCAGCGCAAAGGTGTCTCCATCCAGATCATCTCGGAGAAATATAGCGACCATCTCGAGACATTTTGTGCGCTCATGCAACAGACTGCGCAACGTGACGGCTTCACTCCTCATGCTGATGCGTACTACCAAGCACTTTTTTCTGAACTTGATCGCTCGAAACAGGGATTTTTGGTAATCGGTTCATATGTAGGAGAGCCGGTATCGGTGGCACTGATGCTTGGGTACGGGAAGACTGCAACCTACGTCTTCGGGGCATCTTCCGACGCTCATCGAAACGTTTCGGCCCCTGCATTGGTACAGTGGGCTGCAATTTTAGAGGCAAAACGCTGCGGGTACGCTGAATACAGTTTTGGCGGTGTCTCTTCTGAGCGCTTTCCTGTGAAGACTTGGGACGGTATCACTATGTTCAAGCGACGTTTCGGTGGACACGAGCAGGATCATTCTCTCATCGTTGATGCGGTGTTTCAGCCGATTTGGTACGGGGTGTTTGTGGCTCGAAAATGGGCAAAGCGCTATCTTCATATATAATTCGAATATGAAAACGTTTCTCAAACGCATTATTCCGCTGCAGATCTTTTCTGCGTATTATTGGCTGTTTTCCGTGTTGGGTGCATTGCTATACGGCTTCCCTTCGCGAAAAATGATTGTCGTCGGCATCACGGGTACCAAAGGCAAGACATCGACGGCCAATTTTATCTGGTCGTGTGCTATGGCGGCAAACATGAAGGCCGGGATCATCACTACTGCCAATATCCGTATTGGCAATGAAGAGTCGATGAATCACTACCACATGACCATGCCTGGCCGCTTCGCTATTCAGCGCACAATGCGAGAAATGGTGAAAAAGGGTTGCAAGGTCTGTGTTGTTGAAACGACCTCAGAAGGTTTGAAGCAGTGGCGGCACGCGGGTATCGACTACGATGTGGCGATTTTCACCAATCTCACCCCTGAGCACCTTCCTTCTCATGGCGGTAGTTTTGAGGCATACAAACGGGCAAAGGGAGCACTTTTTAGCTCACTTCATCGGTCGAAGCATAAAGTGCTCGACGGTGTGTCTGTGCAGAAAATCGTCTTGGCAAACAATGACAGTGAGCACGCACCCTATTACTTGAGTCTGGCTTCAGGTATTGCACATACTTTTTCTATACATGCAGCCTCTGATACAAAGGCGGAACGCATTCTCGAAAGTCATGAGGGTGTGACATTTGATGTGTGCGGTGCAGGGAATCATAATTGCGTTTCATATCGACTCTCGGTACTAGGTGCATTCAATGTATACAATGCACTCCCCGCTCTCGCTTTGATGAAACTTTGGAATGTTTCAGAGGAGCAAGTTCAGGCTGGATTGAAAGCACTTACTCTTATCCCAGGTCGGATGGAAGTTGTGTGTTCCCCAGTTGTTACGCACAGCGACAAAAGTGTCGTCTTCCCTGCGACCGTGATCGTGGACTATGCTCACGAGGGTCAAAGTATGGGCGTTGCAACAGATGCTTCGCGCAAGATGCTTGGCGTAGGCGGCAAATTAATCGTCCTCCTTGGTGCTGAGGGTGGTGGACGAGACAAAGCGAAGCGAAAGGATATGGGTGAGGTGGTCGCAAAGAATGCGGATATCGTGGTGGTGAGCGATGTTGATCCCTACGAAGATGACCCTGTCGAGATTTGTGAAGATATTGCGAAGACGGTGGAGGCTGCTGGCAAAAAGCGTGGCATGAATTTGTTTGTGATCGGCGATCGTCGTGCTGGTATCGCTAAAGCTTTGTCTCTCGCCGAGACAGGAGATATTGTACTTGTTACCGGTAAGGGTGCGGAGCAGTCGATGGTGATAAAAGGCGGTTCGATTCCCTGGGACGATCGTGTTGTGGTGCGTGAAGAATTTGCGAAGCGCGTGTAATTTTCTGACCCCCGGCCTTTCTTATTTGAGGGGTGTTTGTCGATATTGTAAGGCTTCGAGAATATGCCCTTCTTCCACTTGAGTCGATCTTTCTAGGTCTGCAATGGTTCTGGCTACTCGTAACGTCCGATGAAAACCACGTGTAGAGATGGCGAGTGAGTTTGCTTGTTTTGTCAGCAAAGCGATGGCCGTGTCGCTGGCATTGAGGTGAGTACTCTCTGTGCTTGCTTTCTGTTTGCGCTCCAGGTGCTTCACTCGGACTTCTGAGAGCGCCTTTTTGATGTCTCTGGCTAGAGCTGTTGTGTCGACAGGCTTTTTCTCAGTCATTTCTATGTACGAATGTTTCGGCTGCTCTACGCGTACCCAGATATCGATACGATCGATGATCGGTCCTGAGACTTTCTCAGCGTATTTTCGTAGCATTGGTTGGCTACAAGTGCATGGGTGGGTGCTCGTGCCACGGTATCCGCACGGGCACGGATTCATGGCGAGGATCACGATACAGTCGGCTGGTAATTCTCTATGTTGTTCGGCTCTCGCAATCCGCACTACTCTTTCTTCCATCGGTTGGCGTAAGGCCTCCACTACTCGACGGTCGAATTCTGGAAATTCGTCCAGAAACAAAATACCTTTGTGTGCCAAGGTGATCTCGCCGATTGGCTGCTTGTTTCCCCCACCGATCACTGCTGCATACGACGCGCTATGGTGTGGTGCTCGAAAGGGCGGCCGTTGTGAATCTTTACTGAGCGAGTTTCCGAAAGAATGTATTGCAAGCACCTCGAGCTTTTCTGGGTCGGTGAGATCAGGAATGATGGAATGTGCGCTGCGAGCTAAAAGAGTCTTCCCTGTTCCTGGTGGGCCGACAAAAGCGATGGAGTGCCGGCCCGCCAATGCAATCTGCAACGCACGTTTCCCTGCCTCTTGCCCGACGATTTTTTCAATAGAAAAATCCGACATATTATCTCCGACAGGCCCTGTCGGTACCGCTACTATCGGTGCTGGTATCGATACTGGAAGTGATGCCTTCCCTTCCAAGTGTTGCACCACCTCACGTAATGTCGCGGCTCCATGAACGGAAAGGTTGGCCACGAGACAGGCTTCGGTGGCATTGTCCTTCGATACAAATAGATGCGTGATACCCTGCTCTTTGGCTGTCTTGGCAATCGACAAAATACCGCGGATTCCTCGAATGTTGCCATCGAGTGCTAGTTCGCCAATGAATAGCATTTCTTCAGCACGAGCGCAGGCTTCGCTGCTCGGCCTCAGGTCTTGAGTGGCGATGAGGTAGCCAATGGCCATGGCGAGGTCGAAACCGGTCCCTTCTTTTGGCAACTGGGCGGGAGCAAGGGATATTACCACCTTTTCGTTGCGGCTTTTCGGAGATTTGTACCCGGAATGCTTGATGGCCGCGGCAATTCGATCTTTCGCTTCGGCCAAAGCTTTGTCAGCCATTCCAACAATCGAAAAAGCATGCAAGCCACGAGAAATGTCCACTTCTACATGGATGATCTGTCCGTCGAGGCAATCGTTTTGTGCGCTTAGTACTTTTGCAATCTTCATGCAAAAAGTATCGCATAGTGACGATAGAGAAACTGCTAAGAAAGGATAAAGAAATCGCTCATTTCCGATAAGGAAATTCTAAAGAAAATGTTCGCGTAATAGAGAGCTACTTCATGTGCGCCACACAAGTAGTGGCGGCGACATTTGCACTCAATCGGCCGTCTTCAATCGGTCCCTGGCAGACTTCACACTTACCGTAAGAACCGTTCTCGATGTTGCCTAGTGCATGTCGAAGGTCACGAAGTCGCATCTCGAGCGTTGCGGCAATTGCCTCATGACCCTCCATCTCCTCTAGGTCTTCAGCGGTTTCAAGCTCGTCCGCCTTGTCGGTGTCGAGATTTTCGCGTTTTGCGATCCATTCCCCTGGCCTTGCAGGGTCTGGTTGAGCAACGCTATTGAGCTCGCTTTCTACCTTCTCAATCTCCGTTTCAATCAGTGTTTTTGGGTCGTTTTTCATACGAATATTATCTCACAAATTGCGCCTTAATCAAACGAGCGGATACGTCCTTTAGTGTGGCCTCATCACTCGTGATGAGTATTGTTTTTGTATCTAGAAAAGCATATAAAAGGACCACGTTTCCCTTTAGGTCGCGCACTGCACGGATCTCCTTGTTCTGCAGGATCGCGTCCTCGAACTTATAGGTAAGATTTCCACCACCGATAGTGTAAAGTGGTGGGGCCACACGGTCCGCTGTACGTAAAAAGATGCTCTGTAGGTCACGGATCATCATTGGTTCCCAACGGAACATGCCAGACAGGGCCACCTCAAAGGAGTTGGTCTTCACGATTAGAAATGGCTGATTGCCGTGCACAGCATTGATGCCAAAATAGAAACTTTGGTCGAGTGATCGTAGTAGGGTGTCGGGAAGATTGGCATTGATTTGGCGAAAAAATTCTTCAGTGGTGAGGGGTACTGTTTTTTCGCTGCCATCAGCCAATGTAACGGTGTCTTTTGAGATTGGAATCAGACGTTCCACAGAACTGAGTGGTGCAGTGGAATTTTGTACAGTCGAATAGAGCTGCGTAGATAGGCCGCCTGAGCCGCCGCTCGCTACGAGTTCAGTAATCTTCTCAGCCTGTACTGGGTCACGCTGTTTCTGCTCGATAATCACTCGATTCTTCGCTTTGTACGTCGAATACGCATACCAGCTGCCGATACTGCCAATAAGGATGAGTGAGACACTGATCGCAATGATAATGACGTTACGGGAGGTCTCGGTAATTCCGCCGGCATCGCCGGTCTGCGAGACACGGCGGGCATTTTCTGCTGCTGCGATAGAGGTGATTGACGCGCCGTTCCTTACACTCGATGCAATGTCTTCTTTGTACGTATGAATCGATTTTATTTGCGACGGCGCTGGTTTTTTATCCACAGCGACCGGGATTGCAGGTTGTGGTGCGGCCTCGGGTATACGCGGCGCTTCAACGACTGGGTCAATTTTTCGATACACGGCCCGCTCGATCACTTCACGGTTGCTGCCAGTATAGGGATTGATTGTTGGCCGAACTGGGGCGAATTGTTCGAGGCCCGTGATTTCCCTCGGTTCAGAGAGAATGTGCTGTTCCAGGGGGCTTTTTGCTCGTAAAACTGCTTCAAACGGCTTTCCTTGGGCACGAGCAGCGTCTTGCTGAAGTGTGCGGATTGAGTTGAAGGCATTGCCTGTTGGACGTGGAGAAGATGGAGCGGCTGCTGTCGACAACGTGGAATTTTGCGCAGAAAAAGCTGCTGAGGCGCGCTTTTCGTCGTTCGCCCTCTTGATTTCTTCGAGATCAATGATGCCAGGGTGCGGAGCTTGCATATTGAGCTATTATAGCAAAGATTTTCTAACGCAGGACAGATAAAATGAGTGCTTTGGCTTTTTCTGTCGAGTCATTTTCGCCAACAAGCATCACTTCCCCGTTGTCTGAAACATCGATATTTTGTAAACCAGATTGTTTTTTGATGCCATTGATGGTTTTTCCGCCTGGGCCAATGAGGATGCCGATGTGTCGTTGGTCGATCAGCATTTTTTCAATGCGAGGAGCGTAAGGTGAGAGTCGTGCCCGTGGCGTGGCAATTGCCTTCTCCATTGTTTTCAGTATTTGCAACCGAGCAACTCGTGCACGCTCTAATGCTTCGACGAGTAATGCTACGGGCATCCCCTCGGTCTTAATATCCATTTGTACTGCGGTAATGCCTACTGTTGTGCCGGCCACTTTGAAATCCATGTCGCCATAGTGGTCTTCCGGCCCCTGAATGTCAGTGAGAAGAACGTATTTTAGAAATGCTTGACCATGTTGGTCTTTTTCAATGCGTGTCATGGCGCCACAAGAGATACCCGCCACTTGTCGGGTAATAGGTACCCCACCATCCATGAGTGCCAATGTTGAGGCGCAGACCGATGCCATGGAAGTCGAACCGTTGGATGAAAATGCTTCGGAGACAAGGCGAATGGTGTATGGAAACTGTGCTTTTGTCGGGAGTACCGCTGCAAAAGATTTTTCGACGAGGGCGCCATGGCCGATCATGCGGCGATTGGTGCCGCCAAGTTTTCCTGTTTCACCCGTCGAAAATGGTGGAAAGTTGTAGTGATGAATAAACTGCTTACCTTCATCATCGGCAGAGTGCTCGCCTTCAATGATTTGCCCTTCGTGGGGTCCGCCGAGCGTGAGTGCGGTAAAGATGTGGGTTTGTCCGCGATAGAAGAGTCCTGAGCCATGGAGCCGAGGCGAAATACCGCCAGCTTCAGCAAAAAGAGGACGAATATCGGTGAGTTTGCGTCCGTCGGTGCGTCTCCCCCGCTCGATTGCTTCTGCATGAATTGTTTCATTTACTGCTTCTTCGAAAAGGGCGCTTGCCAATAGGCGAATATTCGAGAATTTTGTGTTGCTGCCGCTGCCGACAGTATTTCCAGTGAGGATACTTTCAGCGGTCGCGAGCCATTCACTACGCAGAGCATCCATGTGTGAATCCCCTGCACTGCCAGTAAATAGTCGCTGAACAAGCTTTGGCGCAATTTCACTCGTGAAAGTGTTGCGAAGCGTCGATGGTATTGCCATCGCTTCTATCACGCGCTTCTCTACCCCAATCTCCCGGATAATTTTTGCCTGAAATGCTTCGATTCGGCTGACCTCCTTCTGTGCGGCGGCGAGTGCGTCAGACACCTCTTTTTCACTGAGCTCGCTTGGATTTTTTGTTGCCAGGCCGGCAGCATCCGTAGACGCTACTTTTGTGGAACACTCAATCATGTTCAATGTTCCACTTTTGCCGCAGGCGACGAGTTTGAATCGATCTGTTTCGACAAGCGAGGCCCCAACAGGACCACTCCATGGAATATTTGAAGTGCTGAGTGCGAGGGATGCGGCAATCACCGCGAGACACGGCATCCGGTCGGTGTCGGCAGGGTCTGTTGCCAAGGTGGTGATCACTACCTGTATTTCGTTGCGAATATGTTCGGCAAAAAGCGGACGAATGGTCCTGTCGACCACGCGTCCGCACAGTATTGCCGCGTCGGAAGACTTCCCTTCGCGCCGCTGATATCGATTGCCCAGGATTTTTCCAACTGCGTAGTATCGCTCTTGATACTCAACAGTGAGCGGCAGAAAATCTGCCGATTCCTTTTTGTATTCCGACATCACGGCTGTCGCGAGGAGTGCAGTGGTGCCGTACCGAAGGATAACTGAGCCATTTGCACGCTCAGCGAGCGTTGTAAATGATGCGGTAAGCGTCTTGTTTTCGATGGAAAGAGAAAAGTCTCTCTTGGTCATCCTTCTATTGTATCACTGGTCCGTCGTTTTCCGCTCGGGAATGTTCCGGAGACGGAGTGGTTGCTGCATTGTCCAAAATAGTATTGTTCACGTCTGAGTGGGTACGATTGAGATGTGGTCGATTGTCGCTAGCTGCCGCACCACGTCCTCTGCCGCCGCGTAGTCCGCGACCACCACCTCGTGTGGCAGTGCCGGCACCGATGAGGTACTTGCGAGCATTGGTGTCGAGGTCGATGAATTCGTCCACTGCTTCCTTCAGCTTGAGTGAGCTAGATCGGCCGAATGAGACGACTTCCACCTGACATCCTTCATTCATCTGGAGGTATTCGACGAGTGGCACGAAGTCGCCATCACCGGTCACGAGGATCACGGTGTCGAGCTTCGGTGCCATTTTGATCGCGTCTACTGCAAGACCCACGTCCCAATCGGCTTTCTTGCTGCCGCCAGCGAAGATCTGGAGGTCTTTGGTCTTCGCCTCGATACCCATTTTAGTGAGTGCTTCGAAAAAGGCTGACTCTTCCCCGCTCTCCGTGGTGATCACGTAGGCGATGGCGCGAATGAGGGCTCGGCCCGCGAGTGCGTCTCGCACTACCTGTCCGAAATTGACTCGAGCCTGGTAGAGATTCTTGGCTGAGTGATAGAGATTTTGTGCATCGATAAAAATACCGACACGCTGTTCTTTGTGTTTAATGACTGTCATAAAAATAAATTAACTGCTACTAAAGTATACCGTATATCGGCACACATGACTGCTGATGATTGCTAGAGAAAAAAGCGAAAACGAAGTGAAAGGGCACGAATGCCAAAACATATGAAAATGGTCGATGGAGTCAAAAAGACAAAAGAGAGAAAAGAAGAACGAGGCTTTTCGCCCCGTTTCTCGCCGTATTAGGCCTTCTTGGTCTGCTTGAGGTCGAGCTTCTTCATTAAACTGTTGTATCGCTTGGTGTCCTTCTTCTGGAGGTACTTCATGTGGTTCTGTCGATCAGCAACCATCTGGAGGAGACCTCGTCGAGAGTGTCGGTCCTTTGCGTGCTTCTTCAAATGGCCAGCCAATTCTTCAATTCGCTTGGTCAAAATGGAAATCTGCGCCTCAGGAGAGCCAGTATCCGTGTCGTGGAGCTGGACTGCTTTGAGTATCTTGGCTTTTTTCGTTGAAGTAATCATCCCAAATAGGATAGCATGAAAGCCTAAAAAATGCAAGGGTTGAGCGACAAAGCGGCTGTTTCAGGAGTAAATTTCGTTTTTAAACGGCCTACATAAAGGCTGGTTCCGAAAATGGGCTTGTCGGCGGGATATTGTGCGACATTGGTGGGTAGTCGCGTGATATAATTGAGCGATCATGTCCGACCTCCATCAGCTCAAGCGCGAGTTTCTCGAGTACACCGAGATCGAAAAGGGTCGCAGTTTGAAAACGGTGGCCAACTACGAGCGTTATTTGGATCGATTTTTGTCATACAGCAAGCTGAAGGATCCTGCGGGAGTGACGGACGATGTGTTGCGAGAATATCGATTGTGGCTCAATCGACAGGCGGCAACGAAGACCCGCGACGGGCGCGTGGCCACAACGCTGAAAAAGAAGAGTCAGAACTACTATTTGATCGCGCTGAGGTCTTTTTTGAAATATTGCGCCCGTCGCGGGGTGAAATCATTGGCTCCGGAGCGTATTGAGCTCGCCAAGGTGGCTGAACGTTCACTAGATTTGATCAGTGCCGACGAACTCAAACGATTGATGCATGCCGCCGATGATGCGGCCAACAAGGGCGACTTGAAAGGTTTGCGTGACAAGGCGATGATGGAGCTACTCTTCTCTACTGGTCTACGTGTGTCTGAGCTCTGTTCCCTCTCGCGCGATCTCGATCTCCGAGCAGACGAATTTTCTGTGCGAGGCAAGGGTGAGAAGGTGCGCGTCGTCTTTTTGTCCGAGTCGGCGCGCCAGGCGGTGAAGAAATACCTCGATAAGCGCGTCGACATGGACGACGCGCTATTTGTCCAGGCTGCAGGACCAATTGGCTTGAAAAAATGGAAGGAAGATAAGGCTTCGAAGGACAAAAAGGCTGGCAAAAAGGATTTTGGCTCGAACACCACACGCCTCACTGCCCGCTCGGTGGAACGCATCGTCAAACATTATGGAGTGAAGGCCGGTATTTCAAAAAAAGTTACTCCGCACGTAATTCGCCACTCCTTTGCCACCGACCTCCTCCAGAACGGTGCTGATCTTCGCTCTGTGCAGATGCTCCTCGGTCACGCCAACATCGGTACCACCCAGATCTACACACACGTCACAGACAAGCAGCTCCGCGAGGTACACAAGAAGTTTCATAATCGGAAGTAATCTCCCGTAGCAGTGTAAATAGCGAGGAAGAGATAGGTGCGATATGCTTTGGGTACGTTATTACATTACATATATAATCCACGAACACTATGGCAATTGAAGGAGAAGAAAGAAGTTTCGAACAGAGTGACGTGACGTCTCTCGATGCGGTCCGGCGAGAAGTTGCTGAAAAATTTGATAATAACCCAGAAGGCGCGTATCAAACGCTCAAGCGGTATCTTGATGCTGCGATAGATAAGCGAAGGGCTTCGCTCAAGCAAGGTCTTCTCTCAAACCCTGATATTTCCGCAGACGATTCCCTTGCCTTTGATGACTTGGTAAACGAGGCTCTGCGTCGCGCCTGTGCCGATGATGTGGAGATTGCTGGTATCACCGACGATATGCGTGCTATTCGGAAAGCGCAGGCTGTAGAGGCTGCAAATGAGAAGCGAGCACGAAATGGTGAGGTGGAGGAGTCGAATCTGCAAGCGGCAATCGCAAAACTGCGCGATTTTCGAGACAATCTTGAGAGGCTCGGGCTCGACACTGTTCAGGAGGATGCCGCGCTGGCTTCTTTGAAGCGGGTGAAATAATTTCCGCAACAAAACGATCTGCGAGAAAAAGGCGCACTAGTTGCGCTTTTTTCTTTACTTTGCAATAACACTTCCCTCAAAAGCAGTTCCAATCATTGTCGAGCCACCGAACTTAATTCCCCCCACAGAAGAGCTCCCTGCTGGCATCGTCACATTTATTGTGCAA
This sequence comes from bacterium, assembly GCA_037130265.1. Classification (GTDB taxonomy): domain Bacteria; phylum Patescibacteriota; class Minisyncoccia; order Phycocordibacterales; family JBBTRF01; genus JBBTRF01. Next base: position 54,567 of record JBAXTI010000001.1, read on the forward strand.
GCATTACGACCAAGTCCTGTTCGGTTGACTACAGAACCTCCCCACGAGTTCACCAAAGAACAGTCAAGGTCTTGTGCTCCATGATTGCTGGAGTTAGAAATGGTTCGTTTTGATGCAATAAAATTTGCTGAGGCTACTACCTGTGATGCAGGTGCTTTATCGAGTTTAATCCAGAAAGAATTTGAAATTATTTCCGAAGGGCGACTGCGTTGATATGTTGTACCACTCACATGTTGTTCCGTGTAATGCCCAGCTGATAAATTACCGTTCATTTGCTCAGCATCACTAGTGCCTGTATCTATCCCCACTTCTGGTTTGCTCGTGAGGAGTGTCTGTACTACTGCTCCCCCATTGTTTACATCCATTTGATATAGTTTTCTCGTACCGCCGCTAAGAATGTCGTCCTTCACTGTTCCACCGACTGTTTCAAGGCACTGTATCTGTCTCCCGTTTGTGCGACTGACATAGGTGGTTTTGTATGATGAGGAGTAGTTGTAAGTGCCGTCATGGTCTGAATCATCAAGTTGAATTTGGACAAAAGTACTTATCGGCAAAAATGGTTTAATCACAATCCCTACACAAGTCGACGCAGGAAATGGGCCGTTTAGTCCTGGAGCAACCTTCGTGATGAGAACATTAAGTGGTCCGAAGACGCCATTATTTGGTCCGCCGTCAAATTCTGCATAGTCGTACCTCATGTCATTTCCATAAGAAAACTTTTCCGGAAAGATCTTGCCGTTTATTATCTGGGGTAAAACGACAACACCCGTGCCTTTGTCATTGTAGCTGTAGCTCGTGAGGTTAAATGTTCCAGGACCAGTGATTGTGGGGCCAGCAGGCTGAACCTGTACGGTGTCGGAGGTTGTCAGTTTAATACTACTCAAAGCGCAAATTGTGTTTGCTGGAGAATCAAACATCTGTGTCGGAGCACCTTTCCTCGCAGTAATAATTACCGGAGAATTACCGCATGTTGTGCTGCCGAGTTTCCCGTCTTTTGCGTCTGAGTGATGATGCATTGTTCCAATAGGGATGTTGCCGCTAGATGCCATTGTTGACGCCTCTATTACCGCAGCCGGTTGACCCATTTCACCCACGGCCCCCTTATTGTTTGTCCACTGGAGTGTAACCAGTGTCAATATCCCAGCAACCACAACGATGAGGCCTGTTTGCAAGAGAGACTTCCCAACCTTTTTGTTTTTTGGAATCATGATGAGTATATATTAACATACAGATTAAGTGTCGACAGCTAATGGATTAGTGGGATAATGTTCCAGACTTGTGACATCCGCTGTCTCTGCTGAGCTGAACGAAGTATGTTGTTTGGAGGTTGTCGACCTACTGTCGATGGCTGTTCGGTCCACTCCACTCCCCATCATTCGTTGAGGCTGATCGCATCGAGCATTCTTTATAGTAGATCCGCTACATCCCCACACCCCCCCCCGCCAATTTGGCCGGGGTGTTTTATATTCAAAAATCACCAGAGGCTCGGAAAGATTTTGCGTTCCTTCCTTTTTCCGCTACACTTCCCTACATGCGAATCATCTCCTGGAATGTGAACGGTATCCGTGCGGTGCATAAAAAGGGACTATTTGTGCCGTTTATCGAAAAATATCAACCGGATATTCTTTGTTTGCAGGAAACGAAAGCACAGGAGGAGCAGTCTGATGTGGATTTGGCTGAATACAGTGAATATTGGAACTCTGCGGTGAAGAAGGGCTATTCTGGCACGGCAATTTTCACCAAGGAGAAGCCGCTGGCAGTGCTCAATGGCTTGCCCGAGGCTATTGTGAAGAAACACGGCCTCTGTGCGGATGAGTATGGCGACCCCTTGAGCGAAGGTCGTGTCATTGCTGCTGAGTATGCTGATTTTTATGTGGTCACTGTCTATACGCCGAATGCCAAGGATGATTTAAGTCGTGTGCCGTTGCGTCACAAGCAATGGGACCCCGCTTTTCTTTCATACTGCAAGCTGCTCGAGAATAAAAAGCCGGTGATCTTCTGCGGCGATCTCAACGTGGCTCATACTCCAGATGACCTCGCTCGTCCAAAGGAGAATGTTGGCCTGAAGGGTTTTACCGATGAGGAGCGCGCTGGTTTTCAGGCTTTTGTCGATGCTGGATTCGTCGACACCTTCCGCGTCTTTCACAAAGGCAACGGTTTCTATACTTGGTGGTCCCATTTTGCCAATGCCCGAGAGAGAAATGTTGGTTGGCGTATTGATTATGTGTTGATCTCCCCTGCCCTGCTGCCACGTTTGAAAGTCGCCGAGATTCTTCCCGAAGTGATGGGGTCTGATCACTGTCCGGTGATGGTTGAGGTGGAATAGCAAAAAGAAAAAGACGAAGTCTGCGGAGTTAGAAGGTATAAAAACAAAGCGGCGTCCGTGGGGCGCCGCTCTTCGTTTCGTATGGGCAAGAGGGGTCTAGTCTCTGCAGTGAATGGGTGCATGTGATGGTTCTCGAGAACCTGCACGCAGCGCGAGTATCCACAAGGGACTTCGGGGGATGCAGGCCTTTTTTTTCGCGCCTACAGGCTTCTTTACGAGTTTTTTCGCCATAGTATCCTCCAGTGTTGACCGACTACGACTAATTGTACGCTGGATAAAGGACACAACAAGTAAGTTATCCACAGTATGTCCTTTACAGCATTTTATAAAGGACATACAATCATCTCAGGCCAGAAATTCAATGGGACAAAACAGATTGGGAACCAAGGTCCGAATCTCACCCAGAACTGGCAAATGTTCTTCTACAACTAACGAGTAACAACGCTCGTAATCTAGAAGACCAAACGGAACTCTAAGAGACATTTTGAAGTCGTCAATCGCAGCGCACAAGTATCCTTCTACAACCTTTTTAAGTCCTTTAAGGACTAATTTAACCAAAGAAGGCGATCACTTTCGCAGCAGAATCAACTTCATTTTCAGTCTCAACACTGTTCGTAGCGGTCTTCGAACCGCATACAGTACTCTCGCTGTGGCGGTTTTTTTGTTTGTATAAAACACCAAAACGTTGATATTTGTACTCTCTTTTCCCTCTATTCAACCCAGTGTTTCTTGCGGATTTCAGCTACCACTTCTTCATCAGCCTGCATTTTGGAGTCTTTTCCGGCAGCACCGAGCTTTCGGAGGTCAGCTTCAGGCAAGAGAGCTAGCTTTTGAGCCTTTTCTTTCAGATATTCGGCTGTATTTAGCTGAGGATCCTCAAGCACTTCCTCTAGGAGGGCATGCAAAATGAAGCCGATCATTGGTCCTGGTACCAAACCGAGGTCTTTTATCAGAATTCCGCCGTTGATTTTCAACATTCCCACTGAAATTGGGTCGCGCAAGGCCTCTTCAATCATCGCGTGATACTTTCGAAGGCGATACGGGTTCTCTTTTGGTCGTCCGGTGCCGATACGATCGCAGATTCGGACATTCATGAGGTCCCAAATATCCTCCTTCCCCACGTTATTCACCATTCGACGCACGGCAGAAAGGCTAATCTGTTCGGTATCACTGAAAAACATGTGCCAACGCACGAGTTTAGTGACTTTTTCGATAATATTGTTGGAGTACTTGAGTCTTTCAAGGATTTTCTTGGTTACACGTGAACCAATCACCTCGTGGCCATAGAAGGTCCACTCCCCTTTTGGCCCCTTCCGGCGAGTCTCTGGCTTTGAAATGTCGTGAAACAGAGCCGCGATACGGATTTCAAGTGGCCATTTCTTGTCAGCAGCATGCTGCATTGATCGAAGAAGGTGTTCCCAGACGGTATAGGCATGGGCCTGGTTTTGCTCGATGCCGATGGCAAGCTCGAGTTCGGGGGTGATATATTTCAAAATACCCATGTTTTGAGCCATCACGATACCCTTCATTGGCTCCGCAGACATGAGGATTCGGTTGAACTCATCGCGAATTCGCTCCTGGGAGATGTTTTTCAGCATATGGACATCGGCACGGATCGCATTTTCAGTGTCCTTTACAATGCTAAAATCATGCTCAGTCGCAATTCGTACTGCGCGCAAGATACGAAGTGCATCTTCCTTGAAACGCTCGTCTGCGTTGCCTACAGCTCGAATGGTGCGAGCTTTTAGGTCGTCCTGTCCATTAAAGAGATCCACAATCTCCCCTTTTGAACTGATTGCAATCGCATTGAAGGTAAAATCACGGCGTCTGAGATCGTCTTCGATGTTTTTGCTGAAGGTCACGTGGTCCGGGCGGCGACCATCTGAATATTCTGCCTCGAGTCGGAATGGTGTCACCTCAACTACCTTGAGCGTCTCGTCAATCCCATCTTCCTTGTTCACGACGCCCACTGTTCCAAAGGTATTTTCGTAAAAAGTGTCAGGAAAGAGTGCGATGATCTGCTCCGGAGTCGCATCAGTGGTCACGTCCCAATCCTTCGGTTTCTTTCCAATCAATAAGTCGCGCACGCAACCACCTACTAAGAAAGCCTTATAATTAGCCTTTTCTAGCGTCTCTGTGACACGTGAAACTTCTTTTGGAATCGAAAAGGAGGTGTTTTTCATAATGTGTAAGAGGAAAGGCGGCGAGCAAACAGAACTGTTCCCTCTCGGATTTGTCTCTATATTTTAGTATAGCTTTTGTGTTTTAGCTAATTTTAGAGTATGATGCATTTGTTTGCACCTATAGTGAAACGGATATCACAACGGTCTTCGGAACCGTTAGTTCAGGTTCGAGTCCTGATGGGTGCACCTGTAGCGCGTCGCCTCTATCCCCTTTGCGGGAGATATGTGCTCGACCAACACGGACTTGTTGAATTTTTTCACAAGTGAGGTAAAATAGTCGCATTGCGGTCATGGTTTAGTGGTAGAACACGACCTTGCCAAGGTTGAGATGAGAGTTCGATTCTCTCTGACCGCACAAAGTAGAAGGTCTCGATGAGATGTGTTATGTGTCCAAAAGATGCTGTTCTGTCCTATATTCATAGCACCACGAAGAATCCTCGAAGTGTTGAGTTCGGTAATGTTTCCCAAGAAATAAGCAGGCGGATCTAGGGGTATTCAATCCCCATGATTGACAGAACTGGGGATAACTATGTGTACACTGTGTATAAAGGACAGCATTTTTATGGCTCAAAATCGTCCCTTACGCACTGTCTCACGGGTCCTTTTTCATTTAAATGGCTCTAATTAGCCCCATTCTAGATTTGATCCCGAATATCTGTAAAAGACGTAAAAGCAGCGCTATTTTAGAAAAAGGTTTCACGTGAAACAACCTATCTATGTGTAACAAAACCAATGAATACAACGGAAATCGGTAAAAAGGGCGAGGAAATCGCCAAAATGTTTCTTGTGAAACGAGGTTTTTGCCGTTTCGAGGCTAATTTTCGTGAAAAGTGCGGGGAAATAGACATTGTTGCACATGAAACATCTACCTGTACTCTCTGGTTCTTTGAGGTGAAGACCGCCTCTGTGAGATCTTTTTACGATGAATTTCGCCCAGAAGAGAAAGTTGATCGCCGAAAACTGGCAAAGATATATAAGACAATTGAGCTGTACTTGATACGGAAAAGGGTTTCACAAGAAACACCTTGGCAGGTCGGTGTCATTTCCGTGCTTATGAATGCGGAAAAGGGGATTGCGAGGGTGTCGTTCATCCCCGTGCATTGAAGTTGTAATACTCCTGTGCTAGTATGGTGAAACTCGGTCGCAGAAAAGTGTTGAAAATATCGGGGCGTGGTGTAACGGCTAACATTCCTGTTTTGGGAACAGGCGACTCAGGGTTCGAATCCCTGCGCCCCGACAATAGACTCAGTTTTGATGGTGGACACAAGAAAAAAGCTGTCTCCGAAGGAAGTATCTCTGTTTCAGAGGGATGTGTGGGCCTACTATGCCAAAAATAGGCGTTATTTCTCGTGGCGAGAGGCAAAACACTACGATGATCCATACAAGATCGTTGTGTCGGAGGTGATGCTACAGCAAACGCAAGCGAGCCGTGTGGTGGGGAAGTACGAAGAATTTCTGCGAGCGTTTCCGGACTTTACATCGCTTAACCGTGCAACTGTCGCCCAAGTACTCGCTACGTGGCGCGGTCTTGGCTACAACCGCCGAGCCATTGCGCTGAAAAAGATCGCTGAAATAGTAGTGGAGAAATATGGACGAACGCTCCCGCAGGTCTCTATCCAGGAGCTCGACGCACTGCCTCATATTGGGCCTGCCACTGCCTGCTCGATATCAGCCTTTGCCTGGAATACACCAGTGTCTTTTATCGAGACAAATATACGCCGCGTCATCATCCATCGATTCTTTAAAGACAAAGAAAAAGTGTCCGATAGGGAGATATTGGCCCTGGTTGAGGAAACCCTACCGACTGAGCGCTCTCGAGATTGGTACTACGCCCTTATGGATTATGGGTCAATGCTGAAAACGACAATCGAGAATCCAAATCGAAAGAGCGTTCATTATAAAAGACAATCCGCGTTTGTGGGATCGAATCGGCAGGTGAGAGGGGCGATTCTCGCTGTGCTTGGCGGACCATCCGCAGCGCCATGCACCCAAACTGTCCTTTTGCGAAACGTGCAGAAATACATCGGTATTAAAACAATTTCTCAAAAGGACATCAATCAAAATATAAAAGTTCTTGCCAAAGAGGGGTTTCTTGCGATCTCTGGGAAACACGTCTCAATCATGTAACCCTTGTGTGTGGTGGTAAAAAGTTGAGAAAACACGCTGATTAGGATATGCTCGCTGTATGGCAAAAATCTTTATCCGAAAAATTGAGGACTTCACCTGCGAACACTGCGCCGCTGCAGTGAAGGGGAATGGCTATACCAATCATTGTCCAGCATGTTTGTGGGCCAAGCATGTCGATATTCAACCGGGGGATCGTGCGAATCCATGTCTTGGTATGATGAAGCCCGCGCGCATCGAAACGCAAAAAAGCGAATACGTCCTCTATCACGTCTGTACTCGTTGCGGTAGCGAACGTCGAAATCGAACTTCTCCCAACGATTCATTCGACGAAATCCTCCGCATTCAAAAGCAATTTGTAGACTCACAGAAAAAGTAGTCGCCGCTAGTATCTCGCCGGTGTGTTGGTATTGATCGACTGCATAAGAATGTCCACAAGTGCTGGAGCGATGAGCGAATTAAACTGCGTGGCCTTTTCCGCTAGGTCTGTGTTCAAGAAAGAGGGGACATCGGAACCGCTTTGTCTCAGGAGGCTGTCGTTGATATGTGAGAGAGCGATGCCGCCGAGCTCTCGGGTGTCTGTCTGTGCTCCAGAAGACACGGTGCCAATGATGCCCACCAAGGCACCCTTGTTATCCACCACCGCACCGCCGGAAGAACCGCGCTGCGCGACTGCATTTCCGCTGATATTCAAATAGTCGAGCGTAACGCCGTTGTAGCTCAACATTTCTTTTACTGTAGCAATCGCCGAAATGCCGTACAGGTTTCTTTGGATTTCCTCGCCGCCGAGAAACCCTGCACCATAGCCGGCGACAAGGACTGACTCATTGGCGCGGTCACTTTCAACGGTGTTGATGTGGAGGTAGGGGAAGGTTGCGGGAAGTTTTTGTTCTGCGTTAAGGCCGCGGTCGATGATGAGAAAGGCAAAGTCATCTTCGCCAGTGCCTTTTGCTTCCTGTCGCTTAATATTATCGGAATTGTATTTCACCCAGCGCGGTGAAATGTACAAAAGGGTGGCTTTGTATTTTGGTACGGCCGGATTACCGGTGCGGATATTGCAGGAGACGTAGTCTTTCACCCCGTAATCTTTTAGTAAAAAGTATTGAGCGATATGTGCGTTGGTGAGGATCACGCCGCGAGGGTCGATGATCACACCAGAGCCGGTGATCGGGCTGATTGGACCACTGCTTTGCGTGTAGCAGAGAACGTTCACGAGTGCGTCGCGGGTCAGAGTGTTGATGTCATCAAAGGTGAGAGGTCCGGTCTTTAGCGAGGTAGTGGCAAGTGCAGTAATGGCCGGATCCGTGAGTGCGGTGTTCTTTGGCAGGGGAGCTGTAGGGATCGAAGGAGGATTTGCAGATTTGGTCGGCACTACAGTTTTTACCGGTATCGCAATTGTAGCTGGTGCTGCGGGCGTCGCAGGTACGGAAGGTGTGGCAGGTGTAGCGACCACGATTGGCGCGACCTCGATGACCGCTTCCGATGTTGTCGAAGTGGTCATTGTGGATGTTGCTGTTGTTGTAGCCGCGGTTGTACTCGCAGTTCGTGCCATTTCTTTTACCGCTATCGCCGGTGTCTTTATTGTCGGCGCACTAGATGTACTTGAAGCGTGGGGAAGTGTATTCGGCAGACCAGTTGTCGCGATCGGTAGTGCAGAGTGCACGAAAGCGGCCACGGCCAAAACAAGAGATACGAGCGCTCGGCCAGCTTGATCGATAAAGCCTTCCATTCATCCATTATATCCTACCTCCTTTTCATGCGCCTCTTTTTTTGCTAGTATCAGGGTCAGTTCTTCGAAATCAGTCTTAAATAGTATTCGAACAGGCATATGGTATGTGCTATGCTGTATATCTAATGAGTCACAAAGAGGCACACGACTTAGCTGTTGAGCTCAGAAGAAAGGGCTATTCGTATAGCTATATTTCTGAGAAGACCAAAAAGAGTAAAGGCACACTGAATTATTGGCTGTCCGATGTTCCGTATGTGCCAAACCACGAGACAGTCGAGAAGATTGGTAGGGCTCGTGTGGCTTCCACACTCACAAAAAGCCGAATTAGAAAGGCTTCACTTGAGGATGCGAAAAGCTATGCTGAGACGGCTGTGGGTACGATGTATCGTCGAGATGTCTTCATGCTTGGTCTCGGGCTATACCTCGGTGAGGGTACAAAGACTCACAACATTGTGAGAATGATCAATTCGAACCCAGACATTATCCGGTTCTCGATCAAGTGGTTTCGGGAGGTGTTCGGGATCACCCGAGATCATTTTAGAATCCGTCTTCACCTGTACCCTGACTCGGATGTCGATGCGTCAATACAATTTTGGTCATCTCAAGTTGGTCTCTCGAAAAAGCACTTCTATCCGGTACATGTCGATCGGCGAAAAGACAAAAAGGCGTCAAAGAGAGGAAAGACTCCGTATGGGACCGCCCACCTCAGTGTGATTTCTCATGGGAAAAGAACCTTGGGTGTGACGCTTTTCAGAAGGATAAATGCGATGATCGAAACTGTTTTGATGAAAGAGAAAAAGTAGTAAATGCGGGCATGGTATAGTGGTAGAACAACACACTTCCAATGTGTAGACGAGAGTTCGATTCTCTCTGCCCGCACAAACAACAAAGTATTCATACAAAGCAAAAACCGCCCTTGGGCGGTTTTTGCTTCTCGAGAAGAGATGTCGGTGCTTGTGGAGGGCTCCGACGAATTTGGCTGAGGCGGAATTATCAGCTGGGCTGATAAGAGCTTGTTGCTCTTTATTTTACCGCATCCTTCAGCGCCTTTGCTGCTCGGAACTTTGGAACGTTCATCGCTGGAACCTTGATAGTCTCACCGGTTCGAGGATTTCTTGCGTCTCGCGCTGCTCGCGCCTTCACTGAGAATATACCGATTCCTGCGATAGATACTTCGTTGCCACCCTTCATGGTGTTGACGATAGATTCCACCACTACGTCCATAGCTTGCTCAGCCTGAACCTTGGTGCCTCCGATCTTCGCGTGGATTGCGTCGACGATAGATGCTTTATTCATATGAATGAAAATTACGAAATAAAATACATTCTCCGAACTTTTGCTGTCGCTGCTTTTTTATTCTCGACTTATTTTCCAACTCACTTTCACAAGGAATTGGTTTAACCCAGGATAATTATATAGTAGGCCATTTTTTACGCAACTAGCATCTGTTTACAACTAAAAAGCGCCGTGATGTCAAATTCAGCGCTTTTTACCCACTTTTTCTGTCGGTTTTGCCGATCGTTTTTGTGCCTACCGCGCCACTTCGATCACTCGGGTCTCACGAATAACGGTAATTTTAATCTCGCCAGGGTACCGAAGCTCCTTTTCGATACGCAAAGCGATCTCGCGTGCAATTCGCTTGGCCTCGAGGTCATTGATATCGGCTGGAGTCACAAAAACCCTTATTTCTCGGCCTGCTTGGAGAGCGTAGGCTTTCTCGACACCCTTAAATGACGTCGCAATGGCCTCCAAATCACCCAAGCGTTTCAAATAGTTCTCAATGCTGTCGCGTCGAGCACCTGGTCGGCCACCGGAAATAGCGTCTGCTGTCTGCACAATACGCGATTCCACGGTTTCGTACGGATATTCCTCATGATGCGCCTCCATCGCCTTCACGATCTGATCACTTACCCCGAATTTCTGCAAAATACGTCGGCCAATCTCCACATGGGTGCCTTCCACCTCGTGGTCGAGGGCCTTGCCAATGTCGTGGAGGAGCGCTCCGGCCTTCGCTACAGCCACATTGGCGCCGATCTCCTCTGCGATCATGCCTGCAATGTGCGCCATTTCCACTGAGTGAGCCAACACATTCTGGCCGTAGCTGGTGCGGAAGTGCAAACGGCCCAATATCTGCAACACGCGAGGGTCGATATTGATCACACCCACCTCCTGAGCAGCCTCGACGCCCTTATCCTTGATAATCTTGTTCAATTCGCTCTGCACCTGTTCGACCTCCTTTTCGATCTTGGCTGGCTGAATACGGCCGTCTGCCACGAGGCGCTCGAGGGCGATCTTGGCCACTTGGCGGCGTACTGGGTCGAAAGAGGATACTACAATGATGCCTGGTGCATCATCCACGATGAGCTCTACACCAGTGATGCGCTCAAAAGCCTTGATATTTCGACCTTCTTTACCAATAATCTTGCCCTTCACCTCGTCCGACGGAATAGTGACGCTGGTGGACATCATGTCGGCAGGTACTGCTCCTGCGAGACGCTGAATACAAGCACCGAGGATCTCCTTTGCCTTATCCTCAAGCTTTTCCTCACCAAACTGCTCGAGTTTGCGCATGCGGCTCATGATATCGTCCTCATTGGCCTTCTCTACGCTTGAAATGATCTGGTTTCGCGCATCCTCGCTGGTCAATTTCGCAATTTTTTCCAATTCCGAGAGCTTTTGTTTCTCCATGACCTCAACCTTGTCCTTCATAATGCGAACTTCGTTGATTTTCTGCTTGATACTCTCGACTTCCTTGTCGAGATCGCTCTGGCGGCGGTCGAGCAAGTCCTCCTTCTTATTGAGGCGCTCTTCCGTCTTCTTGAGAGACTCCTCCTTGTCCTTCGAAGACGCGCGAATATCACGGAGAATGTCAGCGGCCTTAGTCTCGGCGTCACTGAGCACTTTCTGCGACTTCTCCTCGGCTTCGAGGTGGAGTTGCTTAAGCTGGAGCTCAACAGAGCCCTTTTTCCCAAGCGAAATGAGCACTCGGAGATAATATCCAAGTGCAATACTGATCAAGCTGGCCATACTAGCGGCCAGGGCAGCGAGTTTTAATGACATATTTTAGCGGCTTTTCCGAACAGAGTCTGCGATGGAAAGGGAATGACTTTATTGAATGGGGCCGTATTGGAAATTCAGAAGTGCGAAGTGTTTCAGGGGTTCAGGAAGTCGGTCGTGTCTATCGTGTCGGCTGTCCGAAGGAAGCGATTAACAATTAAAAGGGAACGAGGTCATAGTATAACGGATCGAGAGGTTTGTAAAGAAAAACAGCGACCGTTGCTGGCCGCTGTTTTTCTTGTCACTACTCCTTCGCTGGCAACACTTTGTCGACGATTCCGTACTTTTTTGCTTCCTCAGCAGACATGAAGAAGTCTCGGTCAACGTCTTTTTCGATCTGAGCGAGCGATTGTCCGGTATTCTTGGCGAGCATTTTGTTGAGATTTTCGCGAGTCTTCAAAATGTGCTTTGCAGAAATCTCAATATCAGAGGCCATGCCCTCGGTGCCGCCCGATGGCTGATGGATCATCACTTCGGCGTTTGGCAGAATCATACGCTTGCCTTTTTTGCCGCAAGAGAGGATCATCGCGCCCATGGACGCAGCGATACCGACGCCCACGGTCGAAATGTCCGGCTTGATATGTCGCATGGTGTCGATAATGGCGAGACCAGCGGTGACAGAGCCGCCCGGAGAGTTTACATAGAGGAAAATATCCTTCTTCGCATCCTCAGATTCGAGGAAGAGGAGCTGGGCGATGATGATGTTGGCCATGTGGTCGTCTACTGGGCCGCCGAGGAAGATAATGCGATCACGAAGCAGGCGTGAGTAGATATCATACGCTCGCTCGCCAAACTGCGACTTTTCGATAACGGTTGGGATTAACATGCGCTTACTATAATGAAATTGTGGCAATTTCGCAACTTTTGGTCACCGTTCGCCACCTTTCTTTTTCGTGCCATTTGCCATACACTAAACACGAAACATACAACATCTATGAAACTCCAGCGTTTTTTCGTTCATAAGTCACTAAACGAGCCAATCGGCGACCGTCGCGAGCTACACATCCACGACGAAGCTCTTGTTCACCAGCTCAAGCGTGTTTTTCGTTTGCATGCAGGTGATTCAGTGATTTTGCTCGACAATACCGGCTTCCAATACACGGCGGAGATTGTTTCTCTCGAGAAGACTGAGGGGGTGTTCCATGTGCTTGAGAGACACGAGGCTCCCTCCGCACGGGCTGGTTCAGGTTTGTCGCAGGTGATTCTGTTCCAATCACTCCCAAAGAAGGACAAATTCGAATATGTACTCGAAAAGGGGACCGAAATCGGCCTAAGTGGTTTTGTGCCAGTACTTTCGGACCGTTCGGAGAAGCTGGCGATCAATGAAGAGCGCTGTCAAAGGATCCTTGTTGAAGCTTCCGAGCAATCCGAGCGTGCTAGGGTGCCAACGCTCGCGCCAATTTGCCCAATTGATGAATTGTTTGCGAAGTACGGCGCCGATACTGAATTCGTCGCTTTTCACCTCACTGGCAAACAGTGGTCAGTGGAGTTGCGTGGCGAGATTTTTGGCCAGGCGACAAAAGCAGGGAGGGGCCTCGGCATTCTCGTTGGCCCAGAAGGTGGCTGGACCGATCGCGAGCTCACTCTCTTTAAAGGCCGCGGTGTACAGATCGTGACTGTCGGCTCGCAGGTGCTCCGAACTGAAACGGCGGCCATTGTTGCGGCGGCGTTGGTGGTGATGGGGTAGATATTTTGAGTTTGCTCCGTGATTGTCTTTGGTGCTAGTATGGACAAATGAAGAAGAAATTTTTTATAATGACGGTATTAGCTCTAACCTCGATTTTCATTGTTGTAGGTATTCTTCAAAAAATTACGAAAGAGGAGGAATCACTGGACCTTGGCTGTGCCAAGTTGGGGATGTTAGCAAGGAGTGATTTTGAATCAAAACACACAAGAGAAGAAGGATTTCTCAATAATGTTTCTTATCACTACAATGCTCGTCTGAAGAAATGTCTTTTTGGTAGGGAAATTCACTCAGGTGGCGGTAAGGGCGAGTCGTTTAATGTATGGAAGGGTATAACAGATCTATCTTCGAATAAAGAGATCCTGTACTCCCTGAGGTTTTATTCGTCCGACACCCCACCAAAAATGATAGGAGAGTTTTCGGCCATTAATTATTTAGATAGCCAGAGCGGCGTTGTTATTAAGGGTGAGGCAGAATTCGAATCTCTCTATAATCGAGCTTTGGAAGAATAACAAGACATGTTGAAATCATCTACGCTCGAGACTAAAAAGACTAGCTATTTTATTTGAGTCGCTACTTCTGCTCCTCCAAGAAACGAAAGGCTTTTTCGTTGCCAAGTACCATTTCTACATATGCTCGAGCACGTTCAGCGTCGGCATCCTTGTGTTCTGCGAGAATTTTCTCAACTTCCGCCGTCACTTCTGCGTCACTTGGCAGGAGCTTTTCCTCACTGACAATACGATTGAGGGCAATCTGCAGGCTGACGCGCTTTTCGGCATCTTTTCGCCACTCTTTGCTGAGCTCTTCGCGGGTCTTTTTGATATGCTTCAAGTAATCTTCAATCTTGAGGCCCATGCGAGAGATGTTGTGCTCGAATTCGCCCCACATCTTTGCGAGTTCGCTTGAGACGAGTACTTCTGGAAGGTCAGCCGTCATTTCCGCGACGATATTTTCACCGATTTGGAGTCGCTTCTTCTCTTTTGCACGATACTCCTTCTCCTTGAGCATGTTTTCCTTCAGCTTTGTCTTGAACTCAGCAAGATTCTTGAAATCGCCAAGAGTCTGTATGAGTGCGTCATCAAGCGGGGCGAGAGGGGCGTCCGCCGTTGCCCCCTCCTTCTTCCCGTACGTCTTGTGAATTTCGTCGATGGCACCGTCGAATTCCTTGTCGGTGATCTCGATCTTCTCCTCCTTTTTCATCTCGGTCTTTGCGATCTTCTTGTAGTCGGGCATCTTCACCTCGGGAAAGACGGCAACAGTGATCTTAAACTCAAGCGGTGCATCCTTCGCAATCTTGGTGAGCTCAATCTGCGGACGGCTGATCGCTTCGATCTTGTGGTCCACCACAATGTGCATGTATTCGTGCGACAGCACACCCTCTGCAGCGTGCTCAAGCACGGCCATCTCACCCATTTTATTCAAAATAACATCCGCTGGTACATGACCCTTTCGGAATCCTGGCACAGAAGCCTGCTCAGAAAACGCCTTCAAAGATTCCTTGAATGCACGCTTCATCTCCGCAGCGCTAATCTCGCCAGTGATCTCTACTTGAGAACCAACGACCTTCTTGGTCTTGATATTTGAATAGTGTCGCGGATGCTCCCCGTGGCTGTGGCCATGGGTGTGGGTGGTGTTGCTCATTGAAAAAAGTAAATATAGTAAATTCCGACTGCTGTTTCGCGACTGTTCTGTCGTCGCTTATCTGCTCTCCTTGCGAACCTTCATTGCGAAGTCGCGAACCTTGGTCTTCGCTGTCGCTACTGACTGGCTGGCAGTACGGACGCTCTCATCCGCAGCCTTTAGGGTGATTCGGATGTCTTCGTTGGTAGACTGTTCGTCCTCAGCGATTGTCACCATGGCCGATGCAGCGAGTTTGATATCGTACCCAGCTACTGCCAATTTGTCCTGAGCGAGGTCAGTAAACACCTTTACCTTCGAAGTGTCAAAGCCTCGTGCGGTAAAGTCGTCTACCTGCTTGCTGAGCTGGCCCACCACATTACTTAGATCGTCGTGTTTATCGTTGAGTCGATTGAGGACGTTCTGGCCGTGGCGGATGTTTTTGAGAGGATCCTCATCTGACTCTGGTGTTGTAGCTGCAGGTGTCGGAGCCACAAATACACTTTGAGCAGGGGTTGGGGCCGGAGAAAGGCTATTTTTGAACTGAGTGAACCATGAAGAAAATCCTTCAAACATGGCCAATTGTGGTCGAAAAGCCTGATTTTGAGCCGTCGTAGCAGATGCCGAGGCTGTCTGCGCAAAAACAGGGCTTGCGGAAAGGAGAAGGGTGAGCGCAATTCCGGCGGTAACTACTTTTGCGGCAGTTATTGTTGGTTTTGTGTTCATGTGGGTAGGCAGATACTATAGCATATTTGTGCAATAAAATCGAGCTTTTGGAGGGGTTTTGCGACTAAAATGTAAGAAAAAAGCCCTAAACAGGGCCGTTTTCGTCAAAAGTACAATTTTGGACAAAAGGGGGATAAGTGAGATAGACGACACTATGTCGTCCTGCGCACTATTTCGTACCTTTCGGGGCGCCAAACTTGGCGTTGTAGATCTCAATGCCTCGAGCAAATGCCTTCTCGGCATCGCTTCGGCCCTTGAAACCGAGAACTTTCACCTCTTTCTTCTGAATCTGCTTGTAGGTTGAGTAGAAATGCTCGATTTCTTTGAGGGTGTGAGGGTTAACATCCTGCAAATCCTTCACATTGGCCCATCGAGGGTCATCTACTGGCACTGCGATAAGCTTCGCGTCTGAATCGCCGCTGTCAATCATCTCCATCACGGCTACCGGTCGCACACGGACCAGAAGCCCAGGGAACAATGGGTAGGTGGTGAGGACGATCACGTCGAGCGCGTCGCCATCTTCCCAGAGGGTGCGAGGGACGAAGCCGTAGTCGAAGGGGAAGTCTTGTGCAGTATGAGACACTCGGTCGAGGGCGATAAGGCCGGTCGATTTGTCGATTTCGTACTTATTCTTTGAACCACGGTTTATCTCGACGATTGTATTGATCGACTCGATGCTGCCTGGTTCGATGTCATGCCACAAATTCATGCTCATGGGTTTGTGATTATTATTTTGAATAATTGCGCGCGGGCCAATCGCCCTTGCACTGCTCGCTTCGATTACTTCTCCTCCGCTACCGCTTCGCTCTCTGCTCCCTCCGCTACCTTCGCTGGTCCATCAGACTGAATGTCGATCTTCCAACCAGTGAGCTTTGCGGCGAGTCGAACATTCTGTCCGCCTTTGCCGATCGCCAAAGACTGCTGATCCTCCGCCACCTTCACGGTCGCCTTGGTATCTCGTTCATCAAGAGAGACACTCACCACCTTCGCAGGAGAGAGGGCGTCCTCGATGAACTTCTTTGGTTCAGCTGACCACTCAATAATATCAATTTTCTCACCGCCGAGCTCGCTAGATACAGTGTTCACACGCACACCTCGCTGGCCAACCATAGAGCCGATAGGGTCGATGTGGCTGTCGTGAGAGGTGACCGCAACCTTTGAACGAGATCCGGCTTCACGGGCAATCGCCTTGATTTCTACAGTGCCAGAAGCGATTTCAGGTGCTTCCACCGCAAACAACTTCTCGAGAAACTTTGGATGCGCTCGAGACATTCGCAAAAAGACACCCTTTGCGCCGTCTTCTACCGAGGCGAGGTAGCCTCGCACACGCTCTCCCTGCTTGTATCGCTCTCCCGGAATCTGCTCTTCGTATGGCAAGATTGCCACCGTTCGTCCCAAATCAACAAAGATATTTCCGCGTTCAATACGCTGTACGGTGCCGGAGATCACTTCTCCCTGGCGCTTGCCGTATTCTCGGAGTACAGACTCCTTTTCTGCTTCGCGGATCTTCTGGATGATCACTTGCTTTGCTGTTTGTGCAGCAATGCGTCCGTAATCGTCCTTTGCATCGAGAGGGAAGACCACTTCGTCATCGAGGGCGACGCCTTTACGCATCTTCTGTGCGTCTTCGATCATGATGTGATGCTCCGGGTTGAATCGGGCACGCTCATCCACCACGCCGTCGGTGGTCTCGTCGATGTCTGCGGCATTTTCGGTCGTCGCAGGATCTTCAATGATGACACGAGAGTCGTCCACTACCACCTTCACCTGAGAGAACTCAGTTTTGCCGGTGTTGAGGTCGAATTTCGCTCGGACGATTTGACCTTTCTTGCCGTACTCTTTTTTGTACGCAGTCGCGAGAGCCATTTCAATGGCCTCGATGATCTTTTCCTTTGGAATACCGCGCTCCTCTTCGAGCTGCGCGAGGACCGAGTTGATTACTTTTAAGTCGAACATATCTTTGTTGTTGGGCGAATAATGTTGCGGACGAGCCGATGTCTTGCCGGCGTTGTCCACGCTTTTAAAAAATAAAGCCCGCCGGGAGGCGAACTTGGACCTACATACTATAGCGGAAATGGGGAGGGACGTCAACAGAGTGTCGATGGGGATGAAAAAAGCCGAGCCACCTAGTGGCGCGGCTCTGATGTGCGAGTCACTCTTTCGTGATCAATTCGTCCATTAAATGTGGCGGGAGTAGAAGTTGGCCCACATGAGGCCAGGAAGCGACGATTTTGATGTTGCCAAGCTTGCTCTCCCACTTAGCCATGTCGCCGCTGTCGGGATTGAAAAGAAGGCGATTGGGGACGAATGGAAGGTGATACATCACTTCGGGCCGGTCGTCGATCATGTGAGTGGCACCGAGCCGCTGGCAGATCGGTGCTTGCCCCTCGCGTTCGCGGCAGAAGTGCACATTTTCACGGCGCAGGTCGGTGAGCTTGTAGATACCGTTTTCGCTGAACCAATCCTTTGTCCGCTTCTCTTGGTCGGCGTCGACCCTGGAGACAAGATGGACATTTTCCGGCCCGAAAATGCCGTGGATGAGGAACCGGACCACGATGGCTGCGCTAGGTTGGATGTAGGGAATGCCGCCGTGTTTCACCATGAAGGTGTTGCCGAGGTCGATGCAGAGCACTCCTGGATCGGGCGCTGGGGACGGTACGATGACATTCATAGGTTTTTAGGAGGACTAACTAAGTATTTTTTAACACATCAAAGTTTAAAAGTCGACAAGGTGAGGGGTCTGTGTATAAGATCGCTTGTGCTAAGGCAGGTCAGTGTTACAATACTATGTAAGCGTAAACGAGAGCTGCGGTCATTTTTGACCGCAGCTCTCGTACTTTATGCGCTGAATTATTTATTCGTCAATTATTATGTATCATTCCCACCCCATGTCATCACTCTTCAGCAAAAAAATCCTCAGCTTTTTTATGGCAGCAGCAATGCTTCCGTTTTTTGCTCATGGGACGACGACTATATTGGCCAATGCATACTATGCGACAGGTGTTCAGCCTCATGCTGATGCAAGTATTTCTCAGATTGCATCGGCACAGGCTGCGGCTGTCTCATCTTCTCTCGCAGTTTGCCCAATCGGGACCATGCCTACAGGCTCTGCAGTCGTCACTTCGACGAATGAAGATTTCGCCGGCGTGTGGGGTGTGTTTGCTCCGGGTCGCGGCAATGTAAACGCTGCATCCAAAGGAGGCTCGAATGATTGGGGGATCACTCTCAGTGTTATTGCGCCGGGCACAAAAAATGTTAGCGCCGTGCGCCTCGACCATAGTTATGGCAATGAACGTTGGTCGACCAATAATCCGAGCGAATACCCACTTGTTGTGTACGAGGCTGACAAAAAGTTGGTGAATAAGAGCGCTGACACGTTCCTTCTTTGGGCAGGAACCCACACGTTTAAGATCTATGCTCAGTCCGAAAGTCAAAGTTTTGCCGGAGCGAAATTGACATTCATTTTTGATGACAATTCCACAGTGGCGTTTGATGTACCAGCTGTCCCAGTTGCTCCAGTTAAGCCTGTTGTGGAAATAAGCGTCGCTTCTTCCTCATCACGAACGGTGACTGGGGGCAGTGTCCAGGCGTTGATTTCTTCATACACAGTAGACACCTCAAAGTCGACATCGCCAGAAGGTGTTCGAATGAGTAATCTCGCTATAAACTACAAAACAAATTCAATTGCTCGGCCGAGTGACCTCACAAGTTGTGGTCTCTATGACGGCAGTGTTGCTCTCAATAACGGTGCAAATATTCTCAATCCTATAAGCGCAAACGGTGCTTCCACGACAATCTCATTTAATCAACCCATCGTGATTCCACGCGGTGTCATTAAGACATTTGCACTTAAATGTAATGTATCATCGAGTGCGCAAGCTGGCGCTACCTATGCATTCGATTTGGCGAGTCCCGCAACCACAGGTCTCACCAGTGTAACTTCTTCACAGAACGTGTTTCCTGCTCAGCCAAATAACACCAGCCAGCCTGTGGCTGTTGGCGTAACCACCCTCTCTGTCTCATCCGATGCTTCAGCCCCAGCACTTAAGAATGTCTCAGCTGGTTCTGCTGGTGTAGTCCTCAATGCTTTGAAGGTTTCAGCTGTCGGTGAAGCTATTCGCCTCGACAGAATCGGACTAAAGCTCACATCCGGCAACTCAGGCAACCTCTCTGCTGTGACTATTTGGGACGGCGCCACTCAGGTGGGGCAAATGATGTTTGTTGGTTCCAATACCACAGGTACAACATCTCTATCCACCCCTGTGATTATTCCTAAAAATAGCGACAAGGTTCTTGTTGTGAAGGCGGATATTTCATCTGTTCTCGTTCCTGCAAACACAAGTGATTTGGTGCGAGTGGATTACAACGGTGCCGATGGTGCCCGTGGTGTCGGTGTAGATTCTGGCGTAACTCTCTACACTATCGGAACATTTACGAATTCCACAGGAATTCGCGTGTTTCAGTCGTTGCCTTCGGTGACTATTGATTCACTTAGTTCATCAGGTGTTTCAGATGGCAAGTTGCTGCGATTTAAGGTCACCGCAAGTGCAGGTGGTCCAATCAGCTTGGCCAAGGTCGGCCTTGTCGTAAGCGCTACTTCAGGTGTCACGGTCTATGGCATGAATATCTACGGATATCAGGATGCGTCCTACACTCAGCCTGTTTCCACAGCATCGGGCAATGGAGCTCTCGCACTCAGCACTACTACGGTGAGTGGCAGTAGTCCTGTGAGCGTCATTGTCGCTGCGACCGGCACATCAACGGCGCTACTTATTCCGGCGGGAACTACCCGATACTTTGAGGTGCGTGCACTCGCTATTCTTGGTATAACAACCGGATCTTCGATAACGACCACTTTGGTAGGTGATTCCACCTATACCGTAGGTTTGAGCAGCGGAGCTTTTGTATGGTCACCATTCGGACGTGTCTCACAGGTACCTCTCAATGCAAATGATTGGGTGAACGGCGTCGGTGTCGTCGTTGGTCAAAATGGCAGCAATCAATTGGTTCAGATGAGGGCAATGTAAAGATACTGGTAAAAACAAGACAAAACAAAAAACCCGGGCATGCCCGGGTTTTTTGTTTTCACACAACAGTGGATACTCCACCGTTCTGTTGGTGATATAATACACAGCAATGTTCATCGAACCGAAACAGCTGAAGGAGCTCATTCTCGACTCCGGATTGGTGTCTAAGAAGGATTTCGAGGTGGCTGAGACCGAGGGTGCTGAGAAAGGCGTCGGTGTCGGACAGCTTTTGGTGACTGCTGGAAAGCTTTCAGAAGACGACCTGCGTCGTATGCAGGCATATGTGCTCGGTATTCCGTTTGTGGACCTAAAGGGACAGAAGATTGATTTTGATGTGTTGTCGATGATTCCTGAGCCAATCGCACGCAATCACAATGTGATCGCGTTCAATAAGAGCGAGGAATCTCTTGAGGTGGCAATGACCGACATCGATGACCTCGCGGCTATCGATTTCATTAAAAAGAAGACGAAGTTGAAGATTTTGGCGCGTCTCACTGATGCCGATTCCATAAAGTCAGGTGTTTTGCAGTACCAGAAGAGTCTCAAGGCGGAATTCGGCGATATTATTCAGAAAGACACCGCAAGTCTGAAGACTTTGGCTGACCAAGTGGGTGGAGATGCTGCTTCTGAGGGTGATTTGAAGAAAATGGCGGAGGAATTGCCGGTGATTCGTATCGTAGAGACCCTTTTGAAGCACGCGATCCTACAAAATGCGTCCGATATCCATATTGAACCGATGGAAGAGCAGATGCTGGTGCGATATCGTATCGACGGCATGCTCCACGATGCCATGGTATTGCCCAAAAACGCTATTAGCAGCGTGACCGCACGTCTCAAGGTGCTTGCCAACCTCAAGCTCGACGAGAAGCGTCTGCCGCAAGACGGCCGTTTCAAGGTGGATGTCAACAACGAGCGGGTTTCCTTCCGTGTTTCGATGCTTCCGACATATTACGGTGAAAAAACGGTAATGCGACTCCTCCGCGAGAGCGTTTCAGGCTTCACCCTCGAGGGAATGGGCTTCCATGGTCGTGGCTTGGAGTTTGTGCATCAGGCGCTCAAGCAGACTACCGGCATGATCCTCACTTCTGGTCCTACAGGCTCCGGAAAGACCACCACGCTCTACACAATGCTTGATATTGTGAATACGGCGGATGTGAATATTTCGACTATTGAAGATCCGATTGAATACCAGATGAAGCGTATCAATCAGACTCAGGTGCGTCCGGAAATTGGCTTCACTTTTTCGAGCGGTCTGCGTACCTTGGTGCGACAAGACCCGGATATCATCATGGTCGGTGAAATTCGCGACAATGAGACGGCATCTCTGGCGATCAATGCTTCGCTCACCGGACACTTGGTGCTTTCAACGCTCCACACCAACAGTGCGGCTGGTGCGATCCCTCGATTGCTTGATATGAAGGTTGAACCGTTTCTCGTGGTGTCGACGGTAAATGTCATTATCGGCCAACGTCTCATCCGCAAGCTCACCGAGAGCAAGGAGAAATACCTTTTGACGAAGGCTCAGCTTGAGTCTCTTGGCAAGAAAGTGGATCTCGACCATGTTCTTGCTCTGTTGAAGGAAGAAAAGATTATTGACCAGGCAGCTACATGGGAAAAGATTCCGTTCTACAAGCCAAAAGCCTCGAAGGATTCCGAAGATGGTTTCCATGGTCGTCTCGGTATTCATGAAGTGTTGAAAGTGACCAATACGATTCGTGAATTGGTGATGCAGGAGAAAAGTGCGTCGGAAATCGAGGCACAGGCTCGCAAGGAAGGGATGATGACAATGCTCGAGGATGGTATTTTCAAAGCGGTAGAGGGCAGGACAACGATCGAGGAAGTGCTTCGAGTGATTTCCGAGTAGATATGGAGGGAGCTTCGGCCAAAAAATATCATGCCACTATTTTCATACAAAGCAGTCGATCCAAATGGCGTTTCCAGAGAGGGAACGGCTGATGCTGCGGATCGCTTTGCAGTGGCCCGTGAGCTGAAAGAGAAGGGGCTCATGCTCGTGAGTGCCGAGGAGACTCTCGAGAAGCATTCTGTGCTCGATGAGAAAATTCGTCAGCTTTTTGGTCGCATTAGCATGCGCGAGAAGATAATGTTTGCCCGTAATACGAGCGCGATGCTCGAGGCGGGCCTCACTTTGTCTCGCATCCTCTCTGTAATCGAGCGTCAATCGAGAAATCAGAAATTCAAAGAGGTCGTATCGACGATCAACAATGAGATTCGCGGCGGCAAGACGCTGAACGAGGCCATGGTGGGCTTTCCGAAGGTATTTTCGCCACTTTTCGTCTCCATGGTCCGCTCCGGCGAGGAATCGGGTAATCTTTCTGGTGCACTAAAGACTTTGAGTGGGCAGATGGAGAAGAGCTATTTGCTCCAGAAGCGCTTGCGGGGCGCACTTATCTATCCAGTGATCGTGATGTGTCTGATTGCTGTTATCGGTGTGCTTATGTTTATCTATGTAGTGCCGACTCTTACGAACACATTCAAAGAGTTGCATGTGAAATTGCCATGGAGCACGCAACTCATCGTTTCGACGAGTGATTTTCTTCGATACCATACGATCGCTTTCATTTTGGCCGTTGCCGCAGTTATTTTTGGCATCATTTTCTTCAAGCGCAGCGCTTTTGGTGGTAAGCTTATCGACAAAGTCATGCTCCGCCTACCGATTGTTGGTGTCTTGGTGAAAGAGTCCAATTCGGCTCGTACGGCCCGCACCTTATCTTCATTGCTTTCAGCCGGTGTGTCCTTTTTGGCAGCCATGGAGATCACTCGTGATGTTGTGCAAAATATTTTTTACAAAGAAGTACTTGAAAAGGCGCGGCTGAATGTGCAGAAAGGCGACCCGATTTCAAGTGTGTTCATCGAAAATGAGCATTTGTATCCGGCTTTTGTCGGCGAAATGACCAGTGTGGGCGAGGAAACAGGCCAATTGGCCGAAATGATGCTCGGTATTGCGACTTTTTATGAAGGAGAAGTGGAACAGAAGACGAAAGACATGTCCACAATCATTGAGCCGTTGCTCATGGTACTTATCGGTTCCGCAGTAGGATTCTTTGCCGTCTCCATGATTAGTCCGACGTATTCACTTCTCGACAATATCTAGAACAAGAGGGTGTGAGTAAGTGGGAACTGCGGAGGCCGACGGGCCGAGCCCGAGCGAAAAGCCTCCAGGCTTTTGCGTGTGTCCCACTTACTCGCACTCTCTTGTTCTGAGGTGCTATACTATCGAAATGAAAAAGAAGCGAATGCAATCATTAATCGTCGGAAACTGGAAGATGAATCCAGGAAGTGTATTGGAAGCAAAGGATATTGTGGCGAAAGTGAAGCGTGGAACCAAGAGTTTTTTGAAGGCGAAAGTGGTGCTTTGTCCGCCCTCCTTGTATTTGTCGGAGGTGCAAAAGGCCCTGAATGGGACACGTCTGGCTGCTGGAGTGCAGAATGTGTTTACGGAAGAAGGGGGTTCGTATACCGGAGAGGTTTCAGCAAAGCAGGCGGCTTCGTGCGGGGCGACTTACGCTATTATTGGTCATTCTGAGCGCCGAAAGATGGCTGAAACAGATGCTGTTGTCACCAAGAAGGCACTTTTGGCGATTCGCAATGGTCTCACGGCGATTGTTTGCATTGGTGAAGCAGAGCGTGACACTCAGGGGAAGTACTTGGCGTTCTTGAAAGAGCAGATCACGCAGTCGCTCGCTACTTTGTCTGTCGGCGAGTTGAAAAAGCTTGTGATTGCATATGAGCCTGTCTGGACAATTGGCGCGAGTGCCGCAATGTCACCTGGACAGGTGCATGAGACCGGTATTTATGTCCGCAAGGTACTTTCCGATCTCTATGACCCTGTGTCTGCTTCAAAAGTACCAGTTTTGTATGGCGGCTCAGTGAATGCGGAGAATTGTGAGGCGATTCTCAAGGAGGGGGAAGTGGACGG
Source organism: bacterium (assembly GCA_037130265.1). Lineage (GTDB taxonomy): Bacteria > Patescibacteriota > Minisyncoccia > Phycocordibacterales > JBBTRF01 > JBBTRF01. The sequence goes on from JBAXTI010000001.1 coordinate 78,977, forward strand.
TCTTTTGATTGGCCGAGAAAGCCTTGTTCCTGCCGACTTTATTGCTATCGCCAAGATTGCCAATGAGCTCAAATAGCTACAAAACACTCGACCAAGCTGGTTCGCTCGCTGGGAAGCGAGTTCTTTTGCGTGCGGATTTAAATGTGCCGATTGTAAAAGGGAAGGGTGGTCAATTGGAGGTGCGAGACGATTTTCGAATTCAAAAGTTGCTGCCCACCATCGAATGGTTGAAAAAAGCAGGTGCGAAAACGGTGGTATTGGCACATATTGAGAGTGTTGAGACTGTGTCGCTTCGGCTCGTGGCTGAGTATGTGAATGAAAAGACCATGGTGACTTTTGTCGAATCCTTCGACGCACTTTCTGCTCATGCGACGCAGATGAAGAATGGAGACGTCACAATATTGGAAAATCTTCGCATGCTTGATGCAGGTGAGAAGGAAAATTCTGTCGATTTCGCCAAAAAGCTCGCACAGTTTGGCGATGTATATGTAAACGAGGCTTTTTCCGTGTCACATCGGCCGCATGCCTCTATTGTTGGACTGCCGAAGCTCCTCCCGCACTTTGCTGGCCCGCTGCTTGATAGCGAGGTGATGCATTTGTCGCAGGCCTTTCAACCGTTGCGCCCGTTTATTTTCATCCTTGGTGGTGCGAAATTTGAGACCAAGCTGCCATTGGTCCAGAAATTCCTCACCAAAGCAGATCTTGTGTTTGTCGGTGGTGCCTTGGCGAATGACCTTTTTGCTCAACGTGGTCTCGAAGTGGGGCAGTCTCTCCGTGCGAAGGGTGCTATCGACCTATCGGCCATCGCTGCGCACCCACGCTGCGCTACACCCGTTGATGTGTTGGTGAATACACCTGATACATACCCAAAGCTCCCGACCGAGGTGTCTGCGACTGACCGCATTCTCGACTGCGGTCCTGAAACAGTGGATTATTTGAGCCGCATGCTTCGCACGGCAAAGCTCGTGCTGTGGAATGGTCCACTCGGCGACTATGAAAAAGGTTTTGAACAATCGACCATCGACCTCGCGAAGGCGGTGATGAAAAGTTCAGCGCGCGCAGTGCTTGGTGGGGGAGATACGATCGCTGTGCTCTCGAAGGCGGGTCTACTTGAGGCCTGTCTCAGTAACGAACAGATTTTTGTGTCTACTGGCGGTGGTGCAATGCTCGACTTTTTGGCGAACGGCACGTTGGTGGGCGTTGAGGCGCTTGCGTAGTAGCCGTACTATTTTCCCATAACTTCTCGAATCTTTCTTGCGTTTCCTGCGATGTCACTCTTTTCAAATTTCGCACTTGCAACATTGTCTGGAAATACCCAAATATGTGCGTGTGGCACTTCTTCGCCTACGATCTTCGAAAGCACCATTTCCACGCCAAAGGCTTTTTTCTGGGCCTCAGCTACCTTTTTTACCACTTCAAAATATGCACCAGCATTCGGTACGTCCCACACCCATCGGTAGTGTTGCTTTGGGATGACCAGTGTGTGGCCTGGAGATAGAGGACGGATATCGAGAAAGGCGAGAAAGTCCACGTCTTCGTAGACAATCTCGGCTGGCACCTCTTTGGCGACAATCTTGCAGAAAATACAGGCATTCATGGGCAAAAGTATACCATTTTTGGCGACGCTCTGTGGTGGCCGATGGTCAATTCGCCAAATCCTGCGTGATATACTTTCCATTATGACTGCTACGGCTGCTAAGGCGAAATACACTGTCCGTCCACCTGTTCCTGCGAAGGTAAAGAGCGAGCTTGCGGCGTATCCAGACTTTCTTCAACACCTTTTATTTCATCGAGGGATCACGGAGGCAACGGCTGCCGAAGCATTTCTCAATCCCAGCTACGAAACCCACACCCATGACCCTTTTTTGCTGAAAGACATGTCAAAATCGGTAAAGCGCGTGCTCGCAGCTATAGAAAAGGGTGAAAAGATCGTTATTTTTAGCGATTATGATGCCGACGGTATTCCGGGCGGTGTTGTCTTGCATGATTTTTTCAAAAAAATCGGCTACACCAACTTCTCCAACTACATTCCACACCGTCACAACGAGGGTTTCGGGCTCAATACTGAAGCCGTTGAAGGTTTTGCGAAGGATAGGGCGAAATTGGTGATCACGATCGACTGCGGTATTGCCGATATTGCCGAGGTGAAGCGTGGACAGGAGCTGGGAATGGACATGATCGTCACTGACCATCATTTGCCGCTCACGGAAATGAACAAAAAGGGCCAAGAAGTGCCAATGTTGCCGCCCGCCTTCGCAATTTTGAATCCAAAACAGGACGACTGTGCCTACCCGGAGAAAATGCTCTGTGGTTCAGGGGTGATTTTCAAGTTGGTACAGGCATTGGTGAAGGAGTGGCAGAAAAAGGCCAAAAAGGCTGGAAAAGGGGTATCTGATGAGGTTGAAATTGTCGATGGTTGGGAGAAGTGGCTGCTCGACATGGTCGGAATGGCCACGCTTTCGGATATGGTGCCGCTGACCGGAGAAAACCGTGTATTCGCCTACTATGGCCTCAAGGTGCTGCGAAAGTCACCTCGCGTCGGTTTGATGAAATTGTTGAGGAAGATCAAGACCGACCAGCGAAATCTCACCGAAGATGATATTGGCTTTACGATCTCCCCACGCATTAACGCAGCTTCTCGTATGGGCGTGCCGCACGACGCCTTCCGCTTGCTCTCCACGACCGATGAAACGGAGGCAGACCAGCTCAGCGATCACCTGAACCGCATAAATGACGAACGAAAGGGGATTGTGGCCGCTATGGTGAAGGAAATGAAACATGCTCTCGAGGCTCGGTGGGCGAATGAGGGTGGTGTGGAGCGTCCGAAACCCAAGCTTATTGTCCTCGGTAATCCAAAATGGAAGCCTGCACTGCTTGGTCTGGCGGCTAATACGCTCATGGAGGCATATTCTTGTCCAGTATTTCTTTGGGGTCGCGATGGTGAGAATGTTTTGAAAGGTTCCTGTCGGTCCAATGGGGTGAGCCTGCAGGCGTTGATGTGCAAAGTGCCCGGAGCTACCTTGTCTGCCTATGGTGGACATGCGTTGGCCGGAGGTTTTGCGGTGACGAATGAAGAAGTGCACAAGCTCGAAGCGGATCTATTGGCAGCGTACGAGATGGTGGATGGTGCAGGCGAGGCGGATGGTGCGGAAGATGGTTCTTGTGTAGACGCTTTGATCGCGTTTGATGATGTGAACTGGCAGACTTACGGTATTCTCGAAAAATTAGCGCCATTCGGTACGGGCAATCCGAAGCCACTCTTTCTGTTTGAAAATGCGTTGCTACGCGAAGTGAAAGCGTTTGGGAAAGAACGAAACCATATCGAGCTTGGGTTCAGCAAGACAAATGGCAACAAAGTTTCGGCAATTGGTTTTTTTAGCACGCCAGAAGATTGGCAGGCCCAATTGGGTGTTGGCCGGAAATTGGCGGTGGGCGAAAGGGTGCATCTGGTGGCGACTTTGGAAAAATCAACATTCCGTAATTTCCCAGAACTACGTTTGAGGATTGTGGATATATTTTGAAACAGTATAATCATTTGAATACAACATCATCACGACCCATGATTATCACTATTTTTACCGATGGCGCATCGCGAGGGAATCCAGGTCCTGGAGGGTGGGGGTTTGTGTCGGTGTATGAGAAGGCAGATGCGTCGGGTGTTGTTGGACGCTGTGTGAAAGAGGGGGGTGGCGCGGAGCGTGTTGCAACAAACAATCAGATGGAATTGCTCGCTGCGTTGCGCGCGCTGGAGTATGTATCGACGCAAAAAAAGTCGGGCGCTGTTGTCGCGGACGATGTTGTTGTTCACTCGGATTCAAGCTACATGATCAACGGTATCACCAAGTGGGTGGCAGGCTGGAAGCGAAAGGGTTGGATCACTTCTACAAAAACTCCCGTAGAAAATCGTGAATTGTGGGAGGGTTTAGACGCAGTCACTGCACACCTAAATGCAGATGGAATACAAGTTCGTTGGCAGTATGTTGGCGGACATATTGGTGTGAAGGGGAATGAACGATGCGATGTGATCGCGACTGCTTTGGCGACCGGAAAGGAGGTAGTCCCCGCACTTTATAACGGACATTTTTCTGCATACCCAATCGCCGATGTCCTTGATATTTCGCACAGCATGGAAAAGAAAAAAGATAAGGGTGCTGATCGGTCGCGCAGCAAGGCCACGGCGTACTCATATGTGAGTGCGGTGAATGGAGATGTGCAAACCCATAGGACATGGAAGGAGTGCGAGGCTCGCGTCAAAGGGGTGCGTGGCGCCCGGTTCAAGAAGGCATTATCGGCAACCGAAGAATCGATTATTTCAACGGAATTTTCAGCATAAAAGCTCCGATTTTTGGGCACGTTTTTCCTTTAGAATTTCTTCATAATTTCTTCATAATTTCTTTAGAACTTTTTCATTTTTTCTTCATTTTAATTTTATTCTTTCTTTAGAATTTCTTTATCTGAAATGAGCGATTTCTTTATCGTTTCTTAGCAGTTTCTCTATCGCCATTTTTGTATACTATTTGTCATGGAGTTGGATCCACGACTTTGCCTCTTCGGCTTCTTTCTTGGGGTGGCGATTCACTCGCTGACACCGACTCCGTGGTGGCTCGGCATACTCGGTCTATTTGTCTTTGGATGCGTTACTCTGGTTATTCAATTCGGTCGAACACGTTGGTCTGGGCGAGTCGTGCACGTGACCGCAGCGTTATTCATCGGTGTTTCACTTGGTGTCATTCGTTACGATCTCGCCCGCATGTATGCTCCGAAGAGCGAACTAGACCAGTATCTTGGCCATTCTATACAGCTCACCGGTACGGTGGTCCAGCCTCCTGAAGAGCGCGGTCAGGTCTGGCGTACCCTGTTTCATCCGGACGGGGCGCGGACCAATATCAGTGTTTCAGTTCCGCTCTATCCGCCGATCAGGTATGGTGACCGTCTTCGACTTTCTGGAACACTTGTGAAACCAGAAGCCTTTCTTTCTGAAAACGGACGCACTTTCAACTATCCTGAGTACCTCGCGCTCAGTGGGACGTACTACCAAATGAAGAGAGTTAAGGTGACACATATTGGACATGGAAAAGGGAGTTGGGTGAAAGAAAAATTGTTCTCAATTCGCGAGACTTTTCTTCGACGGATCAGCTCTCGATTTGCTGAACCGGAGAGTGCTCTTTTGGCAGGTCTTTTAATTGGCGAAAAAAGTTCGCTAGGAAAAGCCCTTGAGGAAGCTTTTCGCAAGGCTGGCGTGATTCACATTGTCGTATTGTCGGGATTCAATATCACCATCATCGGACAAGCGGTGATGTACCTGCTATCCGGTCTACCGCGTCGGCTCGGTATCGTTTCCGGCATCGGTTTCATTGTGTTGTTTTCGGTGATGACTGGGGCGACGGCGACCGTGATGCGGTCGACCATTATGGCAGTCATTGCACTGCTTGCTGCCTTTTTCTATCGAACATACGATGTGCCGCGAGCGCTTTTCTTGGCCGCATTTCTGATGGTGTTATTTGAACCACAAACACTTATGTTTGACCCTTCGTTTCAGTTGTCCTTTTTGTCGACTATCGGTCTTGTCTATCTATCGCCGATGATCGAGCGGCGTCTCATGTGGTGCAACAAAACGCTACGTGCAATCCTTGTTGCGACACTCTCCACACAACTCTTCGTGCTGCCGTATTTGTTGTACTCGATGGGGGACATATCGCTCGTGTCGGTCTTCACCAATCTTGCGATCCTACCAACCATTCCGTTTGCGATGCTGTTTGGTTTCATTGCGACACTGCTGCCGTTCTCGATTGGTTTATTGCCGACTTCAATCGCCCACGTGTTGCTCGCATACATCTTCGTGGTTGTTCGATTATTTTCTGATCTGCCACTTTCCACTGTTTCCATACCGTACTTCCCAGGCTGGCTGGTGATAGTATGGTATGGCGTCACTGGCGGATTCTTGTGGTGGAAATATGGAAGACAACATGAGACAGACTGAATGGAAAAAATGGGCAGCAAGTTTTCTTGGTATTGCAACGATACTGGCACTTGTGTTAATTGTTTGGTTTTTTCTTTTCTACACACGCGGTCCAGAGAAGCAGATTACTCGTGATGTTGGAGTTGAAAATATTGCTGCGCCGACAGGCATACTTAAGATTGCGTTTCTCGACGTTGGGCAAGGGGATGCGATTTTGGTGATTGGTCCAGACGGTACAACCGTACTGTTTGATGGTGGGCCCGATCGTACTTTACTTGCACGTCTGGGTGAAGTACTCCCATTTTGGCAACATTCAATCGACATGATCGTGATCACTAATCCCGACAAGGATCACATTGCTGGATTCGTCCCGCTGTTGCAAACAATGAATGTTGGGGCCGTGCTTGAGCCGGGCACATCGTCTGTTTCCGCGACATATCACACGTTGAAAGACGACATCGTGCTCGCCCAAAAAGAAAATGGCACGAAGACGCTTATTGCGCGAAAGGGAACTCGTTTCCCGATCGGTGATGGTGCCGAGATCGATATTTTGTTTCCTGATAGAGATGTGTCTGGTTGGAAAACAAACGATGGTTCGATCATTGCCCGGGTGGTGTATGCGAGTACCTCGGTGTTGCTCACCGGCGACGCTACAAAAAAGACTGAGTCACTTCTCGGTGCGCTCGATCCCGTCGATATCCTCAAGGTCGGCCACCACGGCTCGCGCACCTCAACCGGTGAGTCGTTTGTCTCTCAACTCACGCCAAAATGGGCCGTCATTTCTGCCGGATTCCAAAACAAATATGGTCATCCGCATCAGGAGACGCTGAATACGCTCAAGAAATTCGACGTCACTCCGCTCATCACCTCCGAAAAAGGTACGATCATCTTTACCTCAGACGGCCGCACCTTCTCTGAGCCGACATTTATTCGTACCAATATTCCGATAAGCAAAAACCGCTGACGAAGCGGTCTTGCATGAGTAGCGGTCGCGCGTGTATCTTATTTAGCCGCTTTCTTAAAATTCTCCTCGATCACTTGCCAATTGAGGTTGGCAAAGAAATCCTCGACGTACTGCTTCTTGCCGCTCGGCTGATAGTCGGCGACAAAGGAGTGTTCCCACATGTCGAGCGCGAGAACAGGGGAGAGGCCGGTGAGGTGGCCGAGATGTTGCTCGTCCACCCAGGCGTTCAAAAGTCGCTTGGTGACAGGGTCGTAGTACATCATTGCCCAACCGATACCTCGAGTGAGGGCGATCGCTTTGAAACGCGCGATCCAGCCGTCCCATGAACCCCACTCCTCCTCAACGGCTTTCTTCAATGCACTTGCGCCAGCTGTCTCGTCGAGACCCTTCGCACCACCCTCAAATGATCGGAAATAATATTCGTGGTTACGCATACCATCGAATTCAAAGCCAAAGCGGCGCTGCAATTCGCCCAAGGCGTACGCATGCTTTTCACTGTCAGCGCCATACTCTGCAATCTTTTCGAGGATAAGGTTCGCGTGCTTTACGTAGCCCGCGTAGAGCTTCAAATGCTCCTCGATAGTTTTTGCCGATATGCCCTTGAGGGCAGGGATGTTGAATTTTGCTTCTTCAAATTTTTTCATACGGTGATTGTATCATTGTTGAGGAGAGAAATAAAAAAGATGGCACGCGCTGCGCGGGCCACCTGGTTTGCTGGGAAATCCCTGAACGTGAAAAAGGACGGGCGGATCAGTTTTGATTTCGACGAATCTCGTTGGCGTAGGCAATCCACTGCTGCACCTCGAATTGTTCCCACTCCCTTTGAAATGTGTCGGTGTGTTCGTCGAGTGCATCGGAGAATCGGTTGAAAATCTGGACGGCTTCAACATGATCCCAACTCGCGTAAGGGTTCTCCTGCTTCCAGGTTTTGACCTCTTGGTAGAGCGATCGGCACAAATTGCGGGAGTGTTCGGTAGCGTCTGATGCGCTCTTTGTAGTCGAGGGCTTGGGACTGTTGAGATACACCTCCCGCTTCCGTGTCTTCGGTAGCTTCGGTTCCGTCGGAAACGCGAGCATGGTGAAGCAAAATACCACTGCTATCCGAAGTAGGCTGTTGACCCAGCTGGGAAGGAGCTGTCCGCTGTCAGCGAACACCATCAACATTGCCATGCAAACATAACCGCCTACCACGTAGTTGGTTCTCATGATTTGTGGGCTGTATGGAGTTTTTCCGTCGTTGACCGTCTGAGGTCTATCCTAAACCTGTGTGGAGATTAAATCAACCCCGCTTTCTTCAATGTTGCGTACGCGCCGTTCTTGTTGATGGTCTTGATCGCCTTGGTAGAAATAGTGAGTCGAATAGACTTCTTCAATTCAGGGATGTAAATAGTCTTCTTCTGGAGGTTCGGATACTTTCGCACCATTCCGGTAGGGTTGTACTGGGTGGCTCGAGTACGGTTTGAATAACCGCCAGCAACGATTGAGGTCTTTTTAGTGATTGGGCAGATTTTTGCCATGGGGTTGATTTAGTTCAGCTATGCTATCATATATTGACAAAAGCGCAAGTTTTCACGGCTCTGTGCGATAAATCCGCTCAAACCAATATGCTAAACCTCTTTTCTTTAGCCGTTCTTATCCTGTCTGTCGTGATCCATGAGGTGTCTCATGGCTATATGGCGTTGCGCCTGGGTGATCCGACTGCTAAATACGCCGGCCGCCTCACACTCAACCCGTTGAAACATCTCGACCCGATCGGTTCCGTGATCGTGCCGATTATCACGACCTTCTTGGGGGTGTCTTTTGGTTGGGCTAAACCAGTGCCATTTAACCCTGATAATTTCCGCAAAAGCACCCTCAATCTCCGTTGGGGAGAAGCGCTCGTTGCGGCGGCCGGTCCAGCCTCCAACTTCATCGTTGCCATCGTTTTTGGCACCGCAGCGCATTTTGTGACCAATGAGACAGTGTTCTCCCTCTTCGGGCTTATCGTATTGGTGAATATTACTCTCGCTATTTTCAACCTCGCCCCGATTCCGCCGATGGATGGTTCAAAGATCTTGTTTGCCTGTATCCCGGCTCGGTACAGCCATATTCGAGCACAATTGGAGCGCAATCAGCTCATTTTGGCGATCATTTTCATCTTCTTCCTGTGGCAATTCTTTGAGCCAATCATTTTCAAGTTGTTTGCCTTGCTGATGGGGGTGCCGTTGGGGATGTAGAGGCATTCTTGCGCAAAACGATTCTCTATAGTAGAGTACGGGAACGCTTTTTCTCGAGGTGGGGCGCGGTCAAAAGCCTGCTCGACCTCAAAAAGCTTCATAATTCAGCCACAACCATCAGGAATCTGTGAGTAATCCTCGGAAGCAAAGGGTGAAGCAACACAGACCTCCGCGCGGCCAAGCAGAATTTTATTATTCAATCGGTTTATTTATTTGCATTTCACTATGCCAACCATCAATCAATTGGTGCGCCGCAAGCGAGTCAAGCTCTACCGAAAGTCAAAGGCGATTGCCTTGACCAAGAGCTTCAACACACTCAAGAACAAGCCTCGATTCTTCTACTCGCCATTTAAACGAGGAGTATGCGTTAAGGTTACGACCAAGACTCCAAAGAAGCCAAACTCAGCAATCCGAAAGATTGCCCGAGTGCGACTTACCAACGGAATGGAAGTTACCGCATACATCCCAGGTATTGGTCACAATCTCCAGGAGCACTCAGTGGTGCTTCTCCGAGGCGGACGAGTAAAGGATGTCGGTCTCCGATACACTATCGTGCGAGGCGTGCTCGACTCAGGTGGTGTAGAAACACGACGAAAGGGTCGAAGCCAATACGGTATGAAGAAGCCAAAAGCAGCTAAATAATCCATACTCCAATGAGACGAAAAGCAAAAAATCGTAATATCGTATCTCCAGACAGCGTGTACAGCTCCCAGAAAGTAGGGAAGCTTATCAACTATTGTATGGAGCGAGGCAAGAAGAACGCCGCTCGAAAGATTGTGTACGGAGCATTCGACACTATCAAGGAGACTGCCAAGATAGAAAATCCTTTGGAGTACTTTGAGAACGCTCTCAAGAACACCGCCCCTATGGTGGAGGTGAAGTCTCGACGAGTGGGAGGTGCCAACTATCAGGTGCCAATCGAAGTCCGACCAGATCGACGACAGGCACTTTCTATCAAATGGATTGTTGATGCTGCTCGAGCAAAGAAGGGCAAGCCAATGCATTTGAAGCTCGCAGAAGAGATCATGCTCGCTGTGAAGAACGAAGGTGAGGCCGTAAAGAAGCGTGAGAACACTCACAAGATGGCAGAGGCAAACAAGGCGTTTGCACACTTTGCTTGGTAAAGCGCTCAGAGAATTTTTTGGAAGGATACGCGTAAAAGTCTGGCGACTTTTCGCTCCGGCTCGGCCCGTCGGCCTGCGCAGTTCCTTCCAAAAAATTCTCTTCGCTTAGTGAAAAAACCGCTCAGGGAGCGGTTTTTTCTTGTTAAAACTAAATTTACCACGTACAATGTTCCTATCATGAAAACAATTCAAAATGTTGCCTCAGGGATTTTTATCGGCGCGGTGAGTATCCTCTCTCTTATTTCGATTCTCGGGGTCTGGGACATTTTCAACAAAGACGTTATCTCGAAGTCATTTGCAACACTTGGAATTTTGGCTGCGGTAGCCGTGGTGGTGATGGTCGCGGGAAAATTTGTTGGTGGCGGCGAAGCTGTTGATCCAAGCGTGCCAAACGTTCCTGCTCTACCAAATCCAGCCTTCAGAATTATCCGCATTGCCACCCTCGGAGCACTTATTGTGTCGGCGGTCCTCCTCGCTTTTCTCGGGGTGTGTAGTATTTGGGAGATTATTACCGATAAGGCGATTCTCTATAAGTCACTCAGCTCCCTTGCAATCATTGCATTTTCTTCGTTCGTCATTGTTCTCAGTTGTTTGGAGCGCGAAGACAGTCCTCTTTTGAAGCGCGGTGGCCGACTTTCTCCGGGTCTTATCCTCGTTCTCATCATTATCTTTGTCTGGATGTTGGCTGCTCTTCTCTAATCGCACCGTCTTCTCGTCTGGTGATGTCGTAGATGTCCGTTCCGCATTTTGCTGTGGCGCGGTAGAATAGGGAAGTATGTGGAAGGCATTTCTTTTTGTCGCACTCGTTGCTTTTTCTGTGCTCACTCCGCACTCTCTTTTGGCTTCGGCAACTGACGGTACGATTGATGGAACAAATAAGTATGCTAAGGCTGTCGATGCCAATTTTGGTACGTTTAATTTCGGCACAACCCAAGGTGCGGTGCATGTTACGGACACCCAGCTTTCTGGCTATGCATGGAGCGACTACTACGGTTGGGTAAACTTGCGCCCGACCGGCTACGGGGTGATAAACGATGGTTCCGGTAATCTATCTGGCTACGCTTGGGGTCAAAACACTGGCTGGATCAATTTTCATCCAAGCTCGAGTAGTGTGCGCGTAGTGATCGACTCATCTGGGGATTTTTCTGGCTATGCTTGGGGGCAGAATATTGGTTGGATCGTCTTCAATTGCACTACCAATAGTTCGTGCGGCGGTGGGTCATTCAAAGTGTCCACCGATTGGCGCCCAGCCAGCGTACGTAACGTATCTTCCGGCGGCGGTGGGGGAGGTGGTAGTGGCAGCGGCGCGCCTTCTGGGGGGACTCCACCAAGTACGCCGGCACCGACCCCTGCACCAACCCCTACGCCGACAGAGCCACCAGCTCCGCCGCCAGAGTCTGTGCCTGAACCAACGCCTCCTCCCCCAGTCACTCCACCAGAAGTAACCCCTCCGGCACCACCGGTACAGACGCCTCAGACAGCGCCGCCGACGCCGAGTGTTCTTAATTCAATTGCTAATTTCTTCTCTGGCTCCGGTTCTACTGGCGGAGGTTCGTCTGCAGTTGTTGATGTGGTGAGCGGTGCGGTTCAGCAGGTGAAGCAAAGTTACGAATTTGCTCAAGAGATTGCGAAAGTGGCTGCCAAAGAGACCAAGGCAGCCGTCCAAAGTCCTACTGGTTCCGTAATTACTAAAACAGTTTCAACTGTAGGTGTCATCGGTGGAGGCATTGCCTCGGCTTCTTCGCTGTTTCTTAATCCACTTTCGTTTTCAGAACTCTTTCTCATCCCGTTTCGATTGTGGGGCTTGCTCCTTGCAGCTTTCGGCTTGAAGAAGCGCTCGCGACCGTGGGGAACGGTGTATGATAGCGTCACTAAACAGCCACTCGACCCTGCCTATGTCGTGCTTCAGAATGAGAAAGGGGAGGAGGTAAACACTTCGATTACTGACCTTGATGGTCGTTATGGCTTCTTGTTGGCGCCAGGCACCTATACGATGGTGGCGAATAAGACCAACTACACCTTCCCGTCGAAGAAGCTCGCCGGACAGACTTCCGACGTCCTTTATTCTGATTTGTATTTTGGCGAGCCGATCGCAGCTTTGGAGGCCGGTGTTGTGCTCACGAAGAATATTCCGCTTGATCCGGTGAATTTCGACTGGAATGAATTCGCAAAATCGCAGCAGCAGATCTCGCGTTTCTACTCGAAACGTGATTTGATCAAGAAGCGAATTACTGACGGTGCTTTCTCAGCTGGTTTCGTGGTGGCAATCATCGCTTTCTGGGCTGCGCCGGCGCCGTACAACATTGCGATCTTCGCTTTGTATATTGCAATGCTCCTTTTGCGCATTTTTGGGGCCAAAAAGAAGGCTTTTTCAAGTATTGTTGATGGAACAACACAGATGCCGCTCGCTTTCGCGATTGTCCGTGTCTACCTCGCTGGATTGGCTGGAGAACCACAGGAGTTGTTGCATAAGGTGACGGATCATTTGGGTCGATTCTATGCCTTGGTGCCACCTGGCGACTACTACCTCACTGTTGAAAAGAAGAATCCTGATGAAACGTACACTTTAGTCCATAAATCGGAGGTGTTTTCAGCGAAAAATGGAGTCATCGAAAATCATATCGTTTTGTAGGTTGGAAAGGGAAAAGTTATGCACATTTTAAGCCACATTTTGGCTATTTGACATGATATAATTACTCTCGTTCATGAGCCGCTTTCTTTTTACAAGCGTTTATAGTCTTTTGGCGCAGAGAAAATACATCTTTTCCGCCTTTTTTCTTCTCTCCTTTGCGTTGTTTTTTGTCTCTCCAAACACTGTATCCGCAACTTTCGCGCCGGGCGAGACGCTTGATCCAGGCTGCTCGCCGACGGATTCGAATTGCACTGTTTTGCAAGTTACGGCTTCGCCTGCGACAGGTAATTTTGGCATCTCGACCACCACGCCTGGTACTATTTTTTCAATAGGCAATATTGCGAACTTTGCTGTTTCTACCACGAGTATCTATTCCACCGGCGGGTTGGATATTATCGGTTCGGGTTGTTACGCGATCAACGGTTCCTGTGTACTCGGTGGACCGGGGTCATCTCAGTGGACTACTTCCGGTTCAAAAATCTACTACAACATTGGCAATGTCGGTATCGGCACCACCACTCCAGGTCAGAAGCTGAGCGTGGCAGGAGATATCTTGGGTAACAACATCATCGGCTCATATTTCACTGGTACTACTACAGCCACTTCCACTCTCGTCGGTGGATTGGCGACCAATCTTCTCAATGTCACTTCGACAACAGCTTCTTCTACTTTCGCTAATGGCATCAATATCACCGCTGGTTGTTTCTCTGTAAACGGTAGCTGTCTCTCTAGTGGCGGCTCCGGCACCGTCACCTCCGTCGCTCTCTCGGGCGGCACAACTGGCCTCACTACTAGTGGGGGACCGATCACTGGTTCAGGCACCATCACGCTTTCTGGAACTCTCGCCCTCGCGAACGGCGGTACGAACGCAACCTCCTTCACCACCTCCGGAAATGCCGTCTACTACAACGGCACATCGCTTGTGACTGCGCCGACCAATAGTGCGGTCACCACGCCGTACGCTTCGTCGACCGCAATCACTTCTAGTGGGTCAGCGTATTTCGCCGGCAGCACTGGTGGCGTGGGTATCGGCACAACGGCAATCGACACCGACACCATCCTTTCACTCAACAGGACAAGCGGCACCGCAGGTATTTCATTCATGAATAACGGCTCAACAAAGAGCTATATCGGTACAGATATCACTGCTGGAAATCTCATCACCGGCGATTCTGCCAACGATATGGTGCTTCGAACTGCTGCTTCAACAAACATGCTCTTCGGCATCGCTTCTGTTGAAAAGTTCCGTATCAACAGCACTGGCAAGGTAGGTGTTTCCTCGAGCACCCCTTGGGGTCTCTTCTCAGTGAATCCGGACTCGCTCGGCAATGGAGTGCCTGAATTTGTCGTCGGCTCATCGACAGCTACTCATCTCGTGGTGACTGGTGGCGGCAATGTCGGCCTCGGCACCGCTAGCCCAAGCTCGATGCTTACTCTCAATCCAAACAGCAATAGTGCAAACGGCATCCTTATCAAGCAGCTTTCAAACACTGGCTCTGCACAATCCGTCGTCCGCATTCAGAATAGCGATGCTTCAGTAGACGCCTCACTCACAGCGACCGCAGCTAGCTTCACTCCAGTGGGGATCATTGCGGCAAGCTCATTCAGCTTCACTGGCACGGCGCCGGGTGGTTTAAATATTATCAATGAGTCGGCGGCAAATGTGACGATCTCCGCCGGCGGCACAGCAGCTTCCAATGTTGTTGCTACCTTCAAGAATGGTGGCAACGTCGGTATCGGCACCACCACTCCAGGTCAGAAGCTGAGTGTTGCAGGGGATATTCTTGGTAACAACCATATCGGTTCGTACTTTACCGGAACTACCACAGCCACTTCCACTCTCGTCGGCGGACTGTCGGCAAACATCCTCTATGTCAGTTCGACCACTGCTTCTTCTACCTTCGCCAATGGAATCAATCTCACCGCAGGTTGCTTCTCGGTGAATGGTTCGTGTATTTCATCTAGCGGTTCTGGTACAGTCACCTCTGTCGCTCTCTCTGGTGGCACCACTGGTCTCACTACGAGCGGCGGTCCTATTACGAGCTCGGGTACACTTACGCTCGCCGGCACGCTCGCCCTCGCGAACGGTGGTACCAATGCGACTTCTTTCACCACGTCAGGCAACTCCGTGTATTACAACGGTACGGCCCTGGTGACGGCGCCAGCTTCGACGGCAGTGGTCACTCCATATGCTTCGAGTACGGTAATGAGTGCTTCGGCTTCTGCTTACTTTGCAACAGCGAGTGGTAGTGTTGGTATCGGTACCACTACACCACAGTGGTTGCTCAACTTGCAGTCCTCAACCGCTTCGCAGCTCGCGCTTTCGGCTGGAGCAGGTGTTGCACAGTGGGCATTTAGAAACGCCGGTGGCAACCTCTACTTCTCGACCACCACTACAGCTGGCACTGCCACCACTTCGACCGCAGCTTTCTCAATTTCTGGTTCTGGTTTCGGCACCACAACACTCCGCGGTTTGACTATTAGTGGCCAGGCAACTTCGACTTCGAATGTTGGCTTCAACCTCACTGCCGGCTGCTTTGCGGTGAACGGCACCTGTGTTGGCGGTAGTGGCGGTTCGTCTCAGTGGACGACTTCCGGCTCAAATATTTACTACACCACCGGCAAGGTCGGCATTGGTACTACTTCACCATATGCAGCACTCTCTGTACTTGGAGAGGGTGTATTCACCAATCTTTCAGCAACCTCTACCACCGCCACTTCGACCTTCGCGGGTGGATTGAATGTTGGATCAGGTGCGCTCACGTATGACTTTTCGAGCGGTGTGACCTCAATCTCAAATCTTGAGCTCGGTGCCATGTCCTTCGATACCAACGCCGGAGCAGTTTCTTGGGCCGACATGCCAGTCACTTCAGCCGCTTCTGCAGGTACTGTTCAGAGCTACGGCGCTGCTCTCGATGGCAACGAGCTTCTCACCGTGTACGGCGAGTCTGACGGTGCTGGTGGTGTGCAGAACACCGCAGTCGGTATCGCTACGACCACTCCTGGTAGTCTCTTTGCGATCGGCGGAGTTGCCAACTTCACTACGGGCACTACCACTTTCTCAAGCACCGGCGGCCTCGAACTCACTGGCGGTTGCTTCTCTATAAATGGCACCTGTGTTGGCGGCGGCGGGGGAGGTGGCGGGATTTCAGCGATCGGTGACCCGGTCGGTAGTGGCACTGCCGGCTCGGCCCTCTTTGTCGACGGCAGTGGTAATCTCGGTCAAGACAACGACAACTTCTATTGGGATGCTACAAATCATCGCCTTGGAATTGCGATGGGTCCTTCGCCAAGCCTGACACATTCATTGGAGGTCGGCGGTGATTACTACAGCTCAGCTGGCAATATTACGCTTTCTACAGGAACCGTTTCGGCTAGTGCCGGTACATTTACTGGGACTGTGGGCGCTGGCACCCTCACGGACAACACTCTCACAATTACTGGAGGCGCCATTACTGGGGCTAGTAGTATTACCTCAAGTACGTTTACCGACGGCAGTGCTTCGTGGGCTGGCGGGACATTGAGTGGACTCATGTCGATCAGTGGTACAACCCTCACAGATGGCTTCTTTTCGGTAAGTGGAGGTACGATTAGTGGGGCTACTTGGAATGGAAACGCTATTGCAAGTCAATACGGTGGAACGGGTGCGGACACGAGCGGCGCAAGCGGCATTGCGCACGTCTCGGCCGGCTCATGGTCTTTCGGTGCCGTTGATTTGAGCTCGAGTGATGTTACCGGTACATTATCAGTGTCAAAAGGCGGTACAGGATTGACGACGTTTGGTGGCACTAACACTATTTTGTACACTTCATCGGCTGATTCTCTCTCTTATCTTGCCTCAGCCGCTGACAGTGTTTTGGTCACCGATGGTGCCGGGACGCCTTCCTTGTCGTCTACTCTTCCAAGCGCAGTACAGGGGAACATCACGGCGCTTGGGGCGGTTTCAACTCTCACCTCACTCTCTGACGGTGTTGCGACGTGGAGTGGTTTCACGAACGCTCTCACCGGTTTTTCATCAGTCTCTGCTACAACGCTTACAGATGGTACATTCTCCGTGTCTGGCGGTACGATAACTGGAGCGACCGGTATCACATCTAGCGGTACAATCACTTTCTCAGGCCTTGGGGGTGTTTCCGGCGGAGAGACGGCTGTGTGTATTGCGGGAGGTGTATTGTATGACGGTGGCGGCACGGATTGTACGTCATCGTCTCGTCGTTTCAAGCACGACATCGAAAGCCTTACTGCCGCTGACGGTCTCGCTTTGGTAAAGGCGCTTCGCCCGGTAAGCTTCAAGTTCAATAATGACAATTCAGAGCACGTCGGCTTTATTGCTGAAGAAGTTTCAGAGCTTGAGCCACGTCTCACCGTATACGAACCAGCATCAACGACTCCTCATGGTGTTCGATATGCTGAAATGACCGCTGTTCTTGCCAAGGCGATTCAAGAGCAGCAGGTGCAGATCGACTCGTTGCAGGCTCGAGTGGGTTCTACTACCGACGCCGGGGTGGGTAGTGTAGCGAGCGTTATTTCGGCGCTGCAGTCCTTCGGCACTATCATTTCAGACTCGATGGCTCGATTTAAGAGCGTGTTCGTAACCACTCTTCATATTGAGGAAAAGCTTTGTGTCGATGATGTTTGTATAGACAAGGCTCAACTAAAGACACTTTTGCAAAATGCTGGTGGTACTAGCTCAACTGCGTCAACGGGCTCAAGTAGTAGTCCTGCGGCAACTACCACTCCGGCCACTGATACGACAGCACCCGTGATCTCTATAAACGGCAACAATCCGGCTCAGGTAAGCCTCGGTACGGCGTATTTGGACCTCGGCGCCACCGTGACCGACGACACCGACCATAACCTCGGTATTCAGGTGGCTGGAGACCAAATCGACACCTCTGTGGTTGGTCAGTACACGGTGACATACACTGCTACTGATATGGCAGGGAATACCGCGACCTCGACCCGAAGTGTCATCGTGAGTGCTCCGGCCGCTCCGGAACCAACCCCAGAACCGGCTCCGACTCCGGAACCTACTCCGACAGAAGGGAATTAGCCGCATCGAGCGAGATTCCGCCTTTGTAGCCGTTGCTTTTTCCGCCCTTTTCCTGTAGTCTAACGCGTATCACTAAAAATATATGAACAGAGACTATCCACTAGAAAAAGTACGTAATTTCGGCATTATCGCGCACATTGATGCGGGAAAAACCACGACATCAGAGCGAATCCTGTACTACACAGGTATGATCCACAAGATCGGCGAGGTGCACGAGGGTGAGACCACTACCGACTGGATGGAGCAGGAGCGAGAGCGAGGTATTACTATTACCGCCGCGGCTATCACCTGTTTCTGGAATCCTACCTACATGCCAAAGGAGGATGTTTCAAAGAAAGTACGATTCAACATCATCGACACACCAGGTCACATCGACTTTACCGTGGAAGTGAAGCGTTCTCTCCGAGTGCTCGACGGTGCTGTGGTGGTGTTCGACGGCGTGGCAGGAGTGGAGCCACAGTCTGAGACCAACTGGCGCTATGCAGACGAAAGCAATGTACCCCGACTCTGTTTCATCAACAAAATGGACCGAACCGGTGCGTCTTTTGAGCGATCGTACGCCTCTATCCTCGAGCGATTGAGCAAGAATGCGATCCGTTTCCAACTCCCGATTGGTTTGGAGGGCGAGCATTGCGGTGTTGTCGACCTCGTGAAGATGAAGGCCTTCTATTTCGAAGGCGAGAAGGGTATCACTATTATTGAGAAAGAGATCCCAGCCGAAATGCTCGAAGAGGCGAAGAAGTACCGAGCTGAGCTCATCGACCGAGTGGCGGAGTACGACGAAGCGACTATGTCGGCATATTTGGAAGGGAAGGAGATCTCGTTCTCTGAGATTAAGCGTGTTGTCCGAAAGGCAGTGCTTGCAGGAAAGATCTTCCCTGTGTTTACCGGTTCTGCGCTCAAGAACGTGGGCGTGCAGCTCATTTTGGACGCTGTTGTGGACTATCTTCCATCTCCTCTCGACCTTCCCCCAGTCCGAGGTATCGACCCAAACACTGGCGACTTCATCTTCCGCAAGCCATCAGATGAGGACCCTTTCTGTGCCTTGGCTTTCAAGCTCCAGAACGACCCATTCGTCGGACAGCTGACTTTCTTCCGCGTGTATTCCGGTACTGTGGAATCGGGTACGTATTTGTATAACGCAACAACTGGCAAGAAAGAGCGACTCGGCCGTATCGTGCGCCTCCAGGCGAATGAGCGAGAAGAGGTGAAGAAGGTGTATGCCGGAGAAATCGCCGCTGCGGTGGGTCTCAAGGATGCGCTTACCTCACACACTTTCTGTGACGAAGAGCAGCCGGTTATTCTCGAAGCAATCAAGTTTATGGAGCCGGTGGTCTCTCTTCGTGTAGAGCCAAAGACCAAAGCCGATCAGGAAAAGATGGGCATGGCTTTGAAGAAACTCGGAAACGAAGACCCAACCTTCAAGATTAGTTCCAACTCAGAGACTGGTGAAACCATTATTTCAGGTATGGGAGAACTTCACTTGGAAATCATGGTGGACCGTATGAAGCGTGAATTCGGTGTCGAAGCGAACGTTGGCAAGCCTCAGGTAGCATACCGAGAGACCATTCAGGGTGAGGCAGAGGCAGAAGAGAAGTACATCAAGCAGACCGGAGGAAAGGGTCAGTACGGTCACGTGATCATCACACTCCGACCAATGAAGCCATTGGAAGAGGGGGAGAAGGTGAAGAAGAATGTCAGCCGATTCGCCGACTTCGAATTTATCAACTCAATCAAGGGAGGTGCGATTCCAGGAGAATTCATCCCTGCGGTGGAGAAGGGTGTACACGAGGCGATGGACCGAGGTGTTATCGCCGGATACCGAATGGTGAATGTGTCTTGTGAATTGACGTTCGGTAGCTACCACGATGTGGACTCATCAGAAATCGCGTACAAGATCGCTGGTTCATTGGCTTTCCAGAGCGCATCAAAGCGTGCGAAGCCGGTGATTCTCGAGCCGATCATGAAGGTGGAGGTATTGTTCCCAGAGAAGTTTATGGGTGATATCACTGGTAGCATCTCTTCAAAGCGAGGTACTATCGAGGAAATGACTGAGCGAGGCCAGGCGAAGGTGATGCATGCCAAGGTACCGTTGTCCGAAATGTTCGGTTACACCACCCAGCTCCGATCTATGACCTCAGGACAGGGTTCTGCAACCATGGAATTCGATCATTACGCGCCGGTGCCGAAGTTTGTGGAGCAGCAGATTATTGAGGCTCGTAAATAAGGAAATACAAAACACCCTTCTTGGGGTACGCGTAAAAGCTTGCTAGCTTTTCGCTCCGGCTCGGCCCGACGGCCTCCGCAGTCCCCAAGAAGGGTGTTTTGTATTTCCTGAATCACGAAACTCAACTCGCATTCCCTCACAAAAGGTGTTTTTGTTTTCTTACACATCCCGATCAATTTCAAGGTCAAAAAGAAAACCCCGCGGTTGGGCCGCGGGGTGGTAAAATCTCTGGTTCGGAATCCCATTGGTTTCCATATGTCAGTCCGTATAAACGGGTCTTTTTATCTTCCGATCGAAACCAGTCAAGACGTAGACCTCGGGAGTTGCCAGGATGAACAATCCATCTCCGTCGTCATCAATCCAGCCTTCGATCAGTTGACCGTCGTGCTCTGGCCAGCCACTGATGACCCGTGCGCCGAAACAGTAGTGGTCCGGGGCAGTCGGCATGTATTTGATAGCAAAGGCTAGGACCTTGATATCAGCGTCTGCGGGTGCTATTTCCGACCGGTTGAGGTAGTGGATACTGGCGATTTTGAGCCGGAAAGGCTCTTTTTTATATTGGAAATCCACCATATCATCGATTATCGGCCCCGATACGAAGCGAAAGTGGCAGACCTCGGGGTAGAGACCGTTCTCGACCGCGCGGACGGTTAGATACATAGAAGGCGGGTTCCTTTCTGGATTCAAAGTGTTGCTTATTCAAATCCGCTCTAAAGCCTATTCTTTTGAGGGGTGGGTGTCAATGAGGCTGGTTCATGTTTCGACACCTCGCACTCAATTCCTTTATCAAAAATTAGGCTTTTCTTGAATCATTCTTAGTGATTTCTTTATCACCCTTTTGATATGCTTTCTTAGTCTGCCTTGTCGACGGCAGACTTGGTTGACACAAGTTTATCTTAAGATAAACTTGTGTATATGAAAACCAACATTATCGGCCTTAAAGAGCTGCGGGAGAATATGGAAAAATATATCTCAGAAGTAGAAAAAGGGCGGTCTTTTGTGGTAGTGAAAAAGTCGAAACCCGCTTTCAAAATGGTGCCTGTCGACGAGTGGGGGGACGAGGGAGTATGGAAGACCCTGGTCGATTTTACCGAAATTGATCCAAATGGGGTGCGTATCGAAGAAGTAATCGCCTCGCTGAAACGTCTCGATGCACAAAATTGATAAATTCCTCGCCAAGCTGGAAGAAAAGCAAAGAGAGCGGATCCTGTTAATCATCACACGGATCAAAGCACACGATTTTACCGGTCTCGACCTCAAAAAGCTCAAAGGAGGCTTTGATATCTATAGAGTACGTTCTGGGCAATACAGGATCCTCTTTCACCTGACAAAGGACGGCATCTTTCTTCTCGATGTCACCAGCCGCGACGACACCACCTACCATCTATAGAGTGATGGGTATAGTAATATAGAGTGTAATCATTCAACCCTGCCGCCGCCACTGACGAAGACCTCTCGCAGGCGCGACGGCGCCGAGAGGAGCCGAAATTTCAGTAGAAATTTACGGCGTGTCTGAGGCAGTGGCGGCAAGGTTGACTTTATTGCTCAATTTGTTACTATACCCATTGTCGCATTTTTTGCGTCTTTGGCCGTTTCGAATCAAAAGAAACGTCCTGGTATTAACTCGATTTATTATCATTAATTTTTGTTCTTAAGTTACAAGGCTCAGCCACTCTCGCGCGTTGAGCTTTGAGAATTAGGGACTCATTAAATATATGGCAGAAGTATTCGATCGATCAAAGCCTCACGTTAACGTCGGTACTATTGGTCACGTCGACCACGGCAAGACTACTCTTACCGCGGCTCTTACCGTTGTGCAGTCAAAGAAAGGTCTCGCGACCCCAATTGCGTACGACCAGGTAGCAAAGGCGTCTGAGAAGGATGGACGACGAGATCCTTCAAAGATCATTACCATTGCGATTTCACACGTTGAGTACTCAACTGTGGCTCGACACTACGCTCACGTCGACTGTCCAGGTCACGCTGACTACGTCAAGAACATGATTACTGGTGCCGCTCAGATGGACGGCGCTATTCTCGTGGTATCTGCTGTAGACGGACCAATGCCACAGACTCGAGAGCACATTCTCCTCGCAAAGCAGGTGGGTGTTCCAAAGCTTGTTGTATTTTTGAACAAGTGTGACATGGTAGATGACAAGGATATGCTTGACCTCGTTGAGGCCGAGATCCGAGATTTGATGGACAAGTATGGATTTGACGGAAAGGGAACCCCAGTGATCCGAGGTTCAGCGCTCAAGGCGATCGAAGGCGACCCAGTATGGGTAGCAAAGATTGATGAGCTTTTGAATGCGCTCGACACCTACATCCCTATGCCAGTGCGTGAGATCGACAAGCCATTCTTGATGCCTATCGAAGACATCTTCTCTATTGAAGGACGAGGAACCGTGGTTACTGGCCGAATCGAGCGAGGAATCGCAAAGGTTGGCGAGGAAGTTGAAATCATTGGTCTTAAGCCGACTGCAAAGTCTACTATCACCGGTATCGAAATGTTCAACAAGCAGTTGAACGAAGGTATGGCAGGTGACAACGCGGGTGTCCTCCTCCGAGGTACTCGAAAGGAAGACGTAACCCGAGGTCAGGTACTTGCAAAGCCAGGTACTACCACTCCTCACACTGATTTCGAAGGAGAAATCTACGTTCTCAAGAAGGAAGAAGGTGGCCGACACACTCCATTCTTCAATGGTTACAAGCCACAGTTCTACATCCGAACCACAGACGTCACCGGTGAGGTAACCCTCGCTGCTGGTACTGAAATGGTTATGCCAGGAGACACTGTAAAGTTCATCGTTAAGCTCGTAGCGCCTATTGCGCTCGAAGAGAAGATGCGATTTGCAGTTCGAGAAGGCGGACGAACCGTAGGTGCGGGTGTGGTCACTAAGATCACTAAGTAAGTCGCCGGCTCCGCGATTCATTCAAGAGGAGCCACATACTCACCATGACCACAAAAGAAACAAAGAAATCTGACAAGGCCAAGACACACAAGGGCCAGGAGGTGAGCCACAAGCTCCGCATTCGTGTGCGAGCGTACGAGCACAAGATCCTCGATGCTTCTGTGAAGCAGATCATGGATACAGCGCTTCGATACGATGCCACCATCCTCGGACCGATCCCACTTCCTACAGAAATCAAGAAGTACACTGTAAATCGAGCAGCCTTTGTCTACAAAGATGCACGAGAGCAGTTTGAGATGCGAGTTCACAAGCGATTGGTAGACATTGTGAATCCAAATCCAAAGACAATTGAGGCTCTCACCAACCTGAGTCTGCCTTCAGGAGTCAACATCGACGTAAAGATGATCTAATCCACCCATAATCCACTTATAACCGCCTCACCTAACCCACATGAAATTCATTATCGGAACAAAACTGAATATGACCCAGGTCTTCGACCAAGAGGGAAATGTTCACCCAGTGACCATCCTCAAGGCTGGTCCGGTGACCGTCACTCAGGTCAAAGAATCTGCGAAGGATGGCTATTCAGCTGTTCAGATTGGATTTGGCGAGATTCGCGAGAAGCTCGTTTCGAAGCCTCAGCAGGGACACACCAAGGCGCTCGGTCTTTTCCGAACGTTCAAGGAATTTCGAGTTATTGCTCCTTCTCATAAAGTTGGCGACAAATACGATGTATCTCTCTTCAGTGAGGGCGACGACGTGACCGTCTCTTCTATCAGTAAGGGTAAGGGTTTCCAGGGTGCGGTGAAGCGACACGGCTTCAAGGGAGGTTCCCGAACTCACGGTCAGAAGCACTCTGAGCGAGAAGTAGGTACTATCTCTGGTGCAGGACGAGCCGGCGGCCGTGTAGCTCCAGGTATGCGAATGCCTGGACGAATGGGTGGTGATCGTGTTACTGTCAAGAACCTCAAGATCGTGCAGATCAACCAAGCAGAGAACCTCATCCTCGTTTCTGGAGCAATTCCAGGCCGAAGGGGTACTTTGGTAGAAGTGATGGCACAGTAATCCTGAAATAATCCCGAACACATGAACACTCTAGAAGCAAAAATCTATACTCAGGACGGCAAGGCTGCTGGCGCTTTCGAGCTCCCAGAGAATGTCTTTGGTCTGTCTTGGAATGCCGACTTGGTACATCAGGTGATGACATCAATGTTGACTTCAAAGCGCAACCCAGTTGCTCACACTCAGACTCGAGGTGATGTCCGAGGAGGCGGTAAGAAGCCATGGCAGCAGAAGGGTACCGGTCGTGCTCGACACGGTTCTATCCGATCACCATTGTGGCCAGGTGGAGGTGTGTCTCACGGTCCTCGAAACGACAAGAACTTCGACCGAAAGATCAACCAGAAGATGAAGGCGAAGGCGCTCTTCACCTTGCTCTCAAAGAAAATGCGAGATGGCGAAGTATTGTTCGTTGAGTCTATTACTCTCAAGGAGGCAAAGACTAAGCAGGCGAAGTCTCTCATTGCTGCACTCGCAGGGGTGAAGGGCTACGAAATGCTCGCTACCAAGAAGAACAACACCGCCTTCATTGCAATGTCTGCAAAGAGCGCTTCAGTAGACCGAAGCTTCGGCAACATGAGCAATATTTCAGTCAATGAAGTACGAAACCTCAATGTTCTGGACCTCATGAAGTACAAGTTTGTTGTTATAGAGAATCCAAAGAGCAGCGTCAGTTCTCTCGAAAGCCGACTTCCTGCACGAACCGCAGCGAGCGCACCTAAGGTGTTTGTGAAGAAGGAGGTAGCAAAGAAGGCGCCAAAGGCAGCCGTTAAGACTTCAAAGAAATAACATGACTACTATTACCGTAAAACAAGACCCAGTATCTGTCATCCTCGGTCCACGTATCACCGAGAAGGCGGCCCGCTTGGCCGAGAAGAAGGTCTACACCTTCAACGTGACCCAGAGTGCCAACGTCGCTTCTATTAAGGCGGCGATCAAGACCTTGTACAAAGTGAGCCCAATCGACGTGAAGATCCTCGCGGTGCCTTCAAAGCGATCATTTGTCCGAGGTAAGGCTGGCGTCAAGCAGGGTGGTAAGAAGGCCTATGTTACCCTCGGCAAGAAGGAGACCATTGAATTTGTATAATCGTCGCACCATCCCCACCAAATACCACCAAACACTCCAATGAAACACTATAAACCATTCACAAAGTCTCGCCGAGGTATGACCACTGTGTCATACAGCGAACACTTGACCACAGACACTCCTCACAAGGCGCTCGTCTCTGGATTCAAGCATCGAGTTGGTCGCAACTCTGACGGTCGCATCACTGTGCGACACAAGGGAGGTGGACACAAGCGACTCTATCGACATGTCGACTTCGTCTTCGATAAGAAAGACATTCCAGCTATCGTACAGACCATTGAGTACGATCCAAACCGAACTGGTTTCATTGCGCTCGTGTGTTACAAGGATGGTGAGAAGCGATACATCCTTTCTCCAAAGGATCTCAAGGTAGGGGACAGCATTATCGTGTCTGAGAAGGCAGAGCTCAAGGTGGGCAATCGTACCCTTTTGAAGAATATTCCTGTAGGTGCATTCGTGCACAGTGTGTCTATCCAGCCAAGCGGTGTCGCTCAGCTCGGACGATCAGCGGGTAACTTTATCCAGGTGATTGCACAGGACGCTGGCATGACTCACCTCAAGATGCCTTCTACAGAAGTGCGAAAGGTGCTCGACACCGCTTGGGGCTCTATTGGTACTGTTTCAAATGATGAAAATTGGCTCGTGAACATTGGTAAGGCAGGACGATCTCGTTGGATGGGTATCCGACCGACTGTCCGAGGTATGGTGATGAACCCAGTAGACCACCCATACGGAGGAGGAGAAGGTAAGCAGGGCCGAGGTCTCCGCCGAGCGAAGACTATGTGGGGTAAGCCTTCAGGTAAGGGTCAGAAGACTCGAACTCCGAAGCGATACTCAAATCAGTTTATCGTCTCTCGACGAAAGGTTGGAAAGAAGAAGGAGGCTTAAAAGCCAAAAGAAAAATCCCCGAGAGGGGTTTTTTCTTTTGGCTACATAGCTCGGGCGTTTACACTTCGTAACTTTCCATATCTAGCGTATTGACAAAGTAATGACATCGTCTATACTAGAGGGATGAATACTACCATTCAACTTCGTATCGATAAGGCGACCAAAGTAAGCGCTCAAAAGGTGCTTGCCGAGCTTGGCTTGGACATGTCTTCCGCCATGAAGCTCTTTCTCCGCACGGTGTCACGGACCAAATCGATTCCTTTCGAAATCCGCACGGTAAATGGCTTTACTCCTGCCCAGGAGGCGCGAATGCTCAAAGAGATTGCTTGGACCGAGAAGTATGGAAAAGGATACAAGACCGCTGAAGAATTAACAAAACACCTGCTCTCGTAAGTAATGCTTGAAATAAGAGAGACGAAACAATTTAAAAAGCAATTCAAACGAGTTGCCCGATCGGGCGATTTCGATATGAGACTGTTCCATGCAGTGCTTAATGTGTTGGCAAGAGGCGAATCTCTTGATGAAAAGTATCGAGATCACCAGCTTTCCGGTGACATGAAGGAGGCTCGAGAATGTCATCTAAAAGGTGATTTGTTGTTGGTGTATAAGATAAGAAAGGAAATTCTCGTTTTATCCCTTGTCGGCATTGGTAGCCACTCTGAACTCTTCGACTAAATGACGCCCAACAACAAGCATTCTATTCTTTTTGCACCCTCCTTTCTGGGCCAGCAGGAGAGTTGAGTTGACTTTATTTCTGCTTCTGCTAAGATACTAAGCCATGGCTCAGGTGAGCTATTTTCATTCATACATGACACGATCACTCGCAAAAGGACCATACGTCGCGGAGATTCTTCTCAAGAAGATCGCCGGCAAGAAGCCAGAACAAGCTGGTGTTATTAAGACCTGGGCTCGAGACAGCCAGATCTCTCCTGAAATGGTGGGATATAAGTTTGGCGTTCACAATGGTAAGGATCATATTGAAGTACTTGTCACCGAGGAAATGGTAGGTCACCGCCTCGGTGAATTT
Organism: bacterium; assembly: GCA_037130265.1. Classification (GTDB taxonomy): domain Bacteria; phylum Patescibacteriota; class Minisyncoccia; order Phycocordibacterales; family JBBTRF01; genus JBBTRF01. Next base: position 106,125 of record JBAXTI010000001.1, read on the forward strand.
GCGCTTACCCGAAAGTTTGTACGACACGGAGGTAAGATGCAGAAGGAGCTTGAAGCCAAGAAGAAGGAGGCTGAGATCGCAGCTGCCCAGACCGCAAAGGCTACCGTGGCAGAAAAGAAATAATCCTCTATCATTTTATTATTACTCCAATGGTTACCGCATCACTCAACGATTATCGACAAGCACCACGAAAGGTTCGCCTTGTTGCAAACCTCGTAAAGGGCAAGAAAGTAGGGGATGCGATGAACATGCTCAACTTCCTCGTGAAGGAGGCTTCTGGTCCAATGAAGAAGCTCATTGCTTCAGCTGTGGCAAATGCCAAGACAAATTTCAATCTCTCTTCTGAAAACCTTTTCATCAAAAGCATAGAGGTCAATGGTGGTACCATCATGAAGCGCAGTATGCCTCGAGCTCGCGGTAGTGCCTTTCCGATCCACAAGCACTCAAGTCACGTCACTTTGGTATTGGATGTCATGGTAGAGAAGCCAAAGAAGGCCGCAAAGGTAGCGAGTGCAGCAAAGGCGGCTCCAAAAACTAATAAAGACACCAAATAATCACATGTCACACGTCGTCCATCCATATGCACATCGATTGGGAATCATCCGAGACTGGAAGTCTCGCTGGTTTGGTGCTGACAAGACAAAGTACGTGGCGTACCTTAAGTGCGACGTCACTCTTCGAGAGTATTTGGACAAGAAGCTCCGTGGTTTTTACACCGCCGGTGTAGACATCGAGCGAAATTCTAAGAACCTCCGAGTGGTCATCAAGACTTCTCGACCAGGTATGCTCATTGGTAAGAGCGGTGAGGGCGCGACCACTTTGCGAAATGACATCCTTAATTTCATCAAGAAGAACAAGCTTGCGATGCCTCCAGAGCTCAAGCTCGACATCGAAGAGGTGCGATCTCCAGAGTCAAACGCCGCTATTGTAGCGTACACTGTTGCAGAAGGTCTCGAGAAGCGACTTCCATTCCGACGTGTCATGAAGCAGACTATTGAGAAGGTGATGGCGAACCGAGACGTATTGGGAGTGAAGATTTACCTCACTGGCCGACTTGGTGGCGCCGACATGGCCCGACAGGAAGAGCTTAAGCGTGGCCGAGTTCCTCTCCAGACCTTGCGAGCGGATGTTGATTTCAAGCGCGAGAAGGCACACATGACCTACGGTGATATCGGCATCAAGGTATGGATCTACCGAGGTGAGATCTTTGCTGAGAAGGCGAAGACCGCAAAGCCTAACCACAATCAGAACTAACCAACACCACCATGTTACTCCCAAAGAAAGTAAAACATCGCAAGTGGCACCGAATGCGCCGAAACTACGCTAAGCCTTTCATCGAGACTCGAGGCATTGCTTTGGCGTTCGGTTCATTTGGCCTCAAGGCGATGACTCCTGCGCGAGTAACCTCAAACCAGATCGAAGCAGCTCGAAAGGTTATTGCTCGATTTGCTGGAAAGTCTGGAAAGGTGTGGATCCGTATCTTCCCAGATATGCCATATACTGCCAAGGCTGCGGAAGTGCCGATGGGTTCTGGAAAGGGTGAGCCACAGGGATACTGTGCAGAGGTAAAAGCAGGCCGAATCATCTTCGAAGTGGACGGTGTTGTCGACACCGAAGCAAAGGAGGCTCTCCGAAAGGCGGGCACCAAGCTCCCATTGAAGTCTAAAGTCATTTCACGATAACTCCCATGAAAGAAATCAAGAAAATCAGCGACAAAGAACTTTTGAAGGCCATCGATGAGAAGCGAGTAGCTTTGAAAGAATTTCGACTTGGCTCTTCAGGTAGCAAGCTCAAGGATGTGAAGGCTGGCCGAAACCTCCGAAAGGATATCGCCCGACTTCTCACCGAAGTGTCTGCGCGAAACAACGCCGCTCCTGTCGCCCCAGCTGCTCCAAAAGCAGTTGCTGCACCAAAGAAGGCTGTAAAGGCAAAGGTTGCTAAGGTCACTAAGACTAAGGTTGCCACTAAATAATTTCCATGGAAAAGAACACAAAAATCAAAGCAGCTTCTGGTACCGCTCCTGCGGCAGTTGTTGCATCAGAGCCAAAGACCCTCACTGGTAAGGTCGTGTCTGACAAGATGAAGGACACCATCGTCGTCGCTGTTGATACTTTCAACAAAATGCCAAAGTACGGCAAGTACATGAAGAGCACCAAGCGATTCCAGGCTCACGATGCAGGTAACACCAAGAAGATTGGCGACACCGTCACTATCGTTGAGACTCGACCCATCTCAAAGAATAAGCATTTTCGAGTCATTTAATACACTCATATGATCCAACCACGCTCAATCGTAACTATTGCAGACAACACCGGCGCGAAGATCGGACGTATCTTCAAAGTGCTTGGTAGTGCAGGGAAGCGATACGCTCAGATCGGTGAGCTTGTGATCCTCTCTGTGCAGAAGGCAGAGCCTCGAAAGGCAATCAAGAAGAAGGATGTGCTCCGAGCAGTGGTGGTGCGACAGCGCAACCCATTCCGACGCAAGGATGGTTCTTACATCCGATTCGACGAGAATGCTGTGGTAATCATCGAGCGAGAGAAGACAGAGCCGATCGGTGGTCGTGTCTTCGGACCAATTCCTCGAGAGATTGCGGAAAAGGGTTTCCAGAAGATTGCTTCTTTGGCCCCAGAAATCGTATAACGACACCATTAACCATACTCCAATGCACGTAAAAAAAGACGAAAACGTAATAGTAATTGCCGGAAAGGACAAGGGCAAGAAAGGAAAGATCCTCAAGGCGATGCCAAAGGAGAATTTGGTATTGGTGGACGGCGTCAATGTCCAGAAGCGCCACATCAAGGCTCAGCGAAACGGGAAGAAGGGCGAGATTATCGAGAAGGCGATGCCGATTCACGTCTCAAACGTCAAGCTCGTCGAAGCTCGTAAGAAATAATTATAACTATCATGAACGGAGTAAAAGAAAAGCAGAGTAAGACATTCGAGACCATCAAGGGGGCACTCGGCATCACCAATGTGATGGAAACACCAAAGCTTGTAAAAGTGGTGCTTTCGTCTGGCATTGGTTCTGTAAAGGACAAGAAGAAGATCGAGCTCATCGCCGACCGTATGAACCGCATTGCGGGTCAGAAGGTGGTGGTGAAGACTGCGAAGAAGTCCATCGCAACCTTCAAGTCTCGAGAGGGCGACCCTGCAGGCTACCAGGTGACCCTCAGAGGCGACCGAATGGTAAACTTCCTCAACAAGCTCATCAACATCGCTCTTCCTCGAACCAAGGACTTCCGAGGTATTGCTCGAAAGGCGATCGATGAGATGGGAAACATCAATATCGGTATCCGTGAGCACACCATCTTCCCTGAGACTTCAGACGAAGAGCTCAAGGACGTCTTCGGCTTCGCGGCGACCATTGTCACTACGGCGAAGGATGCGAAGTCGGCAGAAATCTTCTTCGAGTACCTCGGCATCCCATTTATGAAGCCTGAGGAGGAGAAGAAATTGGCAGCTAAGGGTCGAAAATCCAAGGAATAATCAAAGCAAGAGAGCGTGGTTTGACATCAGCAGTCCGTATTGCTAGTATGTCTCCACGCTCTCAAAGAGCCTCATTTTTTTAATTACCAACACACCATGGCGAAAACATCAGTCATCGCACGATCTCAGAAGAAACCGAAATTTTCTACTCGGATTGTTCGACGATGTTTCCGTTGCGGACGAAAGCGAGGTTTTATGCGAGATTTCGGTCTCTGCCGTATTTGCTTCCGTGAATACGCAAACGAAGGTATGATCCCAGGCATTAAAAAATCATCATGGTAAGAGATACACTCAGCGATTATATTTCAAACATCAAGAACGCCGCTGCTTCACAGAAGGAGCTCGTCACTTTGCCTTACTCGAACCTTTTGATGGCCGTCACCGACGTGCTTGAGACAGAAGGGTATGTGAAGAATACCACCAAGAAGGGCAAGAAGGGGATTAAGAGCGTCGAGATCAAATTGGTCTACGCTGGCAACCTTGCTCGCATCCACGGTGCGGAGCGCATTTCAAAGCCTTCAAAGCGCATTTACGCTGGCTCTACCGATCTTCCTCGAGTGAAGAATGGTTTTGGTCTCATCATCGTCTCGACCTCAAAGGGCGTCATGACCGATGTGCAGGCACGAAAGGATGGTCTTGGCGGGGAGCTTCTCTTTAAGATTTGGTAATTATTTAATCATACCCACATGTCACGAATTGGAAAAAAACCTCTCGCCATCCCTGAAATGACCACTGTTACCGTGGCTGGTAAGACCGTGACCGTAAAGGGTCCACTCGGAGAGTTGGTTCGCGACATTCATCCATTGATCAGTGTTGTTATTACTGATGGCTCAGTCGTCGTGACCGCACAGAACGCCACCGCCGAGGCAAAGATGCTCTGGGGCACCTGGTCTTCACATATCATGAACATGATGGAAGGTGTTACCAAGGGCTACACTAAGAAGCTCATTGTCGAAGGTATCGGTTACAAGTCTGATGTAAAGGGCGACACTCTCGCAATGTCTCTCGGCTTTTCACACCCTGTGAACATGAAGCTCCCAAAGGGTCTCAAGGTCACTGCGGAAAAGAACCTCATCACCATCACTGGTCAGGACAAGGAGCTCGTTGGTCAGTTTGCGGCACAGGTCCGTGCAAACAAGGTTCCTGAGCCTTACAAGGGCAAGGGTATCCGATACGATGACGAGACCATCCGACGAAAGGAAGGTAAGAAGACTGCATAATCCATCATCACACCCACATGGCTACTACTAAAACACAACTTGCACAGATCACCCGAGCACGACGCCAAAAGCGAATTCGCTCGAAGATTTCTGGTACTGCAGAATGCCCTCGCCTTGCTGTGTATCGATCAAATAAGTATGTGTACGCTCAGCTCATCAACGATGAAGCAGGGAAGACTCTCGCAGCATCTTCTTCTCTAAAGATGAAGGGCAAGATGATGGAGAAGGCAGTCATGGTGGGCAAGGAAATCGCGGAGAAGGCGAAGACTTTGAAGATTGGCAAGGCCGTCTTCGATCGAGGTGGTTTCATCTACACCGGTAAGATCAAGGCCATCGCCGACGCTGCCCGAGCCGGCGGCCTCACATTCTAATACTTATATGGATACCAACCCAACACAATCAAACACCCCTGTAGAAGCAAAGCCAGCACCAAAGGCGGGAACTGCGCCTACTCAGCAGATTGCTCAGGCAGAAGGGAAGAATCCTCAGCCGGTTCGAAGTGGTTTCGGTGGTTTCAGCCGAGGTGGCGCACGCGGAGGTGCTTCAGCTGGCGGAGACCGACCTCGACGTGGTCCAGCTCGAGAGCCTCGAGCAAAGCCTGAGTTTGATCAGAAGATCATCAGCATCCGACGTGTGACTCGAGTCGCAGCCGGCGGACGACGCTTCACCTTCTCTGTAGCTATTGCTGCAGGAAACCGAAAGGGTTGGGTAGGTGTTGGTACCGGCAAGGCTGGTGACACTGCTATTGCTATCGACAAGGCAATGCGAAGTGCAAAGAAGCACATGATCAAGCTCTCTTTGACCAAAGATATGTCAGTCCCTTACGATGTTGATGCAAAGTACTGCAGCGCACGAGTGTCTATCCGACCAAACCGAGCAAAGGGTCTCGTTGCAGGTAGTTCAGTGCGAAACGTCTTGGAATTGGCAGGTGTAAAGAACGTTACTGCAAAGCTTTTTTCAGGCACAAAAGACCATTTGAATAACGCACGAGCCGCTATCAAGGCGCTCTCAGTATTTGACCCAAAGAACGTACAGCATCGATTGGTTCGACCAGCACGAGCTGCTCACACCGCAGGCACTGTAAAGGCGTAATCCAACCCCCATGCAATCACACCAAATCAACCGAATTCATAAGAACAAGATCAGCCGCCAGGTAGCGCGCGGTGGAAAGCGTGGCAAGACTGCAGGTCGAGGTACCAAGGGTCAGAACTCTCGATCTGGACGCAAGAAGCGACCAGAAATGCGAGATATCATCAAGAAGATTCCAAAGCTCCGAGGCCGAGGCCGAAATAGCTTCCTCGGTTTCCAGTTGGCGATGGTCCCTGTCAATTTTGAGGCAATCGAAAAGCACTTCTCAGCAGGGGATGAGGTCAATCCAGAGACCCTTGTTGCAAAGGGTTTGATCGAAATGTTCAAGGGAGGTTTCCCTCCAGTGAAGATTCTCGCAGAAGGCGAGCTCACGAAGAAGGTAACTGTCTCAGGCTGTGCAGTATCTGCTCCAGCTAAGGCAAAGATCGAGAAGGCGGGCGGTATGGTAAAATAATCGTGGGGCGTAGCCCCGTAACCTAAACGGCACTCCTATGGCAACGCTTATCGAAAAAATGAAACTCATCTTCACTGACAAGCTCCTTCGCAAGAAGGTGTTGTTTGTGTTGATTGGCCTGGTCTTGTTCCGCCTCCTCGCTACTATCCCAGTCCCAGGAGTGGATGTCATCCGACTGGAAGCCTTTTTCCGCACCAATGAATTTTTGAGTCTCATCAACATCTTTTCAGGTAGTGGTTTGTCGAATCTTTCTGTCGTAATGCTTGGTGTCGGTCCGTACATCACTGCGTCTATCATTATGCAGCTCCTCACCATGATGTCGCCAAAGCTTAAGGCGATGTATCAAGAAGAAGGGGATGCTGGACGCATTAAGTTTTCTCAATACTCTCGACGTCTCAGCATTCCTCTTGCGATGGTACAGGCGTACGGCTTCCTCCTTCTCTTGTCGAAGCAGGGGTTGCTCGGCAATCTCAGCGGCACCAGTCTTTTTGTGAATATTATCGTGATCACTGCTGGTTCAGCGCTCCTTATGTGGATTGGTGAACTGATCACCGAATACGGCATCGGCAACGGTCTCTCTATGATCATCTTCGCTGGTATCGTCTCACGCGTTCCTGCGGTGGCCGGACAGTTCCGAGACATTCTCGCGGCCGATCCTTCAAAATTACCTCTCTATATTGCTTTTGCACTTATTGCCTGTGTCGTGATCTGGGCGGTGGTTATTATCACCGAAGCGGAGCGTTCGATCCCTGTCACCTATGCCAAGCAGATGCACGGTAGCAACGCTACCAACGGTGGTTCCACCTATCTTCCTTTGCGAGTCAATCAGGCTGGTGTGATTCCAATCATTTTCGCTTTGTCGATCCTCCTTTTGCCGCAAATGGTCTTCAACTTCTTGAAAGAATTGAGTACTAATCCAACTCTCATCGATATCTCACAGAAGGCGCTCCTATTGCTGAACAACAACTGGTTTCATGCGATCGCATATTTTGTGCTCGTCTTCCTCTTCACTTACTTCTACACCGCGGTTACGTTTGATCCTCAGCAGATTGCCTCAAACCTCCAGAAGGGTGGCGCATTCATCCCAGGTGTTCGACCAGGCGACTCTACCGCTGAGTATCTTTCAAAGGTGGTGACTCGTATTACGCTCGTTGGTGCGGTCTTTTTGTCAGCAATTGCGGTGCTCCCACTCATCTTGCAGAATACGACTGGCAACACTTCGTTTGCGATTGGCGGTACTGCGCTTTTGATTGTTGTGTCTGTCGTCATTGATTTGGTGAAGAAGATTGAGGGACAGGTTTCGATGCGGTCTTACTAGTAAAGAAATTGCGGTGTATACATGGGGTACGCATAAATCTCTGCTGAGATTTTGCTCCGGCTCGCGCCAGTCGCGCTCCGCAGTCCCTGTTTTTTGTTTGCGCGCGGGTAGGTGAAAACACTGACAGACGGGCCTTCGGGTGATATTATGGCGACATGAACGAAAAAGCATCTACAGCTACAGCGGCTCCGCAAACCTTCATATTTATCGGCCGATCGGGGTCGGGGAAGGGTACGCAGGCGACCTTGCTTCAGGCATATTTGGAAAAGGGTGCAGGCAGGAGTGGCGACGTTGCTGGTGCGGGGGCTGCGCCGGTGAAATATCTCCAGACCGGTGCGGAGTTCCGCTCTTTTTTGCAGGGCGATTCGTATACGCAGAAGACGGCGAAGGCTTTGTCGACAAAGGGGGCATTACAGCCGGCGTTCTTGGCGATCTACATGTGGGCGAAGTTTTTCACCGAGAAGCTCACTGGAGGCGAGCATTTGATTATTGATGGTACGCCTCGCAAGCGTGATGAGGCGCAGGTGCTCGACAGCGTCTTCGGCTTTTATGGTCGCACGAAACCAGTCATCCTTTTCATGAATGTTTCTGAGGTAGAGGCGGCTCGAAGACTCGCCGCCCGCCAGCGCCTCGACGACAACAGTGTCGAAATCCGTGGCCGCCTCGCTTGGTACAAGACCGATGTTGAGCCAGCAGTGGAGTGGTACCGTACCAATCCAAACTATCGCTTTGTCGAAGTGAACGGCGAACAGTCGGAAGCGAAGATTCACGAGGATATTGTCGCTGCAGTTGTGGCCACGCCCACCAAATAACATGTCTTTAATTAAATCTCCGGCCGATATTTTATTACTCAGAGAAGCGGGGAAGCGCCACGCACGGATTTTACGTGTGGTATCAGAGATGGTGAAGCCTGGCATTGAGACACGGGCGATCGACGATCGTATTTATATGCTGATTACCAAGGGCGATGCGAAGCTCGGTATTACTGGCGGCGATGAACCCTCATTGCTCAATTTCCAGCCCGATTTTGCTGATCGACCATTTCCAGCATCGTCTTGTATTTCTGTGAATGAAGAAGTGGTGCATGGCATTCCCAACGAAAACAATCGTGTGCTTCAAGTGGGTGACATCGTCAGTATCGACTTTGGTCTGCTGCACAAGGGTGTGTATACCGACGCCGCTGTGACTGTATCTGTGGTGGGTGAAGGTGTCGGTGTGGATGGTGCTGTGGTCGCTGGTGGTGTCTCGCCTGAGATTCAGAAACTATTATCTGCGACGAAAGAGGCGCTCGTTGCAGGAATTAAAGCTGCGAAGGGCGGAGCGCGCATTGGCGACATTGGCTATGCCATCGAGCAGGTGTGTAAAAAACACAAACTCGGCTTGGTGGAAGAGTTGTGTGGTCATGGAGTGGGGAATGCTGCGCACGAGGAGCCGTATGTGCCGAATTTTGGCAAGCGTGGTGACGGTATGCTCCTGAAGCCTGGCATGGTACTCGCGATTGAGCCGATGTTTAATCTTGGCACGGCCAATATCGTCCTCATGCCTGACGGCTACACCTTCCGCACCGCCGATATGAAGCCAAGCGCCCATTTTGAGCATACGGTACTTATCCGTGAGGGGGATGCGGAGGTTTTGACGGTAGAGTAGAAAAGCCCTTAAAACAAGGGTTTTTTCGGCCTTCCTGCTATTGACTTTGTAGACTCATTGTGCTATAATACTCAGCAGGAAAGCACATTGACACAAGCAGACAAAAAAGCGCCTAACAGCGCCGCATTTGCCCGTTTGCCGATTGGCAATCCTCTCACGTAGTCCAACAACACAACGGGGATATTCCCCAGAAAGGTTCCTTGTGAACTCGCAGCAAAATAACGGTAGTGGTAACGGCACGGTCACGCAGGCGGTCGGCACTCAAGTGGTGCAGCCGTATGCTGTTCGGTATATTCTACTCCACATGCTTCCGCACATGGACGAGTGGGCGGCCCTCTGGATCGTCCAAAAATTCGGTGCGAAGGCTTTGCCGGGCGCCGAAAAAGCCCAAGTGCGCTTCGTCGAGCGGGTTCCGCAGATGAAGGTGGAAAACATCGAAGCGAATGGCTTCCTTTGTCTTGGCCTCGGCCTGGGTGACGGACGCTGGAGCATCGATGAGCACTGTGTAAATGTGCGGGGGAGCGATCGGCTGCCTAATGAGTGCACTGCGACGCTCGCCGCCAAGCGGGTCGGCGAACACGCAGATCTCGCCCTCAAGCGCATACTCGACGAAGTGCTCTGGTGTGACACCCAAAGTGGTGTCCGCTACACGCATCTCGCCGAGCTAGTGAAGCTCCTACATCGCTTCCTCAAGGGTAATTCCGCCGAGGTTATGAAATGGTTGTTTCCTGCGCTCGAGGCCATCTACATGCAACAGGTCCTCGCCATCGCCGCTCAGACGGATGAGCCGAGCCTGTCGGACTTCTTCACTGACTATGCCAAGAAGGCGGAGGTCACGAATGAGAAGCTTATCCAGTCGATCGAGAAGAAGATTGCGGACAGCGTCGAGAACATCGACCGCTCGGTGACAGAGTTGGCCTACGTGGTCCGCTCAATGTATCGCCAAGGTGTCTCCAAGGAAACGATCTACACGTTCTGCTCCAAGGTCTTCGAGGCCTGGGAGTTCGACCAGGTCGAATTCGATGAGGCGCTTGTTGTGGTGGATGCGTCGCCTACCTTTGCTGTCACGGTGAAGGGGAGCGAGGAATTCGAGCTCAAAGCGACGGTGGTGAGGGGCGACTCTCTCCATCTCCTGAGGGCAGCGAACTTCCGCGGCAATCGGTTGGTTGTTATCCAAAACAGCCGGGGCCAGGTGCAGATCTTCGTGAACACCAAGACGCCTGACTTCGTCACCCTCGACACGCTCGTCGGTATGGTGCGGTTGCTGGAAACAGCGCCCGCAAAGCGCAAGGTGCTCAACTGGCAGGCGATCCGGAAGACAGCAGGAGAGTTTGTTGTGCCGCAGTGGTATTACTTCCGAGACGCTCGGCAGCTCTTCAATGGCTCCTCGACCCACCCTGCGGTGACGCCGACGGAAATCCATCTGCCCGCGATCGTGGACGCCTTGAAGCATGCCTTCCATCCTCGGCTCATTGCCAAGTGGATGCATCGCATCGGTGATCCGCTCAACCTGTTCGGTCGGAAGCCCGAGTCGGATTCGGCTGTGAAGTCGGCCGCAAGGCTGGTTGCCCAGGTGGTGCAGAGCGACCTCGGGCCTGCCCTCGATGGTGCGCCGCCGGCTGACACCGCGGCCTAGTCGCCAGTCTGCTTGTTGAAAATTCGGTAGAGCGTTTCGTACGCTCACACACACGAAGCCCAGGTTCAACACCTGGGTTTTCTTTTTGCATTTTCTAAAGCGTATTTTGTTGCTACAATAGAAGTACTATGGCAGAACGTCCTAAGGCCCCAGAATCATTGACGACGAAATTTAACGCGGTAAACAACTCAGAACAGCTCTGCGCTGCTTTAGACGCGATTCCAGCCACGACAACTTTTTTGATCACCGACGTGCCACGTGGTCAGGATATTGCACCAGGTGACAAGGGGGCGGTTATTAAATTGGTACAGCAACTTTTTGAATTTGCCGATGCCTCCACGATGCGTACCGATTCGGATATTACTGGCCGAACTTCTTTCCTCGAACAGTTAATTAAGGAAAGCGTCATCGAAGATGGTGAAGAAGCACTCAGTCTCATAAAAGCAATTCAACGAGCGATGCTTAGTGAATTTCCGGAGTATGGAGATGGAGCAGTGTCTGGACAGCCAACTTCTCCGACCCCAGGCGTACCGCAGCCGACTCCAGGCGAAGTCCTGGTTTTGCCAGCGGCATTTGAATTCAATGATGTGGCAAGGGACGCTCTGGGGGCTTTGGGTTGGCCAGTAGAAATGATTGATCGATTGACTCCTGAAAAAGCCGAGAAGATATTGAAAGAACAAAAGCCTTATGTTGTTTTGAAAAAGGTGCCGGCAGCTCCTAAGGTGGCGCCGACTGTTCCACCCCAACCCACTCCAAAAGCACGTCCCTCGGCTCAAAAACCAGCCGCACCTAGTGCGCCAGCCGTTCTACTGACACCGAAAGGTCAGGCAGCTGCTGATCTTTCGAGACTTTTGCCTAAAAAGCCAGAAGTTGTTGTTGCGGCTGCGGCTACATCTGCGACAGGCGCGCCTGCGGCCCCTGGCATTGAAACTATTGCGACCGTCTTTGACAGCCCGGAATTTCGCGCGTTCATCGCGAAAACACCGAATGCTCAGGAACTTATGTTGAGGCAGGACATGGCCGAGATCGGTTTGTATAAAAAAGCTTTTGAAATAAAAGACAAGTTGGCCACTGACCTGTATGTGCTTGCCAACGGCGCAATCAAGGGCGACTTCCTTCTTGATTTTGAGAACTCCGCTTCGAATCTGCCAAAAAACGGCAAAGCGGAATTTCAGAAGTATGTAGATGCTGAGGCGCTCGAGCGACCAGAACAGCTGTTGAATCTCGCCACTCAGCTCGAGACACGACAGGTTTTAGAGAAAAATATCGGTACTGCAAAGGCTGAGTTTGAGCGTCTTGGTGGGAAAGATCTCTTTGATAAGGCAGAACGTGAGGCTGCTGAAATGAAGCAGCACCTTGAGCGCGCTCACGAGAGCACTCGCCGCGACTCGTTGGTGGGATATGTGCCACACGGTCTGCATCTCGCTTACCTGAGGTTGTCACATTGGGTGTATGAGCGGTGGGCCGGATGGGAGGGGCAGACCGAAGCTACAGTGAAAGCGGATTTTGAACAGCAGCGAAAGGATTTCTTGATTAAACACCCGGAAGCCACGCTCACGCCATCAGAAAGATCTGATCTAAACAAGATTACTCAGAATGAAATCGTGAAGCTTGCTGGCCTCAAAGAGCATCAAAAATTAGGGGAGAGAATGGTGGAGGTTTCGGAGTGGGGTGTATCCCGTGAGAAATTGAAGGGGGGCAGCGTTAAGCTCGGTCTCGGCAGTCTCACTAGCTATAGTCCGTCGTGGTGGACTGCACATCCTGATATTGCCCGTGAGTTAGACGCGGTGAACGGTCGGCTTGCTGATATTCGTCAGAGGAAGCAGACGATCGAGCAGGCAGAAAAAAATCTTGCGGACATCACTGCAAGCTTTGAGACGATCCGCACTTCGGTATATGCTGAATTGCCACCGACTATTGCATTGGTTCGATATGCCCAGGTCCAGATCAAAAATACCCTCACTTCCTTTACGGCGGATACGGCAGTGGAGGATCTGCAGAGAATTTACGATTACGCCATCTTCCTCGGCGAGAATCAGCGTCAGAGCTCTGATGTTGGAAAAAATACAGGCAAGAGTGCTTTTGCTCTAATGAATACCGCTGAGGTCCGTGTTGCTGAGAACAAAATCCATGAAGCCATCGTCGCCCAATGGGGGAGGCAGGTACTCGACGTTTTTGCAAAGACTAATTTGAATAAGAAGGGTGCAGGTGCCGAAATGGAAAAGACGATCAAGGCACTATTGAAGAAGGAGGCGATCGGACAGTACAGAAATGAGGACGAAAAGATCGCTGTCGTGAAAGCTCTTCTTGTTGAGGCTTTCAAAAAAATCGATCCGGCTAAGGGCGATGGTCAGGAGCGGCGTTTGGTACTCATGGGTGTGATGATTAATTGCGGTCTGTTGAAGCCAGGTGAAAAATAACCACATAATATGGCACCAAGAAAGAACAATTCAAGCGTCCCGTCAAAGGTTTTTGCGAAGCGTTCCGCTGGTACGGGTCGTGTTGGTGTTGCGAAAAAAGCCGACTTTTCGAAGCTTTCCGAACTCGTCGAAAAGCGCGACATGGTTGGGGCGCAGGCACTCATCGATGATTTGATGAAAAAGAAGCTCACCGAGGCTGAAAAGGCGCGGATTCATATGGATATGCTCTCGACCTATCTCGAAGTGTCGAACGAGCTCAACAAGCACTATCTCGCGGAGCTTGAGGATGTGGTGGCTTTCATGAAAGAGTTGAAAAAGGAGGAAAAGGTGGTCTCTGAGGAGCTTGCTTTGGCAAAGGTGCGTGCGAAGCTTGGCTAGAAATGTGGTTGGTGTTTGCTGAGCGGTTGGTGGCAGGTGAGGCTCGGTATATAATACAGACATGAATCCCGGTCCTGAAGCGTTGCACACCCCTGAGCAAGAGCTCGCTTTTTTGCGTGAGCAGGTGTCGCAGAAGGAGCGCGAGCTTCGCGAGCGCGGGGAGGCGCAGCCCCTGCAAGAGCGGGTGATGAAGGAAAAGCTTGTCGAATACCAGGGGCTTCCGACTGAAAAGGTGCTCGCCCCAGATCATCGTCTCACTCCGGCAGCGTCTGAGGCGATCGTGCTGAATATTGCTCCCGAAGCACATGACGAAAAGATGGCGGAGCTCCTCGCTGTCCTTCAAAAGCATGGTTTGAAAAACGCCCTCGATGTCGTTGAAAAGTTGAAAAATCCGCACCTCGAGGACGATTTTCATCGCTTTGTAATCCAATACATCAAGGCCGGCCATCGCGTTGATCAAATGAATCCAAAAGAAGCGATTTCCAAGGCGTTGAAAATGACATTGTACGAGATCGCACTTCCAGAGCGTGACGGTGAAGCGCCAGAAAAGTCGCTCAAGGAGCTCGTGTCTTCGATGGAGCAGTTTTACTCCGGTATGTCTTCCGTCGCCGATGATGACGACACTTCTGCGCACTACTTCACTATTGAGCTTGCTGTTTCCAATTATAGTGACGAATTCGTATTTTATATGGCGGTGCCGGATACGAAGCGAGATTTGTTTGAGAAGCAGATTTTGGGTATTTTTCATAACGCACGCATCACTGAAAAGAATGACGACTACAACATCTTCTCTGAGAAGGGGGTCGTGGCTGGCTCGGCGATAGGGTTGGACAAGAAGCCAGCACTGCCGATAAAAATGTATGACCAGTTTGATCACGATCCACTCAATGTTATTCTGAACACATTTTCAAAGATCAAGCGCGACGGCGAGGGCGCGGCACTTCAGATAGTGTGCATGCCGGTAAAAGACGACTTTTATTTGAAGCGATATCGACGAGCCATCGAACGTATCGAGAAGGGAGTGAAGACAAAAGACGCGATCGACTTTCCTGACACTTTTTTCGACCACTTTAGCCACATTTTCAAGGGTTCAACTGCGCCAAAAAAGCCAAAGGAAGGCGAAAAATCAGACATCCGTGTGGATGATGCGGCGATTGAGGAGATCAAGCGAAAGCTCGAAAGTCCGACCATGCTCACCAATGTCCGTCTGATGGTGTCAGCTGATACCGACACCGCGGCAGAGCGTATTTTGAGCGACATGGAGTCGGCGTTCAATCAATTCCAAAACACACAAGGTAATCGCTTCACTTTCGAGCGCATGAAGAAGGGTAGATTGCAGAAATTTGTCGATGCGTTCGCGTATCGTCTGTATGACGAGGATACGAAATTGGCATTGAGTCTTCGTGAGCTCACTACGGTGATGCATTTACCGGCGACCGTCTTGAAATCGGCGCCGCAACTAAAGATTTCTAAGGCAGGTACCGCACCTGCGCCGCTTGATTTGCCGAAGGGAGGTATCTTGCTGGGCGTGAATGAATTCCGCAACATGAAGACGGATATCCACATGACTCCGGAAGACCGCCTTCGCCACTTCTATGTTATTGGTCAGACTGGTACTGGTAAGACGAGTTTGTTGAAGAATATGATCGTGCAGGATATCAAAAATGGCGACGGTGTCTGCTTCATCGATCCGCATGGCAGCGATATTCAGGATATTCTCGCGAAGATTCCGAAGGAGCGCTACGAAGACGTTATCTATTTCGATCCGGCATACACCGAGCGACCGATGGGTTTGAACATGCTCCAGTACGATCCTCGCTTCCCAGAGCAGAAGACCTTTGTGGTCAATGAAATGCTCTCTATCTTCAACAAGCTCTTCGATATGAAGACGGCGGGTGGTCCGATGTTTGAGCAGTATTTTCGTAATGCCGTGCTTTTGACTATCGACGATCCGTCTTCTGGCGGGACGTTGCTCGATGTGTCACGTGTGTTGTCGTCGAAGATTTTCCGCGAGCAAAAATTGCTGAAATGTACCAATCCAGTAGTGACCCAATTCTGGAGAGAGGTGGCGGAGAAGGCGGGTGGGGAGTCGTCTTTGGCAAATATCGTGCCGTATGTGGTGAGCAAGTTTGATACATTTTTGAGTAACGACATCATGCGGCCGGTGATCGCACAGGAGAAGTCGACCTTCAATTTCCGTGAGATCATGGATACCAAGAAGATTTTGTTGGTGAATTTGTCGAAGGGTCGCTTGGGCGATATCAATGCCAATTTGATCGGCCTTATTTTGGTGGGCAAGATTTTGATGGCCGCTTTGTCACGCGCGGATTCGCTCAATGGGCAGGCAGGAGCGCCGCAGATGCCGCCATTCTATCTGTATATTGATGAGTTCCAGAATGTGACCACCGATTCGATCTCGGTTATCCTGTCTGAGGCACGAAAGTACAAGCTCAGTTTGAATATTGCACACCAATTCATCGCGCAGCTCCAAGAGGGGATTAAAAATTCTGTGTTTGGCAACGTCGGATCGATCGCGGCGTTCCGCGTTGGCGCTGAAGATGCGGAGTATTTGGAGAAGCAGTTTGCGCCGGTATTTACGGCCAAGGACAGCATGAATGTCGACAATTATCAGGCATACGTGAAGCTGTTGGCTGGTGGCCGGCCGGTGAAGCCGTTCAGCATGCAACTCGTCGCACCGCAACCCGGCCGGCCGGATCAGATAGAAAACCTCAAGCAGCTTTCGTACATGAAATTCGGCCGCAATAAGGCCGATGTCGAAGCCGAGATTTTATTAAAGTATCAGAAAAAGAACGCATAAATAGAGACCGTAAGATTATTCAGAAATATCCTACCCATGCCACACACCAACATTCAAAAATACAAATACGAACGCACTTTGGTGGTTATCAAGCCTGACGGCATCCAACGCGCTCTCATCGGTGAAATCATCCAGCGATATGAACGCACTGGATTGAAAATGACTGGCCTCAAGATGCTCGTCCCAAAGCCGGATTTTATCGAGAAACACTACACGCTCGACCCAGAGTGGCGTCGTCTGACGGGGGAGAAGAATATCAAGGGGTACGAGGCGAAGGGGTTGGTCCATCCGCACAAGGATGACCCTCTCAAGGTGACTGAGATCATTCTCCAGAAGCTCAAGAAATACCTATCGAGCGGGCCGGTCATCGCGATGGTGTGGCAGGGTGCGCATGCCGTGCAGATCGTGCGCAAGCTCACTGGTAGCACTGAACCATTGATGTCTGATGTCGGTACGATTCGCGGCGACTTCGTGTTGGATTCGTACAAGATCTCAGACGATGACACACGGGCCGTGCGCAACCTCGTCCATTCGTCTGGATCGGTGAAAGAGGCAGAAGACGAAATTGCTCATTGGTTCTCGCAGGACGAAATTATCACCTACAAAACGGTGCAGGAACGCATTCTTTACGACGTGAATCTTGACGGCATCCTCGACTAGTTTCCGATTGTTGTTTCGCGCACTGGAACTGCTTGCATCGCCAAAAGGGAGGCATATAATTGCAGTAGGGTTATTTCCAGTATTAACTCTATAACACATATTAAGGGAGATTTAATTGTTCGGATCTCGATGAGCGCTTCGGTGTTCTGACAGAACCGACTGCGATCACCCACCTGGCTTAGGCTGGGTAAATACTGACTAATAACCCTATGAAGAACCCGTCCTTGGCACGAAGCCGAGCGACGGATTTTTCATATCCAAAAATCAAACATGATGGCATCAAATTGGCATTGCCGAGCCGATTGGGATAGGATAGCGGGGTGAAACAACAGGCCCAAAATGACCCAAAAACCGCTGAAATCAGAGCATCTTTTTGGGCACTTCTGCCACTGGCCATGGGCCTCGTTTTGTTCGTGGTGAACCCATTTTCGCCCTTAGAAGCCCCGGAAATCAATGTCGATAATGTTTCAGCACTTGGCACCCAAAACCCCGGTACGTTGCCTGTAGACTACTCAGGCATGCCCCTACAGCTCCGGATCCAGAGGATCGGCGTGGATGCACCATTTGAGCCGGTCGGCGTGTTGGCAGACGGCAGTATGGGGGTGCCAAAACAGCCTGAGCGAGTGGGGTGGTATGCCTTCGGTCCAAGACCAGGCGAGCGTGGCAGTGCTGTGGTGGCTGGGCATCGTGGGTGGAAAAATGGCATGGCGGTGTTCGACCGACTGAGCGAGCTCCGCGCCGGCGATACTATTTTGGTGGCTGATGCGGAAAATGTTTGGCATACGTTTATCGTGCGCGGGAGCAAGGTGTTTGATCCGACACAGGATACTGAAGAGGTGTTTAGGCGCGCTGGCGTGAGTGGACGAAGTGGAAAAAACGGCGTCTTTCTCAACCTCATCACTTGCGAAGGCGAATGGGATCGCTCAGCCGGACAATTCACCAAGCGCCTCGTGGTGTTTGCGGAGGGGATTTAGCGCCGCAGACATCATTTCGATTTTATTGAAACTTCATCATTTCTTCATCATTTCTTTATCGGTTCTTAGCAGTTTCTCTATTGTCATTTTGCTAGACTTTCTGAGTGGCTTATC
Source organism: bacterium (assembly GCA_037130265.1). GTDB lineage: Bacteria > Patescibacteriota > Minisyncoccia > Phycocordibacterales > JBBTRF01 > JBBTRF01. Next base: position 124,342 of record JBAXTI010000001.1, read on the forward strand.
AGAAGGAAAATAACTACGCGTTTATTGATACCCAGAATCTTATTTGTGGAGTGGAGAGGCTTGGTTGGATGGTGGACTTCGAAAAACTACATCGATACCTTTCTGATAAGTATCGAGTGACGAAGGCCTTCCTTTTTGTCGGATATTTGGATAATTTTAAAGACACTTACGCTTTCCTACAAAAAATCGGATACACTTTATGTTTTAAGCCGGTTTCCGGTGGCGATGGTGGTGGTCTGAAGGCTAATATCGATGCCGATTTGGTCCTAAAAGCTGTGCTGGAAAAAGACAATTACACAAAGGCCGTGATTATAAGTGGTGACGGAGACTTCTATTCCTTGGTCGAACATCTTCGCAAAGAGAGCAAGCTTAAAATGATACTCTGCCCAGATTCCAAAAGATGTTCTATTCTGTTGCGGCGCTCTGCAGGAGGGTTGTTGGAGGGTCTGGAGAGGGAGAGCCGTGAAATAGGGAGGTTTTAAAATGAAAAAGCACCGCGTGGACACGCAGTACTCACGAAATGCTTTTTCGTCGTAACGAACAAGATAATAATAGCAACCTCCGTTTTTAAAGTCAAACGTCCGCCACATTCGTGAGTAAAACTTTGCTATACTTATCTCTATGAACGAACAAGTCAGTAAACCGCGAATCACATTTTATGGCGGGGTGGGGGTGGTGACGGGCGCGAATTTTTTGCTGGAGACACTCGACTCAGCGACGGGTACTGCCGGCGTCTCTGCTGGCAAGCGCATCCTTGTGGATTGCGGCCTCGAGCAAGGTTCGCCTGAATCATCGCGACGCAATCGCAAGGCTTTCGAATACGACCCCGCTGGCATTGATTTTCTTTTCATTACCCACGCTCACCTTGACCATGTCGGACGCATCGGCAAGCTGGTGAAGGACGGTTTTCGCGGCGTTATCTATTCGACTCCTGAAACCAAAGCATTGGCGGAGCTCATCATGGAGGATGCCGTAGGTCTCCTTGCTCGCGAAGCACAGCGTGGCGGTGTGTTGCCGCTCTATGAGGCGAAGGATGTCGGGGAGGCGATTGGTATGTGGAAGACGATCGAGTATTACACACATTTCCCAGTGTGCGAAGGTGTGTCGGTGTACCTTCGTGATGCGGGACACATTCTCGGATCAGCGATGATCGAATTCACCCTCGCTCTCGCTTCCGGCGAAAAGCGAAAGGTGCTGTTCACTGGCGATCTCGGCAACTCGCCGACACCACTATTGAAAGATACTGAGTCGATAGAGAATTCTGGCGCCGACTATCTCGTGATGGAGAGTGTGTATGGCGACCGCAATCATGAGCCGGTTGAGGAGCGCAAGGAAAAATTGAAGCGCGTGATCAACGAAACGGTGGCGCGTCGCGGGGTGGTGGTGATCCCTGCATTTTCTGTCGAGCGTACGCAGGTGATTTTGTATGAGCTCAACAACATGGTGGATTGCGGGCAGATTCCAAGCGTGCCGGTCTATGTCGACTCACCATTGGCGATTAAGGTCACCGATATCTACAAAAAATCGACACGCTTTTTCAATCAGGCGGCGCAGGCTGATGCGAGTGAGGGCGATCATCAGCTATTCAATTTTCCACGCCTCAAATATGTGCCAACCAACGAAGCTTCTCGAGCGATCGAAAATATGCCTGGTCCAAAGGTGATCATTGCTGGTTCTGGTATGTCTGCTGGCGGGCGCGTGATTCGTCACGAGGCGGAATACTTGCCGGATGAAAAGAATACGATTTTACTCGTGGGATATCAAAGTGTCGGCACACTTGGGCGCCAGCTCCTCGACGGACACAAGACGGTGCGGATCAACGAACGCGATATCCGCGTGAAGGCGCACATCGAAACAATCTACGGCTACTCCTCACACAAGGACTCGGATCATCTTGTGGAATTTGTTGGCGAGACTGCGTCGTCGTTGAAGAAGGTGTTCGTGGCGATGGGGGAGCCGAAGGCGTCGCTCTTTTTGGTGCAGAAGTTGCGGGACAATGTTGGGGTGGATGCGGTGATGCCCGAGCGAGTGGTTGCATACGAAATTAAGTAAACAGTCTATATTCTCGATAGGTCAATAGTTATTCGCTCAATACGAATTCATAACAATAGCGGTCGCCTAGCACTCCGCAACTTTTTGCATTAGGAAACTGTTCCATGAAGATTTCAGAGGCAGAATTTTCAAAAAATACTTTGAGATAGAAGATGGGTTTTTCGGAAATAATCGCTAATCTTTCCTGGTAACTTTTTCCATCGAGTGGATCTGTTGGAATTTTACTAATATTTTTTGGTTCAAGTTCGGATAGTGATTGTGGAAGGCGTCCATTGCTGTCAGAATATAAAATTGTTGCAAGGTTTAGGGTTTTTACATCTGATTTCCTCTTGTCGTCTCTTGTCTTCATCTGTAATCTCTGTTCAGCTTCATCTGCACTGGTTTCCTGTCCCTGTCGGATCGATGTCGTTGAAGGGGTCATTGTTACTGCCTTGAAAATTACAGAGAGTAAAATGGTCCCAATGACACCAAACATAATTAATAACGTAAGCCAATTAGTCCACCTTGCTGCGGGCGGTAGTGGACTAATTGTGGACTCTGTTGCCATCTTTTTGTATCTAAGTATTCTGAATAAGATATATAAAAGGAAGACTGGTATGGAGCCGAAGAAGACCAGAGTTGACCAAAGTCCGGGAATGACTGAAACACCCCGTGCTCTGAATTTTTTTGCATCTTGATGGACCCATGTTGCCAGGCAGATGTTGATTATGAAGTAGAGTAGTTTCATGGTTTCTTGTATAAGTTGGTAGTCGCCTAATTATACACGCCAATGAATCAAACAAAAAACCGCCTGATGGCGGTTTTTTTGTTTATTTTGTATTTCTTATTTAACTTGCGCAACTACTCGCTTGAAGGTCTCTGGATGAAACTCGGCGAGGTGTGCCATGATCTTTCGGTCGACTTCGATGTTCTGCTTCTTCATTGCGCCGATGAACTTGCTGTATGAAAGGCCCATAGGGTCGAGTGCGGCGTTCATCTTTACGATCCACAAGCGTCGCATGACACCCTTCTTGTCTCGTCGGTGAGCGAAGGCGTAGGTACCAGCGTGAGCGATGGCCTCGTATGCCATCTTTTCCTTTGAACTTCGGCCAAATCGATAACCCTTGACCTGCTTGAGGACATTCTTTCGGGTTTTAAGGGCATTTGTTGCTTTCTTTACGCGTACCATTGGGGTGTTGTTATGCTTGTGGGGATTTTAATAAAGGGGTATTTCGTCTTTTCTCGATTACCGTCCGAGAGCGGCATTGCCTCCGAGGAAGCGTGCGCGGGTCTTGTTGGTCATGATAATAGCACCCATGCGATTCTTCTTCATCTGAGAGCGTCGTCGCTCCTTGGCGTTGAAGTGGTTGTGGCCTTTGCCTCGAGCGAGCACTTTACCCGTCTTCGTGACTTTGAGGCGCTTAGTGTATGACTTGTTTGGTCGCATGGGATTGGTATTAAAATTCGATGTTATTTTTTGGTTTGTGTTTGGCGTTTCGCTATTTCTTTTCGATGATGACCGTGAGGCCCTTGAGCGCCTTCTTCGGCGGTTCGGCGATCGTGTACTCCTCGGTGATGAGCTTGAGGATGCGTTCGAGGCGCTCTTTGAGGAAGTTGAATTCCATGTACTTCGAGCGGCCGGTGAGGAAGAGGTCGATTTTGATTCGATGTCCCTCCTTCAGCCATTCCGATGCCTTTTTTGCTTTCAATGCCAGATCGTGTTCGCCGGTGCCGATCTTCACTTGGACATTCTTCACTTCGATGACGTGGGCTTTCGCCTTGGCCGCCTTGAGCTTTTTGTTTTGATCGTACTGAAACTTTCCGTAGTCCATGATCTTCGCGATCGGCGGGACTGCATTCGGAGAGATTTCGATGAGATCAAGACCCGCTGCCAGGGCTTTGTCGAGGGCGTCCTTGAGGCTGATGACCCCAAAGTTTTCCCCGACAGGACCGATGACGCGTAGCTCCGCGACTCGAATTTGATGATTTATCCTGTGATTTACGGTGCTCACGATGTATGAAGTAACCCAGCATTTATAGCACAATAGGCCTTTTTGTGCAATGTTTGGGCCGTCTGGATGGTTGTGAGGCGGGCGAGAAGCGGAATTTCTTATTTCGTCGCCAATTCTAGCCATTTCATGAGGACGCCGAAGTCCTTCTCGCGATTGTCGGAGCCGAGGAGGATGAAGGCGACGCTACGTGAGCTTTTTTGGATGGGGAGTTGGAACAGGGAAATGAGCGTTTCGCCGGCCTCAGAGGTGAAGCCGGTTTTGCCGCCGAGGAAGCGAGGGTCGTTTGCGAAGAGGTTGATGTTTTGCAGGTCGCGGTAGGTGGGGGCATCGGTGGCGGAGTAGACGCTGGCGGCCTGGAAGCGATAAGGGTCGGAGCGCTCGGTGTCGAGCATTACCGTTTTCTCGTGCGTCTTGGTGATGGTGAGAATGTCCGGTGCGAGATCCTTGATACTTTTGGCGAGGAGGAGGAGGTCGTAAGCAGTAGAGCGATTCTGTGCTGAAAGGCCGGATGGGTCGGCGAAGTATGTGTGGGTCATGTCGAGGAGCGCAGCTTGGCGATTCATTTGGTCGACGAAGTATCCAACATTGCCGAGGCCGTCGTATATGCCGGCGATTTGGTCGGCTGCGACGTTGCTTGATTCCATGAGGAGCGGATAGAAGAGTTCTTGCACTGGCGATGGTGCGCCGTACTGATGTGCAGTGAGTGCAGTCACGAGTTTGGTGAGTGAGGCGATGGGAAGAGAGAGGGCGGGTTGGCGACTGATGAGGACTTGGCCAGTGTCGGCGTCGGCGACGAGGAAGGCGGTGGCGGAAATGTTTTGTGGGCGGGCGATTTTTTGGTCGAGCTTGATTGCTGGTTTTTCGAGCCAGGAGAGCTTGGGTTTGGCGGCGGAGTCGATGACGGATTGTGGGCCGCCGTTAGTCTTGGCGAGACGTTGACGAATGTTTTTTGTTTCTCGTTCGGTCTGTGCCGTCTGCGCGGCGGATCTCGGCGAGAAATGTGCGTAGGTGGAGCGGCCGAGGAGAATAGTGATCAATAGGAGGCCGCCCCATTTCAGAGTGAAGGCGAGGCCTTGGGTGTCGAGGGTGCGGGGCGGGGTGTAGAGAGGGTCCACGGGATAATGATAGCATGGGGAAGAATTTGAAAAATTGATAGAAAGACGTAGTGTTTTTTCTGCGAAGGTTTATAATTGTAGGAATGTCAGAGCAAATTACCTCAACTGGCCACAATAAGGAGTTCGAGTCGATCAAAGAAATCGACGAAAACGGTATTGAGTTCTGGAGAGCCAGAAATCTATTTTCTTTGCTTGGGTATGCGACGTGGCAGGCTTTTGATGAGGTTGTTTTACGTGGTGCCAAAGCGGCCCTAAATAGCGGTCAGGTGGTGGAAAACCATTTTAGCCGGTTGACTAAAATGGTCGAGACAGGGTCTGGTGCTAGGCGAGAAGTTAAGGACTGGAAACTTGATCGCTATGCATGTTATTTGATCGCCCAGAATGGCGACTCAAAGATTCCGCAGATTGCCTTGGCTCAAACGTATTTTGCTATTCAGACACGAAGGCAGGAAATATTTGATACGTTGTCCGAAGCAGAGAAAAGGCTTTTTATCCGCGGGGAGGTGGCTAGTGAAAACAAGAAATTGTTTAAGACCGCAAAGGAAGCGGGAGTTTCTCATTTTGGATTATTTAATGATGCCGGATACAAAGGTTTGTATGGTGCACCGCTCTCTGTTGTTGAGGCGAAGAAGGGTATTAAGAAAGGAGAATTATTAGATCGTGCTGGTGCGACAGAGCTTGCGGCTAATTTGTTTCGTATCACACAGACGGATGAAAAGCTGAAGAAGGGTGGTGTGAGGGGCGATGGTCCTGCCCAGAATGCCCATAACATGGTCGGCGGAAAGATTCGTCAGACGATAAAGGATATTGGTGGGGAATTGCCAGAAAATTTGAAGCCGGAGAAGCATATCAAAGAGGTTGAGAAAGATGTGAAGCAGTTAGGGAAAGGGAAGAAGCTTTTTGATAATAAATAATTGTACTCGTATGAAGATTCGTTCTAAAAAGCGTGCCATCGGAGCTGTTCTGTGGGCTCAAGCCGAGCCGACTGTACGAGGTGATTTGCGAGAGCTTGTGAAGTATCTAGCAGAGTAATTTTTTGGGCGGTTGAATGTCTTGAGGATGTGGTGTACTGTGGTGGATATGAGAAAGTTATTGGTGTCGATGCTTCTGGTGGGGAGTTTAATCGGTTCCTTTGCGACGGGTATGGAGGCGAAAGCGAAGGCTTCGAACTATGGGCCGATGGCGCAGTGTCGAGATGGGACGTATAGCTATAGCATGAATCATCGCGGGACGTGTTCGTGGCATGGAGGGGTGAGGGTGTGGTTTAGGTAACAATGCTATGAAGAAATTTCTTTCAATTTTGGTTTTGGTAGTGCTCGTGACCCCTCAGGTGGCGATGGCAGCTTGGTGGAATCCGTTTAGTTGGAGTGTGTTTCAGAAAAAGGAGGCGAATGTGCAACAATTGGAGGTTCGAATCAAGGAGTTGGAAAAGAAGTTGGAGGCCGCTTCGACGACAGAGAAGGTTGTGGTTCCGAAGCCTGTTGTTGTGGAGAAAAAGAGTGTGAAGAAGGTGGTGCCGGTGGTTGAGGAAGAAGTTGCACCAGTGGTGCCGAAGACGTTTGTTTTGCCGAATGGGAGCGTTGTTGATGTAGCGGGGAATGTGGTGAGTGCGGCGCCAGTTAAAGACGATAAGACCATCGGTGAGGATTATTTTAATGAGCATAAGACTTGTGCCGGGTTGAGGGACGTTCAGCCTAATTCGTATTCATTCTGTGTTGATTATGCCCTTAATAAGGTGGACGTACCGGTCAGTAATTCGCAGAGTGTCCAGGGCGACAAGTTTACTGGCGAGAATTATTTCAAGGAACACAAAACCTGCGCAGGACTGAAAGATGTAAATGCTAACCAACATTCTTTTTGTATCAGTTATGCATTGAATGGTGACAATTCGTTTGATAGTAAGCAGTCGAGATTAAATGCTATAAATCTTAAGATCGCTAATCTTAATGCGAAATATGCTAAAGATCTTGCTGCCGCAAGAACGCAAGGAAGTAGTACTGATTATTCCGAAGGACTGATGAGATACATAAGTATTCAGTACAATATTGACTACGCAGCCTTAATGGCTGAATTCCAACAAATTCAATACAGCAATTAGTGGGGGAATTGGTCACAGGTTCTTTTTGCTCCGCAAAAATCCCCGCGACCCCGCCTCGCTCGGTGCAATTCGCTTCGCTCATATAGCACCGTCGCTCCGGCTTTCAATTCCTGCTTCCATGTTTCCAAACAAACAAAAAAGCATCCGGGGAGGATGCTTTTTTGTTTGTTGTGGAGATGGGAGGAATTGAACCCCCGTGCAGAAGAGTCTAGTGAATGGGTCTACGAAGGGTAGGGCGCTTCTATGTCTGCGGGGCAGACAATTCGCGTGTGCCGTTATGAAACGACCGAAAGGCGGCTCGCGCTATTCCCATGATCTCGAATCGGCGGCGGGACTCCGCTGATCCTATTCCACAAATATAGCGTCAGGACCGAACGGTGTGGAAACCATCCGGCTGGCGTCGCTTAGGCTTTAGCGTAAGCGAATGCAAAGTCGTTCGCACTTGCGTACGGAGACTTTACAGATCCAAGTTTTGCACTTAGAATTTTCAGCCTTTTTAAGAGTTACTGAAGCTCTCCTTCGCACATTCAAGAGATATTCTTCCGTCGATGCCTGGCATCCCCGTATGAAAATCTGTTTGTGTGGAGCCGACTCGCATGTACACATCATCTTTTGTGATGTGGGCGCGGCGGCAATGTTGTTGTCAACGATCTCGGTACTCTCGGGCGACGTCGCGCGCAGACTGCTTCTTCTTCATCGATTCTCGCTTGTCGTGCTTCTTTTTGCCTTTCACGACGGCGATTTCTATCTTCAGTTTCCGACCCTTATTATACACCGAAACAGGCACTATTGTCAAACCCTGTTTCGACTCAATATTGGCCAATTCCTGAAGCTCTTTTTTACTCAGCAAGAGCTTGCGGATGCGAGCCTGATCAAAATCTTTTGGTGCGTTGAGGGGTTGAAAAGGCGGAATCTCGGTATTCATCAGAAAGGCCTCGCCACCGCGGATGGTGACGTAGCCGCCTTCGAGCTTGCCGAGCTTGGCGCGGACAGACTTCACTTCGGTGCCGAGCAGCTCAATACCAGCCTCGTATTTCTCGAGGATTTCATAATCAAGGCCGATTTTTTTGTGCTGCAACAGCGCCATGGGTATCATCATAGCATGGGGGAATGGGGTGGCCGCGCTTTACTTCGTCTCCAAAATATGGTATTTCTATAGCTAGTCTAGCAGTAGGGAAAAAAGCAATAAAATAATAACCAGGAAAAAAGAAAGGGAACCACACTGTATGAATGCAAGCCTGTTCCTCGCCACAAGTTTCGTGCTCGCGCTCCTCGGAATCCTCGCCTATACCATTTGGTATCGGGAGAGCAAGCGCTTGATGCGCAAATGCAGAAACATCCTCCCGAGCGGTAGGGTGTGCGTTTGTGATCCTCGTCGGATTGGTCAAATCTACCAAATGGTTCAGCCCTCCGGAACGGACCCGTTGTTTGATGGGACAAAGGTGCTTGCCCTGGTGCTTGCGCGTTGTCAGGTCACCGGTGATACGATAATCGCGAAGCATGAGCAGAAACATATCCATCCGATAAGTCGGCGATGGAAGATGTTCATGGAGCCAGTTGCTTACCGGCCAAATATTGAGTTTCTCCTCTCTGTTCGCGATCCTGTCACTGTTGTCCAGATGTTGGAGTTGATTAGGCTTTCCAATGGCAAGGATGCGACGACATTATTGGATGGCATCCTCCCGGATCCGCAGTCGGTGCCACAGCACTACATGGATCTTCGTGATGTTGTCGGTCGGCGACGCAAAGCTCGGCGCGATAAGGACGGAATAGGTCCATTAAAAAGCCCACGACCGCTTCAAGGCCTCCTCGTATGATCTGTTGCCCTCCCCTCAAACGCGTTCCTGTCATTGCACAGGGCCGCGTTTTTCTTTTTGGCGAGATTTTTTCTTCCTTTCTCCTCGAAAATCTGTATAATCACCCCATGAATCAGATTCCATCCAACGAGCCAGCGGGCGCTCAAAAGCCACCCAAAATGCCGAAGGCACCAAAGATAAAGCTGCCGAAGGGTGCAAAGGAGCCGAGTAGCTTTCTGTCGAACCTGCTCACAGTACTCGTGGTGCTTTTCCTGCTGACAGGCCTGTTTTCTGGTCTGGTGTCTTCTGGGGTAAAGACTGAAACAATTGCACTTTCCGAATTGGCGCAAGACGTGAATGCGCAGAAAGTGGCGGTGATTACGGTAAGTGGTAGTGATCTCACGATTGAATACCAGAAGGTGAAGCCGACACCAGGCACAGGCGCTTCTGCGGCGGTGGCTGGTACGGCCGGTAGCGCAACCACTTCCACCGAAGTCGCGGCTGTCGTGAAAAAATCTAAAAAAGAAACTGATTCTTCTCTCACTGACACGCTCGCGCGATATGGTGCGACAGCGGAAAAGTTGAAGGCGGTGAAGATTGAGATCAAAGACCCGAGCGGCTTTGGATATTGGGCGGGGAAGCTCCTTCCGGTACTCATCCCACTGCTCGGATTGCTCATTATCATCTGGTTTCTTTCGCGACAGATGCGTGGCGCGGGGATGCAGGCCATGTCTTTTGGTCAATCGAAGGCGCGCATGATTTTGCCGAGCGATGAAAAACAGCGAGTGAAGTTTAAGGACGTGGCAGGTGCAAAGGAAGCGAAGCAAGAGCTTTCCGAGATTGTGGACTTTTTGAAGAATCCAAAGAAATTTTTTGAGATAGGTGCAGTGATTCCGAAGGGCATCATGCTCATGGGTGCGCCCGGTACTGGCAAGACCTTGCTCGCGCGGGCCGTGGCGGGTGAGGCGGGTGTGGCGTTCTTCTCAATCTCTGGTTCAGAGTTTGTGGAAATGTTTGTCGGTGTCGGCGCGTCTCGCGTGCGCGATTTGTTTAAGATGGCGAAGGAGGCCTCACCATCGATTATTTTCGTGGATGAAATCGATGCGGTGGGTCGTGTTCGTGGTACCGGTGTGGGTGGTGGCAATGACGAGCGCGAGCAGACCTTGAACCAGATCCTCGTGGAGATGGACGGTTTCGAACCAACTGAAAAGGTGATTGTGATGGCGGCGACCAACCGTCCTGATGTGCTTGATCCTGCATTGCTTCGACCGGGCCGATTTGATCGACGGGTGACTATCGACCTGCCAGATCGTGGCGACCGCGAGGAAATTTTGAAGATCCATTCAGCGAAGAAGCCGTTTGCTGAAGATGTAAATTTGAAAGTGATTGCGGAACGTACCCCAGGCTTTTCTGGTGCCGATTTGTATTCGCTCATGAACGAAGGTGCTATTTTGGCAGCCCGCGAAGAGCGCAAGAAGGTGGCGCAGTTTGATCTTATACGTGCGATCGAAAAGGTGATGCTTGGTCCGGAGCGTCGCAGTCATTTGTTGTCGAAGAAAGAAAAAGAGGTCACAGCGTATCATGAGGCGGGTCACGCACTCATTTCGTCGATCTTGCCTCATGCTGATCCTGTACACAAGATATCGATCATCTCTCGTGGTCGCGCAGCAGGATACACTTTGCATTTGCCGCTCGAAGATCGCAAGATGCAATCGAAGAAAGAATTTTTGGATGATATCGCGGTGTCATTGGGAGGATACGTGGTGGAGAAAATGGTGTTTGGCGATATCACGACCGGCCCATCGAATGACCTGCAGGTGTCTACCGCTTTGGCTCGCGATATGGTGACGAAGTATGGTATGTCCGACAAGTTGGGTCCAATCGCTCTCGAAGGTTCCGGTGGAAGGGCGTTGTTTGGTCGCGGTGTTGAAGACAAGGAGTATTCTGAGCGAGTGAGTGCAGAGATCGACGGGGAAGTTGCGCGCATTATGAGCGAGGCCCGCGCGAAGGCGGAGGAAGTGGTCACCAAGCATCGCGCTGCTCTCGATGCGATCGCTGTGCGGCTGGTGGAAGTGGAGACGATCGAGCGAGAGGAATATGAGAAGCTCGTGTTGGCGTTTGGAATTGTCGCAAAAAAGAAGGATATCATTGCGCCGACGGTGTAGTCGGAAAGTTGCTTCGTTTACGTTTTTGTTGTATAAAGTGCGAAGCAAAGCACTCGCCTATGTTGGCGAGACGTCACCACAATCGCATGAAACAACCCAAAAGACCGCCAAGAAAGAATCCCTATTCAACATGGGGAATTGATCCAGTGATGGAGCTAGTGGAAGTTCTGAAAAGCCAGACGCCTAGAAGCCGGGCCGAACGCTGGCACAGAACTCATCGCCTTCGGTTGCTTGCTGAACGCATGTCGGATCTGCCCGGAGAGGTGCGTCACAGGAGGATTTCATCTCTTGCCGCCAGACTCTGTCCGATGCTGGCCGGAATGGAGCCGATGCCTGAACTCGATGGGAGGTCAGCATGAGCCTTGCTCCACGAACGAATCCATATTTCGACTGGCCTGAATGGCAAGTTCGCGACGAGATCGCCAAATTGAATGTCCCGCCGAGAATACTCAAGACCTGGCCGATGTCTGACAAGCAACGGCGCACCATCAAGCTTCAGGGTTTGAATCAGCGTTTGGAAGAGATCCTGCGTTTTCAGTCGGAACCGTGTTTGCCCATCAGTAGTTGCTGAGGTTGCTATCCGACATGTTCTCGCTCAAAACCCGCCGTTGCAAGACGGCGGGTTTTTCTTTTTTGTAATGTCGTTTGCGGATACCTCCACGTTCCTTTATGATACAACTATGCGCCCGTATACTATGCGGGCGCTGCGTTCGGAACGAAAGTCTGAGCCAGCTCGCCTTTGTTCCTCACTTGCGCCCGTAGCTCAGTTGGTAGAGCAGGTGTCTTATACACACCTGGCCGGGGGTTCGAATCCCTCCGGGCGCACATTTTTTCAGACGAGGTTATTCAAAATGAATCTTCTCTCCCGCGGTGGCGCGTTTTGTGAGGCTGTCGCGGAGAAGGGGGAAGGCGGAGAGGGAGTCGTCGGTGTCGATGAGCCGCGCGGCCTCGGCGCGCGCGGCTTCCACCATCTTCAGATTTTGCAACGCTTCCATGGCGACGTCGGTGATGCCCCATTGTCGATGGCCGTACAGTTGGCCTGATCCACGAAATTTCAGATCATATTCTGCCAATTCAAAACCGTTCTTCGCTGTCTTCAGCGCCTTGAGCCGATCCACTGTTTTCTCCGATTTGCTTTCGGCGAAGACATAACAATACGCTTGGTGATTGCTGCGGATGACGCGGCCGCGGAGCTGGTGCAGTTGTGCCAAACCAAAGCGCTCGCCACCCTCGATGATGATCGACGTCGCATTCGGCACATTCACACCCACCTCCACCACCGAAGTGGCGCAGAGAATGTCGATCCTGTGTGCTTTGAAATCAAGCATCACCTCGTCTTTCGCTTTCGGCGTCATCTTGCTGTGCAAAATACCGAGTGTGTATTCTTGAAACACTTTTTCTTTCAACCGCTTGGCTTCTTCGGTCACCGATTTGGCATTGACCGCAGCTTCTTTGTCGGGGTCAGGCTCGTTGATGCGCGGGCAGATGACGTATGCCTGCCTTCCAGCTTGCAGCTCAGTGCGGATCTTTTCATACACAGCATTTCGGCCGTTTGGTAGGACGATCTCGGTGATGATCGGCTTGCGGCCCATTGGCATTTGGTCGAGCAGGGTGAGATCGAGGTCGCCATACAAAGTGAGGGCGAGCGTTCGAGGAATCGGCGTTGCGGTCATTGAGAGGAGGTGTGGGGCCACGGCCGCGGAGGGTGCGATCGCGACTGACGCATCATTTTTCAACGCAAGTTTTTGGCGCTGCGAGGTGCCGAAGCGATGTTGCTCGTCAATGATGACATACGCCAAATGTTTGAATTTCACGGCCTTCTGAATGAGTGCGTGGGTGCCGATGAGGATGGGAATCTCGCCACTCTCGACCCATTTCAGCAGCTGGGTGCGGGAAATGTCAGTCCAATTTTGACGGCCTTTTTCCGCGGCGATGCGGGCATTCGAAGCGACCTTCGAGGGGAATTTTCGGCAGCCAGAGCCGGTGATCAGGCCCACCTGCAGGCCGAGGTGAGTGAAATAATTGATGAAAGATTCGAAGTGCTGCGTCGCGAGGATTTCGGTGGGGCACATATAGGCGACTTGGAGATTGCCGAACGTCTGTGGAATGCGCTTGCCGTCTTTCACCATGCTCGGGCGCGAAGTCACGATGGCATAGACGGTCGCGGCTGCCACGGCGGTCTTGCCGGAACCCACATCACCCTCCAACAGTCGCGACATCGGTTTGCCACTTTTGAAATCGGCGAGGATGGTGTGGATTGCGGTGTGTTGCGCCTCGGTAGCTTTGAATGGAAAGCGACCGATGAAGTCAGCGAGTTCTTGCTCGGTCTTTTCGATGATGAAGCCGTTGAGTTTTTGATACTGCTTGCGGTCGCGTTGCTTTTGTAGCTGGATGAAAAAGATCTCTTCGAAAGCGAAGCGTTTGCGTGCGGCGAGCGCGTCACTTCCTTTTTGCGGCGCGTGGATCCAGATGAGGGCGGTGCGCAGTGAGGGGAGATTGTATTTTTCGATGATAGCGGTCGGGAGGGGATCGATGAGGGTTTCCAAAATACCGGATTTGAAGACTCTCTGAATGGCGTGATACATCCAATTGGAAGTGATGCCGCGTGATTCGGGATATACCGGATACAAGGTGTGGGCCTCGCCGTCGGCGCCGAACAGAGAATCGCCGACGGCGATCGGCACCTTTGCGATGGCTTCGATTTTTGGATTACTCAAATACAATTCGCCGCGCACGGTCGGTTCGGCGATCACTTCGCCGTCTGCATTCTTTTTCCGCTTCTCACTCACCTTACCTTCGACACGCACAAAGGCACCCTCGGCTGTCATCTTCGCGAGGTACGGCTGGTTGAACCACACGGCTTTGATCCGGCCAGTGTCATCTTCAATCGTTCCCTCTGCCATGGCGATGTGACTACGAAAACCCTTGCTGGTTTTCAGACCGGTGATGCGACCGAAGATCACTGCGACGTCACCTTTGGCGAGATTGGCGATTGGGCGCATGTCGGACACGTCACCGTATCGTGCGGGGAAGTGGTAGAGGAGGTCTTCGGCGGTGCGGAGGCCAAGTTTCGCCAGTGCCTTCTTCTGAGGCTCTAGTAGGCGCTGGAATTCGGTGATGGGAGTCTGCAAATACATCACTGTATTGTATCCGACTCCGCCGTTGGCTGCAGATTGACTTTTTATCCAAAATGTGCTAGGGTTTAGGCCGTTTCGCTCTGATCTGTTTCAGAGCACATTGCACAAAAGTAAAAAATAAATCCTATGCCACCCAAGAAAAAGCGTCCGACGCCGCTGCTTGTTGCTCTCGCGGTCACTTCTGCACACAACATTCGTGACGTGCCACCTTCCGCGGTGGAAGTAATCGCCGCAAAAGTCATTGGTGGGTCGCGTCTCAAGACGGACACTTTCTACCAGCACACTACCAACATTGGAGGCTCGGCCCTCCTGGTCGCACAGGATTTCGTGAAATGGCTTGTTCATCATACGGAGAGTCCGCTCTGCGTGGTGGTTGGTCTCGAAAGATTCGCAAACACAGCCCTAGGTCGTATGATCGGCTCGTGCGGTCAACACCTCAAAGTTTACGACCTTGCATCGATGGTGTCCGGACAGGCCCTTGACCTCGCCATGGTTATCGAGATTACGGAAAACATTGCCCATGGCGCTATCGATGCCACAGGTGGTCACATTCCGCCACGGCGCGAAGTTGATTTCATCGAGGCGCAGCTCAAGGAGCGCTTCAAGGGCCTTTTGCCTCTCACGATGCGCAAACGCCGCCCGACAAAGTAGTCGGAAAGCAATTTGAGTCGAAGTAAGTTCTCGCCGCCCGCGCCTTCATCGGCCGGGCGGTTTTTTCTTTTTACATCCGCCACTTCGGCACGCTATACTGTCCCCATGGAAGCATTGGTCGTGAAGATGGAGTCTTCTTGGAGGAAGGTCCTGGCTGGCGAATTTGCGAGGCCATACTTCGAGGTGCTCTCACGTTTTGTTGACGAGGAGTATTTGCAGAGCAAAAAAGGTGTGAGTGGCACAAAGGCGATTTTTCCACCGTCGACAGAAGTATTTCGCGCCTTTGATCTGTGTCCGTTCGATCAAGTGAAAGTAATAATTCTCGGACAGGATCCGTATCATGGCGCCGGGCAGGCGAATGGCCTGTGTTTTGCGGTGAATAAAGGCGTGGTCCCGCCGTCACTGAAAAATATATTCAAAGAACTCGTGGCCGACCTTGGTCCAGATGCGGCGCCCGAGCCAGGTGCTTGTGGCGACCTGTCTCGTTGGGCGAAGCAAGGCGTCTTGCTTTTGAACGCAACACTCACGGTCCGTGCAAACACACCCGGCTCGCATCAGGGCAAGGGTTGGGAAGAATTCACTGATGCGGCGGTGTCGGCACTGTCGCGCGAGAAGGAGGGGCTTGTCTTCATGTTGTGGGGCAACTATGCCAAGAAAAAAGGCGCGATGATCGATCGCTCAAAACATCTCGTACTCGAAGCTGCGCACCCGTCGCCATTTTCTGCATACGACGGATTTTTTGGCTGCAAGCATTTCAGCAGGGCCAACGCATATTTGAAGGCGAAAGGGATCAGTGAAGTCGATTGGCGATAGGGTGAGCAAAAAGAAAACCGCTTCCGTCGTGTCTGGGACGGAAGCGGTTTTCTTTTTGTTTACTGAGTGACAATGATCAACCCCTTTGCTGAAGGATTGTTCTTGTTGAAATACTGATAGGTCCCTGGGGTCACGAAGCTAAAGTTGTACACGCCGCCTTTGCCAACAGATCGCTCTTGGTTGAATGTTGGGAATTCGCTGTGATATGCGTCAGGGCCTGACATCACCCACATTGAGAGGGTGCTGTTGTTTACAAATTTCATACCCTCGCCGGCCTTCACGTTGAGAGTGGTTGGGGTGAACGCTCCTGCGGCGTATGAAACGGTATTCTTCGCAACTGGTGTTGCCTTCACTACTGGCTTTGGTGTTGGGGCTGTAGGGGTGGTGTCCTGTACTGGTGGTGTGAGGGTGGCCTGAGATTGCTGTTGAGTATTTTGTTCAGCTGGTGCCTGTGCGCTATTGAAATAGAAGAAGAGTCCGACGATGACGATGACTGCGACGAGCGTGATGGATTGATTTTTATTCATATTGATTGTCTTGTGGGTATGCGGATAAGTATACTCCTGGCCGTTTGGGAGCGCGAGGGATATTTATTGGATTGGCGGCAAAAGAACAATTGGAGGTACTATCTGTGCCGCACTGCGAGCATTAGAGATTTTTGCGCTCACTGTTGCTAATAAAAGGTAGGCTAACACGAAGACTGAAACAAGCCAGAAGGCCTTCAGTTTTTGTTGAGAAAATAGTCCCCGAATTGCGCACACGACTACGTAGCTTAGTAATATCGAGAAAATAATTATTGGTACGACGAAGAGAGGCAGTGTGTATGTTTCTACGGAGAAAGTTTTTAGTGGAGTAATGATTAACACTGCGATCGGGGTGATCATCGCGCAGACGACACTTAAACTACTGCTAAATCCACATCCTATAGCGAGAAGCGGCGTAAATGCAAAAAAGATGCTTAAGAATAGTACGTAGAAAAAGGTTTTTACGTTAACTTTAAAAAATGACTTTTCTGTTTCCATTTACAAATAATAACACGTTTCAACTTCAATAGTCTGTAAAATACGGAAATATTATATATGGCGTGTCGGTGGAGACGACCAACATCCCATTATTCGAAGGGAAAAAAGTACGTAAGATCGTTCATGATGATAAATGATGGTTCTCTATTGTTGATATTTGCGAAGTATTGACCGGTAGTCCTGATCCAGGTGCCTACTGGAGAAAGCTCAAGCAAAGGCTTATTGATAAAAATAGTGAAGTCGTGACATTTTGTCACGGGTTGAAACTGGAGGCACAGGTTTGGGCGGAAAGAGTGGGCGTACGCGGGTTTCGGCATTGATTTTATTGCAGCCTTTGTGAGTATTTGGGCGGTGGATGGGTTTGGTGGTGCGCTGGCTCTGCCGGTTGTCGCGTTTGCGATACTGGCAGTGAGTTATGTGTACGGGGAGAAGCTGCGGAAAGGTGCGGGCGCAGAGAATGTTGCGTAGTAATGATTTGAGTCACGTCCGAGGAATTTTGATATAATGTGTCGGTGGAGACGACCAAGATCTCATTATTCGAAGGGAAAAAAGTACGTAAGACCATTCATTGTGATGAATGGTGGTTTTCTGTTGTTGATATAGTCGAAGCTCTCACGGACTCAACGAATCCACGCGTATATTGGGCAGTGATGAAAGATCGCTTGGAGAAAGATGAGAAAGTTCAACTGTTTACATTTTGTAAACAGTTGAAATTGGAGGCGTCTGATGGCAAAATGCGAGAAACTGATTGTGCGAATACCGAAGGGGTATTTCGTATTATTCAGTCTATTCCATCGCCGAAAGCGGAGCCATTTAAACGTTGGTTGGCACAGGTTGGGTACGAGCGTGTCAAGGAGATCGAAAATCCAGAATTGGCCCAGGACAGAATGAAGGCGTTGTATGAAAAGAAGGGTTATTCAAAGGGCTGGATCGACAAGCGGATTCGTGGCATTGCGATACGGCAGAGTTTGACTGATGAGTGGAAAGAAAGGGGGATTTTTGGCGAACAAGATTACGCTATCTTGACCGCTGAGATTTCTAAGGCGACATTCGGCATGACTCCGAGCGAGTACAAGGAGTACAAGCACTTGAAAAAGGAAAATTTGCGTGATCACATGACCGACTTGGAGCTTATCTTTACGATGCTTGGAGAGCGGGTGACGACTGAGATATCGGAGATTGAGAAGCCGGAAACGTTTGATAAAAATAAGCAGGTGGCGAAGCGTGGTGGTAGGGTTGCGGGGAATGCGAGAAAGCAGACGGAGAAGGAAATTGGGAAGAGTGTGGTGTCGAAGAAGAATTTTTTGGGGAAAGGGGATGTTGGGGTGTTGGAGAAAGAGCTTTGAATTTTGGCGGAAAGAGTGGGATTCGAACCCACGGTCCGTTTAACGGGACGACGGTTTAGTAAACCGTTGATTTAAACCACTCATCCATCTTTCCAAGGTTTTGATTCGGTCCCTCGACCATCGTCAAATTGATTCGGTCCCTACAGGACCTGTACAGGCTTCGTATTTTCTTAAAGCTCGCACGGCTCGCTTATCGAAAATATACTCAGCCTTTTCGAATCCCCCACGAAAAGTCCGAAGGGACTTTTCTCCCTTCCTTGTTCGTGAGCTCCGCTCACTTTCTGCGGAAGGGGGGGGATTCGAACCCCCGAGGGTTGTTTAGACCCTGCCTCTTTAGCAAAGAGGTACATTCGACCGCTCTGACACCCCTCCGTGGACATTGGCGATGATAGCATATTTTCCTGCGTTTATGCCAGTCTTTGTCGGACTAGCAGGGGGTATTTTAATGAGCGAGGGCAATAGCGAGTACCTCGCTGGCGCCCGCTCGCCGCAGTGTCTCGCGGGCTTGCCCCAGGGTGCTCCCGGTAGTCATGACGTCATCGATGATGAATATCTTCCGGTCACGCGTATTTTCGCATGCACCGCCAATGTTTGAAACCTCAAAACAATCGTTCAGATTTTTTAGCCGTTCCGCTCGTGAGAGTTTTGTTTGCGGTGTCGTGTGATGTTTGCGACGCAGGAGGTCTGGCGCGACACACCACTCCTCATTTTTCGGCAATTGTTCGAGGATCAGTTCAATCTGATTGTATCCGCGCTCGCGCTGTCGCTTCTCGGAAAGGGGGATCGGTACAAGAAGGATGGGTGCTCTACCACCGTCACTCGTTGAGACATGTTTTTGTAGTTCCTCCGCCACCAACTCGGCAAAAAGCTTCGCCACCTTGGCATTCTTCCGATATTTCAGTTCCCACACCGCGGCACGGACATGACGGTCACGATAGGAGAGGATCGCACGTGACCAGTCGGCACATTCTGGTGGGTAATGGCCACGGAAGCGACGGCTGTGGGGGCTGGATGTGGTGTCGCCGGATGAGATGCTGCCAGCAAAACACTCCGCCGACATCTGCTCGAGCTCCCGCACCAAGCCGCTTTTCGGAAACAGGAGGTTGAGAATAATATCCAGGGCGGTGTAGAGTGATGCGCGTAAGCTTGTGCGTAGGGTGCTGTGGAATTTCGCGAAACATTTCATGCTATAATTTTACCACCTTCTCAATGGACAATCCCTTCCGAAAACTTACCGGTCTCTTCAAAAAAGGGGAGTCGAGCGTCGTTGGCGTGGATATTGGTCCTTCGTCGATCAAGGTGGTGCAACTAAAAAAGCAGAATGGCAGGGCGGTGCTTGAAACATACGGTGCTTTGGCGCTCGGTCCGTACGCAGGTATCGAAGTGGGGCGTGCCACCCGTCTGCCACCGCAGAAGCTCGCCGAAGCTTTGCTTGATTTGCTTCGAGAGGCAAGTGTCACCACGAAGAATGCGGGCCTCTCAATCCCAATGTCTTCGAGTTTGGTGAATGTTATCCAAGTGCCGGAAGTGGACCAGAAGCAGCTTGTGCAGATGATTCCGATCGAAGCCCGAAAGTATATTCCAATCTCAATCAGTGAAGTGTCTCTCGACTGGTGGGTGATTCCAAAAGATGAGACACAGGAAAAAGATGGCAAGCTCGACGTGTTGCTTGTGGTGATCCACAACGACGCTCTTCAGCAAGCGAGAGATGTCATCAAGCTTTCGGCCCTCGACACCTCTTTCTTCGAGATTGAGATTTTCAGTACAATCCGCGCTGTACTTGACCATGAAGCTGATCCGGCGATGATTATTGACCTCGGCGCCGGTTCAACCAAGCTCTACATTGTCGATCGCGGCATTCTCCGTGTTTCCCATATCGTGACTCGAGGTTCGCAGGATTTCACCCTCGCATTGTCGCAATCACTCGGCATCACTATCGAAGAAGCCGAAGTGATGAAGCGTGAGAAAGGACTGCTCGCCGGTGCGGAAAACAGTGAGCTCGCTGGTGTGATGACCTCGAGTATCAACATGATTTTCTCCGAGGCCAACCGCGTGCTCCTCAATTATCAGAAGAAATTCCACAAAAATGTCGGCAAAGTGGTGCTCACTGGCGGTGGCTCGATGCTCAAGGGTTTTGCTGAGCTCGCCCAGAAGGAGCTTCAGACCCCAGTGGTCTCCGCCGATCCATTTACCAAGATCCAGTCGCCAGCTTTTCTCGAAAAGGTGCTGAAAGACGCCGGTCCGGAGTTTGCGGTGGCTGTCGGAATCGCTTTGCGCAAGCTACAGGAGTTTGATTAGCCTCCCGCCCCTAGGATATACACAGTGTCCGGCAAGCGCTCCAGACTATTCCGTACTATAATAGACGGATGGATCCGAAGATGCAGTCCTCTTTCATCCCCAAGACGTCGATCTCTGCCGACCGAGGTGGACGTTCATCTAGTACGGTCAATCTTTTTTTTCTGATTTCCGTCCTCATACTCATCGTCACCTTGGCAATTGCCGGCTTCTTTTTCTTCTATAATGCCAATCAGCAGAAGCAGATCGACACTATCACCGCCAGCTTGATTGCCTCTGAAAAGAAAGACTATTCTGAGCCAATTGTCGATGCTTGGACCGCCCTCGACAAACGCACTCGTGCTGCCAATGAAATGTTGCAGCGCCATTACGCTGTTTCGAGCCTATTCAAGCTTTTGCAGGATTTGACAGTGAAGAATATCCGCTTCACCCGCTTTGACTTCACACTCAAGGACGACGCAGCTGAGAAAACTTCCATCAGCTTGGCACTTTCTGGAGAAGGGCGTAGCTACAATGCCGTCTCGTACCAGTCTGACGTAATGAAGTCTTCCGAGAGTTTGGATGATGCACTGTTTTCCGATATCCGCTTGGATGAGAAAGGAAACATTCTCTTCTCGATGAAGGCTTCGGTCGATCCGGATCTCACTTCTTATAAGAAATTGTTCATCGCACAATAACACTATGTCCCCGAACATCACCGCCCTTGTCTTGTTGATCGCCTCTGCTGGGGTAGCCTTTGGCTTGGTCAGTCCACAATATGCAAAATATCAGGTGCTTTCGGAGAGCAAGGTGCAATATCAGACGGCGGCCGACCAGGCAAAGAAAGTGCGCGAGGTACGCGAAAAGCTCATCTCTAGTGCAGCCAATATCTCCAACCTGGAGAAGGACCGTCTGGCCCGCATGTTGCCCGACACTGTGGATACGGTGCGTCTGACCATAGACATCACAGGTATTGCTTCGAAGTATGGCATTTTGATCAAGAAAATCGATGTGAAGCCAGATGAGAAAAATGCAAACTCGGCTATGCTCGTAGCGTCGCCATTCGCTACCGCTCAAAAAGCGCAGAGTTTCAATGCACTGCCAATCTCTTTCACACTCAACACAAGCTACGAAAATTTCAATAGTTTTTTATCTGACCTGGAAAAGAGTCTGCGCATGATCGATGTCGTGTCTATCTCGGTCGTGCCAAACCAGGTCGGTCAATATGATTTCTCGGTGGCCGCACGTACCTATTCATTCGTATCCGGCACGGCGCCGATGGTATCTTCTAAGACATCTCCGGTTTCTGCCGCGGCCGATGATCCAAAGGTGAAGGTGTTGCTAATGCTCGAGCGCCTTTCTTCTTTGAAGCTCGATCGCGGATTCTTCGATAGTCAGCTTTTCAAAAATCTCCGTGACTTTGGAGTCGAAGTGGTGGCGGAGCCAAAAGGTCGACCGAACCCATTCGCGCCGATCGGTCAATAGCCTATGGATATTATCGACCTCTTGGTACAAAGAAAAGTCGTACATCCTGACGATGCTCAGGCTATTCGTGGCGAAGTGAAGAAGGGCGGAAATATCAACGACGTGCTACGTCGCCGCGGTATCGACCCGGAAGAGATCATGAAGAGCAAGTCGGAATATTTCAATGTGCCGACAAAGACACTTGGGAAAAACAAGGTGCCATTTGAGGTTCTGAAGTACATTCCGGAAGAGTCCGCTATCTACTACCAATTTGCACCTGTCGGTCTCACTGATGGCGTACTCGAAGTTGGTATGTTGAACCCGGACAACATCGAAGCGCGCGACGCCCTCAACTTTATTTCTACGAAGGCGAACCTTCCGTACAAAATCTTTCTCGTATCCCAAGAGGATTTTGACGCGGTATTGCAAGCGTATAAAGGCATCGGTGGCGAAGTCGGTAAGGCGCTCACCGAACTTGGTACCGAAGATCACGGCCCGGCAAGTAGTGTGAATTTGAATGGCGAAGAGGGCGCGCTCGGTGAGAGCGCTTTCGACGGTGACGCTCATATCAAAGAAGATGCACCAGTGACGAAGATTGTCACCACGATTTTGCATTACGCGACCGAAGGGAATGCTTCCGATATTCACATTGAGGCGATGGAAGACACCGTCCGCGTGCGTTTTCGTGTCGACGGTTCGCTTGTAACGAGTCTCACTTTGCCTGGCAAGGTGCATTCGGCACTCGTGGCCCGCATCAAAATCCTCTGTAACATGAAGATTGACGAGAAGCGTAAGCCACAGGACGGTCGTTTTAGCCAAATGATCGACGGCAAGAAGATCGACTACCGTGTCTCTACTTTCCCTGCATACTATGGCGAAAAGGTGGTGATGCGAATCCTCGACTCTGCCAAGGGTGTCCGACCGCTCGACCAGATGGGTCTCAGCGAACGCAATCTCAAGACGATTCGCGAGGCGATCGAGCGTCCATACGGACTCATTCTCATCTCTGGTCCGACTGGTTCCGGAAAATCCACCACTTTGTATTCGATGCTGAACTCGCTCGACAAGGAGACGCGCAATGTGCTTTCGCTCGAAGATCCAGTGGAGTACAACATTCCTGGCATGAGCCAGTCACAGGTGCGTCCAGAGATTGGTTACACCTTTGCTACTGGTCTGCGTACGACACTTCGACAAGACCCCGACATTATTATGGTGGGAGAAATTCGAGACAAAGAGACGGCGCAATTGGCGGTGCAGGCGGCACTCACCGGACATCTCGTGCTTTCGACCATTCACACCAACAATGCTGCCGGTGTGATCCCGCGTCTCATCGACATGGGTGTCGATCCATTCCTCATTGGCCCAACACTCATTTGTGCCATTGCTCAGCGTCTTGTCCGTACGCTCTGTGAAAACGGTGGCAAAGAAGTGTCAGTGGAGGGTCACATCAAGGACCTCATCGAAAGTGAATTCAAGGATTTGCCGGCAGAATTCCAGAAAGAGATTCCGAAAGGGAAGACGGTATACGAAGCGATGGTCACCGATGATTGTCCGAAGGGTACTACCGGTCGCGCCGCAGTGATGGAGGTGCTTGTTATCGACAAAGACATCGAAAAAGTTATCCTGAACGGTCCGACCGAACCAGCCTTAATGAAGGTGGCTCGAGCAAGGGGGATGCTCACGATGAAAGAGGATGCTATTATAAAGGCATTCGAGCGAAAGATTCCATTTGAAGAGGTGACGAGTTTGTAATAACAATGATGACACTTTTTAAATAACACCCACATGGAAAACAGTAACAAAAAGAAAATACTCATCGTGGACGACGACAAGTTCCTCGTGAACATGTACTCGATCAAATTCAAGGCGGCCGGCTTCGATGTGTATTCGGCGTTTGACGGTCAGGAGACACTCGCCAAGCTCAAGGATGGTCTTGTGCCTGATGTGGTGATGCTCGACATGATCATGCCGGCGATGGACGGCGTGGAGATCCTTGCGCGCATTCGAAAAGAGAATCTCGTGCCGAAGGCCAAGGTGGTCATTTTGTCGAACCAAAACCAGCCTTCGGATATCGAGCGAGCGAAGGCGTTGGGCATCAGTGGGTACATTGTGAAGGCGACGACGATTCCATCGGAAGTGGTCGCGGAAGTCGAACTCATCTTAAAGGAAGACTTGCAATAAGATGCAAAACCAATACCAAGCACAACTCGAGTCGCTTCTCGCTACGGTCCTCGCCGAGGGGGCTTCCGACCTGCATCTTTCCGAAGGGCGAACACCGGTGATTCGTATTGCGGGGCAACTTTTGCCGATGGTGAAGGCCGAGTCGCTCACCGCGGAGGTGCTCAGCGGTTTTGCTTCGGTATTTATGACCCCAGAACGCAAGCATCTTTTCATGACAAATCATGAAGCCGACTTCGCATACGACTTTCAAAGCAAGTCCCGCTTTCGTGTGAATGGGTTTTTTCAGCAAGGGAAGATGGGGTTCGCATTGCGCTTGATCCCAAACCAAATCCGCTCTATAGAAGAGCTTGGTTTGCCGCCAATTTTGAATACATTTACCGAAAAGCCACAAGGGTTCTTCTTGGTGGTGGGTCCGGTTGGGCAAGGCAAGTCTACGACATTGGCGGGAATGATCGAATACATCAATCGCCAGCGCGCCGCGCACATTCTCACGATTGAGGACCCGATCGAATATATCTATGAAGCGAAGCGTTCGATTGTCAATCAGCGTGAGGTTGGTGTCGACACGAAGAGTTTCTCTGGCGCATTAGCAGCGATGTTCCGCGAAGATATCAATGTTGCCCTGGTGGGGGAAATGCGTGATGCCGAAACGATTTCCACCGCGGTGACTGCGGCGGAGACCGGTCACCTGGTGCTCTCGACTTTGCATACCAACAATGCAGCGCAAACAATCAATCGTATTATCGATAGTTTCCCAGCGAGCCAGCAGGATCAGATTCGTTCCCAGCTCGCCGCCAGCCTTACTGGTATTTTCTCGCAGCGCCTGATTCCTCGTGTGTCTGGCGGCTTGGTGCCGGCATATGAATTGCTCATCAACAATACCGCTGTCGGCAATCTCATTCGTGAGAAGCGTGTGCATGAGATCAACACCGTACTCGAGACCAGCTCCGAGCAGGGGATGATCAGCATGGATCGTTGTCTTGCTGAGCTTGTACGAGCAGGGGAGATTACCGTGGAGAACGCATATTTGCACTCGACGAACACGAAGATTCTGGAGCGATTGCTCTAGAAAGCCTCGCGTGAAAGCGCCAACATATTCACATGATATTCAATTACACCACAATCGACGCAGCGGGAACCAAGTCTCAGGGCACCATTGATGCCGTGAGTGTCGATGTGGCCATCAGCTCGCTGCAACGCCGTGGACTCACGATCGTCACGATCAAGGCTGAGCAGAAAGAGTCGGCACTCGACAAATTGACCTTCTTTGGCCACGTCACCAACAAAGATGTGGTGATTTTGTCTCGTCAGATGTCGACACTTTTTTCTGCGCAGATCTCCGCGCTCCGCGTCTTTCGTCTCCTCGGTTCCGAGACCGAAAAGCCGCAGCTTCGGGTAGTGCTCAATACTGTGGCCGATGACCTCCAGGGGGGTGCCCAGATTTCCAAGGCGCTGTCGAAGCATCCAGAGGTGTTTTCAGATTTTTATGTCAACATGGTGCGCTCCGGCGAAGAGTCCGGCAAGCTCGACCAGATTTTGCTCTATCTCGCCGACTACCTCGATCGATCGTTTGAGGTTACTTCGAAGGCGAAGAACGCTCTTATCTATCCGGCCTTCGTGATCGCGACCTTCACTGTGGTGATGGTGTTGATGCTTACGATGGTGATCCCAAATATTAGCTCGATTTTGAAGGATTCTGGCCAGGAGGTGCCGATTTACACCAAAATTGTGTTGGGCATCAGCGATATCGCGGTGCATTACGGTATCTACGCACTCATCATCCTTGTTGTTGGCGGGTTCTTCTTCTATCGCTTTGCTCGTACCGTCGATGGCGGCATGGCACTCAATCGTTTACAAATCTCGTTGCCGTATATCGGCACACTCTACAAAAAGCTGTATTTGTCGCGAATTTCCGACAACATGAACACGATGCTTCTGTCGGCGATCCCGATCGTGAAGGCGTTGGAAGTGACCGGTGCGGTGGTGGGAAGTGCGGTGTACCAGGCGGTCCTCGGCAAGATCCTCGAAGAAGTGAAGACCGGCAGCTCCTTGGCTGAAGCGTTTGGCCGCTATCCGGAGATTCCGACTATTATGGTGCAAATGGTGAAGGTGGGCGAGGAGACAGGCGAATTGGGCAATATTCTCCAGAATCTCTCGAAGTTCTACACTCGCGAGGTCACCAACGCCGTGGATACCTTG
This sequence comes from bacterium, assembly GCA_037130265.1. Lineage (GTDB taxonomy): Bacteria > Patescibacteriota > Minisyncoccia > Phycocordibacterales > JBBTRF01 > JBBTRF01. The sequence continues at coordinate 150,646 of JBAXTI010000001.1, forward strand.
GTGGGATTGATCGAGCCAGCGATGATCGTGTCGCTTGGTATTGGTGTGGCCGTGTTGCTCGCTTCGGTGCTGATTCCGATCTACAACATCTCGGCGGGGGCTTAAGGAAATGAAAGGGAAGGCCCGCGCCGTACGGCGCGGGCCTTTTGTTATCCACACCCCCATTTCCACGGCCAATCAACGGGAGTATAATAAAGGGCAAGGTTTGTATACGACCTTCAGCAACGAAGGCGGTCGAGGGGAAAACCGGAAATATTCATTCAATTACATTATTACAAATTAGAAATTAATCGATTTATATATGAAGAATTCACGAGGTTTTACACTCATCGAATTGTTGGTGGTCATCGCAATCATCGGTATCTTGTCTTCAGTCGTATTGGCGAGCTTGAGCTCTGCTCGAAATAAGGGCAAGGACGCAGCAGTAAAGAGCGGTCTTTCAAGTCTCCGAACTCAGATGGAGATTGACTCAAATGGTGCCAATTATGGTGCAGCTGCTACTTACGCAACTGCAGCTGGTACAAATGCTGCTTGTGCTGTTGGTAACTTTAATGCGTCTACTATCACACCGATCAAGACTAATTTGACTGGTAATCTCGCAGTTTCAACCAACATCGTTTGTTCAGTTGATGTTGCACATGCAACGAACCCAGCTACCAAGTGGGCGATTGCAGCCATCCTTCCTAGTGGTGCAGGTCTTCAGTGTATTGACAGCAGCGGAAATGCTCAGAATTATCCAGCCGTAACTACAGTTGGTAGTATTACAACCGCACAGGTAAACAACGGTTCTTGTATCTAAGCAGTAATTCCTAGTCGACCAAACAAAAAACCCACTACCATAGTGGGTTTTTTGTTTGGTCGACTAGTCTTTTGGGGGTATAATGAAAAAACATTATAGGCATAAGGATTTATATGTAATTATGAAAAATGAATCTACACAGAATGGTTTCACTCTTATCGAGCTTCTTGTTGTAATTGGTATTGTCGGTGTTCTTGCCACTGTCATGCTTGCGGTGTTGGGTACAACTAGAAAACAATCTATCGACACTGCGATCAAGCAAACTTTGTCAGGTACAAAGAACCAGGCGGAGCTTTATTACTACAATAACGCCAATAGTTATAGTAATGTTTGTGCGTCGGGAGCAGTTTCTCTAATTGGGGCTACCAGATCTATTTATCTTCAAGTTGCAGACGCAGCAAAAAAAGCAGGTATTGCGATTGCGTCGGTAAAGGTAAATCCTGTTGGTGGCGGCGCCTATAATCAGGTCACTTGCAATGATTCTTCTGCAGCGTGGGCTGCAGAAGTGCCACTGAGCACTAGTAAGTCAGGGGCTCCGGTGATGCTCTGTGTTGATAGTGCGGGTAAATTGAAACAGGAGAGTGTGGTTCTTGGAGTAGGTGCAGTTATTTGTCAATAAAACCAATATGAAAAAAAATATACAACATAATCAGTTAAAAGGCTTTACCCTCGTCGAACTCCTTGTTGTCATTGCGATTATCGGTATTCTTTCTTCGGTGGTTCTCACCAGTCTGAACAGTGCCCGTGCCAAAGCGCGCGATGCTCGACGTATCGCCGAGGTGGCAGAAATGGTGAAGGCGATCCAGGTTATTGATATTGACCCGGCTCCAGTACTGGCGGGCTGTGTAGGGGCGCATGCCGATGCTTCGACCTGTACCACACCAAACTTCTCCTTGTATCATGATGTATCTGGCGCGACCGTTGCGTGTACCGGCGCAAGCACTGCGAGCTGCCAGTATTCGATCTCAAAGGAGGATGGCACTGCTGGCGCGACGGCACAAAACTTTCAGGTATGCAGCTATTTGGAAAAAGGCGCAGGAACATTGGCTGCAGGTTCTTTCAGTGCTCGAAGCAACACTGGTGGCGGTGTCGTAGAGGGCTGCAACTAATCATGATATTTATTCAACACAAAAATCAGCAGGCGAACGCCGGACAGAAGGCCTTCACCCTCATCGAATTGTTGGTGGTCATCGCAATCATCGGTATCTTGTCTTCGGTCGTATTGGCGAGCCTCAATACTGCGCGTGCGAAGGGAAGGGATGCACGGCGAGTGTCGGATATCAAGCAAATTCAGCTCGCGCTTGAGCTGTATGCGGATCAGAACCTTGGCAAATATCCAACAGCTCTTTCATCTGTTGCACCGACCTACATTTCGACCTTACCAAAGGACCCAAGTACGAACAACGATTATTTCTATGCCGCCCTTGGAGCCACGAGTTGTACCGGCTACCACATCGGCGGATTGCTCGAGCAGAATAATCCGGTGCTCACAGGAGACCGAGATGCGGCCGCGGCGATGTATTGTCCGGGAAGTGCAGCTGATTTTAACGGTACAGCCAATTGTGTTGCAACTACCGGCACCGACATGTGTTTCGACGTAGCAAACCAATAACATGTTGGCGACTGCGCTTTTGATTCCGACTCCGTTCATTGTGGCGATGTTTGTGCTCGGCATGCTGGTGGGGAGCTTTCTCAATGTGGTTGCGTTGCGGTACAACACCGGCCGCCTGCGCCAAGCGCTCTTTGGCGGCGGCCGGTCGCATTGTTTTTCCTGCGACAAGACGCTCGCGTGGTATGAGCTCGTACCTGTGGCGAGCTTCCTCACGCAGGCTGGCCGCTGTCGCGGCTGCAAGTGCCGACTCTCGTGGCAGTATCCGCTTGTCGAATTGCTCACCGGTTTTCTCTTTGTAATCGCCTTTTTGCACGAGGCAGTCGGTGCACATTCCCTCGGACTGCTCCTCGCACTCATCATTCTCTCGCTACTTGTGGTGATCGGTGTATACGACTTGAGACACAAAATCATTCCTGACGCTCTGGCGTATGCTTTTGCAGCTTTCGGCTTGGTGTACAGTGTGGCGCGGCTATTTTCGGGCCCATCCAGCCTCGAATACACCAACACGCTATTTCAAGCCCTCCCTTGGCTGCTCGCCGCTGGTCCGCTCCTGTTCCTGCCGTTCTATTTGCTCTGGAAGGTGTCTGGGGGCCGCTGGATTGGCCTTGGGGATGGAAAGCTGGCTTTGGGCATGGGCTGGTTTCTCGGCCTTTCTGGGGGCATTTCGGCTGCTGTTCTAGGGTTTTGGCTGGGGGCTTTGGTTGCTGTTTGTATACTCGCTGTGCAACGCGCTTGGCCGAAACTCGGCTCAGCGCTCAACATGAAAAGCGAGATCCCGTTTGCGCCCTTCCTCATCATTGGCACTATTCTTGTGTATGCGACCGGCGTGATGCCGACCGACATTGTCCTCTTCATTCAGAACCTTTTTTGACATACAATACAGGGATGAATCGTGGGTTCACTCTCTTTGAAATGCTCGTGTCTTTGGGTATTTTCATGCTCCTGACCACCACGCTGCTGGTGAAGAATTCGCAATTCAAAGGCAATGTCGTGATCGGCAACACGGCATACCAGCTGGCTCTCGCTTTCCGTGAGGCACAATCATACGGCGTGAATGTTCGAGGTGTGGATCCGTCGACGACAGGTACTCCTACCAACTTTGTATACAATACTGCATACGGCGTGCATTTCGATTCATTGATCCCGTCTTCGTATTTGCTATTTGGCGACACGAATCCGTCGGCGTCTGGTGGCTCAGCGAATGTGGGTGATCGGCAATACACGAGCGCTCTTGGTTCCGTTGACGCCCTGGTTCGCACCTACCAGATCGGCTCCGGTACGGAAGTGGTGATGTTCTGTACGCTGCGCTCGACCGAGGTGCTGTGTAGTAACAGCGGTTCCGGGACGAGTCGACTCACTTGGCTCGATGTGAGTTTCCTCCGTCCGCAGCTTTCCGCGGCGATTCGCGATTCGTCGCAGACCGATCCAGCTTCGCAGGAGAGTATTTTATACGCTGCTTCAGCCTTGGTGGTCGTGAAAAATGCGCAAGGTATCTGCAAGGCTGTGAAGGTCACGAAGGCAGGCAGTGTTGGTGTGGTTGAAAATCCGAAGGAGTTGGACGGAGGAACCACTGGCTACGGCAAGGCAGTGATCGATTCCGGATTGTGTCCATAGCAAATTTGTATGAAATGTCATTTTTCAAAACAGAATACGCAGTGCGGCTTCACACTCATCGAGATGATCGTGTCTTTGTCGCTGTTCATTTCTGTGATGACGGTGGCGGCGAGCTCAATGCTCTCGATCATTGATGCGAATCGAAAATCACAAGCGACGAACACGGCGGTAGACAATCTCAACTTCGTCATCGACAACATGTCGCGTACGTTGCGTACGGGGAAGGCGTGGGCCGTGATGCCACTGGCTGGCGGTAATTCGAAAGTCACGTTTGTACCACAGGGCAAGACGGCAACAGACCGTACTTCTTATTTTGCGGAAAATAATCAGATAAAGATACAAGTCGGCAGTGACCCGGCCGAGGCGCTAACCGATACGGCGTTGATTGTTGATGTGTTGAATTTCTCTCTAGATTCGTCGTCTACTGCCCAGCCATTTCTGCATGTACTCCTTCGGGCACATGTGAGCGACAAGGCGAAATATCGTAGTAATGTAAATATCTCCACCTCTATTAGTCAGCGAACATTAAACCGATGAACATGAAACGCTCACAACACGGTTTTACGTTACTCGAGACACTAGTCGCGGTGTCCTTGCTCATGTTGTCCATCGTCGGTCCACTCACTATCGCGCAAAAGAGCGTGAAGACATCGACCTACACGAAGAATCGCACCACTGCGTATTATCTGGCCCAGGATGCGCAGGAGTTTTTGCGAAATATTCGTGATACGAATTCGCTGGCGGGCGGGACATGGAGCACTCTTGGTGGGGTGTATGGACCTTGTGTAAACGGGAAGTGTGATGTCGACACGCAATACAGTCCGAGCCAGGTCATTTCAAATTCTGCTACGCGAGCTCAGGCTATTCAGAGTTGTGGTACGACAAATTGTCCAACACTGACTTTTGTCGACGATCCTACCGACCTTCATAACGGATATTTTGGGCATAAGGTAGCAGTCAGCACTACTATTGTTGAAAGCCAGTATCGTCGGGAAATCACCATTACTCCATTGAATACATCATCACCGGACAGTCGGGAATTACTCATCCGTGTCGATGTTATTTGGCATGAGGGTATCCTTGGTGGGGAAAAGAAAATTTCGTTATATGATGAAGTATATGATTGGCAATAACGCACAACGAAATATGCGAGAGGGCCGCATCTCCGCAGATGGCACGCGCGGTGGCTTCACGATCTTGTATTCGTTGTTGATCATTAGTTTGCTCATCTCGATCAGCTTGGGTATTTTTGATATTGCGTTGCGTGATTTTGCACTTGCGCAGTCGGCAGCGGATTCTCAGGTGGCGTTGTTTGCGGCCGATGCGGGCATGGAGTGTGCCTTGTACTACGACCTGAAATTCCGCGGCGGCAACCTTGCCTTTGCGACCAGTACGGTGAATCCGCAGACTTCGCTCATCCCGGCATTTTCATACGCTTGCGGAATAATGCCTATGCTGAACACCGTTACTTTTCCTTCGAACAATACGGCAATCACGACACTTACGGTGTATCTGACAATACAGTCGGGTGTCGCTACTCCAGATACTGAAGGTCCGTGTGCGATTGTGGCCATACTTAAGAATGATAGCGGCAATTCTACTACCATCGATTCTCGCGGGTACAACATCTGTGCCAATTCCACAGGTTCCACAAAGCGTGTTGAACGAGGATTACGCGCGAGCTACTAGGCTGGCCTCATGCCCAGTTTCCGCTATCATTCGCCTCTAATTTCGGTATAATACGGCCATGGCAAAAGGCGACCAAAAAGACTCAGAAAGGGCTCAAAACAATGCCACAAATGCTCCTAAGGCTGTTGTTGAGCGCTTGGCAAAGCTCAAGGCGTCTATTGAGTATCATCGATACAACTACCACGTCCTCGACAAAGAGGAGATTTCGGCTGAGGCATTGGATTCGCTGAAGCGCGAGCTGTCGCAGATCGAAGAACAGTATCCTGAATTGGTGACGCCAGATTCGCCGTCGCAACGTGTAGCAGGGAAGCCGCTCGACGGGTTCAAAAAGGCGCCGCACAAGGTGACTCAGTGGTCTTTCAACGATGCTTTCACCGAAGAGGATATGGTGAAGTTTGACGAACGCGTGAAGCGGTTTTTGGCGAACAGCGCGAGCGGCATCGCGGCGAAGGAGGACACCTCCGTCCCTGTCACGCCAACCTATGTCTGTGAGTTGAAGATCGATGGTTTGAAATTGGTTCTGGAATATGAAAAAGGCCTGCTCAAAACTGCGGCAACGCGTGGTGACGGCAAGGTGGGCGAGGATGTCACTGAGAACGTGAAAATGATCGAATCGGTGCCGCTCCGTCTCAACGAACCGATCGATTGTATTGTGGAAGGCGAGGTGTGGATGGCGAAAAGCACGCTCGCGGATCTGAACAAGCAGCGTGTGAAGCTTGGTGAGGAGCCGTTTGCGAATCCGCGCAATCTCGCGGCTGGTTCGATGCGCCAGCTCGATCCGCAGATGGTGAAGGATCGCCGGCTTGATGTTTTTATCTACGACATCTCTGCTATTGGCTCAAAATCAAACGGCGATTCGGACATGCCAACTCGTCAGATTGATGAATTACGCCGATTGCAAGCTCTCGGCTTTAAAGTGAATCCGCACTTTGCGCCGTGCAAAAATATCGACGAAGTCGTGGCATTTTGGAAAAAGTGGCAGAAGCAGGCGCCGAAGCAGGATTATTTAATCGACGGCGTGGTAGTGAAGGTGGATGAGCGGGCACTGCAGGAGCAGCTCGGCTACACCGGCAAAGCGCCGCGTTGGGGGATTGCTTTCAAGTTTCCAGCAGAGCAGGTGACGACGGTGGTGGAGGATATTGTGTTGCAGGTGGGGCGTACAGGTGTGGTGACTCCAGTGGCCCATCTGAAGCCGGTGCTGGTGGCGGGCTCCACTGTGGCTCGCGCGACCCTGCACAATGAAGACGAGATTCGTCGTTTGGATGTTCGCGTGGGCGACACGGTGATTTTGCAGAAGGCGGGCGATGTTATTCCTGACATTGTGAAAGTGTTGGTTGAGTTCCGTACAGGCAAAGAAAAACCGTACGTGTTTCCAAAGTTTGTCGAAGCGTGTGGCGGAGATGGGCGAATTGAGCGTGTGCCAGGGCAGGTGGCGTATCGTTGTGTCAATCCCGATTCGGATGCGCAGCTGAAGCGAAAGCTATACCATTTTGTGGGGAAACACGCCTTCGATATTGAACACATGGGGCCGAAGGTGGTGGATGCGTTGCTTGAGGCCGATTTGATCTCGAGCTCGGCCGATATTTTTGACTTGAAGAAGGAGGATCTCCTCTCGCTCGAACGTTTCGGCGAGAAATCTGCCGAGCGCGTGTTTGATGCGATTCAGGGTGCGCGAAAAGTGACACTTGCTCGCTTCGTTATCTCTCTCAGTATCCCGCAAGTGGGCGAGGAGACCGCACATGACATCGCGAAGCAGTTCGGTACGCTTGAAAAGGTGATGGCGGCTGATGTCGCGGCACTTGAAGCAATCGAAGGTGTCGGGCCGATTGTATCCGAGGCAGTTGTTGTGTGGTTCGGCGCGGCAAAAAATCAATCTTTGGTCGCACACTTGTTGAAAAATGTGGAAGTGGAGAAGGTGGTTGCGGTCGCGGCGACTAAGGCCATTGGCATAAAAAATGCTTCCTTGGCCGGCAAAACCTTCGTCCTCACCGGTACGATGGCCGCGATGGATCGCGACGAAGCCAAAGATATCATTCGCTCACTTGGTGGCGATGTGTCCGGCTCTGTATCCGCAAAAACTTCGTATGTGGTGGCTGGCGAAAGTGCCGGTTCCAAGCTCGCGAAAGCTGAAGACCTCGGTGTAAAGGTGCTTTCAGAAGAGGAGTTTTTGAAGATGGTGGGGAGGTAGCGAATAATGTTGTCAGTGAGCGCTGAGACGATGAATGGGAGTGCCCGCCGACTTTTTTGAGTACCCTCGGATTTTGCATCCTTTTTGCATACTTTTGTAAGCAAAATCCGAGGGTACTTTTTTGTTCGAACTACCCCGTGCTTTTCAGTTTTTTCAAAATAAAAGTGCCGCGCTTCGGAGGGAAGCGCGGCACGGGAAGGTATTCCTTCGTCGATTAGTTGCCGGTCTGGGCGAAGGCTCGGGCCATCGAGCCGAAGCCGCCGGGCAAGGGGTCCTGGTAGTGGAACTCGTCGGGAGCGGCAGCCTTCTTCGTGTTGGACCGCGTCGGCGCGGCGGCCTTGGTGAGAACGAAGAACTTCTCCACAATCCTCCAGTTGTGACGGGAGACTCCCTGCTTGCCTTTCGCTGCTGCGGCTTCGGCGTGTGCGATGTGCTTTTTGGCGGTAGCGCTCATGCGTTTTATCCAATGTGTTTTCGAGTTGTCCCCGACAGGCTATGTCGGAAACGGTGCTGTTGCACTAGGGTAGAAGAGTACAATACTTTGCAAAAAGGCGCAACTGGGCCGGCCTGTGGATGAGGTGTCTGGCGGACGAAGGTCACCAAGGGGCGCCAGCGAAAGAGATATGCTATGATACCCGAATATGGTGGAAATCAAGGATATCGAGAAGTTGGCGGCACTCTCGCGCATCTCGCTGACGGAGGCGGAAAAGGCTCAAATGCGCACGGAAATTGAGGCGATTTTGGGCTACGTGGCCCAGATTCAAAAGGTGTCGGGCACGCCAAAAACGGCAGAGGAACGCTCCCGAGAGAAGAAAGACGAGGTGCGAAATGTGCTTCGTGAAGACGGTGTGATTGGCGGTGCGACCGATCAGTCTGGTGCTCGCATGCACACCCCTGGCGAATATTCTGAAGCGTTGTTGGCGAATGCACCGAAGCGCGAAGGTCGCTTTGTGAAAGTGAAGAAAATTTTGTCGTAATAATAAAAACGCGCGTCACGCCAATACCCCAAACATCCCATGAAGATCGATCTCAAAACCATCACCATCCGCAGCGCCCATGACGCTTTTGTGAAGGGCGATTTTACCGCCACACAGCTCGCGCTGGCATATCTCGATGAGATTGCGGCGAAAAACGCCAAGATCAATGCGTATCTCGAAGTGTTTACTGATGTGCTCGAACAAGCAAAAGAGGCAGATGTGCGAATTAAAGAAGGGAAGGGTGGTCTGCTCACCGGTATTCCAATCGCGGTGAAGGACAATATTTTAATCAAAGGTCGTCGCGCTGGTGCGGCATCGAAAATTCTCGAAGGATATGTGGCTCCATATGATGCGACTGCAATCGCGCGTTTGAAAAAAGAAGGTGTAGTCTTTATCGGCCGTGCCAACATGGACGAATTTGCGATGGGGGGTTCCAATGAAAATTCCGCGTATGGTCCTGTGCGAAACCCACATGACGAGTCTCGCGTGTCTGGCGGTTCTTCTGGTGGTTCGGCGGCTGCTGTGGCAATGTTCGGGGCGCTCGCCGCTTTGGGTTCGGATACGGGCGGTTCGGTGCGTCAGCCGGCGAGCTTGTGCGGCGTGGTTGGATTCAAGCCGACTTACGGTGCGATCTCTCGATACGGTCTCATGGCGATGGGCTCCTCGCTCGATCAGATCGGTACGATTGCAAAAAATGCCGACGACGCACAGATTTTGTTTGATGCAATGGCTGGCCACGACGAATATGACAGCACGACATTGCCGGAGAGTGCATTTGGCGGTATTAAGAGCAACGTGGCTTCAGGTGTGGCTGGCGCAGCGAAGTCGGATGCCGTCGGTGTCAAAAAGCGCATCGGTATTCCACGACACTTCATGAAAGAGGGAATTGACGCCGAAGTATTGGCGAATTTTGAAACGGCTGTCGCGCGATACAAAGAGCTTGGGTATGAAATTGTTGAGATTGAATTGCCGAATATCGGATACTCGCTCGCGGTGTATTACGTGATCATGCCGGCTGAGGCGACATCGAATCTCTCGCGTTTCGACGGGGTGAAGTACGGCGCACTGAAAGAGGGAAACGACCTGCTCGCCGACTATCTCCGCACTCGCACAGAGGGTTTTGGCAAGGAAGTGCGTCGCCGTATCATGATGGGCAACTATATCTTGTCTTCTGGCTACTACGAAGCGTATTATTCCAAAGCCAACCTCGTGCGCGACATGATCAAGGCCGATTTCGTTGAGGCATTCAAAAAAGTGGATTTTATTTTGACTCCGACTTCGCCAGTGCCCGCTTTCAAGATTGGCGAAAAATCCTCCGACCCATTGCAGATGTACTTGGCTGACATTTTCACTGTCACCGCCAACCTTGTAGGTGTGCCAGCGATCTCGATTCCTTCTGGTTTCGTTGAGAAAGAAGGGAAACAGCTCCCGCTTGGTATCCAGCTCATGGCACCGCACAAGGCCGACGCTTCACTTTTCCACTGCGCCAAAGATTTCCTCGCGTAGGTTTGATACAATAGGGAGGAAATGAACCCTCTGTTTTCTTTTTTGCAAGCAGCTGCCGGAGCCGCAAGTGCATCGGGTGCTGAAGTGCCACGACTCCCAAGTCTTTCGTTTGAAGATATTTTTATTTGGATTATCAACTTCTTTTTCGATATTGCTGGTGCCGATTATCAGCAGACAGTTGAAACTCTTGTCTTTGCTGCGCGATTCTTCTCTATCTTCCTCTCGCTTCTTTTCATTGTTGGTACGATTTACGCCAAGATGCAGGCGAAGCAGATTGAGATTCGCCGACATCATCGTGCGGCGCCAAAGAAGAAGCATGCTAAGGCTGCCGAAGGTGGCGCTCCACACGCCTCTGGGGCCCATGGCGGACCGGCCAATCTGCCGACTGGAATTCCTGCTGGGTTGCCGGTCTTTGATGAATCAGCCGAGGTCGCAAAAAAGGCACGCAACAACGAGCGCTGGGCTGCTGTCCTAGAAAATGTCGGGTCAGCAAGCGATTCCGATTGGCGTTTGGCGATTCTCGAGGCGGATATTATTTTGGATGATATGTTGAAAGGTATGGGGACGTTTGGTGACACTGTTGCGGAGCGACTGAAGTCGGTGAATGAACACACGATACCGAGCGTACAGAAGGCATGGGAGGCACATTTGGTGCGCAATCGCATTGCACATGACGGTGCCAATTTTGCCCTATCACAGCATGAAGCGCGTCGCATTATCGGGTTGTTTGAGACGGTGTTGAAAGAGGGGAGGTTTCTTTAGGGTTTCTTCATGAATCCTCACAGATTTCTTGATTCGGTCTCTATTCCGTGGTATCCTAACTTTTGTCTAGGGAAGATGTTCCGGACATCTATCGCGGGGTAGAGAAGCAGTAACTCGCAAGGCTCAAATTTTAGGGCTCATTACTGAGTAATTGGTAATTGATAACTTGTCAAATTCGGTGAAACCTCGGCCTCTCAATTTTGAGGGAAGGTGGCAATACCGAGCCAAGCCGAGAACGATCTCGGAAGGTGTAGAGACTAGATGGCAGGCTTCCGCAACGACGCTCAAGTGTCAGCGGAAGAAGGTATAGTCCAGACCACGAAGCCAATGTTGGTGCGGCGAAAGCCGAAGTGGTAAGCATAACCTTGAGGCCCGCGTGCAATTCGCGGCCCCGCAACAAGGAAAAATAAAAAGAGGTCGACAGAGTGTCGACCTCTTTTTATTTTTCCTTCCAAGGGTGTATTTATGGTATCATAAGTATTATCTAGTATATGATACTTATGCCATATAGTGACCCCGAAAAACGTCGTCAAAATCATAAGAGGTACATGAGAGAGGTGTGGTACCCAAAAAATAGGAAAAAGCACATTTCGTATATCAATAACTTGAGACGAAAAATACTCGAGTATATTTATGAATATAAGAAGGTAAGAAATTGTGTCGAGTGTGGTTTCTCTGGAAGGGAATATCCGCAGGTTTTGGAATTTGATCATCTTGGTAAAAAAAGTTTTAATTTATCAGATTTTAAACAGAAAACATCAAGTCTGAATAGAATAAAGGATGAAATATCAAAATGTGAGCTTGTTTGCGCGAATTGTCATCGAGTGAGGACTGTAAAAAGAATAAAAAATATTTAATTGTCCAAAACGATATTTATGCTATATTCTTTAGTAATGCCGGAGTAGCTCAGGTGGTTAGAGCATCTCACTCATAAAGAGAAGGTCACAGGTTCAACTCCTGTCTCCGGCACAAAGAAGCAGCGGAAGCATTACAACACGCCCCAAAAAAGGCCATACAAGGCCTTTTTTGCTTTTCACGCACCTATGGATATTGCACATTTATTCGGCGGGTATAGACTTATTCATTAGGAAAAACGAGGTCGGTTGTGGCTCGTTTTGATCCCTGAAAGTCGGTCAATGTTGGTGTGCGGTCATTCCGGAGGTCGTATGAAAAACCCAAAACTCGCGGTTATCGTGCTGACAGCTTTTGTGCTCGTCAGCGTCACATGTCTCCCGGTGTCGGCAGATGAAGTCGCTGGCAGTCCAGCTGGGCATCTGCAATACGCCAGATACAGCCCCGTTGCTGCCACAGAACCGATGCGGGTCGGCCCCTTCAGCTTGTCGTCCGAAACTACGGCACCAAGCCAGACGAAGCCCATCAATCGCATCCCAAGACTCTCGCTGTTTGGAGGTGTGGGCGATCAGCTCGGTAAGGCGATCTCCGTCTTTGGCGAACGAATCGTGCCGCCACCCGAGGTGAGCGAGCTGGTTCATGTCGAGGAGTCTTATGCTCGGATTGCGAGCGACAAATATCGCTGGACGTTCTGGAAGTATCGGAACGTCTCTGATCGTCCGCTTTTTGGCACCGACTTCCTCTTCACCTATCAGTATCCCACCGAAGGTTCGGCGCCGCGTGATTTCCGAGGTGGGGAAGTGATTGTCGGGTTTGGCGTTTCCGTCCCGCTCACCAGTTTCACGCCACTCGGCCGCCTGTTCACGTCGCGATGAGTGCTACGTGGGCGTGTGTTGAGGCAGTTTTCGAAAGAGCGGTACTGCGGTGCCGCTCTTTTCTTATTGCCTTAAATATGTATAATGGGTTCCTATGCGGCCATAGCTTAGCTGGATAAAGCGCCTCCCTGTCACGGAGGAGACCGCCGGTTCGAGTCCGGTTGGCCGCGCAGATCAGTATTCGTCAATATTCGTCGATCGGACCACCTATTTTGCCCCCATGTCACATCATCAAGATTTTTGGAATAAGGAATACAAGAGCCCGAAGCACCTGGCGCTTTCGGAGCAGCCTTCCGAGGACCTGGAAAAGTTTGCTCGATGGGTGGCGCGCGCCTGGGAAAAGGAACCGCAAGCGATCCTCGGTATCGATGCGAATTCGCTGGTGGTGGATATGGGTTGTGGCAATGGGCGCAACATGGTGTATTTCGCCAAAGAATTCGGTTGCCGTGCGATCGGTTATGATATTTCAGGTGAAGCGATTCGTCAGGCACGAGTGGTGGCCGAAAAAGTAGATGCTGAGGCTGCCTTGGAGAGTGGTGCACCGGTAGGAAAGCTTTTTACCTTCGAAGCACGCTCAATCGAGGGAGCGTTTCCAGAGCTCGCCGATGAATCGGTGGATGTGGTGCTCGATATGATGTCGTCACACTTTTTGAATGAGGCCCAGCGCGTGGTGTTTCGGGACGAAGTCGCACGTATTTTGAAACCGGGCGGCTGGTTCTTTTTCAAGACGTTCTGTGCTGATGGCGACCTACACACGAAACGTTTGCTCCGTGACAATCCGGCAGGGGAAGCCGGCTCGTATATTCATCCGAAATTCGGCCTAGCCGAGCATGTGTGGACCGAAGAGGAGATCGACGAATTCTTCGGTGAACAATTCGAGATCCGAAAGCTCGAGAAGTCGCATCGTCATATTTTGAACGGCCGCGCTTTCAAGCGCCGCACCGTGACTGTATATTTGGAGAGGAAGTGGTAGGGTGCGATTTGGGCGGGTTTGTGTGCGGGTTGATTGAAAAAAATCGATAAATATACTATCCTTACGTAGCTATCTTGAATACCAAGCCAAGTAGCCAGCAATTTGCCGTTGTAGCTCAGTTGGTAGAGCACGTCATTGGTGGGTCGTCACCCCTGCCCACGATGGGAGTAATCCTGTCGCGAATCCCGAATAACGGTTAATATCCAATATATTGGACAAGACCGTGGCGCCGAAAAGTTCGTCGCCCGAACGACTGACAAGGGTCTCCATTTTGGTAGAAATGCCGAAGTGGAGAAAGATACAGTCTAGTCCTCTCGCAAGATGAGGTGTAAACGAATGACGAGGTCATCAGTTCAATCCTGATCAACGGCTCTAGTTTTCGATTGGCCACCGTAGGAAATATAAAGAAAAAGCGGCGCCACTGGAAAGTGGCGCCGCTGTTGTCTTAACAGAATTCCCCCGTGCTTAGGGCGAAAACGGGGTCTTCACCAAGAGTTTCTCGAGGGATTCCGCGTCCATCTGCAGGCATTCGAGTCCGTCAGTCGTGGTGTTGCAGAGACTCTCCAGCCCGAACGCCTTGATCACCGCGGCGTGGAAGGGCTCGTTGGAGAGTTGGCAGTCTTCCCGTAGCAGATGCATCCGCTCCACGAAATCGAGGAAGCGAATCCCTTTTTTGTGATGGAGCGGATTCCGTCCCATGTTGGCAAATTCCAGGAGGCCGGTGATCGGTGCAAGGCGCTCGAAATCTTCCATGGTCATGCCGCGCATGTGGAAGTGGCCGATGTCCAGGTGGAGTCCGACATTGGTAAGGTCGTCATCCGCAATGGTGCGGTGCAGCAGGTTGAAGGGATCCGGTGTGCCTTCCTCGGCCTCGTTGAGAACCTCGCAACACATCCGAAGATCATAGGTCTTGCCGATAGTGTTCACGCGTTTCAGCCAGGAGCGGTATGACTGGTTCAGATTGCCGCTCACCCAATCCGGCCGCTGATTCCGATGGTGAGCTTGCATTGGTCCGGCCATCACGGCGGGGCCAACAGATTCTTCGGCGAGGGCTACGGCGAAGAGTGCTTGCTGAGTCAGGTTTTCAAAAGCCACGAGAGAACTCTCCTTCAAGTTGTCGGGACCGTTGCCGGCATTGAAGCCACAGGCAAGGCCAGTCATGCCTTCGTCGCGAAAGATCAATGCCACTTTCTTGGGCGTCAGACTTTCGTGGACGAGCGCAGGGACGAAGATCATTCCATCGTAGCCACAGACGTCGCGGCTATGCGTGAGTGCGGCCCGAAGGCCAGGTTCTTCCATCGTGACATTTGGATAGCCGAGCCAGTGGGAGAGGACAGATCTTGGGAGTTTCATTGGAGCAATGCGTTGTGTTTTCTGAGTGTTGTCGGTGTGCACTCGCTATCAGGGTTCCTTTTATTCCCCAATCCGAGTTTTGGACTGGTGTGGATACTAAAGTAAAAATATATTTTCGTCAAGTAACGAACGTCACTATTATTGACAGGGGTCGTAGGTTAGAATATCATTAAGTTATGCCAAATCCGAAGAAACTAAGAACTGAATGTCCGATTTGTGGTGGCGAACCTGCTCGTGCTAGTTATCGATATTGTAGCAACGCCTGTCATCTAGAATTTCTCCACCAGATATATCTTGATAAATGGAAGAGTGGCAAAATAAATGGTTTGCAAGGACTTGGTATTGTGTCGAGACACATTAAACGATACTTACGTAAAAAATTTCAAGATAAATGCTGCCTTTGTGGTTGGTCAAGAACTAATGTAAAAACTGGCAAGGTTCCTCTGGTCGCAGATCATATTGACGGCAATTGGCGAAATAATGTGGAAAGCAATCTTCGTTTACTTTGTCCTAATTGTGATGCATTATCACCTACGTACGCTGGACTGAATAGAGGAAATGGTCGAAAGAATCGAGCGTTAAGTAATAGGGCAAAAGAAGGTCGTCTTTTTGTTTTGAAGAAGCCAAATTAGTTCAGTGGCAGAACACTACTTTCGTAAAGTAGGAACGTGAGTCCGATTCTCACATTTGGCTCCAAAGTATTTTTCAGTTTCGGATCGAAAACATGTTTGTTGCATTTTCCCACGCCTTGCCATATAGTATTTTCGGTTGTTGGTTGCAGTTGCAGAAGACATGGGACGTCTTCGTCTCATTAGTCCGACGTGCAGATTTCACGAATGTTTGTGCGACGGCAGTTCACAATGGTGAGACACTCGCGCGAGCGAAGTACGAGCGTCATCTAAGACCTAGGATAGAAACATCGCATCCACTGCGATTGGCCGTTCAGAGCGCCTTCATCACTCTGATATCCTCAAAAGCCATGTTTCTTCCCGCTCACCGTCCCGTGTCATCCATTTACCGCCCTCTGTGTTGGTTGTTTGCGTCTACCATCGAAATCCGTGTCCTTTCCGGATGTAAGGTGACCGCAAGCAACCTCCCTTTGGGCGGTTTTTTCTTTGGGGTAAGCAGTTTTTCCATCTTGCGTATTTTTTTGTATAAACCAACAGGAATCGGTATACTGTGACGCATGGATGCGCAAGCACAAAAAGCCAAAGTGGAGGCTCGAATCACCGAGATCGAGGCTGCGATGCTCGAAGGTGATTTTTGGGCTGACAAGACAAAGGCGCAGACGATGATGAAAGAACTCGGCGAGTTGAAGGACGAATTGAAAAGTGGCGGACCGGGCGGGAAATACGACAAGGGGGAGGCGGTGGTCACGATCTTCTCTGGTGCGGGCGGCGACGACGCGGAGGACTTTTCGGCGATGCTCTTTCGCATGTATCGAAAATATGTTGAAACAAAGGGCTGGTCGCTCGGTGTGTTGGATGACAATGAAAATAGCCACGGAGGTTATCGCAACATAACTTTCGAGATCACCGGAAAGCCATTGAGGTTCGCGGGCGGGGGTGAAGGCGATGAAGCAGTGTCTGTCGGCCCCTACGGCATGCTCAAAAATGAGTCCGGTGTGCATCGGCTCGTGCGTTTGTCGCCGTTTAATTCGAAGCAGTTGCGCCAGACTTCGTTTTCGATGGTGGAAGTGGTGCCAAAATTTGATGCTTCGCTCTCTTCGGCGGCGCGCCTCGATATTCCGGAAAGCGATTTGGATATCTCCACCGCCCGCGCTGGAGGCGCGGGCGGGCAGAATGTGAATCGCCGCGAGACCGCAGTGCGTATTGTGCATACTCCAACCAGCCTTTCAGTAAACATCTCCTGCGAGCGCTCGCAGCACCAAAACCGAGAGAAAGCACTTGAGATCCTCAAGGGCAAGCTCTACAAGCGCATGGAAGAGGAGCGTAGGGCGAAGGAGCGCGGCATGGCGATTTCAAAGACCACTAGTATCGAATGGGGCAACCAAATACGCTCATACGTGCTCCATCCATACAAGATGGTGAAAGATCATCGCACCGACATTGAGTCGAGTAATCCCGATGCCGTGCTTGAGGGCGATTTAGAGAAATTTATCGAAGCGGAGCGGGGGCTTTAGCCCTAGTGGTAATTTTGGCTTGCGTGTCGACAAAAATGGTATACTAAAAAGACATGATTCATTTCGACAAGGTATCAAAGAAGTACGCCGACCAGACACACGCACTCGCGGAGGTGTCTTTTTCGATTCAGCCAAAGGAATTTGTTTCTATCGTTGGCCATTCTGGAGCGGGCAAAACCACCTTGCTCAAAATGATTCTCGCCGAGGAACGGCCGTCCGAAGGGAAGGTTTTTTTTGAGTCCGTCAATATTCACAAGCTCAACCGAAAAGAGCTCACGAAGTTCCGCCAAAAGATCGGTGCGGTGTTTCAGGATTTCCGCCTTCTTCCACAGAAAACTGCTTACGAAAACATCGCTTTTGCCATGGAGGTCGCTGGCCGTACAGATGAAGATATTGCCGCCGATGTGCCACATGTGCTCAATCTCGTCGATCTCGCAGAAAAGATGCACAATTTTCCTCACGAACTCTCGGGCGGAGAGAAGCAGCGTGTCGCCATCGCTCGAGCGATTGTGAACAATCCAGACATCATTATTGCCGATGAGCCAACAGGCAATCTCGATCCGATCAACACATATGAAATCGTCCAGATTCTCAAAAAGATCAACGATATGGGCACTACAGTGATCCTCACTACCCACAACAAGGGCGTGGTGGATTCTGTGGGGAAACGCGTCATCACTATGGAGAAAGGGAAGGTGGTGCGAGACGATAAAACAGGGAAGTATATTTTGTAATATAATACACGCAACACACATATGTTCTGGACGAGTATAAAACGAGTGGTAAAAGCAGGGTCTGTGTATTTTTGGCGCAACGCTTTCGTGTCTTTTTCGTCCGTGATAGTGATGGTGATCACCTTGTCTTTTCTATCCGGGCTGATTTTTGGTAATGCTGCGCTTCAGGCTACTCTTGCTTCACTCAAGGGGAAGGTGGATATGAATGTGTATTTCCTCCCAACAACTGCCCCGGACGATATTTTGGCGCTGAAAGCAACTCTCGAAAAGAAGGCAGAAGTAACCTCGGTGACCTATACCTCCCGCGAGGATGCGCTTGATGCGCTCAAGGGACGACATCCTGATGATGGTACGGTGGAGGCGATCAACGAGCTTGGCGACAACCCTCTCGGCGCAGTACTCAATGTGCAGACCAAGGACCCTTCGCACTACGAAGCACTCGCACGATTTTTGAAGACTGACAATGCTGTGTCGCCAAACGGCGTGTCGATCATTCGCAAGGTGAATTTCTACGATCACGAGACAGCGATCAATGCTCTGTCGCGCATTATCAACGCCACCAATCGGCTTGGCTTCGTATTGTCCATCGTCTTTGTGGCGATCTCTCTCATTATCGCTTTTAACACGATTCGTCTCACGATTTATAATTCCCGTGAGGAAATCTCCGTGATGAAATTGGTGGGCGCGACCAACAAATACGTCCGCGGGCCCTTCATGGTGAGTGGGGTGATGTGTGGTGTCGCGGCCTCGCTAATCACGCTCGTGCTTTTCTTCTTCCTCATCTATTACAGTCGAGACTTCGCCAAGAATTTCTTCATCGGCATTGATTTCCTCGCATATTACAAGGCCAATTTTGGACAAATTTTCGGAATTGTTGTGGGCTCCGGAGTGCTCATTGGTGCTGTTTCTAGCTATCTTGCAGTGCGTCGGTATCTAAAGGTATGATGAAGACATCGTAAAGAAAAGATAACAAAATTATCAAAAAAGATTCAACCCTGCCAAACACATGGACACTCCGAACGCTCAGAAGCATCCGAAACGCAAGAATCCCAAGTATGTCTTTGTCATCGGTGGAGTAATGTCTGGCGTCGGCAAAGGTATCGCCTCCTCATCTATCGGAACCCTTCTTCAAGCGAAGGGTTTTTCCGTAAATTTAATGAAGGTGGATCCATATCTCAACGTGGATGCCGGTACGATGAATCCAACCGAACACGGGGAAGTGTTTGTGCTGGATAGCGGCCTCGAGACCGACCAGGACATGGGCAACTACGAGCGTTTCTTGAATCGCAGCATGACGCACGACGACTACCTCACGAGCGGCATGGTGTACAAGCATGTCATCGAGAAAGAGCGCAACCTTGGCTATCGTGGTCGCTGCGTGGAGGCCATTCCGGATATTCGTGATGAGATCGTGCACCGGTTTAGGCGCGCCGCCGAAAAGAGCGGAGCGGAGGTGTTGGTGGTTGAAATCGGCGGCACTGTCGGCGACTATCAGAATATTATGTTCATCGAAGCGGCGCGTGTTTTGAAGATCAAGCATCCCAACGACGTGGCCTTCGTGATGGTGAGCTACCTGCCGATCCCAAGCAAGCTCGGTGAGATGAAGTCGCGTCCGACACAGAACGCTATCCGCCAGCTCCAGTCGTATGGCGTGCAGACCGATATCATCATTGGTCGCAGCGAAGTGGCGATCGACAAGAAGCGCAAAGAGAAGATTGCCATCTCTTGCAATGTTCCTGCCGAAAATGTGATCTCCGCCCCAGACATCGAAAGTATCTATGACGTGCCGCTCAACTTCGAACGCGACAAGCTCAGCAAGGTGCTGCTCAAGGTTTTGCACGCACGACCGAAGGTGAAGGAAGACGGTCTGAATAAATGGCGAGGATTCGTGCACAGTATCAAGGCGGCCAATGAAGAAGCGAAAGGTGCCGGTGGCAAGCCAGGCGCGAACCTTGTGAATATCGCGATTGTTGGAAAGTATTTTAATACGGGCGACTTCGTCCTCACTGATTCATACGTTTCTATTCTCGAGGCGATCAAATACTCCGCATACAAGCTCGGCCTGAAGCCGGTGATTCACACGGTGAATGCTCTGGATTTTGAAAAGCAGAAGCCTGATTTTAAGACTCTGCAAAAATATGACGGCATCTTGGTGCCTGGTGGTTTTGGTGAGACGGGCATTGAGGGCAAATTGTCGGTGATTCGCTACGCTCGAGAACAGGGAATCCCATATTTTGGTATCTGCTACGGTATGCAGCTCATGGTGATCGAATACGCGCGCAACGTGTTGGGCTGGAAAGATGCCAATACCGCCGAAATCAACCCCGCCGCTTCGAAAGTGGTGATCGACATCATGCCTGACCAGAAGAAGAAGCTTGCGGAGGGCCATTACGGCGCCTCGATGCGTCTTGGTGCGTATCCGGCACACTTGGTGAAGGGAACGATTGCCAATGAAGCGTATGGTGCGGAAGTAATCTCAGAACGACATCGACATCGATACGAGGTGAATCCAGCCTACATTGCCGATATCACTTCGAGTGCGAGCGTCGCTGTTTCTGATTCGGGAGCAAAGGGTCCCGTGCCGCTTGTGTTCTCCGGCACTTCTCCCGATGGCCGGCTGATGGAGATTGCTGAACTGCCTCGTGCCGCGCACCCGTTTTTCCTCGGCACACAATTCCACCCAGAATTTCTCGCCCGACCACTCGCACCGCATCCGTTGTTTAGCGAATTTTTGAAGGCTGCGGGGAAGAGGAGGGGGAAGTAGAGGATAGGGGGAGAAATGAAATTTCCTTTATCGGAAATTAGTGATTTCTTTACTGTTTCTTAGCAGTTTCTTGATCGGTGCTTTGGTATGGTTGATGTATGACCCCGTCAGATCATAGTAATCTCGATTATTCAACGATTTCGTTCGAAAAATTAACCGACTCAGAGATTAAAAGATTAGTTGTCTCTGGGGCGGTAACTCTGTTTGAAGTAGTCGGGCGCTACCTTATGGCTGAAACTGTCGAGGAGGGTGCGCGCATCGTTTCGGAGCTAGAAGGTAGGATATTCTATAGTAAATCAATTAAGAGTTATTTCGTTGTTGACGAAATAACTCTTGCCCATCTTTTCGGGAAGGTCAGGATAGATAAGGACTATCTTAGGCGCGCTCGTCTATTGGCGAGTGGAATCGAAATCGCAGAAGACTCCACGAATCTTGTTGTGATAGATGCGAAAACTGATGCTGACAAGGCTATTGTGTATTACGAAATCTTGGGAAGTGACTTGGTGCGGTTTCCGGAAAAAATAATTCGAGTAAAGATTTCTGAAATGAAGCCATTTGGCAAAAAACTCTGGACAGTTGTTGATATTTCTATCTTAAAAAACAAAATCCCACCACAGGGGTGAGATGTTGTTTAAGGTTGGAGGGGCGCCAATCCCTCATCGCTCTAAGGCAGCAGTGGGGCGTCTTTCTGACTTTCAACCTTACATCTAAGGAGGGCGGCGGGTCCTCATCCATCACCTCGTGAGAGGGTGTGCCAGCGAGCCTTTCTGGCGTCAAAGATTACCTAAAAAGTATAGCAAAGCGTGTCACGACGGTCAACTTCATGTTAAGCTTTCTACGTGTCATATGCACCGAACAAAAAGCCAGAAAACATCGAAATCGAGGCGAAGTTTTTGGATATTGACCCAAAGCAGATTGAGGCGAGGCTCGTGGCGGCTGGCGCCCAGAAGCTGGGCGATTTCTTGTATCGATCGAAGGCTTTTGATTTTCCTGGATTTCCGCTCGATGCCCAGGCGGCTTGGGTGCGTCTCCGCGATGAAGGCGACCAGGTGATGCTCGCGTTCAAAAAACGTCTTGGTGCCGCCACGCACGATGGCTCGACTTCCGACACTGGGATGCAGGAGATTGAGGTGAAGGTGAGCGACTACGACAAGACCGCACTCTTGCTCGAAAGTATCGGCATGGTGTTGAAATTTGCCCAGGAAAAGAAGCGTACCCGCTGGGTGCTCGGCGACATCCAATTTGACCTCGATGAGTGGCCACGCCTGAAGCCATATTTGGAGATTGAGTCGACGAGTTGGGAGAAGGTGGACGAAGGCGCTCGGCTCGTCGGGCTTGATCCTGCGAGCAAGAAGCTTTTTTCCACGACGCAGGTGTATGCCTTGAATGGTATCCGCGACAAGGACTATGTCAGCATGACGTTTGGGGAGTGGGTGAGGCGGGATTAGGGTTATTCACGAGGGCTTGAAAAAAAGGCTGTTTTAGGGTATTTTAGGTGTTCGGCGTCTCAGAGCCTTAGGTCTTTATGTTCGCCAGATATTGCCAGATCGTCTAAAGGTAGGACCGCAGCCTCTGGAGCTGTGTATCTTGGTTCGAATCCAAGTCTGGCAGCCAGCCTGAACTCACCCCCTGAAATACTTCTCACCCTCACACGGCCTAGTAGGTATGGACAAAAACACACTCATTGCGATCATTGGTACGCTCGCTGTTGCTCTGGGCATTAGTCTGTACTTCATCTATTCCTCTCCCGACAAAACGGGGTCGGCGGTCGTCGCGCCAGACAATGCTTCAATTGTCTACAAAAACACCGACTACGGCTTCACTTTTTCTTTGCCAGCGAATTGGGTGGGGTATTCGATTGTCGCTACGACCTGGAAAGGGTTTCCGCTGAAAGAAACAGCAGCGCCATCTGGTCCAAAACTCCTCATACGAAATCCGAAGTGGACAGCGGCTGCACCGTATGAAGATCTGCCGATACTTGTTTTCACTACTGCAGAATGGAAGGCGTACCTAGCCGAGGATTTCTCGGTATCGGCAGCACCGATCCCTGCGAGCGAATTGGCACACAACAATACATACGTTTTTGCTCTCCCGCCGCGTTGGAATTTTGACGCGAGTATCGGGTACGAAGAGGCGGTGAATATTATTGCAAAAAATCCACTCCACGCTTTTGATTTGTAGGAGCGGGGTAGGGGCACCTGCCTTGCTGAATAAAACATGGTAAAATTAATACCTACCTATATAAGTAGATATTATGTTTATAAAACTATACACAATCGCGTTGCCTGTTTTCTTCGCCATTGATTTGCTGTGGCTCGGGGTGGTCGCTAAAGGTTTTTATGCCAAGCAAATTGGCGCACTCCTCAAGCCGGATGTAAATTGGACTGCCGCCATCCTCTTCTACCTCCTCTTTATTGCGGGTTTGGTAGTGTTTGTTATTGCACCAGCAGTGGAGAAGCACTCTTGGAATCACGCACTGCTCTTTGGTGCGCTGTTTGGCTTGGTTTGCTACGCCACGTATGACCTCACCAATCTTGCCTTGGCAAAAGATTGGCCTCTGCTCGTCACTGTTGTCGATTTGATCTGGGGAATGGTGCTGGCGTCTTCGGTTTCCGTGATGACATACCTTGTTGCAAGTAAAATTGGCCTATGAATTACTACCTAACACTCGCTCTGCTCCTATTCGTATACATGAGCCTGTGGTTCGTGGTTTCATTGGTGAAAAAGAGAAACGACGTGGCCGATGTGGCGTGGGGTTTGGGCTTCGTACTCATGACGTGGACGTCTTTCTTCCTTGCCGGAAATAGCAGTGTGCGAGGAATGTTGGTGGGGATATTGGTGAGTATCTGGGGTGTGCGCCTGGCTTGGCATATTCACGCCAGAAACAAGGGCAAGACAGAGGACTATCGGTATCTCGCGTGGAGGAAGGAGTGGGGCAAATGGTTTTACCTCCGCTCGTATCTTCAGGTGTATCTGTTGCAGGGAGTGCTCTTGTTTCTCATTGTTTCGCCGGTATTGTTCATCAACAAGAATGTGGGCCCAGACCTCGGCTTGCTCGATGGTATTGGAGTGGCGGTGTGGCTTTTCGGATTTTATTTTGAGGCTGTTGGGGATGCGCAGCTCGCGCGATTTATCAAAGATCCTGCCAACAAAGGCAAGCTTATGCAGAGTGGTTTGTGGGCATACACTCGCCATCCAAATTATTTTGGCGAAGTGGTGCAGTGGTGGGGGATTTGGATTGTCGCCATGTCTATTCCTGGCGGACTGATCGGTATTATTGGTCCGGTTACGATCACTATTTTGATCTTGAAAGTTTCCGGTATCCCAATGCTTGAGAAGAGAATGGAAGAAAATCCGGATTTCGCGGAGTACAAACAGCGGGTGAGTGTGTTTTTCCCTTTGCCACCTCGGCGATCGGTGGGTCAGCTGCCGCAATAGACTACATTCGCCGAAGGAGGCGGAAAGATTTTTGGCTGGTCTGTGATTCTCAATAATTCTCCAAGTATCAATGTGGTAGAATGGCGAAATGATTAACCCTCAGGAACAAGAGAAAGGGGCCCTGGAAGCAGCTCCGCTATCGGAACTCGAAGCGTTTCGACGCAGTCGGCACGAACAGTGGAATACGCCCGCTGAGACTATCGAGTCTTTGGTGTTGAGGGCGACTGGCTCAGCATTGAACACGCAACGTAGGATTATTGGGGGTGAGACGAATGAGGTATATGAGGCGGTGACCGATTCTGGGCAGGAGGTTATTGTCCGTATTTCTCATGGCAAGAGAAATCGGTTTGAGAAAGAGCAGTGGGCGCTACAGCAGTGTGCGAAAGTGGGTGTGCCTGCGCCAGAAATGCTTTTGGTGGATAGTCTCAGTGTTGGTGGCAAGAATGTGTATGTTTGCGTTGAAACAAAGCTCCCTGGAGTGGGTTTGGATACAGTCCCCGTTAGTGAGAGGACTGGCATACTTCGTGAGCTCGGTGAACTGTTGGGTCGACTGCATTCGATAAAGACTGAAGGGTTTGGTATTTTGGATAGTGAGGGACGAGGAAAATTTACGTCTGTACCGGAGTTGGTTATTGGTGACCATCAGGTTCATTTTCGAAAGATCATCAACGCACTTGAGGGAAGAACGGAAGATATTTCGTGTCTTCAGGAAGCCTCAGCGATTTTAGAGAAAGAAGCGCAATCCCACGTGAAGGACGCGCCGTGCTTGGTGCACAATGACCTTTGTCCGCAACACGTTTTGGTCCATAATGGAAAGATTTCGGGAATCATCGACTTTGAGAGTGCACAAGGTGCCGATGCCTCAGTTGATTTTGGACGTTGGGAGATACGATATGGAAAGGACTACCCTTTGAACAGTATTGAAGAGGGATACGACCAAAGAAATGCGCACTTCTGGAAGATGTATCGCACGTTTGGTAGTCTGCGATACTGCGTGGAACACAAAAAAGAGACAGGAATTACTGCGGCGATACAGGCAATACGAGAGTCGGCAGAGTTTTTGGCAAGGAAATAACATGGAACTTCGATCAACATTTGAATACGATGGTCAGACGTATCATGGTCACTATGTTGAGATCGATCCAGATGTTGATATCGGGAAGACGGTGAAGATGAGTGTTCGAGGCGTCTGTTTTTATGGAGATAAAATTGTCATCGTCTACGACTCAAAGAAAAAGAAATGGTCTCTTCCTGGTGGCGGGATGGAGTCGGGAGAAACATATCGTCAGGCGATTGTGCGGGAGATAAAGGAGGAAACGAACATGCGAGTTGTGCATGAGGAGTGGATTGGCTACCAGGATGTCACCTGTCCAGATGGTAAAGTACTCCGTCAGCCGCGGTGTTTTTGCATCGTTGAGCCATTTGGAGATTTTGCTGCCGACCCGGACGGGGATATTACGGAAATTAAGCTTATCGAGCCCCTCGATTACAGCGCCTATTTCGATTGGGGAGAAATTGGTAATCGAACGATTCAGAAAGCGATGGAGATGAGGGCTGGCCATACCAAAAAATAACTCATCCTAATTTATCTGTGTAGAATTCCCCGCCACGAAACCAGTTGTCCAGCATAGCTGAAGGCTGTAGCCGCCGGAAGGGCGGTCGACGTTGAGAATGTCGCCGATGAGAAAAAGGTTGGGGAAGCGGCGGGAGCGCATGGTTTTGAAATCCACTTCGTCGAGCAAGACGCCGCCTGAGGTGACGATGGCTTTGTCGACACCAAGCAGACCCTCTACCTCCGCCGGCAGGGCTTTGAGAAGTTGTACGAGGGCGAGGCGCTGTTCGCGCGAGACTTTGTTGCACCAAATGTCTGGATCGATGGAAGCGAGCTCTAGGACGATAGGCGAAAGAGCTGCGGGGACGAGTTCGTCGAGAGTGTTTTTCAATTTCTTTTTGCCATTCGCATCGAGCATTTCTTGGAGCTTGGTGTTGAGTTGGCCGTAGTCGAATTGTGGGAGTGTGTCGATTGAGATAGTCACCTCACCGTACTTGAGGAGCTCGCTCACGTCGCGACTCATGTTGAGGATAGTCGGGCCCGATAGACCAAAGTGGGTGAAAAGGAGGCGGCCGTTGTTTGTTTGCTGCTTGACGCCATTTTGAAAGAGAGAAATTTTTGCTTCTTGCAGTGTGATGCCTTGCAGGCGCTTCACCCAGGTAGACGAATTTTTGACTGCGATTGGTACGAGTGAAGCGCTGGGTTCGATAATGGTGTGGCCGAGATCTTTGAGCCAATTGAAGCCGTCGCCGGTGGAGCCGGTCTCTGGGCGCGACTTTCCGCCGGTCGCGAGCACGAATTCTTTGGACCGGACGATCTCTGGTCCGTTTTTACCAGCGATTTTCACGCCGGAAATCCGGCCGGCCTCGGTCTCAAAACCAAGTACAGGTGTATTCGAAAGCACGGTCACCTTGCCTTGTTGCAAATATTCAACAAGCACGTCCCAGACCGATTGGGCGGTGTTGCTGGCAGGGAAGACGCGCTGAAGTGCCTCGATTTTTGTCGGCATGTTGCGGCCGTGGAAGAAGTCGAGGGTTTCCTGCACGCTCCACTGTGAGAAAGCTGAGAAGAGGTATTTGTCGCTGTCTTTGAATTTGGCGAGGAGCTTGCGGGTGTCGAGCTCGGCGTTGGTGACATTACAGCGTCCGCCGCCGGTGATGAGGAGTTTTTTGCCCAAGGAGTCGTTTTTCTCGATGAGCAAGACTCGCGCGCCGCGTTCCGCGGCGCGCCCAGCTGCCATCATGCCTGCCGGCCCTCCGCCGATGACCACGAGGTCCCAGAGCGGTTTCTGGTCTTGTTTTGTTGCGTCGAGATGCATAAAAACTATCCTACCACATTGTTTCTGTTTCGAGTCAATTGTTCGCTTTTTCTGGTGGGTGGTAAAATAGAGGGCATGGACTCTTCAGACAGAGAAAACAACACCCAAGAAGCTCCCAGCGTCGCGCTTTTTCGGGGTAATCGGATCCGTAGGCTACTCCATAATGGCGAGTGGTGGTTTTCTGTGGTGGATGTGGTTGAGGCGCTTACTGGGAGCGTAAATCCTCGCGATTATTGGTTCAGGATGAAGGATCGGGTAAAAGAAGACGATGGTTTTCAACTGTCGACAATTTGTCGACAGTTGAAATTGGAGGCTCCAGACGGCAAAATGCGAGAGACGGATTGCGCTGATGTTGAAGGCATGTTTCGTGTCATTCAGTCGATTCCTTCGTCAAAGGCCGAGCCATTTAAGCGTTGGTTGGCCAGGGTGGGTTTTGAGCGACTAAAAGAGATCGAGAATCCAGAATTGGCCACAAAACGAACTCGCGTCCTATACAAAGCAAAGGGATACAGCGAGGATTGGATCGAGAAGCGCATGAGAGGTATTGTCATTCGCGAAGAGCTCACCGAGGAATGGAAGATGCGCGGTGCAGATGGTCAGCAAGATTTTGAGATACTGACAGCTGAGATTTCCAAGGCGACTTTTGGTGTCACCCCGAGCGAATACAAGAAGCTCAAGGGGTTGGAGCGGGAAAATCTACGCGATCATATGGATGATTTTGAGCTGATTTTTAATATGCTCGGTGAACGTGCCACTACTGAGATTCACCGCAATGAGGACTCGAAGGGTGTTGAGAAACTCAAAAGTGATGCGAAAGTAGGTGGTGGTATTGCTGGCGGGGCGCGGAAGTCTCTGGAAAAACGCCTCGGCCGGCCAGTCGTATCGAGGAAGAATTTTTTGAAGGGCGGAGAGGATAGGAAAAAGTTGAAGTAAAAGCCCACCGTCGCTCACCATGGCCACATCGTCAAATAGATGCTATGGTGAAGCCTATGTCCCGCGAAGAGACCGTTGTCCGATTTGAGGAGGTGTCGTTTGAATACGGCCACAACAAGCCCATCCTGGATGAGGTGAGTTTTTCGCTGCGCAAGGGTACCAAGACCACGATTATGGGCCAAAACGGGGCTGGAAAGAGCACCCTTTTTCAGCTCATCACCGGTGCGTTGCCTCCGGAAGAGGGAATCATCCACATTGGCCGGGGTACCAGCATCGCCCTCTCTCGCCAGGTGATCCCGCGCGACGAGCTCGACCTCACCGTCCGCGCATTCTTCGAGAAGCGTTTTGATACCAAAATCTACGACATTGACCCACGCATCGACGAGGTGCTCGAAGTGGTGAACCTTAAGGGTCATGAAAAGCTCCATGACCGTATCGTGAAAAGCTTCTCCGGCGGTCAGCAAGCGCGTTTGTTGCTCGCTTCGGCATTGATTCAAAATCCCGATGTGCTTCTCCTCGATGAGCCAACCAACAATCTCGACAAAGCCGGCATTGCACACCTCACCGACTTTTTGAAGAAGTATGAAAAGACCTGTCTCGTGATCTCACACGACGCAGAGTTTTTGAATTCGTTCACCGATGGCGTGCTCTACCTCGACGTGTTCACAAAAAAGATCGAGCAGTATGTCGGCAACTATCTCGACCTGCTTGAAGAAATCTCTGCGCGTATCGAAAAGGAGAATCGCAAAAATGCCCTCCTCTCGAAAGAGATCCAGGCCAACAAAGATCAGGCCAATGTGTTTGCCAACAAGGGAGGTAATATGCGCCTCGTCGCGAAGCGTATGCGCCAAAAGGCCGAAGCGCTCGAAGAAGAGAAGGTGGATGTGCGTCGTGAGGATAAGACGATTCGCAACTTTACTATTCCATCCCAGCCGGATTTGTTGGGTGAGATTATTTCGGTCACTTCTTTTTCAATCATCAATCCGAAGACCCACAAGCCAGTTTCGCGCAAAGTGAAGCTCGTGTTGAAGCGTAATCAGCATTTGTTGCTCAAGGGTCCAAACGGTATCGGCAAGAGTACCTTGCTCGAGTCTTTGGCGAGCGGCACCTCTGAAGGGGCAAAGATTCAGGATGGTGTGCGTGTCGGCTACTATCGCCAGGATTTTTCTACACTCAATTTTGAAGACACGGTGTATGACTCACTCGCGAGTGTGATGGACAAGCATATTGTGGAAACTTTGCGCGCGACCGCTGCAGGTTTTTTGATTACCGAAGAAATGATACACACCAAGATTGGTAGTCTTTCTGAGGGTCAGAAAGGGCTGGTGGCATTTGCACGACTTGTGCTTCAGCGACCGGGCTTGCTCATTCTCGACGAGCCGACCAACCACATCAACTTCCGTCATTTGCCGGTGATTGCCAAAGCCCTCCACGACTATCAGGGCGCCATGATCCTCGTGAGCCACGTGCCAGAATTTGTTGAGCAGGTGCGGATTGATGACACGTTGGATTTGGAGAAGTAGGCGCGATTTTTTCGCGCAATCTTCTGTCTCTTCTCGAAAATCGCGGCCTAGGGCATAATAAAGGGTATGTACGACTTCCTGCATTCTTTTGATCTTTCCGTGTTTGGTTTTCTGCATGGATTGGCAGGTCAGAGTGGTTGGGTCGATGGAGTGATTGTTTTTCTGGGTGAGTATTTGGCATATGTTGCGGTACTCGCCATGCTTGTGGCGGCATTTCGTGCATATAGAGCCGGAAAGCTCAGTGAAGTGCTGGTGTATGCGACGGCTGCGGTCTCCGGTTTGTTGGCACGAGTGGTGGTCGCGGGCGGGATTCGATATTTCTATCATCGCCCGCGACCATTTGCCGCTCTCAATCTTCCACATCTTCTTACTGAGACTTCGTATGCATTTCCATCTGGTCATGCTATCTTTTTCTTTGCATTGGCGGCTGGCGTATTTGCCACAAACAAGCGCCTCGGCACCTGGCTGTATGTTGCTGCAATACTGATTGGCATTGGCCGTATCGCCGCGGGCGTGCACTATCCTTCTGACATCTTGGGCGGTGCAGTCCTCGGCATCTTCATTGGCTATGTTGGCGTCTGGGTGTATCGAACCTATTTGTCCTCTAAATTTGTCTCGTAAATTCTAAAACATGAAACCAATCAATATCACCGTGCATGATTTGATGCAAAAGTCGTATTCATACGAGCGCGTCGTGCCGATTGGCGAGGAATTTCATCCAGAATTTAAACCTGAATTGACTCCGAAGCAGATGCTCGAGCTCGGTGTGTTTGGTGGAAAGTACATGACTGACTGTGCGGAGGAATTTCCGGCAGATTGGTTTGCAAACGCGAAGCTCAGTCGCTACAAACACGATCCGTCTCTGAATTATTTCGGTGTGAATGCGAGCCAGCCACTTTCGGTGTGGTTGCTGAAGGGGTGGGTGGACCGAAAGCACGATCCGAGAGGTTGGTTTCAGTGGTATTGCCGATATTATATGGGGCGGCGGCTACCTGAGGAAGATGAGCGTCAGATACGCCGTTGGAAGGCCATGACGAGGCATTTGGCGCAAATACGGGCCCATTGTCGACCCGGAGATGCTTCTTGTCGACCACGCCAGCGTCAGGCCTTGCTCCATTGGGCGTACGACACGAGAAAGATGTAGTGGCGGTGGTATAATAACGCCGTTATCGGCAGGTGCGGATTTTAATCAATTTCATCAATTTTTCATGGAAATCAATCACTGGATCGTGTTGGGCTGCGCGGTGTTGTCGATGGTGGTGGGAGGTCTCTGGTACGGTCCGCTTTTTGGAAAGCAGTGGATGGCGCTCATGGGTGCGACCGAAGATTGCAAGACCGACAAAAAGGCGATGTTGAAGAAAATGGCGCCCTTGTACGCAATTCAGTTTGTCCTCGCCATCTTCCAGCTCTACGTACTTGTGTATGTGGTGACGGCCGCTGAATACACCTTTACGACTTCGAGTGTGGCAACATCGTTGTGGGTCTGGGCGGCGTTTATTATGCCAACCACGGCTGGTGCAGTGATGTGGAGCAGCAACACAAACTCTGAGAAGTGGTCGAAGTTTCTCATTCAGGCGGGGTATCAATTTGTCCTCGCGGCACTCTTTGGCGTCATCTTTGGAATGTATTATCCAGTGATTGGCTAATTGCGCAATCTTGTGGCAAAAAATTCAACAGTGATCTTTGGCGGGGGCTGCTTCTGGTGTACTGAGGCGGTTTTCAAGATGCTTAAAGGTGTCACTACGGTGCTTCCTGGCTACGCGGGCGGTACTGTGCAAAATCCGACATATTCGCAAATCTGCGACGGCAATACGGGCCATGCAGAGTGTGTGAAGATCGAATATGATCCGGCGCAGGTCTCGTATCGTTCGTTGCTCACGGTCTTTTTCGGTAGTCACGATCCGACGACGCGCAATCGCCAGGGTGCCGATGTTGGAACCCAATATCGGTCGGTGATTTTCACGACGACGCCAGAACAGGCGGCTGAGGCAAAAGCATTCATTGCTGAAATCAATTCTTCGAGCAAAGAGGGGAAGGCCATTGTGACCGATGTCGAGCCACTCGCTGAGGCACCAAGCCCGTCGCAATTTTGGGTGGCGGAAAATTACCACCAGGATTACTTTGCACGCAATCCCGGCAATCCATATTGTGAACTCGTGATTAATCCAAAGCTCGAAAAAGTGACGGCACAATTCGCAGAGTTGCTGGCGGGGAAATAGCGGATAAAAGTTGGTATACTTAATACATATATGAAAATAGACCCATTGAAGCCAAATATGCGAATGCCAAAAACCGAGTCTGAGTGGAAATCCAAGCTCACTCCTGAACAATACAAAGTGCTCCGCGAGAAGGGTACGGAAGCCCCCTTCAGTGGCAAGCTTTTACACGCCGACAAGGAGGGTGTGTATCGCTGCGCCGCTTGCGGCAACGCGCTGTATTCGTCGGAGGCAAAATTCGACTCTGGCACTGGCTGGCCAAGCTTCGATCAGGCGCTTCCAGGTGCGGTACGCGAAGTGTCCGACGACGCTCATGGTATGCGTCGGGTGGAAACGGTGTGCGCCAATTGCGGTTCGCATCTCGGACATGTGTTCGATGACGGTCCGACTGCCACCGGCAAGCGCTACTGTATGAATTCGGTGTGTCTGGATTTGGAGGAGAAGAAGTAATCGCAAACGTTTTTTATTTACATTTTTAACCCATTCAAACATGAAAAACATTATCGTATACGTAAAGACTGGCTGTCCTTGGTGCATCGGTGTGACGAATCTGCTCAAGGAAAAAGGGGTGAAGTACGGGGAGCGAAATGTCACAGAGAACAAGGCCTTTATGGACGAAATGGTGCAGAAGAGCGGACAGAGCAAAGCGCCAACGCTCGATATTGACGGACATATCTTAGCGGACTCGGATAAGGATCAGGTCGCTGCGTATTTGGGGTTGTAGTTTATTTTCTTATTAACAGTAAGGACGTGTTTAGAAATGAAACTCCACAGTTAAATGATGAGGCGTCTCTCGTTGAGAGGGCTAAGGCAAGTATACTTTCTGATGCTCAGTATTCGGAAACCGATTTCGCAAAGTCTGAAAAAGAGCGGGTCTATAAATATGAAGTAATTGGAGGAGGGAAAAGTGTGCTCTACTTTGGTACCGATCATATTAGTGATCCACAAGACCCGCTTTTCGAAGAGATAGAGAGTGAGATTCGTGATTATGCTCCTGAAATGTTGATGGTTGAGGGGATGGGGGCAATTAATTCTCGCAAGGAATCAATCAAGCCGAGGATCGCCTCACTGTCATACGAGGAGGCGAAAAAACAAGGTGAATCCACCCTTGTTCTAAAATTGGCCGTTGAATTGGATGTCGACTTCGAGTCGCCTGAACCGGACTTGTCTGAGGAGGTTGCGTATGTGGAAAAAAGTGGTTTTTCTCGCGCAGACATTTTTTCGTACTACATTTACCGTATTGTTGAACAGTACCAACGTGAGAATAAAGATAGAAACCTCGAAGATTTTAAGAAGTACGTGAACCCTTTTTTAAAGGAACTGTTAAACGAAAGTGCTTGGAGTGCAGATGAGTTTGCTGGATATGAAAATGCCTTCTTCGCTGAATTACGACTAGAGGATCACGAATGGTATTTTAATCGAGTCCATCCACTTCCAGATGAAGGGGGAGGTTGGAAGTATGGTACTAATGCGGTTTCCAGCTGTTCTGGTAATTTTCGCGACCAGTATGCTCTGGAAAGAATTGCAGAGTCATTACAAAAGTATAACAAGGTGTTTGTTGCCTTTGGCTCTGCTCACGCTGTGAGACTGGAGCCCGCGCTGCGAGTACTTCTTGAGAATAAATAGTGCTACTTCGTATCCTCCAGTGCCAAGCTCCATCGCAGGCCGTAGAACATGAGAATGCCGAGTACGAGGAAGATGTAGCCGAAATCGAATCCAAAATGGGTGAGTGCGGCAAGAGTTGCGGTCGCAAGTAAAGGGCCGATAACATACGACCACGGACGCATGGTGCGGTAGAGGCTCATGAAATTGACACTTGATCCATCGATTTTTTTGAAGAAATACGTTTCGCTGCCGATCTCCACCATCGCCGCCCCGATACGAGTGACGAACAAAATGCCAGTCCAGATCCAAAACTCTTTTTTCTCGATGAACGCAATCAGGCTTGTTGAGATCGCCATGATGATGAAGCCGATGCTGATGATCTCTTTCTCGCCCCAACGGGTATCGGCGAGTTTGCCGAGCGGTTCTTCGATGAGAACAAAGGGTATGAGCATGAGACTGAACATCACGCCGATTTCGGACCACGAAAAGCCAATGTGTTGGTGTAAGTAGAGGGGGGTGTAAATGACCATCCACGAGAAGAAAAGTTGCATGATGAAATTCACCATAAAACTGCCAAAGATGTTCTCGTCCTGCCAGACCTCGCGCACGGCCTCCTTCAAAGAGATTTCTTTGTACTGTGGGTCGCGGAAATGCCTCAAGTTGGTATTCAAAATGACCATCACTGGCAGGATCAAAAATGCCGCTGCGACGAATATCTGCCAATACTGACTATCGCTCAAAATGAAACCAGTCACGAGTGGCGCCACGATCCAGGCCGTATTGGCACTGGTGAGAAAAATGCCGCGCACTTTGCCGATGATGTTCTCAGACGAGTAATTCTCTAGGAAAGCGTCAATGGTGAAGTTGGTGATGGCGTTGGCGGTGAAGCTGGCGACGAAGGCGAGCAGGATCAACCAAGTCGATTGAGCGTAAGCCATAGTCAAAAAACCGCCGAGTTGCAAGGTGAGCATGATTACCGTGGTGTGATAGTTGCCGAGCTTCTCGATGACTCGCGGGATGATAGCGAATACTGCAATGGTGGCAATCGCCGCCAGTGCGTATAGGAGTCCGACTTTTTGTTCACCAACGAACTTGCTCAGGAAGGTTGAGAAAATGTATGCTGGCAGCACCGCTTGAAAGGTGAAAAGAAAACCAAGAATATACAATACGAATCGATGATGTGATCTGTCTTTCGCCGCATTTTCCATCGACCCATTATATAACAACAACGGATTTCATCCTTGTTGTTTTGCTGTGCCCTTACTTAAATTCCCAAAATAACAGGAATAACAATCGGCTTCTTGGCAGTCTCCTGGAACAAGTGTCGATTCACTGCATCGGTGACATTCGCCTTCACCACATCGAAGTTGATAGGGTTCTGGCCTCGGCATGAATCTTCGATGGTGTCCTTCACGATAAATCGCGCATCGCGGAGCAGGTCTTGAGACTCACGCAAATACACGAATCCTCGAGAGATAATGTCTGGAGACTTCTTGAGCTTTCCGGTATTCGCATCGACAATCGCGACGATCACGAACATACCGTCGTCTGCAAGCATCTGTCGATCACGAATGACTACTTCCTGCACATCACCCACAGCGAAACCATCCACCATTACCATGCCTGAAGGCGCCTTCTCTTTGAGTCGGACAAAGGTCTGTCCCTTCTCCTGGATTTCGAGAATACTACCGTTGTCTGGAATGATGACGTGGTTTGAAGGCATTCCAAGCTGCATTGCCAATTCAGCGTGCAGTCGAAGCATGTAGTGGTGTCCGTGTTGCGGCATGAAGAAGCGAGGCTTGACCTTCTTGTGGAGCCACTCGATCTCGCCACGATTGCCGTGTCCAGTAGAGTGAATGTAAACATCTGAGGTTCGGTAGTGGATGATTTTTGCTCCCTGGCGTGCGAGATTGTCTTTCAGCTTCTGCACCGTCTTTTCGTTTCCAGGAATAATTGAAGACGAAAGTAGTACGGTGTCTCGCGGGGTGAGCTTGAGGTTCTTGTGTGCCTTGGTTGCCATTCGCATCAATGCCGCGAATTCTTCGCCCTGTGCACCGGTAGAGAGAATAATTACTCGGTCTGGTGGATATTGGTCGACATACTGAGAGTCGATGATAGTGTCCTTCTTCACGGTCAACAAACCGGCCAGAACGGCGATCTCCACATTGGATTTCATGCTTCGTCCTTCGACGATGATCTTCTTGTTGTATTTCTCCGCGATCTGGATGATCTTAATCATGCGCTCGAGCTGAGAAGAGAAGGTGCCGATGATGAGGCGGCCGCGAATCTCCTTGATGATCTTGTCGAGGTTCTCGTGCACGACGCGCTCCGGGGTAGAAAAGCCGGGGTTTTCGATGTTTGTAGAGTCGGCCATTAGGAAGAGCGTCTTCTCTTTGTCGAACAACGCATATTCCTTCTCTTCCGCTTCGGTCGGCATGCCGTCGGTGTGGTCGAGCTTGTAGTCGCCTGGGGTGACGAGGTTGCCGTACGGTGTCTCGATGATGATACCCATCGAGTCTGGAATAGTGTGGGTCACGGCAAAGAAGCGAACCGCGAGGTCGTTGAATTTAATACGATCAGCTTTCTCGATGATCTTGATATCAAGCGGCGGCATGTGAGGGAACTCACTGTGGCGCTTCTTGAGCATAATCGCTGTGAGGTTTCGAGTGTAGATTGGTGGGTTGCCAATTCGATCCATGATGAACGGAACACCTCCGATGTGGTCGAGGTGGCCGTGGGTGATGATGACTGCGCGGATCTTGTCTTTTCGATCCTCAAGATACTTGGTGTTCGGGAGAATATAGTCGATACCTGGAGTACTTTCTTCTTTGAATTGGAAACCGATATCAATCACGACAATGTCGCGGCCGAATTCGATCATCGTACAGTTCTTGCCAATTTCCTCCACACCACCCAATGGGATGATGCGAATGTTGTCGCCAATCGGTGGAATAATGTCATCTGGTCGCTTTGGTGCAATGCGAGGCTCGCCGCGGAACTTTCGGTCGCGGAGCGATGCCTTCGGCTTGCGCTTCACTGGTGGGTGGATGGGAAGCGGGGCACTTTGCGCGCCTGCACCACCATGTCCGCCTGATGAGCTGTGTCCACCACCTCGTGGGCCTGAAAGGCCGCCATGACCCCCCGAGCGAGGTCCGCGAGCGTGCTGGCTTCGTACGACAGGTACGTGGCTGCTGGTGTGGTATGAGCGCTTTTCGGTGGCTGCCGATGTTGGCACTGGTGCCGCGGCGTCTGCTGGTTTCGGTGTTTGGTCGTTCATGGTGGTGTGGATTAGTTGTGGATAAGGTGGGTATTGCTTGTGGTTAAACTGTTCATTGCTTGTTGATAATCGAAGCTTTCTTTGTGAAAATACTGATCTTCCAGACTCGTTCGGTATTGATGAACCATCGTTCGATCTCCGAGAATCGCTCCGAAGGATCACTGGTCTTCGTGAGATTCACATTTTTCACCTTGTCGGGAAGGAGATAGAGGAACGAGGGGGAGTAGAGAAAGATGGCAGGCTGGTCTTTGGCGAGCTCCTGGGTAAATTGGACAATGAGCTTCGAACGCTTTGCAATGTCACTTTCGCTACGGGCCTGTTCGAGAAGTTTGTCGGCCTTGGTATTCGTATAAAGTGCGATGTTGACTCCTGGATCGTTGCGCTGCGATGAGTGCCAGAAGGCGTATAGGTCTAGGTTGCGTCCGACGGCTTCTCCAAACAAGACGCTTTCGTATCTGCGCGGACGGAGGACAGATTGTTTAAATTCGCCTTCCTCGATGGACTTGATCTCTACTTTTGCGCCAATCATCCCCCATTGCTTCTTGAGTAGCTGAGCGGTTTTGATAAGGTCTTCGGAGTTGGCGGTGGAAAGTGAAAAGGCGAGTGTCGATGTGGTTTTCTTCACAGTCTTCTGCATCACGCCGTCGGAGCCCGGCTTCCAGCCGTTTTTTGCGAGGAGCTGCTTCGCTGCTTCGATGCGAGGAGAGGTCGAAGCTGTGGCTGTCGTCGAGGAGCCGATCATGAAGTCTGAAGGGACGGGGCCGGTGAGAGAAGAGCCGTAGCCGTTGAGGACGACACGGATAATCTCATCTCGATCCACTGCCATCTCGAGAGCCGCTCGGACCTCTGTCTGGGTGAGGAGCGCGTTCTGATTTTGATTAAAAAAGACACCGAAAATGCGAGGAAGTGCGGACTGAAGGATAAAAGATCCCGTTTTTTTCACACTACCCGCTTTCTGTGGTGTGAGAGTGTTGAGTGCCTCGATCTCACCAATACCGTACCCCTCAATGGCGGCTTCTTCGGATGGATAGAATATGAAAGTAAGTTTTGAGATGAGCGGTCCGCCGAGAGCATATCCTTTGAATGGCACGAAAGAATAGCTTGTCGGCACGCCGAGATTGTTTTTGATCGCCGTGTCTATTTTGTACGGACCGGCGCCGATCGGCTGCGCATTGTACTGGCTGAAAGCAAATTGCTCAGGGTCGAGTACTTTCCAAAGATGTTTCGGTAGGACACCGAGAGTGGTGCTCTCGAGAAACGCCGCATACGGCTGCCTCAAGGTGAAGACAATCTGTTGTGGATTGAGTACGACGACGGTGACACCTTCCCAGTTTGCACGCTTCGGACTCTTTACTGCAGGGTCAATCGCTTTTCGGATGGTGAATTCAATATCGTCAGCGGTCACTGGCTCGCCGTCGTGGAAGGTGACGTCGTCTCTCAGGGTAAAGGTATAGGTTTTTCCGTCATCAGAGACAGTGTAGCTTTTGGCCAATTCGGGAATCAGAGTACCGTCGGATTCGACTTTCATGAGGCCCGCGTAGACGAGAGAGACGATGTCTTTGTCCGCTTCTGAAATCGCAAAAAGAGGGTTGGCGAGGTGAGGAGTGCCGATCACACCCTCGGTGAGCTCGCCGCCAGCGGCCGGAACATCCACCATGAAAAGGTCGTTGGCTCTATAGAGGAGTACCAACGAGCTCACGGCAAAACATGTTGCAAACAGCCAAAACAGCACGTTCTCTAATGGAGAGAACGCCGAAACTGCCTCGTTCATTTGCTTGCTGAATGGAACCCGAAATGGTGTTTTCAAAAGGGTAAAGAGAAAGCTTACGCGACTCTTTGTACCGACTGCGAAGAGTGGGTACTACTTGAGTGCGATAAGTGCTGATAAACCAAAGAGAATAGCTATGACAATCGTGCCATTAAACAAAAACTTCTCGAGACCACGTCGAGTGTGGAAAGAGGTGCCGAAGTTGTTGCTTTCACCGAAAGCGCCGCCAATGCCTGAACCGGTCTGCTGGAGCAGAATCGCCGCGATCAAAAGCACTGACAATACGATCTGAATGTATGGCAGGAGGGCCTTTAGCGTATCCATTGAGGACTAGTATAGCAGATGAGTGGATTGGAGTCAAAAAAAGCGCCCAAACATTCGTTTGGGCGCTCACTACAAGGCTTTTCGACACCTGCTGTCTCAGGGCCAGTCTATCGGCAGAAGTGGTTCTTCGGGTCGAACCATGTTTCTTTTGTCGATTATCACGATCGGGTGTTTGGGGTATTGAGAAAAGACCCCAGTCAGTATTTTCCGAATCTCGTCGGTATTATCATCCCGAATTCCTTCTCCGACGGTGTAGACGAGGCTAAATGCTCCTCTGTCGATGGATGCTACCAGTAGAGGAATTCCTAAGCGTGCATCATAAATGCTTTCTTCTGAACGGTATGCATCTTGCAAACCGATCCGTATTTGATGTCCTCGGACGCATACGATTATCCGTGGAAAGATGACGCAGTTCCAAGGATTGCGGAATCGATATCGGTGCTCCTTGGGCACCTTGCGCAGTGCACGCTCCCAAAGTTGCTCAGCTCTCCTGTCTTCTTTTCTTGCGGCTGCATCGGCAAGCTGTTGCTGTTGGCGATTTTGTGATGCGCGGATCACAACCGACACCAAGTAGGTTGAAATGAGGATTACCGCAACTACCACCATAGGAGGGGTATCTGAGATGTTCATATTTTCAATCGGGTAACACTGTTGCTGTGTGAGCACATACTGTATGTGCCTGCTTTTTTCACACTACCACTGACCGGATTTGATATCAAGCGTCTTTGGGGTATAATAGTCAGCTATGGAAAACACACAAAGCATTTCACGACGTTCATTGGTCATTATTGGCGTATTTGTTCTGGTCATCCTCGCTCTCGGCTTTTATTACAAGAGCAACATCATGCAGAAGTTCTCGATTGGCGAGACTGCGGTGGTGGCGGAAGTGAGTGACAATTCTCCGATCGCTTTCTACAAGAACCCAGCGTACGGCTATCAGTTTAGCTATGAGAAGGCAACCTTTGCTCTAGTTCAGGCTCAGCTAGTTCCTCCAGGTTCAAAAACAGCGGTTGCTGGAGTAAAATTGATCCCTGCTGACCGAACTTCTTCTCTTGGAAAGTCTGGTTGTACATACGGAGGATCTGGCAAGCAGACTACTTGTAATGCTGACATGGAAAACGGCCTCTTCTTCGGCATTGTAAAGGCTGATCTTGAGACTGCTCTTTCTACTGTTGATAATCCTAGCCTTTTGAGGGCGGTCGCGATCAATGATGTTGATGTGTACCAGTATTCTATCGGTGCTGAGGGTGACGGTATTGATTACTATTTCTGGCCAATAACAGACGACACGACTTTGGTTATTGGACGAAAGTACACAGGAGTTTCTGTGCCGACCAACTTTGACACCATGCTTCTCTTGAATGCCATGACCTTCCCTGGAATGGTGAAGAACAGTCAGGCTGACGAAAGCGCTCACGCTTCAAAGAAATAATTCAAACATAATTTTCCAATCTTATGAAAAAAATCCTCATTACCCTCGCAGTCCTTGTCGTCCTTGCGGCGCTCTATGGCGTGTCGGTGTACAACGGTGTTGTTACTCAGGGTCAGGCGGTGGACTCTCAGTTGGCAAAGGTAGAATCTTCACTTCAGCGACGCTTTGATCTTATTCCGAACCTCGTGAATTCTGTGAAGGGTACGTTGAAGCAGGAGCAGGCGATCTTTACCGCGCTCGCTGAGGCTCGCACCAAGTATGCCGGAGCGACCACCTTGGCAGACAAGGCAGCTGCTTCTGCGCAGATGGAGAGTGGACTTGGTCGGTTGATCGCTATTGTCGAAAACTACCCAGTCTTGAAGTCTTCTGAAGCAGTCCAAACCCTCATGACTCAGTTGGAGGGTACAGAAAATCGAATCAACACTGAACGCGGCCGATACAATGAAATGGTGCAGGGATACAATGTGCTCGTGATGCGTTTCCCAGGTTCGATGTTTGCGAAGATGTACGGCTTCAGCGCGAAAGAGTATTTCCAAGCAGACAAGGCAGCCGCTGTAGTGCCGGCAGTTAATCTTTAGTCAACAGATGCAAAAGATGCGCGCTTTTCGAGGCGGCATTGTAGCGGCAATACTCTTCTTGCCGCTTTTTGCTTTGGCATACAAGAGCCCGGGTCAGCCGAATGGCTTTGTGAATGATTTTGCGAAGATACTCACGGCCAATCAAGTGCTCGAATTGAACAAGGACTTGGCAGCATTTTCGTTGCAAGGTGAACAGAATGAAATCTCTGTGGTGACGGTGCCGACGCTCGGTGGCGATGATGTCGAAAGCTACTCTGCGAATCTGTTCAAAGAGTGGGGGATCGGCAAGGCTGAGAAGGATAACGGAGTTCTTCTTTTGATCGCGGTGGAGGATCGCAAGATGCGCATCGAAGTTGGATATGGTGCGGAGGCTTTACTTACCGATGCGCAAAGTGGAGCGATCGTTCGCAATATTTTGACACCCGCTTTTCGTTCTGGAGACTTCTATGGAGGTATTAACAAGGCCGTGCAGGAAATCGCCCGCGCGCTGAGTGGGGATGCGTCATCTGCTGTGCCGGAAGAGTCCCCGCGTTTTGCATTTTCACTGGAAAATATTCTTGGTTTCGGAGTATTTGTTGCTGTTTTTCTGGCAAGTATTCTCGGTGCCTCAAAATCTTGGTGGCTCGGCGGCGTGCTCGGTGCCATTGTCGGAGGAGTGATCACGTTTTTCGTCGGCTTCTTTTATTTCGGGTTGATCTCTATCGCAGTACTTGTGCCGCTCGGCCTCCTCTTTGATTTCCTGGTTTCCCGCTCATATCAAAAGTCCATGTTGGCCACTGGCCTGCCTCCAGTGTGGCTCGGCGGTGGACGAGGTGGTTCTGGCGGGTCCGGCGGCTTCGGAGGATTTGGTGGTGGCGGATCGGGAGGTGGTGGGTCGAGTGGGAGTTGGTAGCTGGGAATTCGAGGGAAAATGTTTGGATGCGGTAATTTCTCGCTAGAAATTTCCTAGTCCTCGACGACTACTCGTCTGCGGATATCCAAATATTTTTCCTCGAATTCCTTGTTCTGTGGTACTATCTTTTTGATAAGTAAATAAGATTGGAAAGATGCCAGAGCGGTCGAATGGGCAACCCTGGAAAGGTTGTATATCCGAAAGGGTATCGAGGGTTCGAATCCCTCTCTTTCCGCAGTGAGCGGAGCGAACGTAGGAAAGAAGCAGGCATTTTAATGCCTGCGTGAGGGATTCGAAAAGTCTGAGCCTATCGCGCGGAGCGTAGCGAGCACGATGCGAAGACTGTACCGAAGCTGTAAGCTTCGAATCCCTCTCTTTCCGCCAGAAAACGAAATCGGATTTTTGAGCTGAAATTGGGTCGCGCCGAAGGCGCGACACTAATGCATTCCCCCCCCCGCCGAATTCAGAATCCAAAAGGGTTTTCCACGCTCCGCGTGGCTCAAAAAGTAGTGTTCGATCCAAAATTTTAAAGTTCGCGCAAAGTGTATAATTACAGCACAAGTTATATTAAATAATTAAATAAAAATATGGATCTATCAAATAAAAAATGCATACCTTGTGAAGTAGGTGGGGTTGCTTTTAAACCAGAAGAAGTTGTAATATTTTCTCGTGATCTTTTAAATTGGGAAGTTTTAGAAAATAAGAAGCTTGTTAGAAAATTTAAATTTAAAGATTTTAAAGAGTCAATAACTTTTGTAAATAAAGTGGCAGAAATTGCGGAAAAAGAAGGACATCACCCAGATATTGGTATAAATTACAATGAAGTAAATATTGAATTAACTACTCATGCGGTCAGAGGACTTACAGAGAATGATTTTATTTTGGCGAGTAAAAT
Source organism: bacterium (assembly GCA_037130265.1). Lineage (GTDB taxonomy): Bacteria > Patescibacteriota > Minisyncoccia > Phycocordibacterales > JBBTRF01 > JBBTRF01. Next base: position 193,238 of record JBAXTI010000001.1, read on the forward strand.
AGAAGAGATCATTTAATGTGTTTTGTCTTATTTAATAAAAACCTATACTTTTTCTCAATTTAATCTCGCCCGAATTCCCCGCAACAAAAAGAGGAGCAAATGGAAAATTCCTCCCCCAACCCCTCCTTTTCCATTTGGGACTTCCGAACTCAAAAACAAATGAGCCGAAGTTTTGGCGAATCCTCTTCTTACAGAAGCTGTACACCTTTCACATTTTTGAGTACAAAATGCTCAAGGTCTTGCGAAAGTGTCCCACACTTTCTCACCCCAAAAAATAGTTTTGCCAAAACTTCGTCCGCATTGTTCCGTCACTTGCCCGAATACTTGGAGGGCAGAACCCCGAAAGAAAAACACCCTTTCCTTTTTCAAAAGAAATTTCACCCCTGCCAAATCAGAAATGCAAGGAGTGTTTTTCTTTCGGGGTTGCCGAGGCTTTGCGAGGCAGTGGCGGGACGATTCATTCATCACTGTGATTTTGCTCGAAATACATTCGAACTTTGTCCAGAACACACCGCAGTGAGCGGAGCGGACGTAGGAAAGAAGCAGGCATTTTAATGCCTGCGTGAGGGATTCGAAAAGGTTCTCCCATATTTTCGAGAAGCGAGCTCGCGAGCTTCGAGAAAATGGGAAACCTGTACTGGTCCTGTAAGGACCGAATCTCTGTCGAAAATTTGGTACAATAACAGTATGAAAATTTTCCTTATCATCGTTGCGATAATCGTGCTCTGGTCAATCTGGGGGTATTACTCCTCAAATGTTGAGCAGGCGGTGTATTCGGTGATGAAAAAAGCCGATGGATACGAAATACGTGAATACCCAGCGCATATCGCAGCGCAAACGACGGTTGAGGGTTCGTACGACGACGCTCTGAATGAGGGGTTCGGTATCATTGCGGGATACATTTTTGGTGGGAATAGTAAGAAGCAAGGTATCTCCATGACGGCACCCGTAACAGCACAAGAGTCTGTGTCTGAGAAAATCGCGATGACGGCTCCAGTGGTTGCGAGCACCGAAGGAGGCTCACGTGTCATTTCTTTTGTTATGCCAAAATCCTATACACTTGAGTCATTGCCTGTCCCGAATGATTCGAGGGTGAAGCTCGTGCAAGTGCCGGAAAAAAAGATGGCCGCGCTTCGTTTTTCTTGGACACGAAACAGTGGTCGAGTACAGAAGATGGAAGATCAACTACTCGCAATGCTTTCTCGCGATAAAGTCGAGGTGGTCGGTGCTCCGGCCTACGCTGGCTACAATGCTCCCTGGACACCGCCATGGATGACTCGAAATGAGGTGTTGGTGGAAATAAAGTAACTGTCTATTTCTAGACATGAAACGAAACGTATTTGCAATCGTTGGCACACTCGCTTTGTTACTTTTCGGATATTACGTTATTGTGCCACGCTTCTTGCATCAAAGTACTTCCCAAACAGCGAGTTCGTCATTGGAGGAGATTACTCTTTCTGGCACTTACACATGTTTACCACTCTTAGATAAGACCAAGGTGCGTGAAGGTGAGTGTGTCTTCGGCATGCGAACAGAGGATGGGGAGTACTACATGGTAAATTTCGGCGCCTCCGCTTCCGCAATGGCAGAATTTCAGAATCGTGCACACATCACTGCTAAGGGCTTTGTGAATTTGAAGGAAACTCTGAATACTGATCAGTGGGCGCCCTATGATATGAAAGGGGTGTTTACGATCACGGAGTGACCTGTTGTTTTGTGGGATGTGAATAGTCGTAAATTTTGATAAAATAGATTCCCCTCCTCGAGGTATCCTATGGATTCAAAAAAGCTGCAAAGCCCCACCCAACCCAGCCTCTTCGCCCTTTTGAAGCCCTACAAGCTGCTCATTGGCTGGCTTGTGGTGCTCGCCCTCGGCAGTAACGGCCTTACGCTCTGGCTTCCGCGCCTTCTCTCGCACGGTATCGACGGCTACTTCGCCAAGGGTTCGCTCGACACTATTCTCTGGCAGTTTGGCATCGCCTCGGTAGCCATTTTCATCCTGACCTACCTCCAGAATATCGTCCAGACCTATGCCTCCGAGCGTGTTGCTCGTGATCTGCGCAATGAACTCTCCGACAAAATCTCCACCCACAGCTTTGCCGAAGTGCAGCTCGCGACCCCTGCTAAGCTCCTCACCAACCTCACTTCCGATATCGATTCCGTGAAGGGCTTTGTCGCGCAGGCCGTGTCCAACGTTATCTCCTCAGTCTTTCTCATTATTGGCGGTAGTATTTTGCTCATTTCGATCAACTGGAAGCTCGGCCTTTCGGTGCTCATCGTCCTGCCGATCATCGGGGAAACTTTTGCGGTGATCCTCGGCAAGGTGCGTAAACTATTTATTCAATCTCGCGAGGTCATCGACTGGCTCAACAAGGTCATCAACGAAAGCATCCTCGGCGCGGCACTCATTCGAGTGGTCAATTCGCAGAGTTCGGAGCACGACAAATTCGTCGAAGCCAACACCAAGGCCAAGAATGTCGGCGTCGGCATCCTCAAGCTCTTTTCGGCGATGATCCCCATCGTCACCTTCGCTTCCAATCTCGCGATCCTGATTATCCTCGTGCTCGGCGGAAAATTTATCATTGGTGGTGTCATGACCCTCGGAGAATTCGCGTCGTTCAACAGCTACCTCACTATTCTCATTTTCCCAATCTTCATTTTGGGCTTTGTGAGCAACATTATCGCTCAAGCGCAGGCTTCCTATGGCCGAATCCACACGGTACTCGCCATGCCGAAGCCGAGAGACGACGGCACTGTGACCGCGCCGCTCAAGGGTGCGATCGAGGTCGAGAAGGTGAGCTTGTTGTTTGGCGAAAAGGCCGCTCTAAAGAATATTTCGCTGCGTATCCAGCCGGGGAGCAAGGTGGCAATCATTGGTCCGACGGCAGCGGGGAAAACGCAGCTCATGAGTCTGCTCATTGGTCTCATCCAGCCCACCTCCGGCGATATCAAATACGACGGCATTGCTCTGCCGGCATACCGCCGTGAGCAGCTCTACAAACAGGTCGGGCTCGTCTTCCAGGACAGCATCATTTTCAATATTAGCTTGAGAGAAAACATTGCATTTAACACCGAGGTCACCAAGGAGGCGATGCAGAAGGCTATCGACACGGCGGAGCTAGCGGACTTCATTAAGACGCTGCCGAACGGCCTCGAGCAATTGGTTTCCGAGCGCGGCACCAGCTTGTCCGGCGGACAGAAGCAACGCATCATGCTCGCTCGTGCTTTGGCGATCGATCCAAAGGTGCTCTTGCTGGATGATTTCACTGCGCGTGTCGACGCCAATACCGAGAAGAAGATCTTGGAGAATGTCTCGAAGAATTACCCAGGCCTCACTCTGGTGTCGGTGACGCAGAAAATCGCTTCGGTCGAAAGCTACGACCAGATCGTGGTGCTTATGGAAGGCGAAGTGGTCGCTTCTGGTACACATGCCGAACTCATGGCTACCTCACCTGAGTACGTGCAGATTTACCAATCACAGCAGAGCACCAACGCCCTATGAAATACGACCTAAACAAAATCAGCGACGGCAAGAAAACATCCAATTGGCAGGCGGCCAAGAAGATGTTGCCGTTGCTTGCGGAGGAAAGGACTATCATTACTGTCGCGCTCATCGCGGTGGTCGTGAATTCTGGCCTCAGCCTCACGGCACCTCGCCTCATTGCTCATGCCGTAGACACATTCATCGTGAGCGGGGACTATCACGGCGTACTCGTGTATTCCGGCTACATTCTCATTATCTTTTTGTTCGGCCTCGTCACCAGCTATACGCAGATTCGCCTCATGGGTGGCGTGGGGCAGCGCGTGCTGTATCGTCTACGCAATCAGATCTTTGAGAAGCTCCAATCTTTGCCGATCGTCTTTTTCAATCAAAACAAAGCTGGCGACTTGATCTCCAGAATCAACAACGACACGGACAAGATTAATCAATTCTTCTCGCAATCGTTAGTACAATTTTTTGCCAACATCTTTTTGATGGCCGGTGCCGCAGTCTTTCTGGTGAGCCTCAATCTCAAGCTCGGAGCTGCAACCCTTGCACCTGCGGTCGTCTTGCTCGTGTTCACGCTCACACTGTCACCTTGGGTGAAGCGCAAGAATCTCGGCAGCGCTCAATCGCTCGGCGGCATGAGTTCGGAGATCCAGGAGAGTCTCAACAATTTCAAGGTTATTATCGCTTTCAATCGCCGCGACTATTTTAAGAAGCGTTTTCAGGAGGTGAATGACCGCAATTACGATTCGGCGGTGGGCGCCGGTGTGGCCAACAACACCTTCGTGCCTATCTACGGCCTCGCTTCCAACATTGGCCAACTTATCGTGCTCGCCTACGGTATCTCGCTCATCGCGTCGGGGCAGTTTACTGTCGGTCTACTCATCGGCTTTCTCTCATATGCCAACAACTTCTATAACCCGCTCCGCCAGCTTGCCGCTCTGTGGGCCAACTTCCAGACCGCCATGGCCAGCTGGGATCGCGTGCATGAGATCTTGGTGATTAAGAACGATCTGCTTGTGTTGGAGGATATCGAAGCTAGCGCGAAAGGTACAAAGAAAACAGAAACAATACTCGAATTCAAAGATGTGAGTTTTACCTATCCCGATGGCAAAGAAGTACTCCATCACATCAATCTCGATCTCAAGAAAGGGAAGACCTACGCGCTCGTCGGCCCGACCGGCGGCGGCAAGACCACTACAGCGTCGCTGATGGCGCGATTGTATGATCCGACCACCGGCAGCGTCTTTTTGGACAGTAGAGATATTCGTGGTTACTCGGCCGAGGAGCGCGCCAAGAAGATCGGCTTCATTTTGCAGGAGCCGGTGCTGTTTACCGGCACAGTGAAGGAGAATATTTTGTACGGCAATCCCGTCTATGCTTCCCACACCAATGAACAGTTGAAGCAGGTCATCCACGAGGCCGGCCTGGAGCGATTGTTGCAGCGTTTTGATCAGGGCTTGGAAACCAAGCTCACGGCGAGCGGGGATGCTGTCAGTCTCGGCCAGAAGCAGCTTATTGCCTTTATTCGTGCGGTGCTCCGCAATCCGGAGTTGCTCATCCTGGATGAGGCGACGGCGAACATCGACACCGTCACCGAGCAGCTGCTCGAGGATATTTTGCGTAATCTGCCGGCTCACACGACTCGAGTGATTATTGCGCATCGCCTGAATACGATCCAGAATGCAGATGAAATCTTCTTTGTAAATGCCGGCGAGGTCGTCCGAGCCGGCTCGATGGATCACGCACTGGAAATGTTGCTGCATCGCAACAGGAATAGTTAGGGTTCTTGGTGTAGCGGCGGAAATAAAATTTTCTTTATCGGAAATTAGTGAAAAATTGAACCTTTCTTAGCAGTTTCTCTATCGGTGTTTTTGTATGCTGTGTGTATTACTCAATAAGTACACATTATATGAATACACACGCATCCACCACAGTATTTTTCCGCGGTTTTTCAGTCGCAGTTGTCACTCTCGGTCTCATCTTTGGTCTCGTTGGTCCGCAGACGGCGCAAACGGCCCAGGCGATGGGTGGTTTGGAGGATTTTGTCGCCAAGCCGGATATTAAATCATACGGCTCAGTGAGCGCCGCTCCCAAGGGTCTCACTCCCGATCAGGTGAAGCGTATTTATCATCTCTTTGAACGAGTTCCGTTGGTTTCGGCCTCCAGCACGGCGGGCGCCCTCTTAGCGAATGCCGCGTCCACGACCAAAAAGACCCTCGCCATCATCACGGCATACGACAATCCCACCATTGAGCAGGATCTCGCTGTTTTCAGTGGACAGTTCTCACTACCAGCTTGTACTACAAATAACGCATGTTTCGAGAAACATTTGATGGATCCAAAAGGAAAGCCGAATACCTCCTGGGCTCTCGAGAGTGCACTCGATGTCGAGTGGTCTCACGCGATTGCGCCGAAAGCAAAAATCCTCCTCGTTGTTGCCAAGTCGGCGAAAGGGAAGGATTTGCTTGAGGCGGTAGACTACGCGCGCAACCGAAAAGATGTTCAGGCGGTCTCTATGAGCTGGGGTGGTAAAGAATTCCCCGATCAAATTCATTTGGAAGATCACTTCACCTCGAAGTACGGTGCAACGTTCTTTGCCTCCTCGGGCGATAGCGGTAACGGAGTGAGTTGGCCTGCTGCATCGCCGAATATTGTCTCAGTCGGCGGTACAACACTCAATCTAAAGAAGGACGGTAGCATGCTCTCAGAAAAAGCCTGGTCGGGGAGTGGGGGAGGTGTGAGCAAGTATTCCATTCAGCCGAATTTTCAAGCAGATTATGTGATCCCGAAAGCCAACGGCAAGCGTGCCGTGCCAGACGTAGCTTTCGCGGCCGATCCAAAGACGGGTTTCTCGGTATTTTCCACTTCCGCCGGTCCGAAAAAGAGTGGTTGGCACGTGCTCGGCGGAACGAGTGCCGGTGCACCGGCTTGGGCGGCGATTAAATTGATTGGCAGCAATGTCTCGCACGAGTTTTTCTACAAAGCAAAAGCCTCTGAAAAGAACGCGGACTACTTTAGAGACATTGTGAGTGGAAAAAATGGCGACTGTACCTTTTATTGTTCCGCTCGCAAGCATTACGACTTTGTCACGGGGCTCGGCTCGCCGCTCGCAACGCACTTTTGAGCGAAAGTCGCAGAACTTTTCCACAGAAGGCTCGAAAAAAGACTGAAAAAGGCAAAGGAGAAAAACACTCGGAAAAAAAACTCTGATTTCTGTCCCAAAAAAGCCCTCGTTTGCACGGCGTTTTCACTTCGCCATTGCCACGGGAGCTTTTTTGTATTTTCTTGCGCAAACGGACTTGCAAGTGGCTATGCGGAGGGTGGGGATTGGAGTAAAATAGTCTCTACGCGATGGAGATTTGATAAAATCTGTGTCGAGAAAAAATTAACCATAATCCCTTATCATCCACATGTCGAAAAAAGCGACTCGATCATCAGAAAAGAAAGACAAGGAAGTAAAACAAAGCTCCAAAATGGGAGGCTTGATCAAGACTGTGAAGAAGCGCAATGGTACGTTCGTGCCGTTTGACCTCTCACGAATCGCAAATGCGATTCACAAGTCGATGTTGGATGTGAGTGAGGGTTCGATGGAGGAGGCAGAACTCGTGGCGCATAAAGTGTATGCCGAGCTTGTTCGCGTCACCAAGAAGCACACTGACTTCGTCCCTACTGTGGAAGGGATGCAGGATATGATCGAGCAGCAGCTCATGATGAGCGACTACGTGAAGGCTGCAAAGGCCTACATTCTCTATCGACAGGAGCGCACCAAGCTTCGAGAGAAGGGTGTGCAGGTGCCAGAACATGTTCGTAAGCTCGCAGCGGAGAGTAAGAGTCATTTCCGAAATGCGCTCGGTGAATTTATCTACTACCGAACCTACTCACGATGGATTGACACCGAAGGCCGACGCGAGACTTGGGTGGAGACTGTCGACCGCTACATGTCTTTCATGCGAGAGAATCTCGGCGGCAAACTCAAGGAGGCTGAATACAAGGAAGTTCGAGAGACTATTGCGAAGCAGGAGGCGATGCCATCGATGCGACTCCTCCAGTTTGCAGGTCCTGCTGCACGAAAGAGCAATGTCACCGCGTACAACTGTTCATTCATCGCTCCAGAGAGCTATCAGGATTTTGCTGAAATCATGGCACTCTCTATGTCTGGTGCGGGTGTGGGTTTCTCTGTAGAGACTCGAAACGTTCAGAAGCTCCCGATTATTAAAGAGCAGACAGGTGAAGTGGTGAAGTTTGTGATTCCTGACAGCCGAGAGGGTTGGGCGGATTCGTTTGCTGTCGGCATGAAGGCGTGGTTTGAGGGTAAGGACGCGCAGTTTGATTACTCAGAGCTTCGACCAGCGGGCGCACGACTCAAGACCATGGGCGGCAAGAGCTCAGGCCCAGCGCCTTTGATGGAGATTCATCAGTTTACTCGAACAAAAATCCTCAGCCGACAAGGCCGACGTCTCAGCAACCTCGACGCGCATGACATCATTTGCAAGATTGGTGAAGGTGTAGTGTCCGGTGGTGTGCGACGAACTGCGCTCATCTCACTCTCTGACCTCGATGATCTCGAGATTCGCGATTCAAAGAAAGGACAGTTCTATATGACCCAGCCACAGCGATCTTTGGCAAACAACTCTGCCGTATACATGCAGAAGCCTTCGAACGCTGAGTTCCTCGACGAGTGGACTGCGCTCATGAAGTCTGGGTCTGGTGAACGAGGTATCTTCAACCGAGGTGGTTTGAAGACTACTATGCCGGCTCGACGACTCGCGATTTCAAAGGGATACATCGACAGCTACGGCACCAATCCTTGCGGCGAGATCATTCTCAGATCAAAGCAGTTCTGTAACCTCACTGAAGTGGTGGCACGACATGAAGACACCCTCGAATCTTTGAAGCGAAAGATCCGCGTGGCGACCATTATCGGTACCTATCAGTCTTCGCTTACCAATTTCATGTACCTCTCTCCGGAGTGGAAGCAGAATTGTGAAGCAGAACGACTCCTTGGTGTATCGATCACCGGTCAGTGGGATTCTCCAGTATCTCGAAAGCCAGAAGTGATGCGCGCGTTGCGAGATGAGGCGATCAAGGTCAACAAGCTTTTTGCAAAACGCTTTGGTATCAACGCTTCCGCTTCGATCACTTGTACCAAACCATCAGGAAACCTTTCACAGACCGTGGACTGTTCATCTGGCGTGCATCCTCGATTTGCTCCATTCTATATTCGACGAGTACGAATTGCAGCTACCGATGCACTCTTCAAGATGCTCAAGGAACAGGGTGCACAGTATCATCCAGAAGTAGGACAGACCGTCGAGAATGCCACCACATATGTCGTGGACTTCCCAGTACGAGCACCAAAGGGTTCGATTTTCAAGAACGATCAGACAGCCATCGACCAGCTCGAATATTGGAAGTCGGTAAAGGTGAATTTCACCGAGCACAACCCTTCGACTACTGTATCTGTTGGCGATGATGAGTGGCTTGAAGTAGGTAACTGGGTCTACAAGAATTGGGACATCGTCGGTGGACTTTCGTTCCTTCCTCGAAGCAACCACGTCTACCGACTCGCTCCATACGAGGAAGTCACCGAGGCACAGTACAACGAGCTCGCAAAGCGCTATGAGCACATCGACTTCTCGAAGATCGTCACCTACGAGCGCGTTGACGAGACCGAAGTGAAGAAGGAGCTCGCGTGTGCAGGTGGTGTGTGTGAGATTGAGTCAGTGCCGAGCGAGGCGAAGAAATAATCCTCCAGAAGTAGAAATAAAAAGACACAGAAAAAATGTTGGTACATTTTTTCCTCCTCTCCGCGCCGTCGCGCTCCGAGAGGTCTTTTTATTTCGTCTTCTTCCGGTAACAGTCGCGCCCCGCAGTTCCTCCGAAATGCTGTTTTGTATTTCCTACATATTTCGTTTGTCGGCAACCTTCATTTTGAAGGCCACATTTATTGTGAGAAATATTTGGACCCCCATGACAAAGACTGAGAGGGGACTCTCGCAGGCCGACGGGCCGAGATCTGAGTCGAAATCCTAGCAAGGATTTACGACGTGCCCCGATCAGTCTTTTTTATGGGGGTCTAGCATTTACTTCCCATGATAAATATGGTACTTTAAACACGTCCTTGCATTGAATGACTGCGCTTTTCGCAAGAAAAGTGAGGAAAGTCCGAACACTCGCCGGCTCCGTAAGGCGCCGGCAGCAAGGTAGCAGGTAACGCCTGTCCGATCTGTCGACTTTCGCAAAGGGATTCGTTCTTTTGAGAAGGTACGACAGCGAGAGGTGCGAACAGAGACGCCGGGCTTCGAAAGGGGCTTGGGACGTGAGCCGCAAGGCTTTCGTCAGTCCTCGCTGAAAGGCGAGGGGTGCAACGGCAAAATCCTTACCCGAGTGCAAGGCCGTACCATTCGGAGGCAGCAATGTTTCCGAGTAGGGGTGCCGCTTGAGCCGGGGAGCGATCCTTGGCCTAGATAAATGGTCATTCAGTCGGCGAGGCGCAAGCCGAGCCGGCGGACAGAATTCGGCTTATAGGTGCAGGACATATGGAAGACCGCCTGAAATGGCGGTCTTTCTCTTTGTGTTTTTTGCCATTTCTCCTCCGCCCTCTTCTCGGTCGCATTCTTCCACACCTCTCTGCCTGTTGTTTCTCTCGTATTTTGTTATAATCTACCCATTACAATTTAGCACCATAATCGTTTTACCAACATGGATCCAGAAGTAACTGTAGAGGCGACGAGTACTGAGAGTAAGCAGGGGAAGTGGCAGGTTCGTTTTGAGAAGTGGTCATTCTTCCTTCTCCTCACTGCGACTTTTTTGTTGCCGATCTTCTTTTTCCCAAGCGTCTCCGTCGTCTTCTCGAAGACGGTGCTTTTCTCGGCCGTGCTCGTGGTGCTAGTTGCGGTGCTAATCTTCGATGCATTGAAGCGCTCCCAGATGCGCTTGCCATACAATCTCTTCACTCTCTCCGCATTGCTAGTGCCTGTGTTGTTTGCACTCAGCGCCTTCTTTTCAGGCGATGTTGCACAGTCCTTCTTTGGTTCACGATTTGAAATTGGTACCGCGATGTCGGTCATTCTTGGTACGATTCTACTCTTCCTCACCTCACACTTCTTCCACACAAAGGATCGCGTGTTCGCCTTCTTCATTGCATTCTTTTCCTCGGCTTCGCTTATCGCTCTGCACCAGGTGATCCGTCTTGTTTTTGGTCCAGACATGCTAGCTTTCGGTATCTCAAACAGTACTGCTCTCACCCTGATCGGCAAGTGGAATGAGCTTGGCGTGTATTTTGGCCTCGTCGCAATCCTTTCGTTGATAAGCCTCGAGATCCTCACTCTCAACAAGACCTTCAAGACTATTTGGTCTGTGGTGCTTGCGATTGCATTGTTCTTCCTCGTGCTTACGAACTTCAACTACGTCTGGATCGTGGTCGGTCTTTCGTCCGCAATCGCTTTCTCGTACTTGTATGTGAGTCGAAAGAAGTCTGAGGTACCTGGACAAAAGCGGGTCTCAAAGTCGGCTATTATTGTCTTTGCACTCGCCCTCATTTTTGTATTTCCAAAGGGTCCAGTGTGGGTGATTAATCATTCGCCACAGTTTGTTCAGACAGCTGTAGGGAAGGTAGCAAACTTCTTCAATGCTGGAGATGTCGAGGTGCGTCCATCACTCTCGTACACTATCGATATAGCCAAGGAGTCATTGAAGCACAATCCAATCTTCGGCGTCGGTCCAAACAAGTTTGTTGACCAATGGATCGCTCTCAAGCCAGCGGAGGTCAATCAGACCGTCTTCTGGGGCTCGGATTTTCTCTACGGCATTGGCCTTGTGCCGACCTATGCGGTCACGACCGGACTTATCGGAATCCTCGCAGTGCTGTTCTTCTTGGGTATGTTCGGGTACCTCGGTTTTACTCAGGTATTCAAGAGGGGGCGTGATCAATTCACTCAGTACTTGATTATTTCGTCCTATGTCGGTGCTCTCTATCTCTGGATTTTCCAAGTCGTGTATATTCCAAGTGAAGTGCTCTTCTACTCAGCATTCTTGTTCACTGGCATCTTCGTGGCTTGTTTGCATCGCGATGGTGCATTCCACTATCGAAGCTTCAATTACGGTTCGAACGCGCGACTTTCTTTTGTCGCAGTCTCTGGTTTAATCATCATATTGCTCGGCAGTGTGTCTTTCGCGTACTACATTGGCGAAAAGGCATACGCGGCATATGAATTTACCCAAGCAGCGATTGCCGTGAATGCAAAGGGTGATCTTGCGGCAGGAGAGAAGGCATTGAACAATGCAATTTCTGCTGATCCTCAAGATGTGTATTATCGCGGCTTGGTACAGCTCGGTGTTTTGAAGATCAACGCTGTGCTCAATAACCAGTCGCTCAAGCAGGAGCAGAAGACCGCGCAGATTTCTCCATTGCTCGCCACTACCTTGGATGCTGCACAAAAGGCGATCAAGCAGGATGAGACTGGATATCAGAATTGGATTACCCTCGGCCAGCTCTACGAAGGTCTCCTGCCGTTCGGTTACGAAAAGGCATATGAGAGTGCCAAGCAGGCATACGAGAAGGCGCAGACATTGAATACCAAGAACCCATCAATCATTCTTGCGCTTGCACGACTTGAAGCGGCCAACAAGAACCTGCCAAAGGCAAAGGAGATTGTCGGGCAAGCATTGGCAATGAAGCAGAATTATTCAGAGGCAATCTACCTCCTCTCCCAGATCCAGATCGCAGAAGGTAATCTGAAGGATGCGATTGAGTCTGTCTCTGCAATCGCTTTCCTCAACCAAAATGACCCAACCGTCTTCTTCCAGCTCGGCTTCCTCCAGTATTCAAACAAGCAGTATGCCGATGCGGTGAAGGCTCTTGAGCGAGCGGTGACATTGAACAATCAGTACTCAAACGCACGATACTTCCTTGGCGGTAGTTATGCAAAACTTGGTCGTCAGGCCGATGCGGCTGCACAGTTCGAAGCAATCCAGAAGCTTAACCCGGACAATCAGGAGGTGAAAACCGCACTCGCTAATTTGAAGGCGGGGAAGGACCCATTGGCGACTACTGCAAGGGACACTTCTTCAACAAAGGAGCCTACCAAGAAGCTTCCCGTGAAGGAGGCAAACTAGTTTTGCCATGGTAGAGCGCCTGATGAGTTTCTTTCATCGAGAGGTAAGCGGTCTCCACGAGGCCGCTTACCTTTTGGCATTCTTTGCCTTTTTGGCGCAGCTGCTTGCTTTGGTGCGTGACCGGCTCTTCGCATTCTACTTCGGCGCTGGTCATGTGGTGGACGTATACTATGCTGCTTTTCGCATCCCTGACTTTATCTTCGTAACAATTGCTACAACCGTCTCGATCTCCGTACTCGTGCCGTTCTTCATTGAAAAGATGGAGAAAAATAAAGAGGAAGGGAGGGCCTTTATCGATCACACTTTCTCGGTGTTCTTCTTCGCGATGATTGTAATGTCTATCGTCGGCTTCTTTCTCATTCCGTGGCTTACGCCGATCGTGTTGCCGGGTTTTGCGAACGACCCTGCATTGCCGCAACTTATCACTCTTTCGCGCATACTGCTTTTGTCGCCGCTTCTGCTTGGTTTCTCAAACTTTCTGGCGAGTATCACGCAGATCCATAATCGGTTCTTCCTCTACGCATTGAGCCCAGTGCTATATAACCTCGGCATCGTCTTTGGTATTATCGTGCTGTATCCAATGATGGGTATCTACGGTCTCGGCTGGGGGGTAATCGTTGGCGCCGCACTCCACCTCGGTGTCCAAGTGCCGTACATTGTGAGTCAAAAGTTGTTCCCGAAAGTACTCTTCCGCATCGACCTTAAAGCAATTCGCCAGGTCGTACTCACTTCGCTGCCGCGCACATTGACGCTGTCGTCAAATCAGATTGCCTTCTTTTTTCTCACCGCCATGGCCTCGTTGATGGCTACCGGATCGATCGCTGTGTTTAATTTTTCCAACAACCTGCAGTCGGTGCCACTGAGTATTATTGGAGTGAGCTACGCTTCTGCGGCGTTTCCAACGTTGTCGCGCTTGTTCTCTAGCGGAGATATGAAACGTTTTGTCGAGCAGATGGTGGCGTCCACAAAGCACATCATCTTTTGGTCAATGCCAGTGATGGTGTTGTTTATTGTGCTGCGCGCGCAGATCGTACGAACCGTCCTCGGTGCAGGACATTTTGATTGGAGTGATACGCGACTTACGGCTGCGGCTCTTGCAGTGTTCACCTTGTCGATCATCCCGCAGAGCCTCATTACGCTGTTTGTACGAGCGTTCTATTCTGGCGGAAAGACATTGAAGCCTCTTTTGATCAATGTGTTTTCTTCGGTACTGATGGTGGCATTTGCGTACGGGCTTGTGTGGGCGTTCGGACATTGGTACGGGTTCCGCTCGTTTTTCGAGTCGCTCTTCAAGGTGGAGGGACTCGCGGGAACTTCTGTGCTCATGCTCGCCCTCGCGTATTCGCTGGGTGTGTTTGTGAATACGATCGCGCATTGGCAAGCTTTTCATAAAGAATTTTCCGAGTTTTCTCGGCCGGTACTTCGGACGCTGTTCCAGACTTTCTCTGCTTCGGTGTTGATGGGATTTGTGACGTACAAATGTCTTGGTATTTTTGACAACGTATTTCATCTCGATACGGTGTTTGGCGTGTTTATGCAGGGCTTCTGTTCGGGTGTAATTGGCATTGCCTTTTGTCTGCTGGTTTTGAAGGCGCTAAAGAGTGAAGAGTTGGAACAGGTATGGAAGACTCTCCACATGAAAATCTGGAAGACGGAAGTTTTGGCGCCGGAGGTACAGCGGTTATAATAGAGGGATGATCGTCGTCGATGTTGAGACAACTGGAGTGGACCCGAATAAGCATTCGCTGGTGTCTATCGGTGCGGTGGATTTTTATAATCCTGCGAATCAGTTTTATGCTGAATGTCGTGCTTGGGATGGAGCGCATGTGGCCGATGAGGCGCTAGCGGTGAATGGGTATACTCGCGGGCAGGTGGCGGATCCAGAAAAGAAAAGTGAGAAGGAGATTGTGATTGAATTTTTGCAGTGGGCGATGCAGGTCCCAGAGCGGACGATTGCGGGGCAGAATCCGTCTTTTGATGAAGGGTTTTTGCGCGCCGCCGCGGCGCGCGGAGGGGTGAACTGGCCAATCGCAAAACGCACTATCGACATGCATACGATTTGCTATTTTCACGCGTTGCGCCGCGGTATCAAACCACCTACTTTGAAGGGTCACTCCGCTTTGAATTCCGATGCGATCGCAGAATATTGTGGCATACCAGCAGAAGTGAAGCCACACGTAGCAATTGGCGGCGCTCGTATTGAGACCGAGATGTTTGCGCGATTTTTCTATGATGAGCCAATGCTCGACGAGTGGAAGAAGTACCCCGTGCCGTGGGCGAAGAAAAGTTGATTAAAAATTCATAATTATTTTATCTTTTCTTTATCTTTTTCACATTGCAATGTCTTTTGGTGGTAGATAGAATTATTTGGTGGAAAAAGCTGTCGTGCAAAATGTCGTTGAACATAAAATCTACATCATTCGTGGCCAGCGGGTGATGGTGGATTTTGATTTGGCGAAATTGTACGGCGTTGAAACGAAAGTATTGCTGCAATCGGTGAGAAGAAACCTAGGTCGCTTTCCTGAAGATTTTGCTTTCCAGCTCACGCGTGGGGAGTTCTCAAACTTGAGGTCACAAATTGTGACCTCAAAGATTGGTCGTGGAGGGAACCGCTATTTGCCTTACGTCTTCACAGAACATGGTGTGGCCATGCTCTCAGCTGTACTAAAAAGCGAACGAGCGGTGCAGATGAGTATTTTCATTGTCCGTGCCTTCATTAAAATGCGTGAGATGTTGGCGACGCACGCGGACTTGGCTCAAAAGATCGAAGAAATTGAGAGAAAGCAGAAAGAGCATGGTGACCAGCTTTCGAGTGTGTATTCGGTCGTGAAGCAGCTTATTAATCCGCCGGAGGGGCCGAAAAAGAAGATTGGTTTTGATGGAGGTATCGAGGAATGAAACTTGATATCGCAATTTGCGATATCAAAGATTGGATGAGGTGGTCGTCGTAAATTACCCTATGTTTTCACCGATGTTAAAACCAATCCTTCTTTAAAAATTTAGAAAGAGCCACAACTGTCGGCTGAAAATAGAGATCCATTTTATTGACCGCATCGTTCGTGAGCAAGCTGACGAAACCTCCGTTGTGTTTGATGTCATCTGTGGAATACGTGGTGTCCACGGCAGTGGCGAGAGGTGCCCCCTCTCTAACCTTGGCTGCGACGACTTCAGGTATCGGGAAGGTTACTCCCCAGCTCATTGATCGACGACCTCCCTTGTCCTCGATTATTACGCAGGATATTTCCTCCATTCCATTCACAGTCTCGCGGACTCCGCCCTCCATGGCTACAAAATAATCAGCCGTCGAATCCTCGACCTTCATTTTATTTATCGAATTGATAATTTGCTCGAGCAGCGCTTCTTCGCCGACAGGCTCAGCACCCTGATCTTCGAAATTGAAAGACTTGATTATTGGAGTAGAGCCTGGAAATAATTTTGAGATTGAATTAACGACGACAGCCTCCTTCGTCTTGCTCTTTGACGCTAGGGCGATTTTCATTATTTTATGTGCTTATGAATAGCTGAAATAATCTCGTCGAGGATACTGTCGACGGACTTACCCTCTGTGGTTACGATATGGTCCGCGTATCCTCGATAGAGAGGCTGTCTCTCATCCCAAATACTCTTAAGTCCGCGTTCGGATAGGCCGAAGACCGCTTTCGGTGCGTTCTTTGATCTCGCATCGATAGTGTTGAAGGGGGTGTCCAGGAAAACGGTGAATGTCGATCGTGTTATCCACCCGATTGCGTCTTTGTGTAAGATAATGCTTCCCGCGGGAGAAATTACTGCTTTATTTGATGGAACTAGTTCTTTCAGAAAACCATATTCCATATCGCGGAAATAATCTGGACCTTTTGAATTCATTACCTCGATAAGAGAGGCTCCTTCATGTTCTTCAACCATGAAATCAAGATCAAGGAAGTTATAGCTGAGTTTATCAGCGAGCGCTTTGCCAATAGTTGTTTTACCCGACCAAGGCATCCCAATGAGGGTGATTTTATTCAACTTAGAGTCATCCATTCATAGAGTGTAGCTAAAGCAGGCCTAATTGACAACAAACACTGGTTTCGATTGAGTAACTAGCCTTTTCGCCTGTTTTTGCTAGTATGATTGAGCTTATGGCCACCCCTCTCCAGCGGATCCGCAATTTCAGTATTATCGCGCACATCGACCACGGTAAGTCGACGTTGGCTGATCGCATGCTCGAAATCACCCACACCATCGAGGCTCGCAAGATGCGCGACCAGGTACTCGATAGTATGGAGCTCGAAAAGGAGCGTGGCATCACGATCAAAATGCAGCCGGTCCGCATGGAGTACACCTACCAGGCACCAAAAGGAGCCGGCGGTACTCTGGATGCGCATATTATTGGGGAAGTGGAAACGCCGGCGGATACCAAGCCGGAAACCTACATTTTGAACCTTATCGATACCCCCGGCCACGTGGACTTCTATTACGAGGTATCCCGCGCCCTAAAGGCCGTGGAAGGCTCAATTTTGCTCGTAGATGCCACTCAGGGGGTGCAGGCCCAGACATTGACCACCCTCGGTATGGCGCGCGAATCTGGGCTCAAAATCATCCCTGTGGTGAGCAAGGTGGATTCACCATTGGCACGTGTTCCGGAGGTGAAAACTGAGCTCGCCAAGCTCCTAGGTTGCCACGAAAACGAAGTGCTCGAATGTTCCGGTCGCACTGGAGAGGGTGTCGAAAACCTGCTTCAGGAAGTGATCAGGCGCGTACCACCACCGAAGGAAGAATTTCCAGCCGGCAAGATGGCGGATGGTAGCGGGCAGGTTGGGAAGGAGAGTTTTCGTGCGCTCATTTTTGATTTTCAATATTCAACACACCGCGGTGTTATCGTGTACGTTCGTGTAACCGACGGTTCGATCTCGAAGAATAGCCAGCTGCTCTTCAATGCGGCCGACCAGAAATTCTTCGCGCTCGAGGTGGGCGTGTTTCAGCCGGGCGAGCTTGAGAAAGAGTCTATCGGTGCTGGAGAGATCGGCTACATCGTGACCGGCATCAAGCAGCCAGGTATCGCTTCGGTGGGAGATACAATCACACTCCAAAAGCACCCGTTGCCAGCACTCGCGGGATACATGTCGCCAAAGCCGGTGGTGTGGGCTTCGATCTATCCGGAAAGCCAGGACGAATTCGTCACTTTGCGCCAGGGCCTTGAGCGTCTCCGACTTTCCGACTCCTCATATACGTTCGAAGAAGAGGCGTCGGGCACGTTGGGGCGTGGTTTTCGTTGCGGTTTCCTTGGCATGTTGCACCTGGAGATCATCACCGAACGTCTGCGCCGAGAATTCCAGCTTCAGCTCGTGGTGACGACGCCAAGTATTACCTACGAAGTAACCGACAAGCAGGGCATGACCAAGATGTACTACTCGCCATCGCTTTTTCCCGACTACGGCTTCATCGAAAAAATCCGCGAGCCATGGGTGACGATGAATCTCATCAGTCCGTCTGAATATGTTGGTCCAGTGATGCAGCTTTTGTATGATCATGAGGCGAATGTTTTGGCAACACACTCTTTTGGTGACAACCGAAACTCCGTGGATGTGGAAATGCCGCTGCGCGAGCTAATGCGCAACTTTTTTGATGAGGTGAAGAGTGTGTCTTCGGGCTTTGCATCGATGTCGTACACGATTGGAGAATTGCGCGATGCTGATGTGGCACGTCTCGACCTTTTGGTGGCGGGGGAGATTGTTCCGGCGTTCACTCGCGTGGTGGCGAAGCGCCGCGTGGAGATCGAGGCGGAAAAAGCGGTGGAAAAGCTCCACGCGGCGCTTCCTCGACAGCAATTTGCGACCAAAATTCAGGGCCAGGCACTTGGCCGCATCATTTCTTCAAAAACTATCTCCGCTTTCCGAAAGGATGTGACAGGACATTTGTATGGTGGTGACGTGAGCCGAAAGAACAAGCTCCTCGACCAACAGAAAGAAGGCAAGAAACGCATGAAGGAACGTGGCGAGGGAAGCGGCGTGACTATTCCGCAGGATGTGTTTATTAAAATGATGAAGACGGGGGATTAGTAGGAAGATGGCGCGGAATAGTGGCAAAAATTGCCGTTTTGTACTAGGATAAAGGAGTCCGCGGTTCTTTGTTTTCAATTCAACTCTCAACCCCCTTCTGTTATATGCCTCGTGCCTCTGCTTCGCTCGGTGCGGTTGTCGAAAGGGAAAAGCGGGCCTCCATCTGGGCCTGGCCGATTCTCACAGTTGCCTTCATCGTCTTTGGTATCGCCAAACTGGTCATTGGTTTCATTGGCCTCTTCTACAGGACATCAAAGTGATGGTGGTATCAGGTCGTCCCTTCAATCCGTCGTCGGAAACAAAAAACAGGGACCTTCGAGGTACCTGTTTTCTTTTCCCCCGTTTTTATTTATACGAGTATTAGGCTCGGAGCGATGGGATGTACAGCAAGATCATGCT
The DNA here is from genome assembly GCA_037130265.1 of bacterium. GTDB lineage: Bacteria > Patescibacteriota > Minisyncoccia > Phycocordibacterales > JBBTRF01 > JBBTRF01. Next base: position 212,282 of record JBAXTI010000001.1, read on the forward strand.
GATGATGATGAGCGCGCAGAGCACGCCCCAGACGATTCCTACTTTTCTGCGGTGTTTTGGGTCGAATAGCATGGTATTTTTTGATATACTGCATCATATCATATGAGGGAATTTAGGCAAAAAAGACAGTTTCGAGAAATGGTGTATTCGAGGCCGGCCTTGCTCGTGTTGTTGGTGGTGCTGTTTCTCACCGCCCGCGCCGCCTACAATGTATATGGCAAAGAGACCGAGAGTCGTGATCGGGCGACGCGGGCGCGGACCGAGCTTCGCAATCTCCAGCAGCGCAAAATCGAGGTCGCTAAGGCGATTGAACAGCTCAATACAAAAGAAGGCATGGAGCGCGAGATTCGTAACAGTTTTCGAGTGGCCAAACCAGGCGAACATTTGGTAGTATTGGTGGACCCGCCAAAGAGCGAAGATGTGGTGGTACCGGATAGTCTTGTTTCTGGCTTGTGGAAGAAAGTGAAGGGTTTATTTGGGGCGGAATAGTGAATATGCGGGTATGGTTTAGTGGTAGAATGCGACCTTCCCAAGGTTGAGACCTGAGTTCGATTCTCAGTACCCGCACAAACAACAAACGCCCCGAAAGGGGCTTTGTTTGTGCGGGTAAGTAAGTGCCTTGAGGCACTTACGTCTGAGAATCGAAAGGCTTTTCCTTATCGAATGAGTGAAGCGAAATGAGATGGAAAAGCACCTGGCTACGTAGTAGCCGATTCTCAGTTGCCTTCACCGTTACAAAAGCGGTATACTTACCCTCACCAACTAACCACCACCAAAATGAAAACCGTCACTATCTACTCAACACCAACTTGTCACTACTGCACTCTCGCAAAAGACTTCATGAAGTCGAATGGTATCTCGTACACCGAGCACAACGTTGCTAGTGACCTCGCTAAGCGCAAGGAGATGGTAGATAAGAGTGGGCAGATGGGTGTGCCAGTGATCGATGTCGACGGCAGCATCATGGTGGGCTTCGATAAGTCAGCCCTCGCTAAGTCTCTTGGTATCTAAACACCGCAAACAGAATACGCAAACGTTTCGAGCTCTCTCGATCGCTACACTTTTGCTTGCCGGCACTGCTATTTTCCTTTTTGCAAGAACCTCTGTCGTGAAGGAGGTCTCTGTCGGTGTCGCCACGGGACGCTTTGTTCGTATTTCCGGAGTTGATTATGGCCAGGCTTCGGTGTTTTCTGTACCAAGCGTCGATTTGGTTGCCCTGCGGAAGCGATATCAGCTTGCCACCAGCCCTGGCGCAGAAAAGGTGAGAGTTCTGATTGTACCCGGCCACGAACCTGGTTTTGGCGGAGCAGAATACAAAGATCTCAAGGAGCGCGAGATGAATATCGAGCTTGCCAACAAACTCCAGGCACTTTTTCAAGCCGACACGCATTACGAAGTGTCCGTTGCACGCAGCGGCAGTGATTGGTTACCATCGTTGAAAGAATTTTTCGTCACCAAATGGGACGATATTGTCGTATTCCAGACGGCAAAGCGAAAGGAGATGAAGAGTCTGTTGGTGGCAGGCAGTGCGACTAAAGTGTCTAGTGCGCCACACTCAAACGCACTCGCCGCCGTGGCGACCCGACTCTATGGGATCAACAAATGGGCCAATGACCACAAGATCGACATCGCAATCCACGTACACTTCAATGAATATCCGCGCACAAATGCCACCAAGCCAGGCATTTACAACGGCTTTGCCATATATGTTCCCGAAGCACAATTTTCCAACGCTCCAGCGGCCAAGGAGGTGGCGCAGCGAGTCTTCCGCAGACTATCAAGTGTGGCGCGCCAAAGCAATTATCCTTATGAAGCTGATGGGGTAGTGGAAGATCAGGCACTGATTGCGGTCGGGGCAAATAATTCTGTCGACGCCGCCAGTATGCTTATCGAGTACGGCTATATCTATGAGCCACAATTCGCCACGGAGGCGAAAAGGCAGCCGGTCTTCACCGACTATGCCGCTACCACCTACGCCGGCGTCAAAGATTTCTTCGAAGGGGTTTCCGTGGTACAGTGATTTTGCTCAATATCCTTGAGCTTCGCCCTGTCTCGCGCTGTATCGCCCCTGTAGTTCAATGGATAGAATGGCTCACTCCTAACGAGCTGATCCAGGTTCGATTCCTGGCAAGGGCACCAGAAACTCTTTGACTTTTCCTTTTCGTGCAGTAATACCATACTATTTGACATATATATCTAATAAATATATGATATATACATGACTACGCAGGTAATATTCAATATTGACAAAAACCTGAAAGATCGGGCCATGAAGAAGGCCCGAAGCGAGGGTTTGCCTTTTGGAGTTGTGCTCAAGCTTGCCACCAAAGCCTTCGTTGACGGCACTCTTGGAGTTAATCTCGTTCCGAGCAAGTCTGTTAATGTTCGTGCGGAGAAATCTATCAACAAGGTGCTCAAGGATGTTAAGGAGGGTAAAAATCTTTCTCCCCGTTTCACCACGGCTAAAGAGGCTATCACCTATCTCAAAGACTAGACTTCATGGAGATTGTTTTTCACAGACAATTTAAGAAGAAGTTGAAGAAACTTCCATCAAAAGTGCGGCATCAGTTCTATAAACGTCTCGAGCTTTTTATAGAAGACCAGAACAACCCCGTGCTCAATAATCATTCAGTGGACAGTGTTTTTTGCTGATTGTGTAAGCATTAATGTGACAGGGGATTACCGCGCGATCTTTAAAAAGGCAGAAGGGTTTGTCACTTTCATAATGATCGGCACTCATTCCGATTTGTACTAAGGTGACGGCCGTGTCCTCGAACGAATTTGCTCGGCCGTCTTGGTTTTGACTTGGTTTTTGCCCGTTTTTCGCATTTCTGCTATACTCTTTTGCATGAGTCCGGAGGATCGAAAATTGCTTGAAAAGACGTATGATCTCGCCAAAGAGAATCATGAAATGCTCACTTCGATGCGCCGGTCTCAGCTCATTGGCCGATTTGCCAAGATTGCATACTGGGTTCTGATCATCGCGCTCAGCTCCTTCGCTTTGCAGGCTATTCAGCCGTATTATGAGCAGCTGCAAGGCATTGCTGGTACTGCAAAAAACCTCACTGGCGGGGCAACATCGAATTACAGCTCGCTGATCAAGGATCTCACGAATTAACATTTCGCGCGCGGGCGCACACCATGCTTGGGTAGCTCAGTTGGTAGAGCATTCCCCTGAAGAGGGAAGGGTCACCAGTTCAAATCTGGTCCCAAGCACCACGAAGTGTCTAAAAAGCAAAAAGCGCGACCCTCAGGTCGCGCTTTTTGCTTTTGTTTTTAATTCCCCGACTTCACCTTCAGCTTCGTCTGTCGAGACTTGTCGATCTTCGGGAGTCGGATGGTGAGTAATCCGAGCTTCTCGCCGGCTTCGGCACCCTCTACATCGATCTCCTGTGGGAGCAAAATGGTTCGAGAGAAAGAACCCCAATATAATTCACGGAAAAAGTAGTCGTCTTCAGCAATCTCACGGCTCGCGTCGCGCTTGCCCTTGATTGTCACCATGTCGCGGGTGATAGAGATATCGAGATCGTCCACCTTGGTGCCCGGAATAAGGGTCTTGATGAAGATATCGGTAGGGGTCTGGTACACATCCACGGGAAGCTGACCTTCAGCATTCTCTTCTGCCCATTCGTCGCTTTTGGTGGCACCTGAACGGCCCTCAGAGCCATGGGTAGTCACTTTGCGAGGGGTTGCTGGCTCGAGATCGTCCTCAACGTGTACGGCGCCGGTGAGTTTCTCAAAAAATGATCGCTTTTCTTTTGCCATGGGATTAATATTTGAATTGATTATTGAAAATGTTTTTTCGATGTGTCCGGCAAGTGCTACTCTGTCGGCTCAACACGCTTCACTTTCTCAAAAAAGAGCGCCAAGACGATGACCGACATCCACACTCCGAAGAATACTCCGAACGCGCCCATTCCTGTAGTGTTCATTATAAGGAGATTGAAGGTTGAATGCAACGCAGTAGCGATGAGGATTCCTGCGACGAGATGAAGCATTTTGCTCGACCAACTTTTGTAGAAAGCCAAACCGAGGCTAATACCCACTGCAGACGAACAGACGAGGTGCACGAGCGTGGCACCGACGAAACGGAGGTTTGAGGTCACGAAGCCTGTGTATAAGTCGCCGATCATGGCAGGTTTGATGATGAAAAGCACATTTTCTAGTGCAGCAAAGCCAAGAGCGGCAGTGAGCATAAACATCACCGGGTCGATCGGTTCGTTGTTGGCCTTTTTGGTCATCGCTGTGTAGTAGCCGGCGAGGAATTTTAGCGTTTCCTCAATGAGGGCCCAGAGGATGATCACTGTCGCGGCATCCGCCACCGTGCTTTTGACAAAACTTTGGAGGGGTATTACGAGTGGCACGGCAATCATGCCACCGATAAAGGCAGTGAGGATGAGTCGGCGAGGTTCAGGATGAGCGTCTTCTTTTAACCAAAGCTTCAGCCAAATGAGCGGGGGAAGGATGCCTGCAAGAAGGGTCAAAAAAAGATGGAGCGGCGGCAGATTCATGCCACAATTATATCACCCGTCGTCGCACTGCCTTTGTGGACGGAGCGGCAGCTATGCAGTCGGCCACTTTTCTACCATCAAGAGTGTTTGTTCGCCGGCAGTTTTTGGCAACAGCGACCAAATCTCTTCGGTGACAAACGGAATGAAGGGGTGCATTGCCTTTAGAATCGTGCGGTGGGTGTGAAGTAGAAATTGCGCGCGTGAGGTTTTGTCGGCCGATGGGGCGACGGTCGGCACTGCATTGGGCGCAGCCGATCCAAGAATCGCCTTGCTGTCTTCTAGGATGATATCGGCGAAGCGATGCCAGATGTAGTGATACAGCTTTTCGGCGACGAGGTAGAACTTGTTTTCATCCATTTCCTTGGTAATCTCGGCAACAAGCGTGTCTCGTTCGGCGACCAGTGCCTTGTCGGCTTCAGACCAGGCGGTGAAAGTGGGGTCATAGGCAAAAGCCGTGGTACCACCAGCGCCAGAGGTGCTCTCGAGCACGAATCGGCTGATATTCCAGAGCTTGTTTGCAAAGTTTTTGTACCCACGGATTTTGTCTTCGGAGAGGGCGAGATTGGTACCCGGCGTGTTGCCGACGATGAGTCCGATACGCAAAGCGTCGGTGCCGTACTTGACGATGAGGTCTGTTGGATTGACCACATTGCCCTTGCTCTTGCTCATCTTCTTGCCTTGAGCGTCGTTCACGAGGCCGTGGAGGTATACGGTATGGAATGGAGCCTTGCCGGTGAGATAGAGGCCGAAGATCACCATGCGAGGGATCCATTTGAAGATGAGGTCGGAGCCGGTCTCCATGATGTCTGTTGGGTAGAAGGATTTACAATCGCCACGCGCGCTGCCGTCTTTAGAGCTATTGTAGCCGAGCGAAAGGAGTGGCCACTGGCCCGATGAGAACCAGGTGTCGAAGGTGTCAGTGTCGGCGCGGAGAGCCGTTGCCGATTTGCATGTAGGGCAGGTGGTGAGTGTACCTTCGAGGTCAGGTGCAGCGAAACCGCAGGCGTCACAAATCTTGGCCGGGATTGGGATACCCCAGACGATCTGTCGGGAAATGTTCCAATCGAGCGTGTTGTTCATCCAGTAGAGGAAAATCTTGCGGTAATTGTCGGGCTGGAAGACTACTTCTCCGGCCTCCACGGATTTGATTGCTTTCTCAGCGAGCGGCTGCATCTTCACAAACCATTGTGGAAGAATCTGCGGCTCGATCGCGGTCTCGCATTTGTAACAGACAGGGACATTGTGCACGTATTTCTCGTCGACTTTCACGAGCAGCCCCTTTGCCTTGAGTTTTTCGACAATTTTTGGACGTGCCTCAGCGATTTTCAATCCTGCAAATTCGCCAGCGATTGGGAGAAGCTTGCCGCGCATGTCGATGACTTGCTCGCGATCCAGTTTGTGACGCTCTGCAATACCAAAGTCCACCGCATCGTGCCATGGAGTGATGGTCATCACTCCAGTACCGAATTCCATGTCGATCGCTTCGTCTTTGATGATGGTCGCAGTGATCGGACCATTGATCCATTCTGCCGTGAGCTGTTGACCATGCTTGTATTCCGCGTAACGTTTGTCGTCGGGGTGCATGACCACGTATTTGTCGCCGAATTTTGTCTCGGGTCGAGCGGTGCTGATGGTGAAGGGGCCATATTTGAAATAGTAGAAAGGGTCAACCTTTTCCTTGCTCTCGGTCTCCACGTCGGAAAGGGAGGTGGCATGCTTTGAACACCAATTTACAATACGTGAACCACGATATACGAGGCCATCGTCGTACATTTTTTTGAAGGTGCGATGTGTTTCTGCCACAACGTCAGGGTCGAGGGTGAACTTCTCACGAGACCAATCACATGAGGCGCCGAGCGCACGCACCTGGGCCTCCATGTTGCCTTTGTTTTCGAGGGTAAAGGCGAGGATCTCTTTGTAGAGGTCCTGAGGGTCCATTTTGAAACGGGATCGGCCTTCTTTCTCAAGCTTTTTTTCGTACACGATCTGTGTCTCAAATCCTGCGTGGTCGGCACCAGGTACCCAAAGGGTCTTGAAGCCTTGCATGCGCTTGTAGCGGATCATGATGTCCTCAAGGGCGATAGCGAGGGCGTGGCCGACGTGAAGATTGCCGTTGGCGTTTGGCGGCGGCATCACGATGGTGAAGGGCTTCTGGTGGCGGGTAGGGAGCTTGTCGGGATTAAAAAAACCGCTCTCTTGCCAGCGCGTGTAGATATTTGCCTCGGTATCCTGAGGAGAATACGGCTTCAGAAATTTGTCGTTCATGTTGATGTATCATAGCAAAAACGAGCGCTTTTTTCAAAAAATGGCCCGCTCACGAAGTTTTGCGATTTAGAGAGACAAATTGCCCTTCACGATCGGCGCTCGCTGGCTACTCGCGCCTTTTAGTGTGGCCGCTACGGCAATCATAATGGCGTTGTCGGTTGAGAGGTCGCTGGTCGGTAGGAAAAGGGGAATGGAATACTGCTTTGTGAGGGTTTCAAAAGCACCCCGGAGCACCTTGTTGGCGATGACGCCGCCGCCGATGATGAGGGATTGAGTATTGTGTTGTTCAATGGCGAGTGTGGTCTTTTTCGTGAGCACCTCGGCGATAGCCTGCTCGGTTTCGTACGCGATTTCGGCTTTGTCGGCATCGGTGAGCGGTCGTGTCTTTTCGATCTCTTTGGTGAGATACAGCGCGGCAGTTTTGAGTCCAGAAAATGAGAAGTCGAGGTCTTTCGAATGAATCATTGGCCGAGGCAAGGTGTACTGGCTCGCGGTGACCGTCTTGGCGAGGGCACTGATCTGTGGGCCGCCAGGGTATGGCATACCTAGTATGCGCGCGACTTTATCGAAAGCTTCGCCCACCGCGTCGTCGCGCGTCTTTCCGATGATCTCGTATGAGCCAAGAGCCGATACCAAGACTAGCTCGGTGTGGCCGCCGCTGATGAGTAATGAGAGTGCTGGCAACGGCGGCTTCGCAAGCTCCGCAAGGCCACTGTGCGACTGTGTAGTGAGAAGAGAGGCGACAATGTGACCTTCCATGTGGTTGATCGGCATGATTGGAATATTCCAAAGTAATGCCAACGCTTTCGCAAAGCCAACACCGACCCAGAGTGCTGGTTCGAGGCCTGGTCCTTCGGTGACGGCGATCATGTCGACTGCGGGGCGAGTGAGTGGAGTTTTTGGGGTTGCAGACGAGCTGTGTCGCTCGATGAATTTCTCAAAGAGGGCGAGTAGTTCGGCTTCACGGGCGAGAATGATGCGAATTTCCGCGAGTACCGCTTCACTTGCGCCGTTCCAGGCGACCGTTGGCAGTGTTGTCGCATCTTCTATCTTCGCCGCTTCGTCAAATAATATTTTCTCTAGCAATGGTACAAGGTTTCGGCCGTGCTCTCTCTTTGCCAACACAGGAAACACGCCGCCATATGGGCGATGGATGTCGATTTGCGAGATTAATTCATGTCCGAGTACCTGGACATTCCGACCTTGCGTGCGGACGAGACTGAGCGCTGTTTCGTCACAGCTGGTTTCGATGCCGAGGATGATTCGTGGTGATCTGATTGATATAAAAAAGTCGAGAATCATCTGCCTGTGCCCTTCGAGGAATTCGCCGCTGGCACGAATCTCCGATTCGGACATAAAAATACCATACTGACCTTCCCCGATCTTTACTTGCTTCTCGAAATCCGGCGTCACCAGCAGCGTATATTCGTGTGCTCGAACCTTGCCGAAAGAATCAGCGTAGTCGTAGGTGCCGAGCGTGGTCAAGGCTTCCTTGAAAGCGGGAAGCTCGAGGTCGATGTTGAGCTCCTCGAGAATTTCGCGGTGCAGGCCTTGCTCAGGCGTTTCACCCGCTTCGATGCCGCCACCAAAGAGGCCAAATACGTCGGGATTTCTTCGCGCATCTTTTGATCGACGTTGCACGAAAGCGTAGCGCTCGTTATTTTGGTCAGACAAAAAATACGGGATCAAGCCTGCTGCATGCTTATGCATATCTACTGTCATGTGTGGGCGGTACAGGGCTCGAACCTGTTACCTCGTCGACGTCAACGACGCGCTCTACCAAGTGAGCTAACCGCCCAAAATATCAATCAAATACCAATGAATACAGCGTAGCAGATTTTCGAACATCGTGCTACTATTTTGCTATATTTAGTGTAATGCAGACTATTTAGATCACCTTTATGTTGAAAAACCACTCTCCATGGATCCATCAGCTCAAACGTACCCGACCAGCGGTGCCGTTGAGTGGGGATGTCGAGACTGATGTGGTGGTCGTGGGTGGTGGAATTGCCGGAATCTCCACGGCGTATTTTCTCCTCAAGGAAACGAACAAGCGTGTGCTCCTCCTCGAAGCCGACAAGATTGCTCATGGTGCCAGCGGTCACAATGCCGGACAAATCACTTCATATTTCGAGCGGCCAATCCACGATATCGCAAAAGAGTTCGGCCTCTCGATGGCGATCGCGGGACAGCGGGCCGTGGAGTCGGCTTGGGCGTTGATCGACCAAATGATGGCGGATGCGGGCCTAAAAACACCCATCTATCGCTTCACTGGCTACGCTGGCTGCACCGGCCTAGATGACCTTCTGACCGTGTTTAAGAACAACGCATGTCGGCTAAAGGGCGGTCTGCCAATTGAATCAATTATGGTGGCTCAAGAATTCGACCGACTCAAGGAGATTCCGAAGGAGTATCGAGATCTGTATATTGTCGCGCCTCAGTCGGACATTTTGGCTCTGCTCGAGACGAACAATCCCGACTATATCGCATCTTTCTCATACCAAAAGGGCTGTACGAACAGTGCGCTCTTGTGTGAGGAGTTGCTTGCATATCTCGCCAACACGTTCAAGGATCGCTTTTCGTTTTTCGAACAGAGTCCGGTGGAAACGGTGATTTTGCGTGATGCTGGCGGCGTGGTGAAGGTGGGGGATTACACGATCTTGTGCGAGCGGATCGTGCTCTGCACTAATGGCTTCACACATTTCACCATCCAAAACTTGGCCGGTGCCGAAGTAGACACTTCTTTTCATCACTCAGTGCACGGACGCATCGGCTACATGGCCGGCTATGTCGAACCGCTCGACAGTCCGCCCACGGCGATCAGCTATTTCATGAAGGAGAACGATATTCCCGGCGATCCGACTGGCGACGCCTATTTCTATCTCACGCGCCGGCCGCATGAACATGAAGAAAAGAAAGATGTGCCACACAATTTGATCTGCACCGGTGGTCCGGAGAAAGTGTTGCCGAACATGGCGATCTATTCACGCGAGGACGAGCTATCGGAGGAATATCGCGAGAAGATCGACATGTTTTTGCGACAGAATTATCGAAAGTATCCCGGCGAACAAACCGAATACGCTTTTTCATGGCACGGCCTAATGGGGTATACGCCAAATGGTATCCGTCGCGTCGGTACTGAGCCCTGCAACCCAGTCTTGCTCTACAATCTCGGCTGCAACGGCGTCGGTATTTTACCTTCTATCTTCGGCGGCAAGCGCATCGCGCAGATTGTTCGTGGTGACAAGTTGGAACCGTCGATTTTTGATCCGGGGAGGAAGTAGCTTTTTGTTTGGCGGAAAGGGAGGGATTCGAACCCTCGTAGAGCTTTCGCCCTCAGCCGATTTCGAGTCGGAGCCGTTGTGACCGCTTCGGTACCTTTCCTTTGTTCTTGTCGGCGAAAAATCGATTGTACCGCTTCGCTATTTTCTCGTTCGATGACCCAATCTCTCGGAAATACTTTTTTATATCGGGCTCTCTTCTAAGAAACACTGCATATTTAGTTGTCTGCGTTGGATGCAAACCCAACCTCTCGAGTGTCTTTTTGAAGAAGTAAACTAGTGGTAGCGATCGGTTCGTAAAATTGAGCGCACAATAAGAATATAGAGTATTTTTGCGCAAATGTCTATCTACGTAAAAGCAGCCATCCGTGTCTAGTAAGCCGCGGACACACGCTTTGCTAAATCCAATATTTTGTTCGATCCACTTAGGGACCGCCACCTGCTCTTTGACCTTATTTCCTGGATACAAACCCATCTTCCCAAGTAGTTTTACAAAGGCGACGCGTGAGATGCGTATCAATATTACTCGCCTGTTATTTTGAGGAGTCGCCGTCGGCCTCTCGCCGAAAATCTCTTCAAAAAGATCGCATACATATACTGAATATGCCGCATCGTCCTCTTTGTGAAGGGTGATGCTCACCTGTCTCTCTGTGATACCTCCATCTCCTAGTATGATACCAATCAATTCAGCAAGCTTTTTTGTGTGTTTTGGCTTCTTTATCTTTCTCGCGATAAACGGACCAGTGAGGACTTTTTTCATGCTCTTTATTGCACGAAGCCCTCCAAGCCTCCTTCCTTCAACTGTTCCAGGGTTTCCGTGTAAACGTATTCGCGCCTTACCTCCAAGGAGAGCCGCTTTGATCTTTTGTTCTTTTTCGTCAATTTTCTCAGCGCGCCGAGGTGCTTCAACTCCGTATTTTCCGTACACATGATCCAGAAATTTCTCAGGAATGGACACTTTTCCTCGTCTCCAGTCAAAAAGGTTCCTTCTGGTTACGCCATACTCGTTACTAATTTCTGGCCAGGCCAATCCAGATCTTTCCTGGATGTTCCTAAAGAATTCTTCCAAATTTTCTTTGTGAAACCTGAAGCGCATCTTTCTATTTTATCAGATATATTCAGATATTTACATTACACATGTCATCCACAACACATTTTTTGCCATTTTTTCAAAAAATGCTATGATAAATCGCGTTATCGGGAAGGCCTGGTGACAAATAGGTGGCCCTATCGTCTAACGGTTAGGACACGGCCTTTTCAAGGCTGGAATCAGAGTTCGATTCTCTGTAGGGTCATGCGTTTTTCGGGTATAATACGAACATGAGAGATATCGCACAAAAACACGTCGTATTTTGGAAAGATACGACGGTGTTGCGCCGAGTCGTTTTTGGCGTGCTTTTGCTGGCGATTGGTATGTTGTCTATCTATTATTCCCGCGAGTATACGAGCGACCATCTGGGAAGCGTGGTTCCGGATATTATTTTGGACAATGTGCCAGTGATGCGTGTGGGACTTATCTTCTTTCAGGGCGCTTTCGCTTTCTTTCTCGTGCTCGTTGGTGTACTTCTTTGGGAGCCGAAGTATATACCGTTTACTCTTGAGACGAGCTCGGTCTTTTTTCTTACACGGTCAGTATTCATGATCATGACGCATCTCTCGGCGCCGGCGGTGGAATACTACACCTATACGAGTCGTGATCATCATGTATCGACGGTCCTTTTTACTCTGAGTTCTGGCAACGACCTCTTCTTTTCTGGACATGCCGGTTTTCCGTTCCTCGTCGCCCTTATTTTCTGGAAGCAGAAGCCGCTTAGATATTTTTTCCTCGTGTGTTCACTTATCGGGTCCGTCGCGGTACTACTCGGGCATTTGCACTATTCGATCGACGTGTTTTCGGCCTTCTTCATCGCATACGGTGTTTTCGAAATCAGCAAGAGAATTTTCAAGAGAGAGCATGTATTTGAGGAGTCGTTGGAAACGCTAAAATCATTAAAATAAACATCTCAATATGGAACACGTTGTCTCGCTCATCTCTGCATATGGTTTCTGGATCTTGTTGCCGATCATGATCGTCGAGGGACCGATTATTACGATCATTGCCTCTTTTTTGGCTTCGCTCGGTACCTTGAACATTGTTGCCGTCTACTGCTTCGCACTCTTGGGAAATGTCATTGGTGACCTGTTGTACTATGTTGCTGGTCGCTATGGCGGTCTGCCGTTTGTCGAGAAATACGGAAAGTATATCGGACTCAAAAAAGAGGCGATTGCGTATGTTGAAAATCACTACCAGAACCATCTGTTCCGAACCTTGCTTATTGCGAAAGTGACAGAAGCTTTTGTTGTGCCAACACTCGCAACGGCGGGAATCATGAAGGCCGACATTCGAAAATTTACCTTGCTCGTGACGGCTATTGAGATACCGAAGGTGTTCCTTATTGTGTGTGTCGGATACTTCTTCGGAAAGCATTATGTTGAGATTGGGGACTATCTTCAGAAAAGTGAGCTCGCACTCGGTGGATTGATTATTCTCCTCGTGTGCGTATTTTTTGCATACAAAAAGTGGAAACCAAAAGGTATATGAAGACATTTTCCTGCATTATTCCGGCATACAACGAGGCGGCAGGTATCGGGAGGACACTCGAGGTCGTTTCGCCGCTTATCGGTTCCGCACTTCTCGAGGTGATCGTGGTTGACGATGGGTCAAAAGATCGGACACGCGAGATTGTGAAAGGTTTTTCTAACGTTCGCCTGATCGAGAATGAGGTCAATAAAGGGAAGAGTGCGTCTGTGGCTGCTGGGATTGCGGCTGCGGCGGGCGAATATATCTTTCTGCTCGATGCCGACCTGCGCGGGCTGAATGCACAGAATATTCACGACATCATTGCGCCGGTGAAAAACGGCTCGGCTGATTTCTCGATCAGCTACCGAAAGAATGCTTGGCCACTTTTTCCTTTCAAAAAGATAGATTACCTCTCCGGAGAGCGGGTGCTGTCGAAGGCATCGCTTCTCCCTGTGCTTTCAGAGATGACGCAGTTGCCTGGGTATGGCTTGGAAGTATTTTTGAATGGTGTCATCCTGCGTAATGTTATGCGTATTGCTGTCGTGCCATGGCCGAATGTCGAGAATACGTTTAATCAAGACGGCCAGAGCTGGGTCGCGGTGACTCGCAAAACATTGAGGATTTGGCGCAATGTCCTCTCGACGATTTCGGTTTTCGAGATGTATTCGCAGAATTTGCGCCTGAGAAAACTGCTGGTTTCTGAAGCTGCACCGCGACCCCGACTGAAATTGAGCTTCGTGATCCCTGCGCACAATGAAGAGAAAGTGATTGCTCAGTGTATTGAGTCGGTACAAAAGGAGATTGCTCGCTATGATTTCGACACGGAGATCGTGGTGGTGAATAACAACAGTAAAGACCGTACCAAGGAGATCGTCGGCCGTATGCCAGGTGTCACGCTCGTCGATGAGACGCAAAAAGGCCTCGTATTCGCGCGAAAATGCGGTCTAGAGCACTCTACGGGTGAACTCATCGCCAATATCGATGCTGACGTCGTGGTGCCTGAAGGCTGGCTTTCTACGGTGATGATGGCTTTTGCTCGGGATCCACATCTTGTTGCCCTGAGTGGTCCGTATATCTACCACGACCTAGGCTTGGTGCGCCGGATTTTGGTTCGATTGTTCTACTATCTCGGCTATGCTGGCTATATTTTGAACAGTAAAGTGTTTCGTATCAGCGGCATGCTTCAGGGTGGTAATTTCATCGTCCGTCGTGACGCCATGGCAAAGATCGGCGGCTACGATACTCGCATCGCCTTCTATGGCGAAGATACTGATGTAGCAAAGCGTATTTTTAAGGTGGGAAAAGTGCTGTGGACGTTCCAGTTGCCAATGTACACTTCTGGTCGTCGATTTCGAGAGGAGGGACTCGCGACCATGGGCATCAAGTACGCCATGAACCACGTGTGGCCGATCTTTTTCTCAAAGCCATTTACGACGGTATACAAAGATATCCGTGAATAAAAAAATGACCACTCCGCTTTCTTCACATCCTTCGCCTTCTTCACTTCCACCAAAAGGCTACTACCGGCACTACAAACACGACCCAAAAGGGCCGGAGAACAACTATACCTACGAAGTGATCGGTATTGGCCGCAACACCGAAGAGGGGACTCTCACCGTGCTCTATAGGCCGCTGTACGACAGTGCCTGGATGCCACCGGCGGATTATCAGTCGCGTCCATTGGAGATGTTTATCGGGATGGTTGTGAAGGATGGGAAAACAATGCCGCGCTTCGAACGTGTTACCAACCCAACGTTGATTGCGAAGCTAGAGGCGGTACGCAACGAAAAGTTTGGGAAATAAAAAAGCTCTCACACCGGAGGTGGGAGAGCTCATGAGCTGGGGCGGAATAGGTGGGGCGTTCGTGTTTCGCTCGTTGGAGGCAGGGGATGGGGTGATCCCTCTGGATGCGAGCATTCTGCAAGGCGCCTGACCTAGTCAATCTTCCGCGTCAGCTCAAAGAATATATGGGAATAGTGTGGATGTGTCAACACCCCATGCAATGAATTGCCTCTTACTATTTCGCGTGCAGATATCCGTAGATATCCTCGAGTGCTTTCACGGCGTCGCCGGCCGCGATGTTGTTTTGGTGGTAGAGACCGTCGGTGCAGTCACCAGCTGCCCAAATACCGTCGGTCGATGAACGTTGTGTCCGTGGGTCGACAATGATGTTTCCGTATTCATTGAGCTTCGCTACATCCTTCACGAAAAAGGTCGTTGGCAAAGAGCCAATTTCCACGAAAATACCTGACACCGCGAGGGAATTAAACGCACTCGCATCTCCCGCCGCACCCAATTTTGCGTCTTTGTATGTGAGTCCTGAGACAAACTTCTCGCCCGTGACTTCGGTCGGTACGGCATTGGTGAGGATCTTCATTTTTGGATTGGCGCGGAGCTTGTCGACGGTCACTGGGTCGGCGCGGAAGGTTTCGCTGCGGTTGAGGAGGGTGACGCTTTTGCAGTATGCCAAAAGCTGTGCAGCTGATTCAAATGCCGCGTTGCCACCGCCGATCACCGCCACATCCTGATCAGCAAAAAGTGGTCCGTCGCAGGTGGCGCAATAGGTGAGGCCTTTGTGCTCGAATACATCCGCGCCCTTCACTCCCTCGAGCTTGCGTCGGTGGCTGCCGGTGGTCACGAGTACTGTCTTGGTGAAAAACTCACCGGCATCGGTGGTCACTTTAAATCCAGAATCCTTTCCGAAATCTCCGCCGCTCATTTTCTCGACATTCTTCACGCCAACACCTTCTTTGATATCCACGATATTTCCAGCGTACGCTCGCAAATGCACCTCAAGGCTCTTCGACAGATCAACGCCAGAGATCTTCACCGTGCCAATCCAATTTTCAATACCGTCGGAAACGGAACTTTGTCCAAGGAAGTCTTTGGTGATAAACACCGTCTTCAGACGCTTGCGCGACGCATACACTCCCGCGGCCACTCCCGCTGGCCCACCCCCCAAGATTGCCAAGTCGTATAGTTGGTTCATGGCCCATATCATAGCAAATTTTTGCTTTTTTGTGCGCGTCTGTTAGTATCTCTGTAGGTTAACAATCAAAGAGAAAGGTATCGGATGAAGACGATTACTTTCGGTGATGATCTGCTTGGTGTTGAGGATCTTGCTATGTCTCTCTACGGGCGCATTCCAAAACTGTGGAGGGAGATTTTCCCGTCCTGGTTTACCGTTGTGGTTAATCCATCGACGACATTCCGATCATTTGAGTCATTGCAGCCAACTCTCCGTGGGGTTAATTTTGACGCTCGCGAGATTTCAGAATGGGCTGAGAGAAGCGAAGACTGGCACTCTGTCCATGTCCTACTACAGCAGCCTGATGAAAAACGGGTCTGTTGGAACCTCTGGCTCAGACATTCGGATGATCGAGAGTATCTCGCTCACGCCTTCCTTTCTACGGCCGCAGCGATCCTGTGGTGTGTGAACAGTCACTTGCGTGCCCAGTGGCGTATGGGGCTGGTCGGGAAGCGGATTCAACAGGTGGAGATCACTGACAAGAATGCCGATACCTTCTTTTGCGAGGCATTTGCGGATCGGGTGATCGAACCGAGGCGGTTTTTTTACCGCACATCACCCGCATCTCAAGCCTTTGCTCTCATCGAGAAAAAGCTCGAGATGGGAGGTCTATTGCTCGATATTGACCCTGAATGGCTCGATGTCGATGGATTTCGAAAGGCACTTGCTACAGCTTGATGTCCATGGGTATGCACGAACGGCGCGAGGCCAACAGCCTCCGCCGTTTTTAATTACACAAAATGTCTTTCTAAGTCGTTCGAAATATGTAAGAGACAGCAGAAAACACATTCAGAAGGAACTGCGGAGCGATAAAAAATCAAAAGACGTTTTCGAGGAACTGCGGAGGCCGACGGGCCGAGCCGGAGCAAAATTTCAGTAGAAATTTACGCGTGTCCGAGAAAACGTCTTTTGATTTTTACTTCTTCGATCGTCTCAAAAACGCCGGTACCGCACCCCAATCATCATCCCCATCATCCGCAATGCTGGTCGCCCCTACCATTGGCTTCTTCTCCTCCGGAGCTTTGCTGTTGTTGATCGCCTCCTTCACAACACTTGCAACATCGCGCTGTTCAACCTCCTTCTCTTTTGGCTTGCTGACAGCTGGAGTGCTGCTCATGGTGTTGAAAATCTTGCCCTTTGACTCATCGCCAAACAAGCTCTTCTTTGGAGTGCCGCCTGGCTCTGGGAAACCGGATGCGATAACAGTGATCTTAATCTCGTTCTTCTTGAGCTTCTCGTCTCGGACAGTACCGAAAATAACCTTCGCATTTGGATCAATAGACTCGGTGATGACCTTTGCAGCATCCTGGATCTCGAACATGGTGAGATCGTCGCCGCCAGCGATAGAGAAGAGTACGCCCTTAGCGCCGTGAATAGAAATATCCAAAAGAGGGGAGTTGATCGCCATCTTTGCCGCTTCCTCTGCGCGCTTCTCGCCACTCGCTGTACCGATACCCATGAGGGCTGAGCCGGCGTTATCGAGAATGGCTCGTACATCGGCGAAGTCGACGTTGATGATACCTGGTGTGGTGATCAAATCAGAAATACCTTCTACAGCCTGCTTGAGAATCTCATCAGACATCGCAAAAGCTTGTCGCGCGGTAGTGTCCTTGCTTGCAATGCTCAAAATACGGTCGTTTGGAATGACGATGAGTGCGTCGACAGACTTCTTGAGCTCATCGAGACCCTGCTCTGCGTGCTTCATACGCTGCTGACCTTCGAAGAAGAACGGCTTGGTGACCACGCCGATAGTGAGGACGCCCATTTCCTTCGCGATCTTTGCTACGACAGGCGCAGCACCAGTACCGGTACCACCACCTTTACCACACGCAATGAAGACCATGTCTGAACCCTTGAGAGCTTCCTGGATTTCTTCCTTGGTTTCCTCTGCTGCACGCTTGCCGAGCTCTGGGTTCATGCCAGTGCCGAGGCCACGAGTGAGGTTTTTGCCAATGTGAATCTTTTTCTTTGCGAGAGAGTTCTGGAGATCCTGGGCGTCAGTGTTTATCGCGATAAATTCAACCCCGCGCACCTTGGAGTTGACCATGTGGTTCACTGCGTTCTTGCCGGAACCGCCCACACCAATGACTTTGATGCGTGCGAATGCCTCTACTTCTGGGTTAATTTGGGCCATAAATAAGCGTTAGCTAAAGGGAATATGCGCTTATGATAGCAGAAAGGCTTAGAAAAAGAAAAGGCTTGACGCAAAGAGGGAAACAGTCTGTGCTTTTGGCACGATTTTGCACCAATTTGGCTTTTTCGCGCCTAAATTAAGGCCAAAATTGCTTGAGCCAGCTTTTGAAGAGATTTTTTGTCTGGCTATGTGGCTCGGTGATGTCTTCGCCGTTGGTGAAGCCTAAAATACAGAGGCCGTATGCGACAGCCCAAGTAGCGTCTTTGATTGGCACACGCAAATGTGAGGTGAAATTGAAAGATGCGATTTTCGAAGGGAGTCGCAGTGTGGCACGAGCAAAATCTTGCAATCGATCGAGGCCGGAACCACCGCCGCTGATAATAATGCCGGCAGGCAAGAGTCCGTTGCGGCCGATCTTTTTCAAGTGCGCCTCGATGAGCTCGAAAATGTCGGAAAGACGCGCTTCGATGATCTCGTCGAGTTTCTTTTTTGAATGCGGCAGGTTCTGTGTGTTGCCAAGCTTGATGTCTTCGGCTTCTTCGAGTGGAATTTTCAAACCAAGCGCGATGTCGTTGGTGATGTCGGTGGAGCCGATAGGAAATACCTCGATGGAAGTTGGAATGTTGTTCTCGTAGACGATCAAGGATACGGTCTCGGCACCAATGTTGGCGAGTACGCAGCCAGCGGTCTTCTGAACGCGGTTCAGTGTCACGAGACTGGCAGCGATTGGCGCGGCTACAATGTCTTCGATCTGGATCTCGGCTTCGTTCACTGCGGCGATGGTGTCCTGAAAATGACGCTCGAGAGCGGTCACAAACATCGTAGTCACTTCGAGACGATTGCCCTTGAAGCCGACTGGACGACCAATCACCACTTCGCCATCCACTTTGTATTCAGTCGGGATGACGTGAATGATGTGTCGGTTCACCATGAAATTCTTCGGCAACGCACTCTCGCTGGTCTGGATGACCTTCTTCACATCGAGCTCGGTGATTTCAGAATCGGCACGGGAGATAATAGTAGTACCTTTTGCATAGGTGCTGTTGAGGCCCATGCCACCAATGCTGACATACGCCTTGCGGATCTTGAAACCACCGGCGCTTTTTTCTGCTTGCTGTACTGCAAGGCGGATACTGCGAGTGACTTCTGTGGGGTTGATGATGTGTCCATGACGCATCCCTTTGGACTCAGCGAAACCAACGCCGAGGATACGCGGAACATGCTTGTCTTTTTCAAGGACAGATTCTGAGACAGCTACTTTGACTTGGTAGGTGCCGATATCGATGCCGACTTTGATGTTGCGAGCCATGGGTGGGAGATGCCAAATGCTTTGCAGTGCTTGGCTTCTTCGCTCTCCATTGTACTCCCATGATCGAATCCGTTCAAATGGAGCAAACCGTGGATAAACAGGTAGCCCACATAATTTTCGTAGGTTTGACCAAACTCACGAGCTTTCTTTTTGGTGCAATCGAGGTTGAGGTAGATCTCACCGTTTTGTTCATCGAGTGGAAAAGACAAAATATCGGTCGGGCTGTCCTTCTCGCGGTGGACGAGATTGAGCTCGTGGATTTTTTTCTCACTAACAATCGCCACACTTAATTCATACTGCTTGCCGAGCACGGCGTTCTTCATTTGCACAAAAGGCCACTCGGGAAGAGTAGCCTTTGTGGAATTGATGAGAGAAAATGTATCGCTCACGTGTGAGTGGGTCCGCCGAGAGGCGAACGAGGGTCGATTATCGAGCTGCTGGCTTTGCGCCACGTCGCTCTGGCTGCTTGAACTTTCCGAGCTTCATTGCGAGCTCAACTTCTGCGCGCTTGGTGAGCTTGTCCATTGCATGCTTCTTTACGCTCAAAGGAGATTGGTTGCGGCCAGCGTATCGGATCGATCGCACTCGGCTCAATATGCCAGAACCCTGCACACGCTTTGTGAAGCGTCGCAAAATACTAAGGCTGTTTTCGTTCGCACCTTTCTCTACTTGTACGTTTATCATAGTTTCAATATCCTAACACATTACCGAATTTTCTTCAAATATTCCGGCAGTTTGGCTAGGGATATGGTCTCTTGGTGGCGTGTGCTCATTTCTCGGACAATGACAGAGTTGTCCCGCGCTTCCTTCTGTCCCATGATGATAGTGTGAGGGATTTTGCTGTTTTCAGCGCTCTGAATCTGGCCTGAAATCTTGTCTTTTCCAATAGATTGGGCGAGTGGAATGTTGGCTTTTCGGAGCATTTCGATGACCTCGAGACTCTTGAGCTTGGCTTCAAATCCGAGCTGCACAAAGTACACTTTCGGAGCTTTTCCAGGGCGGTTGCGATTGAAAAGTGCCTCTTCTTTTGGCTTTTTGTACGAGACTGTCACACCGACAGCCCCGATCTCTTTTCGATAGCCAAGTTTTTTAGAAATGCCGTTGTAGCGCATGCCAGTGGCGAGCAGGGTGTTGGTCTCCACTTCACGGATTTCGAAAGCGGTCTGGGTCCACATGTTGCGGTCGCATATCAGGCCGTTGTGAATTTTGTACGCGATACCAAGACTCTCCAAATACTCGAGTACTTCACGGAAGTGTTGTCGAGAAAGCTCTGAAAGAAAGTTAATCGGGTTCGGGGCACTTTCGTGGACAGGTCGACACTTCTCGTCGTCACATTCATACACTTTGAAAATGTCCGTCTTCATCACCTGGCGACAGTGGTTTGAAAGGACGCTGATGTGCTTGCGGTAGTGGTTCGCGAGCTCACGACAGAAGCGATTCATGGAGTCTTTGTCGCCAATACTGTTCACATGCACCATGAGTTCCCCGAAGCCTTCTTCGCGCAGTGTCTCCACAACACCTTTGATGAGTGTTGCCTCCGCGATACTCTTGGTGGTGCCGAGTACGTCGAGGTGGAAAGTCTTCACGCCAGGCCACTTCGCTTTGCGAGAACCCTCGTGCTGAACGAGTCCTTCGTAATAGAGCATCACCGGCTGACTCCAAGTGAACATTTCCTGTTCATGGTACATGCGGAGGACGGCCACCTTGTCTTCTGGGTGGATGAGAAGAGGCTTTTTGATGAGGGGTTCGTCTTTTTTTGAATAAGTAATTCCGAGAAACTTCCGAGCATTGTCCATGTCCACTTTTTCGAGACGTGGTGGGTTGATGAGCTCGAAGCCGTAGTACGAAGCAATCTCTGCCGACTTGCCAGTCGCGAGCACCTTTGCCACCATGGGCGGCTTGTTGATGACTGGCTCAACCTTGGCGAATTTGTTGGATGTGTGGGACATGGTGTTCAGAGATTAGTTGGCAAAATGGGCGACTCCTGGCAGGAAATTGATTTTAGTTGGCGGCAACAGGCGCAGTAATGGGCGGCCGACGATGTATTTTTCCTCGAGTGTGCCCCACGAGCGCGAATCCGAGCTCGCAGGGCGATTGTCGCCGAGGACGAAGTATTCGTTTGGACCGAGCGTCTTCTTCATGCTGTCGAGTGAGTGATTGGCGACGTACGGCTCTTCCAATACGATCGGTTCAGCGCTCGTGCTGTTACGAATTGAAACTTTGCCGTATTGAATTTCGACCGTTTCGCCAGGAAGGCCAATGAGGCGCTTGATATAGTAACGCTTTGCTTCGGTTGGAGCAGTGTATGGATACTGAAAGACGAGCACTTCGCCTCGCTGCGGATCGCGGAAATGATACGAGAGCTCGTCGACGATGAGATATTGTCCGGTAGCGAACGTTGGATCCATTGATGGTCCGTTCACAACGAACGGTTTGGCAACGAAGACGCGAATCGGGAGGACGATGAGGAGGGTGATGAGAACGAATCTCCACAATTCAGAAAAAGATCGTTTTAACGATGATGGTTCTGTAACTTGTGTATCGAGATTGGTCATTGCAAGCAATTTTACCGCGGGCGAGTGAGTTGACGCAAGAGCAAAATGCATGTCGCATCGTTTCTTTTGCAATTTACGAGCAAGAATTTTGCGATGAATGATTTTTTGCGCGCTCGCGCCGTCGCTCGCGCGCCTTTTTGCATCGCTTCTACTCGCGTGCTACACTTTTTCCAACATGACATACATTATTGCAGGTCTCGGCAACCCCGGAATGGAGTACAAGGAGACGCGACACAATATTGGCCGCATGGTAGCTGATGCGTTTGTGAAAAAGCACGGTTTGCCTGAGCTTGAGGCCGACAAAATGCTCAAGGCGCTTGCTTGCGAAGGGAAGATCGAGGGTGCGCACGCACTCACTGGCAAGGTGAAGAAGGAAAAGGTGGTGGTACTCGAGCCTGAGACGTTTATGAACAAGTCGGGTGAGTCGGTGGCGAAGGTGGTGAAGAGCAAGAAGGCGGCCGAGCAGCTCGTGGTCATCCACGATGACCTCGACTTACCGCTCGGCCGTCTCAAGGTATCATTCAACAAGAGCTCTGGCGGACACCGTGGCGTGGAGTCGGTGATCAAGGCAGTGAAGACTCAGGAATTCATCCGACTGCGCATCGGGATCACTCCAGCGACTGCCGGCGGCAAGCTGAAGAAGCCCGAAGGCGAGGACCTCATCAACGATTTTATCGTCGCCGACTTTAAAAAGCCCGAAGCGGAGACGTTGAAGAAAGTTATCAAGACCGCCGTCGATGCACTCGATTGTATTATTCTGTCTGGGCGGGACGCAGCGATGGGAAGCTTTAATTCGCTGTAAACTTCGATGTCGGAGCCAGCAATCTAAAGTTTTCCTTATTCTTTCTTAGGTAAAACTTTAGCCTTTCTTGGCAGTTTCTCTATCGATGCTTTGCTACACTTTTTCCACTATGGAAAAAGCCAAGAAAACACGGTTTGTATCCGGAAAGATCCGAGATGTCACTCCACGAGAAGAGAGAAGTTTACGAATAGTTAGTTTAGTCCTATCGATAAAGATCCAGGTGGGTGTTGTTGCTGCCGTTCCCGCTTTTCTCTCACCTGATAGACGGAAAAGAGATCTTGTTTTTAGTAAAATGATTGCGGATAAGATCAGGAGAGACCACGGAGAGTTTCTCCTGGAAAATTTTGTCATAAATGCAAACGATTGGGATGGGGCTCTGATAAATATGCGTTCTTTCAAAAATGGGGTACTCGAACCGCCGAATTCCAATAGAATCAATTTGATTAAAAAGATCCCAGGTTCAAATAATTTTCTTTTGATTGCTGCGGAGAAACAAAATGGCTTCTTTGTCGTCACGCATTTTGAGACGGTGACCGAAAATGGAAATGAACTAAAAAGTCTCCTCGGACGAGGAGACTTGATAGGTCCGACTGGGACTCCCCTGGGTCCAGCAGACTTTCTTGTCGCTTCCTCGCCTGAGGCGTTTCTTCGGGGGGTTTCAGGAAGCGGAGACCAAGACAATATATCAAAAAGCAGCAAAGAAATCAATCGTAAACGATTGTAGATAATAAGTTTTTTGGCAACACAAAAGGCATTCAACTGGAGCCTACCGAGCGCGACTGGCGCGAGCTCGAGGAATTTTCTACCAAGAAAATATCCGTGCTCCAGGAGAATGCCTTTTGTGTTGGCTGCTTATTTCTTATCTACGAACGCCAACGCCATCTTCTGCTCCCTCGGATCAAACAATGCGATCTTGAAGTTGTATGTCTTGCCGAGTTCGAGCTTTGCGCGGAGCTTGTCCTCGCCACCGAATTCGCTGACGTGTACCAAGCCGGCAACACCTTCTTCAATAGAAGCGAGGGCACCGTGTCGGTTGAACTTGATGATCACGCCGCTCACCACATCGTCCTTCTTGTACTTCTTTGCCGCCTCTTTCCATGGGTTCTCCTTGAGAGCCTTGATAGAGAGAGAAATCTTGCCCTCCTTGATCTCGATGATCTTCACGCGAACCTTCTGACCAGTCTTGAACATGGTTCGAGGATCTTCAACGAGTGACCAGTCGATCTCAGAGATGTGGACCAAGCCTTCGAGGCCATCCTCCACCTTCACGAAGACGCCGAAGTCTACGATACCGGTGACAGTGCCTTCGAGCTCATCGCCCACATTGTATTTGCCAATGATCTCCTGCTTGTCTTTCTGGTCTGGATTCTTCTCAGAGAAGATGAGCTTGCCTTCCTTTGGAATAGCAGAGATCACGCAGACAGCAATGCGCTGACCGACGAGCTTCTTCAACTCATCCAAAATGCGGTCCTTGTCGCCATCGGCTACACGAGGGTAGTGCTCAGCTTTGAGCTGAGATGCTGGGAGGAATCCCATGATACCCTGCCACTCGATGATCAAACCACCCTTGTTGGCCTCCTTTACTGGCAATTCGTATACCTTTCGATCACGAATCGCGTCTTCGATCTCGCTCCAAATGAGAGCCTGTCGAGCCTCCTTGAGGGAGAGTTCGATGTAGCCGTTCTCATTTTCTGCATCCACAACCTTTGCAGCAACATTGTCGCCGATGTTGATCTTCTTGATCACATCTCGAGCGGCGATGTACTCACGGCCGTAGATAATACCGGTACCATATGGAGGCAAGTCGATATACACACCGGTTTTGTCGATGTTGATGACCTTTCCTTCTACGACGTCGCCAACTACTGGGGTAACAGCAGTCTGCTCAAGGAACGAGTCCATGAGATGCGCCTTTTTTGGAGCAACTTTTTCTGCTTCCGCTTTTGCTGCTGCCTTCGCTGCTGCCTTGCCGGCTGCGCGAGGAGACTTCTTTGCTACTTCTGCAACCTCAGCTTTCGCCTCGGTCTTTGCTACTTTCTCTTCCTTTGCATCTACTGGCACAGCTTTTGCCTTCTTGCCGATCTTGAATAACATATTGTATAGGTCGATCTCGTTTCCGCGCTACGCCATGAGGCCGGCCTGCCGAAACATCTTGCGATGTTGTGTCGGCGGCTCCCTCGTGCGCCTTGTTGCGCGGGGCTATCGAGTCGAAATATGATAAAAGTACTTAAAAACCTCTAAATACAGCCCTTGACGAGCGTTGGGATAGTATATCGAAAAGTGGGGAAAAGGCAATAGCGGATGATCCAAACGGCCTATTTGCTTTAGCCCCAGCTCGGGTATGGTATACTTTTACCGCTATGGTAATCACATATTTAGGCGGACAGTGTTTCAAGATGCAATTTGGCGACATGGTGATCGCTTTCAATCCGCCTGCCAAGGATTCTGAGCTGAAGTCTCCGCGTTTCGGTGCAGATATTGGTTTGGTGAGTTTGAACCATCCGGATTTTTCTGGTGCTGAGCAGCTCGAATTTGGCGAGAAGAAGCCGTTCATCGTTTCAGGTCCTGGCGAATATGAAGTGAAGGGCATTTTCATCAAAGGTTTTAAGTCGAAGTCTCAATACGGCGGCAAGGACAAGCTCAACACGATCTACACTCTCGGTCTCGACAGTATGAATATTTGTTTTCTTGGAGCAGTGAGCGAAGACCTCGATGTGGAGACAAACGAAGCGATCGATGACATCGATGTGCTCTTTGTGCCGATTGGCGGCGAAGGTGTGCTGTCACCATCAGCCGCATACAAGATGGCGGTGAAGCTCGAGCCGAAACTCATCATTCCAATGCATTTCGGTGCGATCGGAGGGAAGGATGCTCTCAAGGCCTTCTTGAAAGAGGCGGGCGAGACCTCTAAACCTGTGGACAAACTCACCATCAAAAAGAAAGATTTGGAAGGGAAGAGTGGTGAGGTGGTGGTGTTGGAGCCGGCAAATGCATAGAGCCACCGGCTGCGCGGGACACGTAACCAGCGACGCTATATAATAGATACATGGAACGATTCTTCTCCGAGTTGCGAAATAAGCCGTATCGACATCGAAGAAATATTGCACTTGGTGTGGCGGCCGGAGTGACACTTGTGATTTTCTCTGTGTGGATTGTGTCGACGAAAGAGCGTTTCGACGCGCGGCTAGACAGTATGGCGAAAAACACTTCCACTACCACTTCTGGAGTGGTCGTGGGTGCGGCGATCGAGCCAGCTAGTCCATTTGAAGCGATCTCCCAGACCATGAGTGAGGGCATCGATACCATACAAAAGCAGTTTGAGGAACTCTCCAAATTGGCAAAATAGTGCTAGAATAGAGGCTCATTATTACACGCGTTTCATATCACGATGTCATCTAAAGATTCAGACAAGAAGCCAAAGGGCGGCAGCGAGGGCAAAAGCGACAAGGGTGGAAAAGGCGGCGCATCAGAGGCGTCGGCTTTGCCTGCGCGAGAGAATGTGGTGAGTCGCAGTATCACGACTGAAATGCGCGACTCGTATTTGGACTACGCGATGTCCGTGATCACTGCGCGTGCTTTGCCAGATGTGCGCGATGGTTTGAAGCCGGTACACCGACGTATTTTGTACGCGATGCATGAAATGGGTCTCACCGCGAGCACGAAGACACGAAAGTCGGCCGCGGTGGTGGGAGACGTACTCGGAAAGTATCACCCGCACGGCAACGTGGCGGTATATGAGTCGATGGTGAAGATGGCCCAGGATTTTTCGATTCGGTATCCGCTGATTATTGGGCAAGGTAACTTTGGTTGTTTTACAAAAGACACAAAAGTCCGATTGGCTGACGGCCGCAATCTCTCTTTTGGCGAGCTCATCGATGAGGATAAGAATGGTAAGAAAAATTACGCCTTCACTGTCTCAAAAGAAGGAAAGATTGAAATCGCTCAACTCACAAAACCGCGGCTCACTATCAAAGGCGCCGAAATTATGAAAGTGATTCTTGATAATGGCGAGGAAATTCGATGCACGCTGAATCATAAGTTCCTTTTGAAAAACCAGGAATACAAAGAGGCGCAATATTTGAAACCGGGCGAATCATTGATGCCTCTTTACACTCGTCTTTCTACGAAAGGCGAAAGTGCACTCTCGGACATGGTGGGATATGAAATGATCTACCAACCGCTTGAAAATACTTGGGAGTATGCACATTATTTGGCCGACGCTTTCAACATCTCGACTGGAAAGTATGCAAAATCAGCTGGCAAGGTGCGACATCATGTCGATTTCAATAAACTCAATAATAGCCCAGAAAACATCCAGCGAATGCAGTGGCTTGAGCATTGGCGCCTCCACTCTGAACTAACCGCGAGTCGTCATAAAAATGATCCTGAGTATGTAAAAAAGCTTGCTGAAGGCAGAAAGATTTTCCGTGCCAAGAGCGGCATAAAAGAGCAGTACAGCCAGAGGATGTCAAAGAGAAATAAGCAGAATTGGCAGAATCCTGAATATCGTGCACAGATGATCGAGACGCTCCGTCGAGTGAATCTTGAGTATATTGCTACTCATCCTGAAAAGCGCCTAGAACTTTCAGCTCGCGCAACCAAGACGTTGAAGCGATTGTGGCAAGATGAGACGTATCGCCAAGAGATGCACGAACGAATCGTCCGAGGGAATAAAAACCACACCACCAATAAGACCGGCAAGAAAAAGTTTGATACGGTCTGCAAGAAATTGATCGAAGTCGGAGTACCGATTTCTAAAGAGACCTACGATGAATTTCGTCCGAAGGTGTATCCATACAAAGCGGCTACTTCGTGGGAGGTCGGTTTCAGTAAATATTACAATGGCAATATTGAACAGTTGACCGTAGAGCTTGCAGGAAATCACAAAGTGTCCAGTGTCGAATTTTCTGGCGAACACGAGGATGTATACGATCTCACTTTGCCAATAAGTCACAACTTTGCGCTGGCGGCGGGCGTATTTGTGCACAACTCCATCGACGGTGACGGTGCGGCAGCAGAACGATACACCGAAGCGAAGATGGCGCGTGTGTCCTCGACCCTGCTTCAGGATATTGAGAAAGACACTGTTGACTTTCGTCCAAACTACGAAAATACTCGCAAGGAGCCGAGTGTGTTGCCGGCCGCTGTTCCGAACCTACTGCTGAACGGCACCCTCGGTATCGCCGTCGGTATGGCGACCAACATCCCGCCGCACAACCTTGGCGAAGTGGTGGACGCAACAACTCATCTCATCGAAAACCCCGACGCTTCGACCGAAGATCTTTTGCAATTTGTGAAGGGTCCCGATTTCCCGACCGGTGCGATGCTCTACGCTTCAGCAGAAATGAAACATGCATATACCACCGGTCGTGGTGGTGTGGTAGTACGTGGCGAGGCGGAAATTGTCGAGACAAAGACTGGTTCATTCCAGATTGTCATCACTTCGATCCCATATCGTGTAAATAAGGCCGACCTCATCCTCACCATTGCCGACCTTGTGCGAGAGAAGAAAATTGAAGGTATTAGAACGATGCGTGATGAATCGACCAAGGACATCCGTGTCGTAATCGACCTCAAACAAGGCGCTTTCCCTCAGGCTGTATTGAACTTTTTGTATAAACACACCCAGCTTGAAGACACCTTCCACTTCAACACTGTTGCCCTCGTGGACGGCGTGCCGCAGACACTTTCGCTGAAGAGTGTACTGGAGGAATTTGTGAAGCACCGACAGATCGTCGTGCGACGCCGAACAGAATTTGACCTTCGCAAGGCCGAAGACCGCGAGCATATCTTGCTCGGCTTGAAAAAGGCGCTCGACCATATCGATGAGATCATTAAATTGATCAAAAAGTCGAAGGACACTCCGGAGGCGCATCTCAATTTGATGAAGACCTTCAAATTCTCCGACCGCCAGGCGACTGCTATTTTGGAAATGAAGCTGTCACGACTTGCGGGTCTCGAGCGACAGAAGATTGAGGACGAGCTCAATGCTGTCCAGGCGCTCATCCGCGAGCTCAAGGATTTGCTCTCGAGTGCAAAGAAGATTTTGGCCGTGATTAAGAAAGAATTGCTCGAAGTTCGCGCGAAATACGGCGACGAACGACGCACTAAAGTCATCCGTGGCGGCGTGAAAGAATTCAAGCCGGAAGATACCATTCCTGATGTGGATTCTGTGCTCGTGCTCACCGCAGGTGGCTACATCAAGCGCACCTTGCCAGACGAATATCGCCGACAGAAGCGTGGCGGTGTGGGTGTTGTCGATCTCGATACCAAGGAAGAGGATTTCATCACCCATATTTTGAATGCGAACACGCATGCGGATATGTTGTTCTTCACGAACAAGGGCAAGGCGTACCAGATCAAGATGTACGAGATTCCAGAAGGCAAGCGTGCTACAAAAGGTAAGTCTATTGTAAACTTCCTCGCGCTCGCCGATGATGAACGTGTCACCTCGATTCTCCCAATGCCAAAGGAGGTGAAGAAGAGTGGTCTCAGTCTCTTCATGGTCACCAAAAACGGCGTAGGCAAGAAGGTGAATGCTGAAACCTTCCATGATGTGCGCCGAAGTGGTCTCATTGCTATTGGCCTCGATGCAGGTGACAGTTTGGTGTCCGTACGATTTGTGGAGAAGGGCGACGAAGTGATCCTTGCGACGAGCGAAGGTCAGTCGATTCGATTCAAAGAAACTGATATTCGTGAGATGGGTCGTGCGGCGATGGGCGTTATCGCGATGCGTCTCGAAAAGGGCGACACGGTCATTGGTGCCGACGTCGTGAAGAAAGATATGAAGAAGCCGGCATTGCTGGTGATCATGAGCAACGGCTATGGCAAGCAGACCGAGCTCTCCGAATACAAGGTCCAGAAGCGCGGCGGTTCCGGTATTTTGACTGCGAAGATCACCGACAAGACCGGCAAGGTGATCACCTCGAGTGTGGTGGATACTGCAGCTGCAAAGGATGGGAAAGATGCCAAGGAGGGCGAGGCGGAGCTGGAGATGAACGAGCTTGTAGCTATTTCAAAAAAGAGTCAGGTGATCCGGTGCGATATCGCGGAGATACCAGTGCTCGGCCGACAGACTCAGGGTGTGCGTATTATGCGTCTGCGTGATGGGGACTCTTTGGCGAGTGCGGTGTGTTTGTAGGAAACTGAAAAATAGGTAGGACTGCAAAAGAAGCGAAGAAAAAAGCGGAAAAAATATGAAAAGAAAGAACGCCCTCCGAGTGATTGGGGGCGTTTCGCTTTTCTTGTGCACGGAAGGCGCACGAGAATTTGTAGAACTCTTCTGCAGCGTTCAGGGACGGCTTTGGGCGGCCTGCTGAATCACTCGGATGCGCCAGAATCGATTGCTCGACCCGACGCTGTTCACCGGCGTGGGGCAGAGGTAGTGGGCGATACCGCTCTGTGAGAGGGCGGGTAGCGTTACCTCTGTGGTCCACTGGACTGCGGGTCCAAAACCACCAGCGCTTTCGAGCACCACGAGGTCTCCGGGTTGTCCCACGATGCTCACCTTTGGCTTTCCGCTGACGAGCGAGACGCCGGTGACCATTGGATTCCCGATCGGTTGCCCGGTCGGTAGCCAATATCGCGGAAACGTGCCGTCCGCCGCTTCGAGAGCGAGGACTGCCGGAGTTCCGTTGGTTAGGAGCGAGAGGTGGATGCCGATGCGGCCGATGCCGTAGAGGCGGAGGAGTTTGACTCCGTCCGTATGTTCGTAGTCGCCGTAGGCCGACATATCGGCCTGAGTCCGGTCGATAATCGAACTACCCCAGCCCTTACTTTGGACTTCGCTCACGCTGCCGTCTGGGTTACCCGTGAAGACTCGAGCATATGTTTTTCGCTCAAAGTAATACTGGAAATACCAAGGCGGCGGAGGCAATTGGTCGAAATACTTCAGGTCCGGGAAGGACAAGAAGATGTAGGGTGAGAGGTAGACGGGAATCGTGTCGGCCATAGCGGTGTTCGGAAGTTTGAAGCCTCCGGAACCATTGGGGAGAATCGGGATGATTCCGTTGATACCCGCCATCTCCAACGTGGTCGTCGGAACATTATCCTGTGGGAAGATGCTCGTGATGCCCACCTCCTTCGCTGTGGCGATGAGGAGGAAGGTTGCATTCGTCGCGTTGTTGTTCGCTGATGGAAAGTTTGTTGCCAAACATGCCACCTGAAAAGCAACTTCGCGTAGTTTGCTGACGACCGCATCTGGGCTGAGGCCTGCGGAGAAGGAGATATTGGTGAACAAGACAGGTGCTTCTTCTTGGACCGCATAGTAGTCGTGTGGGGTCCGATAGAGCGATGCACTAATCGTATTCACTTTCGCAAGTTGTTGTGTGCGAATCTGGCTGATGGTGCTTGGGAGCACATCAGCTGCTCCAACCTCCACCGTGACCAGCTGGGTCAGGTAGGCGAGGGAACCGACAAGGGCGGCAAGCGCCCGATTGCGTAGGGCATTCATAGGTAAATTGCATGGACGGGGGTTGCGGTTGACCGTTGTTTGACTGCAGAAAAGTTGTCAAAGCCGTTATTAACACTACCTCTAAAAATATGAAAAGTCAAGAGTTATCCACAGATGCTTAAAAAGCCCACTATCCAAGGATTTTGCAATCCACAGTGGTTTGATTTTGTCTTGAAAAAAAGTGATATACTTCAAAAGTACTCATTAATTTGTTTCCATTTTTTTCACCATGAAACACCTCTCCAAAACTCTCCTTGACATCGCCCGAGCCGCCACGTTACTTCTTGTGATCGGACTTGGCGCCAGCGTAGTGTCGGCGCAGTTTTCGACACCGCTGGTGCTGACGTCTTCATGGGTAGAAGCTCCCTCTAATGCTCCTGCAAATAATGCATCCGCGCCAATCAACGTCAGTGTGAATGCTCAGCGAAAGTCAGGTTCTCTTTTGCTCGGTACATCTGCAGTTTTGAACTACCCTCAAACGATCATGCTTGACGTCCTCGGCCTCGCCAGCACTACCGTCCTTTCCACCGACTACCTCCTTGTTGCCAAAGACTTCACCTATGCCAAAGGCAGTAACCTTGCCGGCAAGGTGTTGACATCGGATGCGTATGGGGTGGCGAGTTGGGCGGCGCCGGTGGCATCATCTTGTACCGCAGGGACTTCAGGTACGGATGCTTTCAGTAATCCAGGTACCTACACCTGGACAGTTCCATCAGGCGTCACTTCTATAAAGGTGAAGGTATGGGGTGCGGGTGGAAATGGTGGTAGTGGTGCGCCTTCATATGCAGCGGCGGGTGCAAATGGCGGTGGTGGTGGTGGAGGGGGTGGTGGTGGAGGATACGCTGAAAAAACCATCACGATTCCCGCTGGGACGACTAGCTATCAGGTGACGGTAGGTGCTCATGGTGTTACCGGATTTTCAGCCTTCGACACTTCTGCTGTGAAAGCGACAAACGGCAGTAATGGTGTGAATCATACTGACAACGGCTCTACGGGTAGCGCTGGTGGTGCTGGTGGTGCTCCAATCGGTACATACACAGCATCTCAAAATGGTACTGCTGGTTCTGTTGGACAATCTGGCGGATACACAAATTGTGGTGGCGGCTTTAGCTACGACGGTAGCGGTGGTAATGGTGGTGCCTCAGTTTCACCTTCTACTGCAGGTGCCGGAGGTATTATTGGTTCATGTAGTCAGTCTGGCGTTGCTGGCGGTGCTGGAACTGTCGGTGGCGGAGGTGGGGGTGGTTCTGGATACTCTGGTGCGGTGCTGAACGGTGGTGCTGGAGGGGACGGACGAGTAACTATTGAATACAGTACGGGTGGATCTTGTGCAGCAACACAGACCACTACTTCAACCACCGGTGCCACTATTGTTTGCGGTGGCTGGGATGTGAAATACAACTCCGGCTACGTTGCCGGATCAAATTGGGGATGTGCTGTGCCTGACACTACATCAGTGGCATGTCCTGCTGGTTATGACGATATTAAATCAAGCAAGGTGACGATCAGCTTGGCGGAGCAAACACATTTGTGCGTACTGCACGCATCTGGTGGTACGACCTCGACTGGAGCCATAAGCGTCCCTTCAGGTACTCATTGCGGTTATTTTTCAGGAGTGCTAGATACCAACAAACAATATACATTTGGCAGTCGTCAAACTACAGGACTCTGTCAATCAAAGGCGCTCGTATACTCAGATGCATATAGCGGATTTTCAACAATGGGCGCTGGTGCCACGCAAGCATCTCGAAATAGTTACTTCTGTCCGGCTGGCTTTTCTTTCCTTTATTACACATACGCACCAGATTCTAACGGTGACACGTATCGAGGTGACAGTTTTACTGGCACTTGCATGAAAGACTAGCGATCAATCGCCCAACTTTGTGCTTTAAACCATGTTCTCCCATCCACACAAAAATACTGATCAGCTGGGGTTGATGCCTGGAATGAAGGTGGCGGATTTGGGTGCGGGCGTGGGGGCGTATGCGATCCCTGTGGCGCAGGCGGTGGGTGAAAAAGGACGAGTGTATGCGGTGGAGGTGCAGCAGGAGTTGGTCGCGAAGATCAAGGCGAATGTCGAACACGCTCGCTTGAAAAATGTCGAGTATCTGTGGGGGAATATCGAACAGCGTGGTGGTACACATATTGGCGATGAGCTCGTGGACTTCGTGATTGTGGCGAATGTGTTGTTTCAGGCAGTCGACAAGGCGGGTTTGGTCGTGGAGGTGCGACGCATCTTGAAGAAAGGAGGCAAAGCCGTTGTGATCGATTGGAAAGAGTCTTTTGGTGGCATCGGCCCAGCAGTGCAGGAGGTGGTGAATGAATCGAAGGCGAAAGAATTGTTTACACAGCATGGCTTCCAGCATCTGCGGGGCATCTCAGCAGGGGATCATCATTACGGGCTTATCTTCACAAAAATATGAAAGGCATGAGTACATTTCAGATCGTCCTCACTGGCTTGTTTGCCGGAGCGACCCTCGTGGCGTTGGTCGTGTTTGCGACCTTCAAGGGTTCGGCGAGCAAAGATTTTCCAGCGATCGTGTTGTGGGGTACGCTGCCAGCTGCTGAGTTCTCTCAGGCAGTGTCTGCGGTGAATCAAACCTTACCGAAACGCTTGTCTGTCACCTATGTCGAGAAGAGGGAAAAGGATTTTGATCGCGACCTCACCGAAGCGCTCGCTTCTGGTGCTGGGCCTGATGCTGTTTTGTTGCCTCACACCAGTCTGTATCGCCAACAGAGTCGCATTCTGCCGATTCCGGAGGCGAGCCTGCCGCTGAGGACTTTTCGAGACACCTTCACCGACCAGGCTCGCCTCTATGAGACCGCCGGCGGCGTCTGGGCACTGCCATTTGTGAGTGATCCGCTCGTGATGTATTGGAACAAGGATATGTTCAATGCCGCTGGCCTCGCGAATCCGCCAAAATATTGGGATGAATTTCTCACCCTCGTTCCGCAGCTCACCAAAAAGGATGCGGCAGGCAATCTCACGCAAAGTGCGGTACCGTTTGGCGAAGTGGTGAATGTTGCCAATGCAAAGGATACCCTCTCGGCATTGCTCTTGCAGGCAGGAACACCGATTGTGCGAGTTGAACAGGATGGTAGAGCTTCCAGCGCTTTGTCCGATCGGGCTCAAGGTGCATCAGAAACCCCAGCGCCATCGGTGGTGGCTTTTTATACGCAATTCTCCAATCCATCGAAAACGACATTTACCTGGAATCGTGCGGTGGGCGACGCACAGAATTTCTTTTTGGCCGGCAATCTTGCAACTTATTTTGCTTTTGCAAGTGAAAATCAAGCCTTGTTGCGCAAGAATCCAAACCTCAATTTCGATATTGCCGCTCTGCCTCAGCCTCGGGATGTGAAGGTGCCGGTGGTATATGCCAAGCTGTATGGGTTTGCTTTAATGAAGGCAGGGAAGAATCCCGCTGGTACTTTTGAAACGCTCTCTGTGTTGTCGGGGAGTGCATTCGTGGATACGTTTGTGAAATTTGGCAGCGCATCGCCAGTGCGTCGCGACCTTCTTTCCATTGTGCCTACCGATCCGGCGCAGGTGGTGGCGTATCGAGCGGCGCTCGTCGCCCGCAGCTGGCTCGACCCAGAGCCTGTGGCGAGCGCCGCCATCTTCAAACGCATGATCGAAACCGTCACCTCAGGCAAGTATCGCCCAAGCGAGGCGGTGGGTGCTGCATCGCAAGAATTGCAGGCTCTGCTACAATAAAGACACATGCAAAATACCCAAACATTTTTTAGAACCAGTTTCGCCTCGCTGACCCTGTCGCTGCTCGTCACGTCCATTCTCCTGTTCGTTTTTTCCGCGGCCTTCTTACCAGTGACTGCGAACGCGGCAACCAGTGGCAGCTTCTTCGGCCTCCAGAAGCCCAACCTCATCGTCTGCGGGGATTTTGGCAATTCGGCCAACCCAACAGCCAATCATGAATGTACGTTCGCCGATGTGGTGACATTGGCGAAAAATCTCGTGAACTTTGCTTTCTATCTTTCCATTCCAGCGGTCATCCTGCTCCTCTCCTACGCTGGCTACCTCTACATGACCTCCGCAGGGGATGAGGGGAAAGTTGGGCAGGCCCACACGATCTTCACCAACGTCGCGATCGGCTTTTGTATTATTTTGGCGGCGTGGCTCATTGTGACCACTGTGTTGAAGGCCGTGTTGGATCAGACAGCCTACCCGATTTTGAATGGGGACAAGATTGAGATAAAATAAAGATATGAAACATATTTCGCAGACAACACAACGATATCCAGCTCTAAGACGCATTGCCGCTCACTGCCTCGTCGCGATCGCGCTATTTGCTGTGTCGGCGCCGCTGGTGCACGCACAGAGCTACAATTCACCAACGCCATTAGGCTTCTCCAACCCACTGAAAGCCACCTCGATTGAAGCTCTGCTTGCCGACATTCTCCAGCTAGTGAGCCGTCTCGGTGCAATCATTGCCGTCCTGTATTTCATCTACGGTGGCTTTCTGTATGTCACCGCACAGGGCGACGAGGACAAGGTGGGGAAGGCTCACGGCACGCTCAAATGGGCCGCGGTGGGTACAGCGGTATTGCTCAGTGCTGAGATCATCGCGCGCATCATCGAGAATACGGTGAGAAGCGTCAGTAATATATAATCACCATGCTCAACGGCGTCACCGATTTCAAAAGCCTCATCGATGTCTTCTATAACATCATCGGTGGAACACTAGCGCCACTTCTTTTTGCTACGGCGATCGTCGCCTTTCTCTACGGTGTACAAAAGTACATTTTGGCTGGCGCCAGCGAAGACAAGGTGAAGGAGGGGAGAGACATGATGATTTACGGTATCATTGGCCTAGCCGTGATGTTCTCTGTCTGGGGATTGGTGCGACTGGTGATCAGCACCTTCTTTACAGGACAGTTTTAGGCGGGTTCTGTCCACAACCTCGATTTGTCGCCATTTCTCAGGCTGGTATAATGGAGCGAGGTAATATTTGCCTTTGTATCTATTACTTATTTATCAGGAGTTTATTATATTTTGATTATGAAAACGTTTTTGCGCGGAATTTCAGCGGTTGGAGCAGCATTTTTTCCAGTGTTCGTTTTTGCTGCAGATGCAACCGCCCTCAATTCTAATAAGGGGATTGGCGGTTTGGCTCGACTGTTCGGACAGATACTAGACTGGGCTGTTCCAACCCTCATTGCCTGTGCGGTGGTGTATTTCCTTTACGGTGTACTCCTGTATGTAATCATGGGAGATGACGAGGAGAAGAAGGAAAAAGCGAAGAGCACGATACTTTATGGCATTGTCGGCATTTTTGTCATGGTATCAGTTTTCGGCCTCGTTAAGTTGGTCCAGAACACTTTTACCGGTAGCATTGATTCGAATGCAAGCCTTACTCCTCCTAGCCTGTCTGGCCTAACTCCGTAAAAAAGACGTGGCCGCTGTCTCCAATGCTGGAAATACGTTGATCAATAAGCTTGCCGACGTCATCGTCAATCCGGTGCTCAAGCTCGCCTTCGCGATAGCCTTCCTAGCCTTCCTCTGGGGGGTCTTCCAGTATGTGAAGGGGGCGGACAATGAGGAGGCACGTGCTCTCGGGGTGAAACACATGACCTGGGGAGTGGTCGGGTTGGCGATCATGGTGACTGCTAAGGCCATTGTGAATCTCATTGGTGTGACGGTTGGGGTGTCGGTGTTCTAGTGTGATGCGCCACAAGGCGAATCTCTCGGGTCGGCAAAAATAAAGGCAAATAAAGGCAAAGAAAAAAGAGCGGGGACCGTGAGGTTCCCGCTCTTCGCGTTTTGTTTTTGCGTTGTTACTTCTGCCTATCGAACGTGTTCGAGGCGGAAGGTGTAGGTCTGGCCATTCACTGCAAAGCTGCCGGTGAATAGGGTGTCGTTGATGAAGTTCCCGATGAACCTCCCTCGCATGTTTCTTTCGAGGTTCTCCACGATGCCTTCTGGCAAGCGTTGGTTCCACTCGTAGCGACTGTGCGATGTGATCCCTTCGTAGGGCGAGGGGACACTGAACATGAACCGAGGTTCCTGCCCTCTGACCCTCTCGAGGATTCTCACGTCGTCGGTCTTCCAGACCAATCTCCCAGTAGCGGCTTCCTGTTCGGAATACCGCCAGACTTCTGGTGAGGCTGGGGACGGACTAGAGACGATGCTGGCCTGTATCAGTGTCATGCCATTCGACCACTTGTGCTTGTCGACGGCGTAGTAGATACCGTAGAGGACACCGGCGATGAGGAGGAGCCAGGCAGCCTTCACTGCGAGCCACTTTATGGCGCGCCAGCAGGTTGCCAGGAAGCCTTTCTCTTTGTCGGCCGCTTTCTTTGCCGCGGCTTCTGCTTCAGCTTTCGCCTTGGCTTCTGCAGCGGCTTTGGCAGCCGGGTCGGTGGGGAGGGGCTCTGCCGGCTTCTCCTTCTTTTTTAGCGCCCATTGCCCGATTATTACGGCCAGCACAACCAATGCAATGGCCACGATTCCTACGATCACGATTGTTGTATCCATAGGTGTTGTCTTTCAGGGTGTTGCTTGTGTGGTGTTTGGACTCGGTGCTGGAGGCCGTGCACTGTGAGAGGCTTGAGCGGTGAGGGTGAGACGTTTTGACGCGTCTTCTCCCAGGACCAGTGTTCCTCCCATTGTGCCGACTGATCTTGCGAACAGACCAGGAACGGCACCTGGGTTGTTGCTGTAGTGTTCAAGCTCGGCCTTAAGCCTTGCGTTGTCCGCCACGGCTTGTAATCTGGTAGCCTCAGCCTTCGCTGCTGCTTCCTTAATCACGCCTTTACCTTGAGCTTCTTTAACAGTCTCGGCCATCATGGCGGTAGTCAGCTCCTGTCTTTGTGCCTCGAGTTTGTCATCGAGCTCAACGCTGAGGAATCGAATCTCGATCACCTTCACTCCGAGGATTTCGGTGATGGACGGGTTACAGCCATCGCGCTCGTTGATGACGTTCATCACGCCTTCGACAATTTCCTGTCGCGCCTTCTTACAGGTTGCAACAGTTAGTTCCGTCGGTGCTGCTGATGTTTCGGGTGTGGTTACAACTCCGTCCTTCAGCAGATCGAAGTATCTGTGCTGAGCTACTCTCTCGCGAAGCTTGTCTTCGATTGCGCCAGTCGCTCGCTCCAGCCAGCTATTGCTGCCGGTCCGAAACTGCATGAGATAGATGTTGGTCGCCTCAAAGGTTACCAGTAGCTCTATCTTCACCGGGATGACCTGGTTCTCCTTGCCAGCTGTTTCGAGTTCTTTAAACATCATGCCGACCGTGCTCTTATAGAAGATTGACCGAGCCTCGTCGCTTTTTGGGGTAAGGTGGTAGTCAATGCTTCCGGCCTTGCTGTCCGAGTTCTTCACAAACTTGTTGTAGGCTAATGGCCATGTCCTCAGCTGGAAGAACGGATAGATCCCGATCCATTGCATGTTGAACAGTGACATAAGGACCATGTCTCGCCAGTGGAGTAGTGACCACAGGCTTCTCTTCGAAGTCTCGTAGTCTTTCTCGTCTTCTTTTCGAAGAGCAACTTGCTCTGCAGTTGCTGTGGCGGGTAAGGGGTCAATTGGAATTTTCCGAACCTCCCCGATGCGATGACCTTCTTGCACGACATACATGTCTCTCACGCCGGATATAAACCGATGAGGAAGATCACCCTTCATGATCGTGAAGAAGCCGTTCTCCTCTGCGAACATGAAGAATCGGTCACGTTTCGCTGCACCGTAGATGGCGAAGACGATCGTGGTAAGGCAAGCGATACATGCAATCACGACGAGTGTCCACACGACCGGATTCCAGTCGGGGAGCGTCCAATGAGGCAGCCAAGACATCAGATCGATGTCCTGCATACGGAATGATGTGGTGTTGGTCACGCTTGGCTTGGGTGCCTCTTTCGAGCCGCCGAAGCTTCGTATGACCACGATGATGGCGAAGCTCAGCCCTGATAGGAGGGTGAGTGCGCCGATGATTTGGTGTTTCATAATACTTATTTGGTTGTCAGGGAAGCGGTTTGGCCGCTTCGGGCTATGGTTGAGGCGCTTGTTTTTGGTTGTTCAGCGCCGGTGGTACTGGTGTGAATGATAGCATAGAAAGATGTAAAAGTCAAGGGGTGGGAGCGGGGTGGCTGTTGTGTCGGAAATGGCCTATTGAAGGCACGGTTTTGGCGTGATGGAGGCAAAAGAAAACGCCCTCGGGTGGAGGGCGTTTGGGTATGGCCGATGCGGCTCGACGTGGCTAGCCTTTGATTGCCTCCACCAAGTGGGCTGTAGCGAAGGGTTTTTGGAGGAAGATGAGCTTCCTGGGGGACACCTTGGTCTGGGTGTCTTGAACCCTTTTCGGGTCTGCTCCGCCGCTCATCAAAATGAGCCTTGCGTCGGGGAACAGTTGTGCCGCCAACTGGAGGACGAAATCCCCGGTCCCGTTGACGAGGTGGTAGTCGCTGATCACGACGTCCGGCCAGGTGCTTTTGTCGCCGCCTGCGATCGCCTGCATGGTGGTAGCGATTTCGAGTGCATCGGAGATCACTACCACTTTTGCGTCAGAGATGAATCGGGGTAGTATCGACAACAACATTCGCCCGACTTCCGCGTTGTCTTCCGCAATTAGGATGAACATGGTTTTAAAGACCGAATACCGAGTTGTGGTTGAGAACAGACCATACCATAGCACCAATTACACTCTTCGTCAAGTAGTGCGCGGGAGAGGCTTGGTCACGAGTTCTTCTCGCTCTGCTCGAAGCCTCTCGACCCCGCCTCAGAAAAGCTTCCCCGAAGCTTTTCTTCCGGCTTTCAAGTCCTCTCCGCTTGGGTATGAAAAACAGCCGACAGGGAGTCGGCCATTTTTCATACGGTGCGCGGGAGAGGACTTGAACCTCCATGCCTTGCGGCACTTGCTCCTAAGGCAAGCGTGTCTGCCATTTCACCACCCGCGCATAGGGGTATCGTAACATATTCGAGGAACATCGGCTTCGCCGATTGTGCAATGCTTGTGCACCCAGTAAGGCGGGTTGCGAAACGCAACACCGGGCCGCCTTGTCTGGTAAGGTGCGGCCCACCGGCCGCTCTATTTCTGTGCACCAATCTCCTCACTTTGCTTCGCTGCGTTCGTCGCTTGGTGCACCCAGTAGGATTCTCGGCTACCGCCGCGGGTGCTTTTCCATCTCATTTCGCTCCGCTCATTCGATAAGGAAAAGCCTTTCGAATCCTACCCGCAGGCACGCAGGTGCCTGCTTGGGTGCACTATTCGCTTCACTCCGTTTCGCTCTGTGCACCCAGTAGGATTCGAACCTACGACCTACCGCTTAAGAGGCGGATGCTCTACCAACTGAGCTATAGGTGCATGTCGGGAAAATATAACAGATTTCTGGCTTATTCGCAAGAAAAAAGAACCACCGTCGCTGTGAGCGCCGGTGGTGGTGGGGATACTCGCTATCGACGTGACGTTCTACATAGAGCACCTGTTTATTTCCTGGAAGTGAACGAGGCACTTAAAGGCGTCCCTTGAGAATGCGCATATGGATAGTCGAAAATCAATCGTGCCATCCGGATTGGTGGTTTGATGGCACGTGTAGGAGAGGTGCCGTGCGTTCACTCCCAACACGAAACAGTGCTGGCTCAGTCCGTCGATAATCGTATTCATTTGTGATCGGACTTGCTTGGGAACCGATTCAAACGCGATGTGGTCCGAGCTGATACGGGACTTTTTTGGAGCGACGAAGTATTCGAGCGCGTCCACAACTCTGTCTGAAAGGAACAGCCGATATCCTTCCGTCCAATTGTCGCTAAACGTTTTTGCGACATTGCGTGCGAGACAGAGGGCGGCGTAAAACTCTGGACAGAGAAGTGGCGTCCAGGGATTCAGCCGCAATGAAGCGTAGGTGGCGGCGATATCCGTCTGCAGCAACAGGCAAGCAGAGAGTAGCGATGTAGAGAAGGCGAGGAAGTGCGGTCGGACCACTTTCCATTCCTTTTTCCAACCCTCCATTTCTGCAAGGAAGCTGTCGTGAGTGCGTTGTTCGAGCAATGAAACAAACAGGCTGAGTAATGTTGGGTGCATGGTGTGTGGCAACAATGAGCCGTGTCCCCTGTGCCCTCCGAAGGATAGCGAAAATCAGGGTCTGAGCGCATTGTATCCTCAGAGTCAGGGGTGGTCAAAGGAAAACTGTATTTTTTGTGCCCGGGGTGGGAATCGAACCCACATTCCTTTTGAGAACACCATTTTAAGTGGTGCGCGGCTACCAATTACGCCACCCGGGCAGGTATTATTTCACTTACTTAATTCTAACAGAGAAATTTGTGGAGGCGTAGGCCGGGATCGAACCGGCGCATAGCAGTTTTGCAGACTGCCGCGTTGACCAACTTCGCCACTACGCCATTGTGCCGCGGGACGCTGCGCCATGTAGGACGGCCGTTCCAGTCTAGCACGACGGCTTTTGACGCGCTACCGCATCAACTCATCAATGCGCTGTCGGTGCTTCTCGCCTTTATCCACAGCGAAGTCGAAGAGGGGAACGCGGCCGATGCGGGACTTTTCGCGGACGTACGACTGGAAGTCGCCACGCTTGCGGACGAGGAATTCTACGACAGCATGCTCCTTGTCGACAGGTAATACAGTGAAATACACGGTGGCACGACGGCCCTGATCGCCCATCTCCACGTCGGTGACGGTGACCATCGAAGAACCGTTTGATTCGCGCTGCAAAAAGTCGCCTGCTAAGGCTTTCACAATCTCGCGTGCTTTTTCGTCTTTTCGGTGCATGGGGTGGGGAGCGGCCGCTGAAAGACGGCCGCGGGAATTATTTCGTAACTAATGAATAACACTCGATCTGGTCGCCTGGCGCGATCTCTATCTTCGATTCGATCATGGTGCCAAACTCGCTGTCTTTGTTGACCTCGCTGACTTTTTCTTTCTTCTGCTGGAGTTCGCGGATCTTGCCCTTGCCGATCTCGCTGTCGCGACGCATGATGCGCACGTCTGCGCCAATGTTCACAATGCCACCGAGTACTCGACCGCCGACAACCTGCTTGTCCTTGGTCTTGCTAAAGATTTTGAGAATCTTCGCGGTGCCAGTGACTTCTTCGGCGGTGACCTTCGGTACATTTTTTGCGACTACTGCCTCAATCCATTCAATGAGCTTGTAGATGATGTCGAACGAATACATTTCGACGTTTAAACGTTCTCCCATCATCCTAGCCTGAGTGTCGATCGCCACGTTGAAACCGAGAATCTTGGTGCCTGGCTGGACAACGGCCATCTTTACGTCCGCTTCGGTGATCGTGCCGACGCCCGACTGCACGAGCTTGATCTGTACTTTGTCGTTTTTGATCTTGGCAATTTCATGCTGGATTGCTTCCATGGTGCCGGACACATCGGCTTTGATGATGAGAGTGATGGTCACTTTTTCATTTGCGTCGATGGCACCGCTGCCATTTTTTGCAACCGTCTTTGCTGCCATCTTTTTTGCCACGGCCACTGCGACCACTGCTTCAGCATCACG
This sequence comes from bacterium, assembly GCA_037130265.1. GTDB lineage: Bacteria > Patescibacteriota > Minisyncoccia > Phycocordibacterales > JBBTRF01 > JBBTRF01. Next base: position 254,657 of record JBAXTI010000001.1, read on the forward strand.
CTTGTTGTCGAAGACACGGAAGATTTCGCCAATGGTGGGAGTGGAGTCGAACCCGAGCAGCTTCACTGGGCTAGAAAAATGCGCCTCCTCTATGCGTGCGCCAGTGAAATCCTCAATCGCTCGCACTGGGGTGAGGCTGGTGTCACAAACCACAAAGGTGCCTTTTTTCAAAGTGCCGTCTTTGATAATGAGAGTGCCAGAAATACCTTTGCGTGGATCGAGCTTGCTTTCGATGACAATTCCTTCCGCCTTTTTCGAAAGATCTCCCTTGAGTTCCGCCAATTCGGCAGTGAGGAGGATGAGGTCGAGCAACTCGGGAACACCCTCGCCGGTTTTGCCAGAAATACCTACCCAAGAGATCTGGCCACCGTAGCCTTCGATGTAGATCTCATGTTCAGCAAGGCTTTGTTTGGTGCGTTCGAGGTTGGCCTTCGGTGAATCCATTTTGTTGATACCGACGATGTATGGAATACCGGCTTCTTTAATGCAGTTGAGTGCTTCGACGGTTTGCGGCTTCACCCCCTCTTCTGCAGAAACAATGAGGATGGCGATATCGGCGACATTAGCGCCACGAACACGGATACCCTTGAAGGCGGCGTGGCCGGGGGTGTCGAGGAAGGTAATGAAATTCTTTTTCGTGCCACGCGTGTGACAGACCTCGTATGCAGCGATGTGTTGGGTGATGCCGCCGGCTTCTTTGGCGCAGGTATTGGTCTTACGGATATAATCGAGCAAGGTCGATTTGCCGTGGTCGATGTGCCCCATAACAGCGACGACTGGTGGTCGCTCAATGATCGTCGCTGAAATTGCTGGGGTTTTTTTAGACATGGAAATTGGGGTGTTGTTTTGAGGGTGGTGACAGCCTTCGGCGTGTCGCACGCTCTCTTATTGAATTGTCAGCGCGTGTTTTGCTTTGGAGATAGCCTCCTCTTCTTCCGGTGAGAGCTCGAATTCGGAAATGAAATTCTTAAGGGGCTTCGCGAAGATGCCGAGGCGGTCTCGGGCATTGAGAGTGGAGATCACGACGCCATCACCTTTTTCGTTGAGGTAGGCTGTCGCGAAGCTCATGTTGCCACCCGCGCCGATGCCTTTGAAGGCGTTGAAACGCACGGTCTCAACGGCGCGGGTGCTTCTCGCGAGGCGTCGCTCCACAAGTGTGAGATACTTCTCCATCTCTTGCTGAAACTCCTCACTTTCCTCCAACCCTTTTTTGATATGGAGTACAGTGTCTTCGAGACTCTTGGCGTTTTTGCCGACAAGTAATCGATGGACGCGGACTTCCAAGTGGACAATGAGCACAATGAGTATCAGGGCAATGCCGGAAACTGCGTACAAAAGCAGGTTCAAAGGAATTGAACTAACATCAAAAGTCATCTCGATACTATACCTCTTTTGTTGACTTTTTGCAAAAAGCGACGTTGTGGGATACCATCTTGGTATGTTGGATTTCCTCAATAGATTGGCCAAAAAAGGTAAGATGAGAGGTGTTCCGACATTTCTCAATCGTCGCGTATATTTGGATTATGCTGCACTGACGCCACCAGATGTCCGTGTGTCGCGCGAAGTGGCGCAGACTGTGCAGCGATATTTTGCCAACCCGTCGGCTATTCATGCTGATGGTGTCCAGGCTCGAAAAGCGCTGGCGAGTGCCCGTTCTCGTGTTGCCAAAGTGTTGGGTGCACAGGCCGACGAGGTGTTGTTTGTCGCCACGGGTACCGAGGCGAACAATCTCGCGATCTTTGGTTTGTTCAAAAAATTGGTGATGCCTAAAATACTCGGTGGCTTCGGCCTCAAGCCGAGTGACTTGCATTGTCTCGTGTCCGAGATCGAGCATGCTTCGGTGCTGGAATCAGCTCGACATCTCGCGGAGGTTGGCGTGAATGTTGAATATGTCTCGATCGATGCCTCGGGTCGCATTGATGTTGCGGAATTGCGCAAGAAACTTCGGCCGAATACGTTTTTGGTATCCGTGATGTCGGCAAACAATGAGATAGGTACCATCCAGCCGGTCGATGAGGTGGCGAAAGCAGTGCGCAAGGCACGAAAAGAAAATGTGCTCGCGGGAATGGTCACGGGTGCTGTTGGTGAGACAGGTCACGCTGCATCGGCGCCGATGTTTCCGTTGTTGCATTGCGATGCAAGTCAATCGCCACTGTATATGAAGCTGTCGACACCAGGATTTGGTGCAGACATGATCACGCTCGATAGTCACAAGGTCTGTGGACCGCGAAGTGTCGGTGTGTTGTGGGTGCGACGCGGCATTGAGCTAATGTCGATCCTCTATGGTGGCGGACAGGAGCATGGCGTGCGTTCGGGTACCGAAAATGTGCCAGGGGTGACGGGGATGGCGAAAGCGCTCGAGCTTGCCGAAGGCTTGCGAGAGCGCGAGGTGGAGAGACTCACTGAATTGCGAAGTTATTTCATTGTGCGCGCGCAAGAAATGATCGCCGAAAAAGCTTCACACGTCAAAATGTTTCTCAATGGTTCGTCCAATGTCGATGCACTGCATCAGTCGCCACATATTGTGAGCTTTTCGTTTGAAAAAACAGAGGGTATGATTGATCACGAGTTTTTGTTGTTGAAATTGGATGCGCGCGGCGTTGCGTGCTCCACCAAGAGCGCTTGTCTTCGCGACGAGGACGAGTCCTACGTGATCCGCGCGCTCCGCCGCGCCCAAGCTGCCGCAATCGCCAACGGCACCTTGTCTGCCGCCACTGTTCCATCGACCCCGCATGCTCTCCGTTTTTCCTTTGGCCGCTGGACGACCAAGCGAGAAATCGACCGTGCTCTCACTGCGCTTGTTGAGTCGCTTCGTTCTATTTGATACAATACAAGACATGGAAGAGCTTTCGAAACACCAAATCGTCCTCGTGACGCTATTGGTGAGTTTCATTACCTCGGTAGCCACTGGCATCGTGACGGTTTCTCTTGTCGAGCAAGCACCCCAGGGTGTGACGCAGACCATCAATCGTGTTATCGAACGTACGGTGGAGAAGGTGGTGCCGGGTGGTATGCCAGCGACAGTGATCATTTCTCAAGATGGCAGTCGGGCTAATGCGGAAGATCTCGTTGTTTCAGCAGTAGAGAAGAATGCCAAGAGTTTGGTGCGCATCAAAGGTACGGTCAATGCCGATCCGCCAACATTCGCTGGCCTGGGTCTCGTGGTCTCAAAAGATTGGATTGTTGCCGACAAGAGTATCGTCGTGGAGGGCGGCTCGTATCTCGCAGTGATGTCGGATGGCAAAATCCTCGACCTTGATCTTGTTGCTCGCAACGAAGTGATCAAGATCGCGGTGTTCAAGGCACGTCTCGATCCGAAGCTCGACTATCAGTTGAAGCCGATTAAAATGGGGGACTCCAATTCGGTGAAGATCGGCCAGGATGTGATTGTGCTCGCTGGAGCCGAACGAAACGTCATCTCTCGCAGTACCATCACTGGTCTCATCACCAATTCCGACGGCACCCCTTCGAACATCGAGACTGACTCGCTGCTCAACTATAGTGCTGAGCCACTCATCGCCCTCAATGGTGAGGTGGTGGGTATCAAGACTCGTCGCGAGGGCGTCAATCCAGCCGACTTTCTTCCGATCAATAGTTTGGCTGATATGTTGAAAGGTCTTTGACTTGCCGTCGGAAGGCGAATATAGTTACCACATATGCCTCCACTCAACCATTTCACTACCAAAGCCAAAGAAGCCATCCGGCGAGCTCATGAGCTCGCTATTGAGCGCGGACAGAATCATGTAAACCCGATACACCTCCTCATTTCTCTCGTGTTGCAAGAGGAGAGCATGGTGATTTCAATTTTGGATAAATTGGAGGTGGACACGGTGCTTTTGACCGATTCTTTGCTCGATGCGATCGAGTCTCCTGATGGCGCCCCAGTGCTTGCGCCGTCATATCAGCTGTATCTCACTCCGGAATTGGCCCAGGCGATAGAGTCGTCGAGCAAAGTCGCGGCGGCATTGAAGGATGATTTTGTTTCGACTGAACATTTGTTCATCGCGTTACTCGAAGTGCAGGGGACGGTGAGGGAGATTATTGCAAAGTTCCGTATCGAGAAGGCTGCGGTATTGAAGGTGCTCGAAGAATTGAAGGCGACGAAGCCGAATGAATCGCATGGCCCGAAGAAGAATAAATTTATTCCTAAATACACTCGCAGCCTCACCAAGCTCGCAGCAGAGAACAAGCTCGATCCAGTAATTGGCCGAGATACTGAGACTTCGCGCCTGATTCAGATTTTGTCTCGACGTACGAAAAACAACCCGATTTTGATCGGCGAGTCTGGCGTGGGGAAGACCGCGATTGCAGAGGGGCTGGCGTTGCGCATGGCGAGCGGGGATGTTCCAGAGTCACTCAAGGACAAGGAGCTCGTGTCGCTTGATCTCGGCTTACTTATCGCCGGTACAAAATACCGAGGTGAATTTGAAGAGCGTTTGAAGAATATTATGAAGGAGGTGGAGAAGTCGGCTGGGAAGATCATTTTGTTCATCGATGAGATCCACACTATTGTGGGTGCCGGTGCAGCGGAAGGTTCGATGGATGCATCGAACATGCTAAAGCCCGCGCTCGCTCGCGGCGAGCTTCGCGCGATCGGCGCCACCACGCTCCGCGAGTTTCAGAAACACATCGAGAAGGACCCCGCGCTCACGCGACGCTTCCAGCCGGTGTTTGTGAGCGAGCCGAGCGCGGAGGACGCCGTGGCCATTTTGCGTGGACTGAAAGAAAAATACGAGATCTTCCACGGCGTCAAAATCAGCGACGAAGCTATCCTCGCGTCGGTCAATTTGAGTACTCGATATATCACCGATCGTTTTTTGCCGGACAAAGCAATCGACCTCATCGACGAAGCCGCTTCACAGCTGAAAATTTCTCTCGAAAACATGCCACCGGTGCTCGAAGAGACGCGTCGAAAAATCATGCGTTTGCAGATCGAGCATGAGGCATTGAAGGGCGAAGCAAAGACCAAAAAGACCGCGAAGGCACGATTGAAGGAGATCGACAAAGAGATTGCTGACCTACGTGAGACGACTTCGGAATTGGAATTGAAGTGGAAGAATGAAAAGGAAATCATCACTGGCATTAAGACCGCGAAGCACGAGCTCGAAGCATTGCGTCTCGAGGCAGAGCAGGCAGAGGCGCGTGCCGACCTCGCAAAAGCGGCAGAGATTCGCTATGGCAAAATCCCAGCTGTCGAGAAGGAGCTCGAAAACAAGAGCAAGCGTCTGAAAAAGCTTCAGACCGGACGACGTATTTTGAAAGAGGAGATTACTGAGTCAGATATCGCTGACATCGTGTCGCGCTGGACGGGTATTCCAGTGAACCGCATGCTCGAAGAAGAGATGAAGAAGCTCGCGCGTATGGAGGAGTTTTTGCACAAGCGAATCATCGGCCAGGATGAGGCGGTGAAGAAAATCTCGGACACTATTAAGCGTTCGCGTGTCGGCATTGCCGATCCCAATCGTCCGATCGGTTCATTCATCTTCCTCGGACCGACCGGTGTGGGCAAGACCGAGCTCACCAAGGCACTCGCAGAGTTTATGTTCGACGACGAAAAGGCGTTGCTCCGCGTGGACATGTCTGAATACATGGAAAAGCATTCCGTTTCGAAGATTATCGGCGCACCACCAGGCTATGTTGGTCACGATGAGGCCAATAGCTTTGCTGAGCAGGTGCGACATCGTCCGTACTCGGTGGTTCTGTTTGATGAAATCGAGAAGGCCCATCCGGATGTGTTCAATATTTTGCTCCAAGTGCTCGACAATGGGCGACTCACTGACACTAAGGGACGCGTGATCAATTTCAAAAATACGATCATCATCATGACCTCGAACATCGGCGCGCAATTCATCGACAAGATGGAGCGTATCGGTTTTAGCGGCGGCACTACCGAGAAGCAGCAGTATGAAGACGTGAAGGAAAAAGTGATGACGAGCTTGAAGGATTATTTCCGACCAGAATTTTTGAATCGTCTCGATGACGTGTTGGTGTTCGATGTACTTTCACAGGCAGCGATTGGCGACATTGTGAATATCCAGGTGGAGGTTGTGAAGAAGCGTTTGGCGGAGAAGGAGATCAAGCTCGAGCTCTCGCCGGATGTGTTCGCAGTGCTCGCGAAGGAGGGATACAATCCGCAGTATGGCGCGCGTCCATTGAAGCGCTTGATTCAAACCAAGATTTTGACGCCGATTGCATCACTTATGATCGCGCATAACATGATGCGTGGCGGGACGGTGTTGGTGAAGCTGGTGAGTGGTGCGAGTGCGGGAGCGGCTACGAACAGCACGAAGCCCTCAGCGGAGATTGCTGGCGCTGGCACCGCAACAGCTGCTATAAGCGAGTTTACGTTTGAGGTGAAGCCGTCGGCTGAAAGTGCGAAGAAGGCGCGCAAGAGCGGGGTGGTGGTTTCTGGAGGCGCCGCTACGCCAGCAGGGAAGGAGAAGATGGGGGCGTAGTAGAGTGGTTAATTGCGAGAAAAGACTCGAGAGAATATAATTCTCTCATGGCTCGTAAGTGGACAACTGAAGAAGAAAGCAACCATCGACACGAGCTGAGCGAGTTGTACGAACACGGTAACTTATCTATTGGACAGATCGCAAAGCGGCTCGGCATTGCTCAGCAGACCATTTTCAAGCGCATTCGTCGGCTCGGTCTCGTGCCTCACCCTGAGCGAAAGTCGAAGTATAGAAATACGCGGAATGACATCCATATCCCAGAAGAATATTCCGATGAACTGGCGGAATTTATCGGGATCATGCTTGGGGACGGTCACCTGTCGCACTTTCAGGCGGTGGTTACATTGGGAACGAAAGAGGTTCCCTATGCTCGGTATGTCCGTAGGCTCATCACGAAGCTTTTTAAAGCAGAGGCGTCAATCTCGATTCGTGCTGACGGATATCGAGATGTATATCTCAGCTCGGTTGTGGTGACAAAATGGCTACGGACACACGGTCTCGTTTCAAATAAAGTATTGGGTCAAGTCGCTCCACCAAAATGGATTTTTACGAAGCCTTCTTTCAAAGAGGCTTTTATAAGGGGAGTGTTCGATACTGATGGGTCCGTATACAAACTTCGTTTTGGCGTGCAAGTCTCATTTTCCAATCGATCCAGGCCGCTGCTCCGGTCTTTACAATTAGCCTTAAGGCAATTACAATACACACCATCTGAGATCAGTGGATACCAGTTGTATCTCACGAAGAATTCAGACCTCAGACGCTTTCTGAAGGAGATTTGTCCGAGGAATCCGAAGCATGTTCGTCGGTTCAGGCTCTTTCTGAAATCAGTAAAGAAGTAAGCAGAGAACAGAATGCGCAGGTACTCAAGCGGTCAACGAGGACCGGCTGTAAACCGGTTGGCTACGCCTACGGGGGTTCGAGTCCCTCCCTGCGCACCAAAATACAGCAAAAAAGCCCTAAAATAGGGCTTTTTTGCTGCGTCAGTTCAAGTTATTGAACCATTACGGCTCTATTGACAAATGACATGAAGGTGATATAATACACAACAGTTAACTCGAGAAACGGGCACAACGCCCAATTCTGTTTTAGAGAGCCGTCGCTCTTTGAAATCGGTCAAATTGCAGTCAAAAACTCCTATCTATGAGCGCACACCGTCCGTCAGTTCAGCCAGAAAAGGTCAAGGACTGGGTCCTTTTCCTCGGTTTCGTGTCGTTAGCTGCCGGCCTTGCCGTCAGCTGCTACATCTTCGGATTCGGAACCTCGCCGTCCGCTTCTGCGGCCGGTAAGAAGTCGCCCATTGTGCCTGTTCGCGAAATGCGTCAGGCACAGCCGTCGCCGGATCAAGCCGGTGACTTCGTGTCACGCTCAAACAGCGCGAACCGCGATACGGATCTGCCGATCGAAGTGAAGTCCACCCTGAGTGGCACACTTCAACGGCCGCAGTGAATGTCGGTGAAATTGAACAAAAAACAACGCAAGAAAACACAAAAAACAACCGCAACTCAGAAACGCAACTCAGAAATCCAGAAACGCATGAAAAAGTCCAGTCTCTGTCTCCTGTCCCTCGTCCTCATCGCGCTCATCGCTACTTCGGCCCTCGCAGGTCAGAGTGTGCGGCCAGCTCCGCCGAACCTCGGCATGATCAAGTCGGCAGCGCTCCTCTGGAGCTACGCCGACTCGCAAGCCACGGAAGGCAACTTCCAGGCCTATGGCGACACCGTCCTCAACGACTGGGGCCGCACAATGGTGACAGCCAAGCTGTTGTCGCCGGAAAGCGAAACCTTTGTTGGCGACGCCGAAAAGGTGCTCGCGTTAATCAACGAGCAGAGCCTGTATTTCAGGGTGTCCTCGGCCATCGGCAAGTTCTACTACTACGGCTCGATCAACAACGCGAAGGGTCGCCAGCTCTTCTATACGGGCGGCGAAACCAAGCTGGTTCCTGATCGCTATGGCGACTACGAGCTCGCTGACAATGCGCGCTACTCCGTCTGGGGATTGGTGCCGGTGGTGCCGATTGCCTTCGATGGCTTGCAGTCTGCGAAAGTGGTCGTGCAAGACGCCTCTGGCAACGTGCAGACGAGCCCGCTCGAAGTGAACGACGGTTATCTCATGTTCCCGACCAACCTCGTGGACCGTGCTGGTGACCTGATCCTCACACGCACTGTGGAAGGTCAAGAGCAGCCGGAAACGCTGGCTTACGACCTCCATACAGCGAAGCCGAAGCCGCTCAGCTACGTCTACGGCGCTTCCCGTGGGCAGCTCGAAAAGCTGTTCAAGATGAACATCCAGAGCGGCGAGCCGTCCTGGAAGTTTGATGGCTGGGGCATCGGCAACACGGACTTCGTGCTGATCTTCGATGTGCAGTCTCCTCGCTCAGACCTATGGTCCCTCGAGGTCAACAAGCTCAACGATGCAAACGGCCAAGTTGCCGTGGGTGTCGTTGTCCGCTCGGCCGCAGACAGTGGCTTCGAGAAAGCGGTATATTTGCCGTTTGACGAGAAGAACAACTTCTCCAACCCGGTGAAAATCGGGTTGCCGGAAGGGAAATGGCACGTGATTCCGATCTGGCCCAGTGACCCATACCGCTATCTCTACCTTCAGTGGTGGGGCGGCGGCAAGGGCTGAACAGGCCGACTGCAATTGACTCGATTGATTCGCAGTTACAGTAAGCAGCGCACTCCAAGGGGTGCGCTGTTTTTTCTTGCCTGCGCATGACTTCTCGCGGTATATCCTCCCGGCGTCGTTCGTTCTCTAGCCTCTCACCACTCTCCTCAACCCCTCCGGAATATGTACGAGTAATTCGTATGGCGAAGCGTTGGCGCGGTCGGCCATTTGCAGGATCGAGTTGGTGTCGCGTGAGTCTGCACTGATCAGGGTGACTGGTGTACCGATTTTCATCAAATGTGCGGGGAGGTGCGAAATGTCGATGGTCGTAATATTCATACTCACGCGGCCGACAATGCGGCAGACAAATTGCGCGACCTTCACGGTACCTTCATTGGAGAGCCGTCGGTCGATGCCTTCGTTGTATCCTGCCGGGATGGTGGCGATGGTCATATCTTTTGGCGCTTCAAAGGTGCCGTTGTATCCAAGAAGCGCGCCGCGCGGCACTTTTTTGGTAGAGCTAATGAGCGAGGTCATTTCGAGGACGGGTTTCAAACCGAGGCGGGCATCGCGCGGCGCACTCGTCGGGATCCCATACAATCCAAGACCAAGGCGCATCACATTGGCCTGAATCGTGCCGGCGTGAAAGAGGCCACTCGTCGCTGAGAGATGAAAGAAGGCGAGTTGAGGGAAGGAGCTCGGCGACGCTTTTTGTTTTTCTTTTGTTGACGTCACTAGACTGTTCCACAGCATGATTTGCTTTCGAGTGTATTCGGCATCGTCATTTTCACCATCTGCGAGATGTGAGCAGAGACCTTCGAGGCGGAGCATTTGGCGACCGTCTTCGTCCTTGGTCTGGCAGGTGAGGGCGAGTGCCTCGTCGAGCTCTTTTGGGTGGATGCCCTGGCGATGCATGCCGGTGTCGATTTTGATGTGGAAAGAAGTTGGGCGCGCGAGCGTCGGCGCGAGCGCGCGGAGTTGCTCCATGCTCGAAATAGTGAAGGCGACATTCTTCAGCCGATTGCGCACGATATTTTCATTGGCCGAAAAACCGATAATAAGCAGCGGCGTCACAACCCCTTCGTTGCGCAGGATCAACGCCTCGTGATATGAGTCTACCACCATGAAAGGCGCGGGCACGGGCGCCCCGGCCAACACTCCGGCCACCTCCAGCAAGCCGTGCCCATACGCATTGCTTTTGAGCACAGGCGCCACTGGCAGCTGGCTCGCCACTCGATATATTTCCAGATTGTGCAGCAAATGCTTCTTGAAGATCGCCACTTCCACCAGTGGGGTGTAGCGATTGCGATATGAGCGAAATCGTTTCAAGCCGGGCCGGAGCAAGGCCGTCAGTGCCGATAGGGTGAGATTCATGTAGGGGAATGATAGCAGAAGGGGGCGGGAGAAGCTATACATGAGGCCAATTGGTCCGAAAAGGTCGATTTTACAGCAATTCATTGACAAAATAGGCCCATTTGAGCTATATTTGACGTCTAAACAACTACCCATGTCACAAGAACGATTGATCCAACTCAAGAACAAGTCCACCGGCGAGGTGTATTGGAGCCGCAAGAACAAGAAGAAAGTCGAGCGCAAGATCGAGCTTTCGAAGTACAGCAAGAAGCTCCGCAAGCACGTGGTGTTCAAGGAGGCGAAGAAGTAGTCTCGAATTCAGGGATATTGAGAGAGCCGCCGTAAGGCGGTTTTCTTCTTGGTATAATTGAATAGTGAAGAAGAAAACTGAGCAACAAAAAGCGGCCCGAATCTTGCGAAAAAAGGGGTATTCGATGTCGGAGATCGCTGTCAAATTAATGGTGTCGCAAAGCTCTATATCTCTATGGACAAAGGACATTATGCTTTCTCCGGTGGCGCAAAAGAGAATCCATTCCATTGTCCTTTCAAGAAGAGAGACCGTGTCGAACACATTAAGAAGGAAGAAAAGGAATCGACTGGAACTAGCTGATAGTGTTGCAGCTGGGGAAATGCACCTTGGGGTATCTTCTTTGCGTCCGAATATGTTTTCGGTACTCGCCATGATCTATTTTTGTGAAGGAAATAAAATGATAGTAATGTTGGTTTCACTAATTCTGATCCGGAATTAATGCGACTTTTCATTCAGTTATTGAGAAAATGTTTCTCTTTGGATGAGTCGAAGTTCAGGGCCTGTCTGCACGCTCATGACTATCATGATATCGAAAGGCAGAAAGCGTTTTGGTCTGAGGTGACGAATATTCCGCTGAAACAGTTTACAAAAACCTATAACAAGAAAAGCGCTCACGTATTCAAAAAACCAGGATATCAAGGGTGTCTGAGGATAAATTACTACGACGCGCACGTGGCGCGCGTGCTTCTGGCGTTTGCAAAAAAGCTCATGAAACACTATAGTTAATCCTCGAAGGGCGATTAGGTAAGTGGTATACCGGCGGACTCCAAACCCGCATTCGGAGGTCCGATTCCTCCATCGCCCGCCAACTTAGTGGAAGAAATACTCCAGCAAAAGATCTTGCAATTTAAGCAGCCTCATCGCCAGGCTTTTTCGCGACGATACCCACTCCTGCTCCCGCTGATTATTTTTGTGAAAAGGCTGCTGAAGCGGGCGAAAAATTGGCGGACGATTGGTCGGCCGCTCAAAAAAGCCGACTACTTGCCCTGCGTGGCCGCGCGACACTCATCGCTACTGTACCGCAAGCTCGGCAGCTCTGATCCGGCGTTGCAGATCGGCAAGGTGCACAATCTGAAGCTGGCTGTGGCACGGATAGATCGCATCGTGATTCGGCCCGGCAAGACCTTTTCGTTTTGGCATCAGATTGGTTCGACTGGTAAGCGACAAGGATATGTCGATGGTCTTGTGTTGTCGAACGGTATTGCGGGAAAAGGAGTTGGCGGCGGTCTCTGTCAGCTTGCCAACTTCCTCTATTGGATCGTCCTGCACACGGATGTTGAAATCGTCGAAAGACATCACCATTCCATTGATGCCTTTCCGGACTCCGGTCGCACGCTTCCATTTGGTAGTGGTGCGACCGTCTTCCACAATTACATCGATCTGCAAATAAAAAATGTGTCGCAACACCCGCTCCAGATCAAGCTATGGTTCACCGACGAATGTCTGAAGGGTCAGATCCTTTCGGACGTGCCGCAGGAAAAGAAATTTCATGTTATCGAAAAGAATCACTGTTTCGTGCGCTCTGGCACCGATGTGTTTCGGTACAACGAGTTGTATCGCGAGACTCGCGTGAAGGGCGAATTGGTGAAGGAAGAACAGATTGTGGTGAACTTTGCGCCGGTGAAGTACGCACTCTCTACTTCAGAAAACGTGATACAGATTTCATAATTTCTTCGTCCGTTCCACTCCCAAACCACTGAATCCGCTTGTTCCGCTTGAACCACGCGAGCTGACGTTTGGCGTAATGCCAGATCTCGAAGCCTAGACGTTCGATCATCTCTTCTCGAGTGATCTTTTGCTGGAGAAAAAGTGCAAGGTAGCGATATTCGAGACCGAGTTCTTCCATCCGTTTCCATGAAAGGTTGGCGACTCCGGTGGAGCTAGCGGTTGCGCCATCATGCAGCTTCTGTGCCTCTTCAGTCATGCCTTGTTTCTCGATACGGTCGGTGAGTCGGGTCTGAATTTTTGCGCGCAATGTCTCGGCGTCGGGATTGATACCGATGAAGAGTGGGTCGTATGGCGAGGAATCAACAGAGCCATCGGCGTTCTTAGTAGTGGAAAGCTCAGGCACTTTTCCCAGTGCGCTCGCAATCTCGATTGCACGAATCACTCGGCGCAGGTTGTGCGGGTCAATCGCTTCGGCGCGCTCCGGGTCGAGTGCTTTTAGTTGGGTCACCAACGCCGCAGGATCTTTTTTGCCAATCTTGGCGAGCTCGGCACGCAATGTTGGATTTGGTGGTACATCGGGAAACACGATACCATCCACGAGTGCGTCGATATAGAAGCCGGTACCGCCGCAAATAATCGGCAGTTTGCCTCGCTTCGCGATGTCTGCGATCGCCCTAGCCGCCAATTTCTTGTATCGCTCCACTGTGAACTTCCGCAACGGGGAAGCGACATCGAGTAGATGGTGCGGCACGTCCTGCATTTCGGTGAGCGTTATTTTGCCGGTGCCCACATCGAGCCCTTTGTACACTTGTCGTGAATCTGCAGAGATCACTTCGCCATTAAACTGCTTCGCCAGGCGCACCGCTAGATCGCTCTTGCCAGAAGCGGTTGGGCCGACGACCACGAGAATCTTTACTGTCATTGGTGCCAGGGGGGAGACTTGAACTCCCATGCCTTACGGCGGTCGATTTTGAGTCGACTACGTATACCATTTCGTCACCCTGGCGAATATTCCAACCCGTCCAAATGTGCGTCTGAAAAACCTAGCCCAGTGTAGCAATTTTGGCCAAAAAATCAATTTTCCTCGATATTCACACGGGCAACCATCATTCGCTACCGCTCCATGTTAGAATACCTCACATGACCCCTCCCGCATCACAATTCTTCAGCGACTCCATTTTCTGGATCGACATCGACAAGGTAAGTCCGAACCCGTTTCAGCCACGAAAGGAGTTCGACGAGTTGCGTCTCAAAGACCTTGCCGAATCTATCCGCATGTACGGCATTCTCCAACCGCTCGTGGTCACCCGCAAAGAGGTCGTGAAGGCCGATGGGGGCCTCTCCACCGAATACGAGCTCATCTCTGGTGAGCGCCGTCTCCGTGCCTCAAAGCTTGCGGGCCTCAGCCAGGTGCCGACCCTCATTCGTGCATCAGAAGAGAGTGACCGTGTGAAGCTCGAGCTTGCGATCATCGAAAACCTCCAGCGCGAAGACCTCAACGCTGTCGACCGCGCTCGCGCTTTCCAGCGTCTTGTTGAAGAGTTCAAATTTAAGCACGGCCAAATCGCCGAGAAGATGGGGAAGAGTCGCGAGTATGTCACCAACACCCTTCGCCTCCTTTCAATGCCACCAGACTTGCTTGAGGCGCTTTCGATGGGGCGTATTTCCGAGGGTCATGCCCGACCGCTCATGATGCTCAATGATCGTCCCGAGGAGCAGACCGTTTTGTTTAAGGAAATCATTTTGAAGAAGCTCACTGTACGTGAAGCCGAGGCTATTGCCCGACGCGTTGCCTTTGACAAGATCCGCAAGAAGGAGCGGATGATTGCTCCAGATATTATCGAGATGGAAGAGAAGCTCACCGAGACTCTTGGCACTCGCGTGCACATCGAACAGCGCGACAAGGGTGGCAAGATTACCATCGACTACTTCGGACCAGACGATCTTCGTACGCTCATGGAATTGATACACAAGAAGACATTGGCCGGGGTGATTTCTGTCGCACCTGTGGCGGCACGTGCGGCGCCGATTGTGCCTGTCACACCGGTTCTTGGTGCTGCTGAGGCTGTGAATACCGAAGCTGTAGTCTCTGATGCTGTCACTGAGCCAGAAGCTCCGCTCGACGATCGTAGTGTCGATGAAAAGAAAGCCGATGAAAATGACGAAAACTTGTACTCGGTAAATAACTTTGTTGTATAGAGGCTTGCGCCGCTATACCAACTTGTGCGGATTGTGATTTGGACAAGTCTTGTCTGAGCAGCGTTCAGGGATGGTCTTCGTGCCGGCCATCATGAGGGCTCCACAAGGGGTGAGACCTTTGCCATCGCCTTTGTCACGGCCATGTGCACAGATATTGCCAGTCGGCTTGGCTTTGATCGCATTCTTGCACTTCGGATAGTTCGAACAGCTGTAGAAGAGTCCAAAGCGGCCGCGGCGCTCGGTCATCATGCCGGTGCCACACATTGGGCAGGCGACGCCAGTAGAGTTTTGGCGTTCGAGCTCGGCGTCTTTCTTGATAAACTTGCACTTCGGATACAGGTTGCAACAAATAAATTTGCCGAAGCGACCCTCGCGCTCGATGAGCTTGCCCTTGCCACATTCCGGACACGCCTCGCCGGTTTCTTTTGGACCCGCGAGCTCCTTGCCTTCGAAGGTGCGCGCGCCCGTACATTCTGGGAACTTTGCACAACTCAAAAACTTGCCGGTTCGTCCGAGTTTGATGATCATGTCGCCGCCGCAGATCGGACACTTGAATTCTGCCGGTGCATCGCCGAGGTTGGTAACCTTCGCGGTCTTTTCTTTCGCTTTGATATCTTTTTGAAACGGCGTATAGAAATTCTTTAGCGTTTTTTCATACTCCGCCTTGCCGAGTGCGATGTCGTCGAGCTTGTCTTCCATGTCGGCAGTGAAGGTGTCGCTGATGTATTCAGCAAAGTTTTCTTCGAGGAACGAGCTCACCACGTCGCCAGTGTCAGTCGGCTTCAAGGCTTTTTGCTCCTTCACGACGTACTCGCGCTCTTCGATGGTCTTGATGATGGATGCGTAGGTCGATGGTCGGCCGATGCCGCGCTTCTCGAGCTCCTTCACAAGGCCCGCTTCAGAATATCGGCCCGGTGGTTCGGTAGTCTTGGCGTCGGTCTTCATGGCGATGAGTGAAAGCGCCTCGTCTTTCGCAACCTTCGGCACTTCGACATCCTCACCACGTGCTTCAGGATCCGCCGCAATCCAGCCGGGGAACAACACACGTGAGCCGTTGATGGTGAAGTCCGGAATCTCCTTTGCGCCGAGCTTCGCAAGTACCTCCGCCGTAATATTGGCCGTGACCTTGGTGCGCATGATGCGTGCGTCCGACATTTGTGAGGCGACAGTGCGCTGCCAGATCAGTTCATACAAAGCCTCCTGCTCGGGTGCTGAGCCGGCGGTGCGCTGGCCGATGTTTGTCGGTCGAATCGCCTCGTGCGCTTCCTGTGCATTCTTGCTCTTGGTCGTGAAGACACGCGGACTGAGATATTCCTTGCCCCAAGTGCTTTCGATGGTCGAATAGATCTGCGTCAAGGCCTGCTGACTAAGATTGGTACTGTCGGTACGCATGTAGCTGATATGTCCGGCCTCGTACAGCTTCTGCGCGATACCCATGGTACGGGAAGGAGCGTAGCCGAGACGAGAGCTCGCGGCCTGTTGAAGTGTCGAAGTAATGAACGGTGCTTTCGGTGAACGCTTGGTGTCGGTCTCGGAAATATCGGAAATGTACCAGCCATTTTGCTCGCCAGCTTTAGTGCCGACATCAACAATTCGCTCCATTTCTTTTTGATCGCGAGGCTCTTCGACGCAGGTCACGGTGAAGGCGGGAGCAGCGGCACTCGATGTGCCAGAGGATTTCTTGCCCGCACCGTTTGTGCTCACGCCCGTCGGCTGTACTTCGGCACTAATCACCCAAAATGCTTCCGGGATGAAGGCGCGGATTTCGCGTTCGCGTTCCATGATGATTCGCAAGGCAGGGGATTGCACACGGCCGGCAGAGAGACCGTAGCGGACCTTCTTCCAGATGAGGCCAGAGAGGTCGTATCCCACGAGTCGGTCGAGTACGCGGCGGGCTTCCTGGGCACGGCGGAGATTTTCATCGATCTCACGCGGATGTTCCATCGCCTCTTTTACGGCGTCCTTGGTGATTTCGTGAAAGACGATACGCTTTGGGTTTTTTAATTTCAACGCCTCCTTAATGTGCCAAGCGATAGCCTCACCCTCTCGATCGGGGTCGGTTGCAAGGAGTACTTCTGAAGCTGTTTCGGCAAGTTCGGTCAATTCCGCGATTACTTTTTCCTTGCCTTTGGAAATTTCATAGTGGGGAATGAAGCCGCCGGGGATGTCGATCGCTTTCTTGTTATTCTTCGGCAGGTCGCGAACATGTCCGACCGATGCACGCACGGTGTACTCGCCATCGAGGTACTTTGAAATCGTTTTCGCTTTCGCCGGAGACTCGACGATGAGCAATTTCTTCCCGGTTTTTCGAGAAAAGCCTCGTGTTGCTGGCGCGTCTTCCGCCGCGACTTTTATTTTTCCGGAAGATTTTTTTGTTGAAACTTTTTGTGCCATTGGTGCTAAGTATTACATTAAGGAGCGGAACGTGGCAAGTTTGTGTCTGATAAAAGTGGGGGCGAGGTATCTCACGATGTTTTTCAGTACCTGCGGATTTGTCATACTTTCCTCATACTTTCGTATGACAAATCCGCAGGTACTTTTTTTTTGCTTCGTCGCCACCATCCTGAATTTTTCTTGAGCATTGCCGATCATTTTTTACGAATTTCATTGAAGCCGGCAACGACTAATTTCTTTATTTCGAGCAGCGATATCGTGACATTGGTCTCCGAAGCACTCCAGCCGAGCTCTTCGATAAGGCGGTCTCGGGTCTTGGGATGGCTGAGGCAATTTAGAAGGCGGTTTTCCGCTATGGTGAGGTCGGCGGGCTTCACGCGAGTGCTTGCACGAGCTTTTCCTCGAATCTTCTCGACCTCAAATCCAAGCGCGACCAACACCTCGTGTGCACAGGTTACCGGGGCCGCACCTTTCGAGATGAGAAAGTGTGGGCCGGCTGCGTGCTCTGAGAAGATCGAGCCGGGTACGGCGAGAATGTCACGATTTTGATCGGTGGCGAGCTGGCTAGTGATGAGGGTGCCGCTGGGGCGCTTGGCTTCGATCACGAGCGTGGCGTGCGACAGTCCGGACATGATGCGATTGCGTGCGGGAAAATGATACGGAGCAGGGCGGGTGCCAGGAGGGTTTTCCGATACGAGGCAGCCGCCCTCGGCGAGGATGCGGCGCGCGATATGTTGATTTGAGGCGGGGTAGATAGAGTCGTCGTCGAGACCTGAGCCGAGGACAGCGACGGTCTTCAGACCGGCGAGTATGGCGGCTTCATGGGCAATGCCGTCGATGCCAAGGGCGAGGCCGGAGACTATGGTGATGGGGTAGCCGCGAAGTCCTGCGATGATCATTTCGCAGGCTTCGCGGCCATATGGTGTGTATTGTCGCGAGCCGATCACGCAGAGGAGCTTTCGGCCACCAATCATGCTGCCCGAGCCGATCATACTGCCCATACCGCTCATGCTGCCAACACAACCCTCGGCATATCCATGAAGTAGACTCTCGTCCCCTCTACTATAGAGTCGTTTTGGTCGGCCGGTGATCTCCTTGAGCTGGCGGGGCAGTTTGTCGGCAGAAAGCTCCTCGATTGGGTATTTTGGCGAAATTTCGTGTTCCATTCCAGAATTGTACGATTTCTGATATGATGAAAACAAGTAAAAACTTCATTTTTTCTTGAACAATGCTTGATATTAAATTCATCAGGGAGAATACCGAGCTTATACAGCTTGCTGCAAAGCGGAAATCAGTACCATTCGATGTCACTGCATTGATCAGTGTTGATGACAAGCGCCGTGAGCTCATGACCTCGCTCGAAAAGAAGCGTGCGGAGCAAAACGCGTACAACGAGCGCATTGTGAAGGCTGCGACTTCGGCTGACCCGAATGAACGCGCCACCCTCATTGCACAGATGAAGACGCTCAAGGACAGCATGCAGGCCGAGGAAGAGGCGCTCAAGGTGGTGATGAAAGAGTGGCAGGCGCTAATGGTACAGGTGCCAAATATTCCGGATATGTCTGTGCCGGACGGCAACAGTGATGCGGAGAACAAAGAGGTGAAGGCTTGGGGCGAGATTCCAAAGTTTGATTTTGCGCCAAAGAGCCATATCGAGCTCATGGAGGCGCTCAATCTCTGTGATTTTGACCGCGGTACTAAATTGGCCGGCTTCCGAGGCTATGTTTTGAAGAATGATGCGGTACTTCTCAATTTTGCTCTCTGGCAATTTGTGCTTGAGATGTATACCAAAAAAGGTTTCTCTCCAGCCATGGTGCCATCACTTGTGAACAAGAATCTGCTCATGGGCACCGGCTATCTCCCACAGGGTGAGGAGGATTTATACAAAACACAAGACACTACCTATCTCGCAGGCACTGGTGAGGTGGCGGCGATGGGATATCACATGGATGAAGTACTCGACAAGTCTCAGCTCCCAGAAAAAACACTCGCTTTTTCTCCGTGTTTCCGACGCGAAGCTGGTGCACATAGCAAAGACACCAAGGGCGTGAAACGTGTGCATGAATTTTTCAAATTTGAACAAGTGATCCTCTGCGAGGCGAGCCACGAGACTAGCGTCGCACTTCATGAAGAGCTTCTCGCCAATGTCGAGGAGATGATGCAGGCGCTCAATATTCCATACCACGTCGTACTCAACTGTGCCGGCGACCTCGGTCTTGGCCAGGTGAAGAAATACGATGTCGAAGCGTGGGTACCGTCCCAGAAGGCGTGGTGTGAGACACATTCATGTTCATATTTCCATGACTTCCAGACCCGCCGACTCAATATTCGATACAAGGATGCGGAGGGCAAAATGCGATTTGTGCACTCGCTCAACAACACAGCGCTCGCCAGCCCACGAATCCTCATCCCAATTCTCGAAAACAATCAACAGGCCGACGGATCGATCAAGATTCCGCAGGTTCTCCAGAAATATATGGGCGGTCGCACTGTCATTCCTGCCACGCCAGCTAACGGGAATAACTAATGGCGATCGGGCGTTCATCGAACCTCACCTCACCGCAGTATGCTCGACGGCAACACGAGCAGAAGATTCGCAAGGCAATCGTGGCGAGTGTTTCGTTGCTGATTATTCTCGCGTGCGTGATCATCGTCGCTCGGTTGCGTATTTTTCAGATTCAATCGGTCCGGGTGGAGGGGAATTCGGTGACTGCGACGGGCGATGTGCAGGCGAAGGTTGTCGATCTCACCGCTGGCAATTATCTTTTTGTATTTCCGAAGACCAACGTACTCCTGTATCCAAAGCGAGTCATTCTCACTGCTCTCAAAAAAGAATGGTTCCGCATCGATACTGTCTCGGCAGAATTGAATGGTCAGTGGCGAGGCCGGGCTGAACTCACGATACAGATGAGTGAGCGCAAGCCGATGTACGTGTGGTGCGGAAGTGTACCCCTGGCGGTTGTTTTGCCGGGTTCTGGCAGCGAAGATTGTCTTTATTCCGACGAAACTGGCTATCTCTACGCAACCGCTGCATCCTTTTCAGGGACTCCATATGTGAAGCTGTATGGCGGTGTTGCAAACGATCTTTCACCGCTCGGTGCGCATTTTCTCGCTTCTTCGACACCGAATGCATTTGGCAGCGCTCTCTCTTTTGTCTCCGCGATTGGTGGTGTGGAATTCTTCGGTGCTTCGTTTAAGCCGATGGCCCTCATCGCCAAAGAGAACAATGAGTTTGAAGTGGTGGCTGCCGGCGGTACGCGCATTTTCTTCACCCTGAATCAAGATATCCAACGTTCCATCGAGGCGTTTCGCCGAGTGGTTGATTCAGAACATCTCATCACTGTACCCGTGGAGTATATTGATCTGCGCTATGGGAACAAGGTGTATTACAAAAACCGCTAGCTGCGGTATACTATTGAGGTGAAAGCTCTGACTCTCTCGTGGCAGTATTTGCGATGGCACTACTCTCGGGCATTTGCCGAAATGTTCCGCATCATTGGGCGGGCATATTGGTTCGAGTATCACTTTTTTTCAGTCGGGATTCTGTTGAGGTCGTTTTTTGAGCCTTGGAAGCGTCTTGGCGAGGAAAAGGGAGAAACATTCAAGCTCGATGAGTGGCTACAGGCGACAGTGATCAATACATTGATGCGACTCATCGGCATGTCACTACGCGCAGTCATTCTCATTTTTGCGCTGATCGTATGTGTGGTCACGACGGTGGTCGTGGCTTTGTTTGTGGCGATGTGGTGCTTGCTGCCGTTTATTATTCTCGCGCTGATCGTGAGAGGGATTCAGTTGGCGATTCAGTAGTGTGTATTTTTAATATGTATTGACCATGGACTCCTCACTCATCCAAAAAAAGATTCAAGCATTCCAACCGGCCTTGGCACTCGATGCTTTGGTTGGTTCAGCAAAGCGCCGGACGACGCGTCAGGTCTGGGCGACCGTGTTCGTGTCGCTTTTGGCGGTGGTGCTCGCCGGAAAGGGGGGCAATCTTGCGCTCGGACTTTTCTGCATTTCCTTTGCAATCGTGTTGAAGGTGTATGCGATCGAATTTTTCTTCAATTCATATGCGCATAGTCGTGATGCCGACTCTTCGTACATGCTCGCTTCGATGCTGTATCGCTGTACGACATTGCATCCGACTGCTGTGTTTATCCTTTCGCCTTTTGGCCGCTGGACATTGAATCGGTGTGGTGTCGGCCGCCTCCCAGCACAGGCATTTTTGACACAAATGACCCATTCGGCGCAGCCGTTGCCATTGGACCTTTCGGAGGTGCGCACGTTTGCGCAGTTTGTTGAAGAATTGCTCCATGTTGATACGGCGTTTGCACAGTTTTTGCGAGAATCTGGGGTGGAGAAGAGTGCGTGTATCGGCGCGGCGGAGTGGTGTGAGATTCGCGAGAAGGCTCGTATTGCACAGGCGCGCTGGTGGAGTCATGAAAGTCTCGCGCGTATTCCGGGATTGGCGAAAGATTGGGCGTATGGCAAAACATATCATTTGGATCGTTTTGGCCGGGATGTGATTGTTGATGCACGTCGACATTCGGCTTTGTCGTCTCCTGCGGCTTCGACATTGAGCCTGAATCCTGAATCGTCTTTCCGCCGTGCCGAAATGGTGGCGGTGGAGAAGGTCTTGGTACGAGATGGTGCGGGCAGTGCTCTGTTGGTGGGCGACAAGGCGAATGGGGTAATGGATGTGATTCATGGAATCGCCCGGATGATTGATCTCGGTATTGCATACCCAGAAATCGAGCACAAGCGTTTGATTCGTCTTGATACCCCTTCGATCATGGCGTCGGTGAAGGATCGTGGTTCTTGCGAGGCGTTACTCATTTCTATTTTCAATGAAGTGGTGAAGGCGGGGAATGTGATTGTGGTGATCGATGAGTTTGCGCTGTTTGTACGCGACACTGCCGCCCTCGGAATCGAAGTACAGTCGCTCCTTGCCCCGTATCTGTCCTCGGGCGGCGTCCAGCTCATCGCGGTCTCCGACGTGCATTCGTTCCATCAGGTGTTGGAGCCAAAAGCTGAGCTTATGCGATTTTTTGAAAAGATTCTCCTTGCGCCGATCGACTCCCGTGTGCTTGTGGAGCTGTTGGAGTCGGAAATCGAGCGTGTGGAGCGTCGCAACGGTGTTTTCTTCACCTTTCCGGCCATGAAGGAGGTGGTGGAAAGTGCAGAGCGGTATTTTTCACAGGGTTCAAGTATCGACAAGGCACATGACCTCATTGCCGAGATTGCGCCTTTTGTGCGCGGGCAGAAGCGCAATGTGGTGGAGCGGGCAGATGTGCTCAGTGTGGTGAGCACCAAGACAGGTATTCCACTTGGCGAAGCGTCGGCGGGCGAGAAGGATGTACTTTTGAAACTTGAAAGTATCTTGCATCAGCGGATTGTTGGGCAGGCGGCGGGTATTCAAGCGATCAGCAACGCAATGCGACGTGCGCGTTCCGGCGTGAACAATCCAAAGCGTCCGATGGGCTCCTTCCTCTTTATCGGACCAACGGGTGTGGGTAAGACGGAGATGACGAAGGCTCTGGCGAGTGTATTTTTTGGCAGCGAAGATCGGATCATGCGTTTCGATATGTCGGAATATCGCACGCCGGATGCGCTTGAGCGACTCATCGGCTCGGCGAGTGGTGGGGCGCCTGGCTTGTTGGCTTCACATTTGCGCGACCAACAATATGGCGTGCTTTTGCTCGATGAATTCGAGAAAACAAACTCCACCGTGCACGATCTGTTTTTGCAGATCTTGGACGAAGGTTTTTTCACTGATGCGAGTGGTGAGCGGGTGAATGCGCGAAACACTATTATTATTGCGACCTCGAATGCGGGGAGTGATGTGATTTGGAAGTTGCTCGGCAATATGAGCGGCAGTGCGGCGGGTGCCAGTGTTGGTGGCGCGACGGGCACATCGATCGCAGATAAAAAATCTGAGATTATCGACTCGATCGTTGAGCGCGCAATTTTCAAACCGGAATTGTTGAATCGTTTTGATGATGTGGTGTTGTTCCAGCCGCTTTCGCCGAACGACATGGAGAAGGTCGGGCGACTCATGTTGGCAAAGCTGAACAAGCGCCTCGATGAAAAGGGGGTGAGTGTCGAAGTTACCGACGAATTGGTGGCGTATTTGGTGAAGGAGGGGTGTGACCAGAAGTTTGGGGCACGAGCGATGAATCGAGCCATTCAGGAGAAGGTGGAGCAGGCCGTGGCGAAGGCACTTTTGAAAGGTGAGGCAAAACCTGGTACAGTGCTGCACATCCGACCGGAGGAGCTGTAGGTGGGGGAGGGGCCAATCTGGTACGTGGCGATTTATATGAATTTTTTTCAGAAAACACGAGACATATTTAGCGATACTTTTGGCCACCTTTTTTCTGCTGATGTAGAGCGGGGGGATTTGTGGTATCGATTGAAGCAGGCGAAAGCGGGTCTGGAGGCTGGCAAGGCGGGTGAGAAGCCGGCCGAGCCAATTTTCGTGTTGGCACCGATGGCAGATGTGACCGATGCGGCGTTCCGAAAGATTATTGCGAAGTACAGCCGGATGGGCGCGCGAGCGCAGGGGGCGCCGGATGAGCGGGTGGCTGGCGGCCCGGACGCAATGTGGACGGAATTTGTGTCGGCGGACGGACTCGCTCGCGCGCCCAAAATCGGCCGAGACAAATTGTTGCGAGATTTGTTGTATAGCGAAGGGGAGCGGCCGATCATCGCACAGTTTTTCACTTCGAATCCGGCTCATATGGAGCTGGCCGCTGAACTCGCGGTGGAGATGGGGTTTGATGGGATCGATATTAATATGGGCTGTCCGGACAAAAGTATTGAGAAGCAGGGGGCGGGGGCGTCGATGATCAAAAGTCCACGAGTTGCGCGCCGAGTACTTCGAGCGGCTCTGCGCGGTGCTGCGAATGGTGCAAAGAAGTACGGCAAGCCCGTCCCGGCAGTCTCCGTGAAGACGCGTATTGGGTATGGAAAAAACGAATTGGCGACATGGTTGCCGGCATTGCTCGCGGAGCGTCCCGCATTGATTACTGTCCATGCTCGTAATCGCAAAGAACTTTCTTTGGTACCAGCGCGTTGGGAACATGTGCGCGAAGCGGTGGAGATCCGGGATCGAGTGCAAGCGAATTTGCCGATCGAAAAGCGCACGCTCATTTTTGGTAATGGTGATGCACGAAATCTTGCTGATGCTCGAGAAAAAGCGCGCATGAGTGGTGCTGATGGGGTGATGCTTGGCCGTGCCATCTTCGGCAACCCATGGCTTTTCGACGAAAGCGCCTATATGCATGTGGATACGAATGCTGGTGGCAAGGGTGTTGATGCGGCGAGCGGGCACGCAATTGGTTTTGGTGGGGCGGTGTTGGGCGTTGATCATTTTTATAACAAAGCTCAGATCGAAGAACGCCTCCGAGTGATGGTGGAGCATACGGAACTCTTTGAAAAACTGCTTGGTGACCTAAAGAACTTCTCGATTATGAAGAAGCATTACAAGGCGTATGTGCATGGTTGGGAAGGGGCGAAGGAGCTGCGTGCACTGCTCATGCAGACCAACTCAGCAGGGGAGGCGAAGGGGGTTGTGGACAACTATTTGACTAAAACAAGCTAGCGTGCTATAATAGCAAATAGATGTTGAGTGGGATTGCAATGGATTGCGCGCAAGCAATATGTCCTATGGCCCAGCTCACTTCCACGGTGGCAAATCCTCGCAAGAGGGAATTCGTGTGCAAAATGAATTATTTCGCTGCCGTAGCCCTTTCCCGCCACCCCTCTCCGCACTGTAGTGCTCGGGGTGGCGGTTTTCTTTTGTGAAAAATTACACACTTGAGTTGGCTTTATTAAAAAACAGGTATACAATTATCTAGGGTTGAGGTCATAACAATTCAGTCGATTGAGCGCGACCAGCTCACAAAAAAGATCGATTGATACAAGACGGAAGGAACCAAACAATGCGACCACATACGATAGTCATCGCAACGGGAGTCGAAGCAAGTGCGTGCCATCAAGAGTGCAACGCCGGTGCTCGCGGCTCGTCTTTCCTTGTTCATGAACTCGTCTGCGCCTCTGGTGGGCGCTAAAGGAGGTGATCATTCATCTCGAGGGCGGCCAGGCTCGTTTGCTGGTTTAGCGTAATGCTGACACTCAAGTGAGTGCGTCCTCGTCACTTTTTTGGTTGTGGTTTCGGTTTGGTTTGGTTTGGTTTGGTTACGGTCTCGGTTCTGTGTTGGTTTGTGTTTCGCGAAGACTGTTTGCTTCGCGTTCTGGTGGTTAGCGGGTCCGGTTGAAGGGAGCGACACCTTCAGCCGGGCCTTTTTTGTTTGCCAATTATTTCTTCCTGTCTTTTTCTGCTATACTTTCCGCATGAAAGCCGAGGAAAAGAGCAAGAAAGGGGCCGACGGAGCAGCCGGGACGATGGCTGTCAAGGAGGTGAGCGCAGCCCGCACCGCTTCCCACAGCGCTTTGTACCGCAAATACCGCCCTGCGAGCTTTGCCGACGTGCTTGGACAGGAGCAGGTGGTGAAGGCGCTCGAGGGGGCGATTGGTGCCGGTAAAAATACCGCGGGCAAAAGCGGCACTTCGACCACCGGCCGGCCGAACATTTCCCACGCCTACCTCTTCTCCGGCTCACGTGGCACGGGCAAGACCTCAGTGGCACGCATTTTTGCACAGGCAATCGGTACGTCGGCCAATGACCTCTACGAGATCGATGCGGCATCGAATCGTGGCATCGACGATGTGCGCGAGCTTCGCGAGGCGGTGAACACATTGCCTTTTGAGTCGCCATACAAGGTGTACATCATCGACGAGGTGCACATGCTCACCAAGGAGGCCTTCAACGCGCTCTTGAAGACGCTTGAGGAGCCGCCTGCGCATGTTGTGTTTATTTTGGCGACGACGGATCCGGAAAAGCTTCCGCAGACGGTGGTGTCGCGCTGTCAGACGTTTGTGTTCAAGAAACCGGGGACGGAGCTACTCAAGGAGAGTGTGTTGCGTGTGTCGAAAGCAGAAGGATTCAAGGTTGCAGATGAGGCCGCTGAGCTCATCGCCTTGCTTGGCGACGGATCGTATCGCGACACGCTCGGTGCGCTTCAGAAGGTGCTGGGGGCGGTGGGGGGAGGTGAGGCCGGTAGCGCGAAGGGTGCAAAAAGTAGCGGTGCGACGGAGGTGACCCTCGAAGACGTCGAGCGCGTCACTTCGGCGCCGCGTTCGAAGCTGGTGCAAGACTTCATTCTCGGTCTTGGCGAGGGGTCGGCGGGCGGTGCTGAAAAAGCGTTGGCGGTGATCCGACAGACGCAGGAGCACGGTGTCGACATGCGTGTGTTTGTGACGATGGTGTTGCAGAAAGTCCGCTTCATCTTGCTCATGCGTATGTCGGCAGAAATGGAGAAGATTGCAAAGGAGCAATTTTCCGAGGCGGAATTTGTGTTTCTGAAGAAATGTGCGGGGGATGGTTCCGGCACAAAGATTAATTCAAAAGTGGTGCTCGAATTGCTTGCCGCACTTGAGCAGACAGGCAGTTCGCCGATTCCGCAATTGCCGCTCGAGCTTGCGGTTTTGCGGTTGACCCAAGAGAAATAATTTTTGATATAATTGACGAATGCACAATGCGGCATCGTATCCTCTGTTCAAGACGAGGGCCGTGCAGCTTCGTCTGGAAGGAAAAACATATAGTGAAATCCTAGAGGCTGTGCCTGTGGCAAGGTCGACACTTTCGCTTTGGCTAAGAGGCACTTCTTTGGCGGAACCGCAGAAGCAAAGATATACCGAAAAGAAGCGCCTAGCCGCTTTGAGAGGCGGACAAAAAAGAAAGCAGGACCGGATCGATATCACCAAGACTATTTTTGAAAAGTGCCGCAGCGATATTTCCATGATCACGACGAGAGAGCTATGGCTCATCGGGATTTCGCTGTATTGGGCAGAAGGGTCGAAGCAAAAAGAGTACAATCCCGGCTCAGGTACATATTTTTCTAATACTGATTTGAGAATGTTGCAAGTATTTGTCGCTTGGTTGGAGCGATGCGTTGGTATCCAATCTGAGGATATTTCTTACGACCTTTTCTTACACGAGACTGCGCGGAAAAAGTTGCTCGAAGTCGAAACGTATTGGAGAAGCGGACTGAATATTACGCGAGATCAGCAGTTCAGTGTGTATTGGAAACGGACTCAGATACGGACGAGCAGGCGCAACATTGGCGACTTGTATTATGGGTGTCTTCGGGTTAAAGTAAGGGCGAGTTCGTCGTTGAATCGAGCACTTGCCGGCTGGGCTGATGCGATTACTGGTGCTGTCTGTTGTCACGAGATATAGTGTTTCCAATTTTTTGGGGGATCGTCTAATGGTAGGACATCAGGTTTTGGTCCTGAGTATCGGGGTTCGAGTCCCTGTCCCCCAGCAGTCTAGTTTAGTTCTGAACGACCAAGAGGGGTCAGAACAAACAGATATCTATACCGTCATCGCATACCTGCTGAGAGCAGTATTCAAGACAAAAAATCACCGATACAAGTCGGTGATTTTTTGTTAAGATAAGATGGATTAATTGATTATGTATGTCAGAAAATACCTGGAAAGAATACTTCGAAAGAACAAAAGATAGTAAACCTAGACCTCTACTTGTTAAGGCAGTGGATTTGGTGGTGGACAAAAATGAAGCACTTGATTTGGGCTCGGGTGCTTTTAATGATGTTAGATACTTGGTTTCGAAAGGTTTTAAACATATTACAGCTGTAGACAGTAAACCGATAGCTCAAGGTATCATTCAGAATTTTCCGACAGAAATTGTCTCATATATTATCAGTTCTTTTGAGAATTTTGATTTTGTTGAAAACAAATATGATCTTATAAATGCTCAATACTCTCTACCATTTAACCCAGAGAATACTCTTGAAAGAGTTTTCAAATCAATCACTTCTTCTCTTAAAGATGGAGGGATACTCACAGGTCAATTTTTTGGAACTAAAGATGAATGGAATGTTGAAGGCCATAAAATGAATTTTCAAACTCGCGAACAAGCAGAAAAATTACTAAGTGGTTTAGAAGTTATTGATTTTCAAGAAGAGGAGGAAGATAGAAAAACAGCAAAGGGAGATATGAAGCATTGGCACGTTTTCCATTTTATAATAAAAAAATAATATGGAAATAAAAACTCAAATAACAAATAGTAGAGGAAAAGTTTTCGATACTATATATAAAGATGGAGATCCTGAAACAGATTTAGAAAATAGTGTTATACACGGTGTTCATTCATTTTGCTTTTATAAAGATAAGATGGTTATAGTTTCAAATTCAAGAAAAGAGTGGACTCCTCCTGGTGGCGGTATTGAACCTGGAGAGAATTATAAAGAAGCATCTATCCGTGAAATAAAAGAGGAAGCAAACATGAAAGTTCTTCACCAAGAGTGCATTGGTTACCAAGACGTTTGGATATCGGATGAAAACAGGATGGTAAGGCAGGTACGAATGTTTTGTATAGTTGAACCATATGGAGATTTTGAGAAAGATCCTGATGGAGATATTTTAGAAATAAAACTGATTGATCCAAAAGATTATAAAGAATATATAAAATGGGGAGAAATCGGAGATCATTTGATGGGAAGAGCTTTAGAGCTTAGTCAAAAAATAAAATGAAACTTATTTTTCAATATAATAAAGAAAAAGATATTTGGTGCATCCTTAACAAAGGAAAAAGTTCTAATAATTCTCCAATTCCTACTAAAGTATATGAAGAACTTGTGGCAACATGCGGAGAAAATCCTTCGGCGGATTCCACATCTTCTTTTGTAAATAAATACTTTTTAGATAAAAACATAAAAGTAAATGAATATATAGAAAAATATCAGAGGGACTGGTATAGCATTACAGAGAAATATCAAAAAAGAGCAGAGTCAGTGTTTGGAGTTTCATTACCGAGCGACATTGTTGTGTATCTTACGATTAATAATAGATGTCCATACAACATAGAAGATAATTACTTTTTTGTGACAATTCCTGCTTCTTCAGTTAGAAGAACAATAATGCACGAATTGTGGCATTTCTATATGTGGTACGGGCTAGGAGCAGATCAAGAAGAAAAATTAGGAAAGCAAAAGTATAATGATTTAAAAGAGGCTTTGACTGTATTGCTCAACGTGGAATGTAAAGATTTACTGCCAGAAGGGGTATATGATGGCGGTTATCCACAACATAAGGAAGTGAGAGAAGAAATTTTAGAATATTGGTCAAAAAATAAAAATATCAAGGATCTTTGGAAATATTTACAGACAAAATAATATGGACATCGATAAACACAAAAAACAATTCGGTAATCAAGCAGAAAACTATACTAAGTATAGAAAACCATATACTGAAAAGTTATATGAGCTTCTTTTCTCCTTAGCTCCTGGAAAAAAGATTCTAGATATAGCTTGTGGTACAGGTAAATCTACAGAACCGATGGTCAGAAGCGGAACGGAAGTTATAGGATGTGATCACGATCCACTGATGATTGCAGAAGCTATTAAGCAGGCTGAGATTAAAAGCTCACCTATTAAATACATTGTTGCAGATGTTGAACATTTACCATTTGAAGATTCAAACTTTGATGTAGTAACTGTAGGCACGGCATTTCATTGGTTTGTAAATGAAAAGTCTGTTACAGAAATAAAACGAGTACTTAAGGAAAAGGGTTTATTTTTTATTTTTTGGACTCTTACCACTAAAGATGTACCTGAAGAAGATTCCATCCCAGGAAGTTTCTATAAAACATTCAATTGGGATAAAGTTCCACCTGAATTAAGAAATTTAGATTATATTTCAAATTTCTTCAAAGAGCAGGGATTCCAGAATGTTAACACCGCAAGAATTCCATTTAGTCACAATGATACCGTCGAAGAACAAGTAGGACTAATGAAAACAGCTTCAAGTTACGAGATTCTATCAGATAGTGAAAAAGAACGATTTATCAGAGAGTTAACTGAACTTCTTACAACTAAATTAGGTAATAGACCCTACTTCACTTACGAAGAGGAAATACAGGTGTGTTATGGGTTCAAGAAATAATCATATAAAGTAATTATATGGAGTCAGTTTTACAAAAAATAACGGAAGAATATAACCTCAATTTTAAAGTTCTTGATAAGGTTACTCAAGGTTTTTTAAGTGATAATTATATTCTTGCTGATGGTCAAAAGAAGTATTTTCTTAAGAAATATAGGTTTAAAAATAAAGAACGAATGAGTGAGGTACATTCTGCGAAAAGATATTTCTTCGAAGGTGGTATTCCAGTAATTATGCCCTTGCTCACAGATTCAGATGAAAGCTTTTTTGAACATAATGGGAGTTTTTATGCCCTCTTTCCTTTCATATTAGACCATCAACTTAAACCAGATGAAATCACTAAAGACGCGATTGTTTCTCTTGGAGAAACTCTTGCTCGACTACATCTTCGAGGAAAAGAAAGTAAACTTAAAATAAATGAATTTTTCAGACCATGGGATAAAGAAGAGCGAATGAGAGGAATCAATCAAATTCTCGAAAAGATCTCACTCATAGAAAACAAAACCGATTTTGATATTCAAGCCGAAAAGAACATCTTGCTCAAGAAATCAGTTATTGAATCAAATAATCGAACATATGAATCTTTTAACTTTCTTAATGATCACCTCATTCACGGCGATTACATGATAGGAAATGTATTTTTTGATGACCAGAACAATGTATCCAATGTGTTTGATTTTGAAAAAACAGAATATGCACCTAGATTTTTTGAGCTGTTTCGTTCAATGATATATACAACTTTCTTTGATGAAAATATTACGGAAGAGACTTTGGCTAATACAAAACTCTATCTCGATTCATATTTGAATATATATCCTATGTCAAAAGAGGAATTGGATGATGCTTTTACAGCATATTATATCAACAGATCTCACTCTTACTGGGTGGAAGCTGAGCATTATCTTAGAGGGAATACGAGAGCTGATGAACTTCTTGAAAGTGATATTGCACGCATGAATTATTTTTCAGAGAATTTTGAAGTATTAAAGAAGTATCTTATAGAATAGTAATAAGTTTCTCTTTCAGAATAATCTTACTCTTTAAACATCCCAGTAAATCTCTTTTTTCAAATATTGATCCTTCGGTTAGTAAATACCTAGCGTAGTTTCTAATGTCAGCATCTTTCGCTTGATAGTTTTCTTCAGTCTTACCCATTATTCCAGAATGAAATTTCTTATGTCTCTCTATTTCGATTTCCAACTTCTTTTTAAGACCAGATTTGTCTAGATCAATCCTATCTATCATTTCTAGTAATTGTGATATTAAAACTTTTTCTTCAATGTAGCCTTCTTTGCAATGAATATTTTTAGATCGAGTACAACCATAGTATATATACTTTGCTATCGTTCCATCTTTTAGATTCTTATACTTTTCCTGTGCAGTTACTCCTGATCCACATACTCCACAAGTAAGCATCCGAGTAAATGCAAACTCTTTATTTTTTTCAGTCGATTTTATTTGTAAATGTAATTGTTTTTGTGCCGCATCAAACAAATCTTTTGATATGAGTGGAGTATGTTTACCTTGAAACCATCTACCACTTAATTTTGGGTATTCAAAAGTGCCATGATAAAAGTGATTATCTAAAATAGTGTAGACATTACTTAGGGTTAGAGGCTTTCCATTTCTGGATAGGAATTTAATCTCTCGTAACCATTTATATACTTTTCTGCCACTCCAACTCTCATATCCGACTTTCGTAAACATTTCTTTGATAATTGAGCTTCTGTCTGGATCTACTAATACTACGCCCGGCTTGTCTCTGTCTTTAGAATTTAAGTAGCCAGTAGGAGCGACACTCGGCCAAAGTCCCATTTCACATTTTGTTTTGAGTCCTCGTTTTACATTAATGCTTTTATTGTCGTTCTCAAGTTTGGCTTGTGATCCGAGAATCATGAGTAGAAATTTCTCATTTGGATTGTTTGTAAATCTTTGGCTATGAGTCCGTATCTCAATTAACTTTTTCTGATCTAGTAAGTCTACTAATGATCCAAGATCTCCAGCATTTCTGCTTAAACGATCTGGATGCCACACAAGTATTCCATCAAACTTTCCATTCCTAATATCTGTAAGAAGTTTGTTGTATACCGGTCTTTGCCCGCAATCTTTTGCTGAATGGGATTCTCTATAAATCTCTAGAATATTGAGGTTATCCCTTTGGGCAATGTTGAGCATCTCTTTAACCTGAGAATCTACTGACAAAGCCTGCCTTTCCTCGGCTTCGCTTGATTTACGGGCATACTCATTAACAGATGAGTCTCTACCAAATGAAAAAAGATTCAGCAAAAACTGTCCTGTGCTACGGAGACTCAAACACGTGGGGTTCAAAATAATCTTCATGAAGGATTCGATAGTGCCTTGCCCAGTGAACCATCGTTCACCTATAATAGGTGAGTGAATCAGTCGACGAAAAATGCCGCGTCCGCGACTGCGCCAAAAATTGCCGTCTCAAAAACCCTCCTCCACATCGACGGGGATGCGTTTTTTGTGGGCGTTGAGGTGGCGAAGAATCCGAAGCTCAAAGGTCTGCCGGTGGTGACTGGCGAGGAGCGCGGGATCGTATCGGCGCTGTCGTACGAAGCCAAGGCGCTCGGGGTTATTCGTGGCATGCCAATTTTCAGGCTGAAAAAAGAATTTCCGCAGGTCATCATCCTGCCCGGCGACTACGCGTCGTATGTGCGGTATTCGCAGCTGATGTTCGACATCGTCCGCCGATACGCCGATGATGTCGAGGAATACAGTATCGATGAATGCTTCGCCGACCTCACTGGCCTGGATCGACCGCTGAAAATGACGTATTTGCAAATGGCCCAGCGGATCAAGAAAGAGATCACCGAAGAGCTCGGCCTGTCGGTGTCTATTGGCCTCGCGCCCACCAAGGTGCTCGCGAAAGTCGCGTCGAAATGGGTGAAGCCCAATGGTCTCACTGTGATTGGCTGTGAGACAGCGCCCGACTTCCTCGAAAATACGCCGATAGAAAAAATCTGGGGGATTGGGCCGCGAACCTCCGAGCTTTTGAAACGAAAGGGAATACACACCGCCGGTGATTTTGCTCGCAAAGAATTGTCGTGGTTGCAAGTGCATCTGTCGAAGCCGTATCTGACTATTTGGCAGGAACTGAATGGTATTTCCGTCGTACCCATCGACCCGGAGAAAAAGACCACCTATTCCTCGATACAAAAGACGAGGTCGTTTCATCCGAGCACCAACGACACAACATTTCTCATCTCGCAGCTCTCGAAACACATCGAGGATGCCTGTGCAAAAGCTCGGCACTTCAAGCTTGCACCGAAGAAGGTATCTTTTTTCCTGAAGTCGAAAGATTTTGTGTATTCCAATCACACCGTCACGCTCGCATCGCCGACCAATGCACCGGAAATCATCGTGTCGCTAGCCGTGAAGGAATTTCAAAAGATCTACGCCAAACGAACCCTGTATCGCACCACCGGAGTGACGCTTCACGACTTGGTACCGTCGGGTGCGCATCAAGCAGACTTGTTTGGTGGGAGTGAGATGGCCAACAAGCTCGAGGCGATTCATGGCCGGATCGACATGCTCGAAGACAAATTCGGCAAACGCACCGTGTATTTGGCTTCGACCCACAACGCACTCCAACAAAAGGCGGGTGGTACCGATGCGGATGATTTGGATCGGGATTTGTTGTTTTTGTAATTGGTGAAAGGTCACGTCCGACGAATTTTGTTATACTGCCTAAATGCTAAAGATATATGTTGCCCGACATGGACAGAATGTAGATAACCTAAAGGGTATATTGAATGGACACAGGGATGAGCCTCTGACTGAAAAAGGCGTTGAGCAAGCGCATGAAGTTGCGGATAAGATAAAAGAATTCGCTATTATTTTTAATGCTATCTATAGCTCACCGCTGATCAGAGCTCTTGAGACCGCAAAAATAATATCCGGGACGTTGGGAATGTCGTCGCCGCAAAAAGAGAATCTGCTCATTGAAAGAAATTTCGGCATTATGACCGGAAGAATGATTTCTGAAATCGAGACTATGTGTGAGCCACATATTATTAAGACAGATACAATCACTTATTTTCTCAACCCAGAAGGAGCAGAGACGTTCCCAGACATGATGAATAGGGCTGAGGTGCTTTTGAATAAAATTAAAAGTGTACATCAAAGTGGAAGCATCTTGCTGGTTTGTCATGGCGATATCGGAAAGATGATTTACGCAACATACTATGGTTTAGATTGGAAAACAGTCCTCACCCAGTTTCATTTTGGTAATTGTGACCTACTTCTTCTCTCAGAGGACTCTCCGGCAGAAGAGGCACATGTTTTTAAGTTTGAACAACATAATCATTAGCTAGAATAGTTCCAATCTTGTCTTGTTTATTGACCCCATGAACTCCGCAATCCACGAATTCCTCCTCTTCGGTCTAAAACAAGCTCGGGCCTGCGTCTTCGTGGGGTCGTTCTTCGTACTTCTGTTTCTGTCCAACCACATTCCGCTGTTCGGTCTCGCTCGATACGACTTTCTGTTTATCGCGGCGGTGGGGAGCTATATCAGCCAAGCGTGGAAAATCATGAAGTTTCGGCTGAGCGATTACGAGCACTACGCGGCGAGTGCGGTGCTCTGCTTTCTCATCTATCTCAACTTTTTCACCAATCACTACATCTACGACTTCCGATACTTTTTGATCGCCGCTGTCTTCGCTTTTTTCTGGAAGACCCGGGTGTATTTCACGGTCTCTAGCAAGGAGCGCTACATGCCAATGAACATCGGCTTCCTACTCATCGCCTCTTTCATTTGGGTAGCAGAAAATATCTCCACCTACCTCGGTGCTTGGAAGTACCCCGACCAGGTCCACATGTGTGGAGCGTGGTCTCCACCGGTAAAATCACCTCGTGGTTCCTGATGGTCATCATTAGCTTTATTCTGGTGGCGTATCTGAAGCATTTTAAGAGGGAAATGAGGGGTTCTGGTTCCATAGCGCAAGTCCGCTAGGCTCGCGCGCGTTCTTCATTTATTGTCCACACGCTACTTTCTTTCGAGGCTGTACAATAAACAGTATTTTTCGGTTACTGTTTTTTTATTATCAATAAACACAAACCCATCACTCCATGAACACCTCTTGCTTTAGTCGCCGCGGTATATTGAGTCCCGTTACTATCTTTGGTTCACTACTACTCGCGATACTCTCCGCATCTTTTTTCTGCCTCTTCGGTTTCTGCCGCTACGACCATCTCTACCGACATCGTCACTGGCGGGACTATTAGTTCTGGTAATATTAATTCGACTGGCACCATTGCTGCATCTTCTACGATCAACACGAGCGGTACTACTGGTGGTTACAAGATAGATGGCAATTTGATCTTGCAAGCATCGAGTTCGAGGGCCACCT
Source organism: bacterium (assembly GCA_037130265.1). Taxonomy (GTDB): domain Bacteria; phylum Patescibacteriota; class Minisyncoccia; order Phycocordibacterales; family JBBTRF01; genus JBBTRF01. The sequence continues at coordinate 290,036 of JBAXTI010000001.1, forward strand.
TGGGCACAGGATATCAGACACTGCTGTCCAACATTTCCGGTGCATACTCAAATGCGTACGGCCTACAGGCGCTCCAAAGCAATACTACTGGTTCGTACAACAACGCCTTTGGTTACCAGGCACTCAATGCCAACACGACCGGAAGTTTTAATACCGCCTTTGGCGATCGCGCTCTCAGCCTCGGAACTACTGGCTCGCGAAATACCGCGGTCGGTTATTTATCTCTCATCAACAACACTGCTTCGTATAACACGTCTGTAGGCTGGCAATCCCTCCGGGCCAATACCAGCGGTAGTAGTAACGCGGCCTTCGGTCTTTCTGCGATGGATGATAACACTACTGGTAGCTACAATACTGCTGTGGGTGCCCAAGCGATGCAGCACAGTACCACCGCTTCGTATAATACTGCCGTGGGCACGAATGTGATGCTTAACAACACTTCTGGCGATTCCAATACTGCAATCGGACATCAGGCGCTTCTCGCAAATACTACCGGTTATGGCAATAATGCAATGGGTGTTGGTGCTATGGAGTACAACACTACTGGTTCGTACAACAATGTTATCGGATTGTTGTCTATGTATCAAAATACTACTGGTTCTTACAATACCGTCCTCGGATATCAGGCTGGATACATGGTGACAACTGGTAGCAACAATCTTATTCTTTCGAGCGCGACCTCTTCTCTGTCCAATGCCAACCTCACGACGGGCAATCAGAATATCATCATTGGAAACAATATTTCTTTCCCAAGCGCCACGGCAAACGGCCAACTTAACATTGGCAACATTATTTATGGCACGAGTATCACAGGCACCGGCTCGAATCTCTCTAATGGAAATATTGGCATTGGCACTACCACTCCGGCTACCAAGCTCCATGTTTCTTCTGGAGCGAGTGCGACCACTACTGTTAGTGTAGGTGAACTCGGCCTCACTTCAAGCAAAGCATGTGTGAATATGAATCGAGCGGACGGTGGGGCAGGCAGCTTCTACATCAATGCTTCGGGTGCGCTTGTTTCAGAAGCTAACTATTGCCGCTAAAAGCCAGTTTGTATGAGAAAATATCTCACTCTTATCCTGTCGGTAGCCGTATTTGCTCCCTATGTGGCATTCGCTGCTTATAATGATGTGACACTCACCACAGATGCGCTTATTGGCGTGGCCGGCTACACGTTGAATATCACCGGTTCGAGTGCCGCCATACAATCGATCGTGGTAAATGATTCAAACTTCCAGGTCAGTATTTCTTCCGGTTCCTCTATTCAGATCACCTCACCGACCCAGCAAGAGTTGTCGGTTGATATCAGTTCCTTCACCACTAGCAATGTCTGCGTAACAGGGACTTCTGTCCTCACTCTCGCTTCAAGTGGTGCCTCGGGGACAGTCACCGTCACTCCGAGTTCGACGGTGTGTACGACGCCAGCTTCCAGCAATAGTGTGGCGATCGGCAACGGTCCGATTGTGGGTAGTATTGTGGGTAGTGGTTTCTATCGTCCTGCTTCCTCATCGGGTGTGTCTGTTCAGGCGCAGGCGACATCGTCTGTGTCGGTTGCGAAAGACAAGAAACAGCAATTCAGCAAAGACCTTTTTTTGGGAAAGACGGATCCAGAAGTCTTGGAGCTGCAGCGGTTTTTGAACAATAATGGCTTTGTCGTGTCTGTCAGCGGGATGGGGTCAAAGGGAGGGGAAACTACGTATTTTGGTGCAGCTACTCGAGCCGCTCTCATTCGATTTCAAAAGGCTCGGAAGATCTCTCCTGCTCAGGGATATTTCGGTTCTGTTACGCGCAAAGCTTTGAAGTAGTCTTGAGTTAAGGTTCATGTCTAACAAGCGCATATCTTTTTCACATTTTTTCTGTATAATAAGCGAATAAGCCTTTATTTCATTTTCAACACACATTCACATGGCAAAACGAGTAGCCCAGGATATTAAGAACAAGACCTCACGTTCACGCAAGACTGCGAAGCGTCGAGCGGCGAAGAGTGCGAAGCGAGCAGCACGAAGCAAGTAAGGGGCATTTCATGCCCCTTGTCACGACGGCGCTCGGATGCTGTGCGAATGAGGACATTCTCACGCAATCCTCGCTTGTCGTGATAAACCCCTCGCTATTTTCCACGATATGGTGTATACTAGTTGGGAAACCGAGTCGAGTTTTGCAGCTAATAGAAAAACAAAAAACAACACAAAATGAAAGGAACAATCAAGACTTTGACCGACCGAGGATTTGGTTTCATTGCTCGCGATGGCGAAGCAAAGGACCTCTTCTTCCACTCAAAGGAGTTGGTAGGAGTCATGTTTGATCAGTTGAAGGTGGGAGATGTTCTCACTTTCGAAGTGGTACAGGGAGACAAGGGTCCTTCTGCAACACAGGTATCTCGAGCGTAAGCTTAAGACCTCTGAAAGACAACAAAAAACCGCAGCCCGAAAGGGTCGCGGTTTTTTGTTGGTGGTGCGTGTTGTGTCGAGGGTTACTGAAATAGCTTCAAGTACTCTCCCAACCCCTGCTTCACGAGATCCTCTTTTGGAACAAAGCGCAGCGAAGCGGAGTTCATGCAATATCGCAGGCCCGTCGGTGCGGGGCCGTCGGTGAAGACGTGTCCAAGATGGGAGTTGGCATATCGGGAACGAACCTCGGTGCGTTTGGTAAACCAGCCGTTGTCCTCGTGCAAAGTCACGACATCGGATGCGATTGGCTTGGTGAACGAGGGCCAGCCGGTACCAGAGTCGTATTTGTCGGTCGAAGAATACAATGGCTCACCAGAGACGATGTCGACGTAGATACCAGCGCGCTTGTTCTCGTTGTATTTGTTTTCAAATGGCTTTTCGGTGCCCGCTTGCTGGGTCACTTCATACTGAAGAGGAGTAAGTCGAGCGCGCAAGGTGGCATCGTCTGGTTTGGTGAAGGCAGTTTTTGCGGCAAAAATGTCTGATGCCGCCGAAGTTTTCACTGTAGTGCTTGGGACGCCGAAAAGATTGTCATATTTCCCGCCGCCCCAAATCAACTTAGAAAAAGCATCGCGTCCAGAAGCTTTGCGATAGTATTCGTATCGAGTAGTGTTTTTCTTGTAGAAATCCTGATGATAGTCTTCGGCAATCCAGAATTCGCCGACTGGTTCGATGACTGTTGCGATGGGCTTTGGAAATATCTTTAGCTTAGACACTTCCGCAATCACCTTCTCGGCGATCAGCTTTTCGGCATCGGTTTGGTAGTACACCGCGGAAGTATACTGGTGGCCACGATCATAGAAGGAGCCCGTTGCGTCGGTGGGGTCGCTGTGGCGAAGAAGCCAAAATACTAGCTGGGCATAGGTGACCTTTTGCGGATCGTACTCCACCTTCACGCTTTCTCGATGACCAGTCGCCCCTTTCGAAACCTCAGCGTAGGTTGGACCGTCTATTCCTGTGGTACCGCCGGTGTAGCCTGATACTGCTTCTACTACACCTGGGAGCTTCTCGAAGTCACTTTCGACGCACCAAAAACAGCCACCAGCGAAATAGGCGAGAGCGGTAGTGGTGCTGGTTGGCAATGGCGAAGTGCTGAGTGTTGGTCCGGTCGATTGGGCCGACTCATCGAGTACGCTTGGTGCAAAATGGCCTTGATACCATCCATAGCCCCATTGTACTGCCGCTGCCACGAAGGCAATGGCCGCGACTGCTCCGACGATTGTCCAAATACGTTGTGTGTTCATCGCTCTATTCTATCACCGCCCTCTGTATTTTTATCTTCGCTACAATGTTTGCTACACTATTCGTATGAAATTAAAAGAACTTTTCAAATTGACCGGTTTGCCAGTGTTGGCTGCATCCTTGTGTTGTCTGAGCCCGCTTATTCTCGTCGCGTTCGGCTTGTCCACCGCCACTTTTTCGGCGTCGCTCGCCGATAGTCTTTACGGCGACTATCGCTGGGCATTCCGTGTTGTTGGTCTCATGCTGCTCGCATGGAGTCTCGTCTTGTATTTCCGTCGTCAGAAGGGGATTTGTACGCTCGATGAAGTAAAGAAGCGAAGACAGGAGATTGTGAACGTCACACTTCTTGCGCTCATTGTGGCGATTGTTGGTTACAGCATCTTCCTCTACGTCGTGGTGCATTATGCGGGGTTGCCATTTGGGATTTGGGAGTAGTTCTGCGCTGAGTACCTCTCTGCTTAAATAGCTATCAAAGGGGGCTGGTAGCGGTCCCAGAGGGGGTATGGTATGATAGCTCGCATAAGTAATTAATATAATCAATATGCCAAAAGCAGCAAAACCAGCAGCAAAGAAAGTCAATTCAGCATTCATGAAGCCAATGACTGTCAGCGCAGACCTCGCCGCTGTCGTGGGAAAGGGACCAATGCCTCGATCTGAGGTGGTGAAGGCTCTCTGGGCATACATCAAGAAGAATAAGCTCCAGGATGAGAAGAACAAGCGAAATATCAACGCTGACGCTTCTTTGAAAAAGGTGTTCGGTGGCAAGGCTACTGTGAACATGTTTGAAATGACTAGCTTGGTTTCAAAGCACCTTTCATAATTTTTGAAGAGGATTGATCCGAAAGGGTCGATGAAACAAAAACGCCGGCCCGATGGCCGGCGTTTTTGTTTCTGGAAACGTTCGCCACTTTTCGGCGGCCGCGGTGTAGTCGTGATACAATATTTTTCTATGCAAACCCATTTCATTGTGCCGGGCCTCGTACTTGTTTGTTTAATTCTCGGCATTTTTCATGTCCCGTACGTATTTTTGTTGGCTGTCTGTATTGGTCTCTTCAAAATAGTCACAAAATCGTACGAAGAGATCCGTGAGGGCCGATACAGTCTCGACTACGTAGCATTTCTCGCGATGGTGGTTTCGATCGTCTCTCACGAATATCTTGCTGGCGGGGTGATCGCTCTGATGTATACCGGTGGAGAGGCACTTGAAGCCTTTGCGAATGGTCGAGCGTACGCAGCGTTGAAGTCGCTCGGCGATACGATTCCAAAATACTGTCTCGTAGCGACTGGTCCAGCAGGTGATGGTGGCTATGACAGTGTGGCGATTCAAGAGGTGGAGGATGGTGACCGTGTCTTGATCAAACGCGGGGAGATTGTACCCCTCGACGGTACGGTGGTCTCGACTGGCGGCGCGGTGCTCAGTATGGCCAATCTCACGGGCGAATCCGACCCTGTTTCTTTAAAAAAAGGGACCTTTGTGAAAAGCGGCGCTGTGAACGCTGGAGAAAGCTTCGATCTCGATGTGGTTGGAGATTTTTCTTCCTCGACGTATCACAAGATCGCGCAGCTCGTAGAGGAAGCAAAGGCGAATCCCGCACCCCTCGTGCGAATGTCATCTCGAGCGAATGCATATTTCACCTTCGCGACGTTTTTGTTTGCCGGGATTGCGTATGTGGTGAGTGACGAGATTACTCGGGCGCTTGCGGTGTTGGTGATTGCGACACCGTGCCCGCTCATTATTGCTGCGCCTGCCGCCTTTATCGGTGGAATGTCGCGCCTTGCTCGGTCGGGTATCATTTTGCGGAAGTCTGCAGCATTTGAAGGACTCCAGAAGGCGAAGAAAATCTTTTTCGACAAGACTGGCACGCTCACAATGGGCGAGCCGTCTTTGCGACAGGTTCATTTGTTACATCATCAATTAAAGGACGAGGCGGAAGCTTTGGCGATTGCAGCAGCGATCGAGATTCACTCACTGCATCCGCTGGCGCAGGCTTTGGTGGTCGAGGCGCGCCGGCGCGGGGTGGAGTACACGCCGGCGCTGAATGTCGCGGAGAAGATTGGCGAAGGGATCTCCGGGGAGATTTCTGGACAGGTATTTTCGTTGAAGCGCGCCAGCGCTATTGATGATGAAGATACTTCAGGGATTATTCTCGCTTTGTCGGCAAATGGTGTGGAGCTCGCCCATTTTATTTTTGCGGACGAGTTGAAGGCCGGTGTCGGCACGTTGTTTTCAAATCTGTCTGCTCGTGGAGCTGAAATTGAGATCATCACTGGAGATAGCAAGGCGAATGCGGAAGCTGTGTTTGCTGGTTTTGGTGTCACGGTGCGGGCCAATGTCTCACCGGAGGACAAATATCGCCTGGTGGAGGCGGCGCATAAACAAGGTCAGGGTGTGGTGATGATTGGCGATGGATTGAATGATGCTCCGGCGCTCGCACGAGCCGATGTTGGTGTGGTGTTTTCTGGATCGGAGAATGGTGCGTCGATTGAGGTGTCGGATGTGGTGATCCTCGACCACCGAATTGAGAAATTGGACGAATTGTTTGCTGCGGCCGAAAAAACGGTGCGTGTGGCACGGCAGAGTATTTACGGCGGCATTGCATTGTCGGTGATTGGGATGGCTTTCGCTGCTTTTGGATATATTCCGCCGGTCACCGGTGCCTTTATTCAGGAGGGGATTGATATTATTGTCATCTTAAATGCGCTGCGAACATTGCGGGCGTAGTGGTCGCAGGATACAATAGTCTGGCAATGGCGAAAGACAAGTACAGCGCGGTGTGGGTGTCGCACTCCTCGATGGGAGATTTTTTGAAGTGTCCGCGTGCGTACTATTTGCATAACATATACAAAGATCCAAAGACTCGCCGCAAGATGAGCGTGGTTGGTCCTGCGCTCTCTCTCGGTACGGCCGTGCATGGGGTGGTGGAGGGATTGGCGGATTTCAAGGCCGAAGAGCGATTTACTGGACGAGACCTATTGGCTGAATACGAGAAGCAGTGGGCAAAGGTTTCAGGTGAAAAAGGCGGTTTCAAGAGTGTTGAAGATGAGGCTGAGTGGAAGGCGCGTGGAGAAGTGATGATCGAGCGAGTGATTGCACATCCAGGACCGTTGGTGAAGAAGGCGTTGAAGCTGAAGGGTGGGCAGAATGATATGCTGCCGAATTACTTTTTGTCTGAGGATGAGAATATTATTTTGTGCGGGAAGATTGATTGGCTTGAATATGTGCCGGAGGATGACAGTGTTCGCGTGCTCGATTTCAAGACGGGGAAACGGGAGGAGGAGGGCGAGTCGCTGCAGCTGCCGATCTATTTGCTGTTGTTGAACGAATTGCAGAAGCGCAAAGTGAGTGGTGCAAGCTATTGGTATTTGGATCGAGACGATGAGCCGAAGTTGGTGGAGCTGCCCTCGTTGGAGGTCGCGCGAGAAAAAGTGCTCACCGTGGCTCGGGCAGTGAAGGCCGCCCGCGAGAAGGGCGTGTTTGAGTGTCCACGCGTTCTCGCGGGCGGCTCCTCTTGTTTCGCCTGCGCACCATACGAAGCAATTCTGCGTGGTGAAGCCAAGTCCCTCGGTGTGGGGGAATATAATCAAGATTTGTTTCTTGTTTAAATCGGGCGAAATTTGTCGGTTGAGAATCAGTCGTGGAGCTGCGCCAGGCTGGGAGGGCGGTGTCTGTGGTGGTGTTCAAGAGGGGTGGTGAAGTAAAAATAGTACCCTCGGATTTTGCATACAAAAGTATGAAGAAAGTATGCAAAATCCGAGGGTACTCAGAAATGTTGACGGACACCTCTGCTATACTTTTTCCTGCTATACTATTTGGCACACAAGATATCGATATGACAAGGAAACCACAAAAACCCCGAACGCTCAAAGACCTCGTGCGCGAGCTGAGGGCGAACGCCAACGCCAAGAAGGCGGAGCAGCTTGCTGGCTATTTTAAAACTGGGCTAGGTGAATATGGCGCGGGCGATCGCTTCCTTGGCTTGACCGTGCCTCAACAGCGAACGATCGCCCGCGCTTACTCCCACCTTTCTTTCGCCGATCTCACCACTCTCGCAAAAAACCCAATTCACGAACACCGCTTCACCTGCACAGAAATCTTGAACCAGAAAATGGTTATTGCGATGCGGTCGCCAAACGGTGCTGCTGCAAAATTACCCCAGCCACTTGTTGATCAGGAGCAGATCGCGAAGTGGTATATCGAACACGCTCGCTGTTTCAACAATTGGGACCTCGTAGACAACTCCGCCCGGGACATCCTCGGTGCCTATCTGCATCAAAAAGGGAACACGGCCATTCTCGATCGCTTGGCACGATCAGCCAATTTATGGGAGCGGCGTATTGCAGTCATCGCTACACACTTTTTCATTCAGAAAGGCGAATTTGCCGATACCCTCCGCATCTGCGAGACGCTCATAGGCGACGACCACGACCTCATTCACAAGGCTTGCGGCTGGATGCTTCGCGAGACAGGGAAACGTTCTCCAGAGGGCCTAAAAGCCCTCAAGAGCTTCCTAGGTATGCATGCTGTGTCCATGCCGAGGACGATGCTTCGATACGCCATTGAGCGATTTTCGGCCTCCCAGCGAGCGAAGTATCTCAAGATGGCCTAACCACGGCCCCCTATGGAAAATGGTCAAAAAACATGGCCAAAAAGGCTATTTTGTGGTAGTGTTCGTGGATGAAAAAAGCGATCAACGTCGCCGTCGTTTTAGGCCTTAGCGTGAGCATTTTGGCCGGTTTTGCACCCTTCGCTCAGGCGCAGGTGCTTGCGCCCGTCTACGACCCTCGACCATTCGGCTCTACTCTCGAAGTGCATGTAAACGACAACGGCTCGGTCTCTGTCCAGGGTGCTCGCGTTGAACAGGTTTCCGGTACCACGATCTTCTGCAAGGTGTATTGGGGTGTTTCGTTTATTCGCCTCACTGTTCGTACCAACGATAAGACCATTTTTGAGAAGCGGTTTGGACAGGCCGTTACTGTGAAGGAGATTTCCGTCGGCGATTTCATTTCAGTCAACGGAGACCTTTTCGAAGGCTCAAACTCTCTCGACGTAGTGGCAAAGAAGGTGAAGAATTGGTCGTTACAGACATTGGAGGAAGGTTTTTCCGGCACGATTACCGATCTCGGCACGAGTACCCCGACGCAATTGGCCTACGTTCTTAATTCAAAGACCCGAGGCAAGATTACGCTGTTGGTAGCTTCATCGACTCCGGTGAACAAGGGTACTTTGGTGCTGAGCACGAGTGTCCTGGGTGTCGGCTCGAAAATTACTTCCGCAACCGGTGTATACAACAATCTCCAAAAAACACTCGAGGTGCAGACGATCCGCATCTATCAAGATATGTCGATTTTCAAGCCACGAAACTTCGAGGGTGTTGTTAAAAATTTGGAAGGCAGCTCATTGCCAGCCAATATGGTTGTCACTGTTGCCGGGGTGGATTACACATTGCCGTTGGCAGATGGCGTGAGTATTTTGAACAACAAAAAAGAACCTTTTTCAATCGCGCGTTTCATCAAGGGTGACAAAGTGCGCTTCTACGGGGTGATTCGCGAGACAGCACCCAACATGGTGGACGCGACGGTTCTGCGAAATATCTCTCTGTAATCTTTCTTCATTTTTTCTTTAGGACTTTTTTACGATTTCTTTATCAGATTTTAGTGGTTTCTTGAGCCTTTCTTAGCAGTTTCTCTATCGCTGGTTTGCTTTACTTATGGGTATTACTCATAAGCATATTCGCATGCCAACACAACATATTATTGATTCGGTTCGTCGCAACTTAGTCTTTCTCGGCTCTCGACAAATGGGCGTAGAGCTGTCGACCGTACACTTCGAGGGGACTGGCTTTGCCGTGGATGGGCAGTTTGCAGTGACTTCGCTCGATGTATTCAGGGCAATGGAGAAGGGTGGTGGGCAGTATTTCGCCGGTGTATATCAGAAGACCGAGGCGGGGACTGATGTCTACCAGACGGCCGACCTTATGCTCATCGACACGGATATAGCTCGAGGGTTGGCCGTATTTGGTTTCGAGCAGCGGCAGGAGATCGGCTTCTCGATGGATGACTTGGAAACCAACGAAGACTGCCTCACGGCGGGTGTAGAGGCTTTCACATTAAGCTTTCCAGCCACAGGTCGTCGGACTGAGGGCGGTGTCGATGCGAAGCGGATCGCTGTGGGGCAGCCGAAGATCTTCACGCACCTTTGTTCGATTGGTGCAGTGCAAAAAGACCAAAACGGCGTGCCGCAATTGATCGAGCTCGACGGCGCGCCATGGCTCGCTACGGGTGGTGCACCACTCATCGATATTGATTCATCGAAGGTGCTTGGTGTGGTGGTCGGGACGGTCGACGTGTTTGTTCGGGGCAGCGAACCAGTGTGCCTGTCCCATCGTATTCCGACGGTCTGTCCGTCCACCGTTTTGTATGATGTGTTGGATGAAGTATCTGCTGTCGTGCCGGGACCGTCCTCCGATTCATACGACGACGAAGATGCAGAGACAGCCTCTTTGCCGAAAGGTGTCGCTGTTTTGCGTGACGAACTTGCCGAAGAGGACGAGTACGAATACGGATATGGCAGCGGGTATGGTAAAATGAAGGAATGATTGAACACCCTATTCTTCTCACGGTAGCAGCGCTTTTCATGGCGCTTGGCATTCCAGCCGTGCTCGTGCCGTTTCTTCCTGGCATCTCCTACATGTTCTTGATTGCACTGCTATTTGCGATTTCTGATCATTTTGTACACGTCACTTGGGAGAATTTGGCCGTACTCGGAGGGATTCTTGTGACTTCCTTCTTCATCGACTATTTCGCTGGTATCCTTGGTGCTCGATATGGCGGGGCAGATCGTCGTTCAGTCCTCTTTGGTTTTCTCGGACTTATCCTGGGTCTCGTTGCCTTTCCTCCGCTTGGTGGCATTATCGGCTTGTTCGTCGGTATCTTTGTCGGTGAAATCGTGGCCCGCAAAAGCAATGCCGCTGCACTTAAGTCGGCTACCGCAGGTCTTATTGGCTCGGTGACTGGTGCGTTCATCAACTGCAGCCTTGCCGTCCTCATGTTTGGGCTCTTTCTCTACTTCGCGTTGGCGTAGAATCATCTGTAATCTCTGTGATCGTTAGGTGTTACGAAGGTCAGCCTACGTTAGGTTTTTTTGACGCAAAGCTGATTTTCTGATATAACATCTGTCGGCTCTGTTCTTCGCAATTACATGGAAGAAATATTCGGAGCTACAACAATAACCCTCTACATAAGGAGGATTCGTGACCGACCAAATCGAAGCATTCTTCGGGCAACTTTTGGAGCATAAATTCAAACTCTATCCGCTCTATGCTCCGGCAGGCGGTGGAAAGGAATTCGCTGGGAATAAGATTCGCAGCCACGGACGGGCCTCCTCGGAGAGTCTCGTTTGTAGTTCGGTTCTTCGGGAGCGTGCTGCTATCCGTGATGATTTGGGTTGTCAATTGGCCCAAGCCTTGCCACTCATAGCGAAGGGGACAATGGTCAGTGACGAACTAGTCTGCGCTGCGATATTTGAACGGATACTTCACCGTGTTCAGTTCGGTGTGAGGTCGTTTGTTTGCGATGGTTTTCCGCGCAATCTCGAACAGCTGCACTGGCTGCAGCAGTTTGAAAAGAGAGCACACACCCCCGTGATCGGCAAGCACATCTTCCTCTGTCAGCCCTTCGGCCGGTGTCTGATCCAAGCGTTGCGGATCCGTCCGATGAGCTGCAAGCGTGAGGATGCCACCTTAGAGGTCTTCGTTGGCCGCTGGAAAGAGCAGTTTCTGGCTCTCACGTTGCCGCTGCTCACAGAAATTCTTCAGAAGTCCCCAAAGAAGTTGGCGATCGTGACCTCCCGTGAGGTGCACAAGGTTACCGATATTGCCGCAGCAATGGGTTATCGCGGCAAAGAGCTTTCGCTGTTTACACAGTTGATCTCGCTCTTGCCGGAGTTTGGTCAGGGTGCGCTTCGCGACGATGATGAAGCTGTTTTGGAATTTGTGCACACGCTCTCACCCACGACACATGAACTATCGGAGGTGAAGCGCCTCCTCGCCAATGACGGTCTGGCCGACTTTCGGAAACTTGCCAGCTAATCGATTCGAACTCTCCGTTTCTTCTCAAACGCGAAACGCGGCCACCTTCCAAGGGGCCGCGTTTTTTCTTTGCTTGTTTCTTCGCGTGCTCTTCCTAAAACTATTCCTGAAAATGCTTCCACCAATTGGTGACTGGGGCTTTGCGTATGATATCGATGATCTCGTCGTAGTTGTCGGTGATCCGATACAACTTCATGTCCTCCGGGCTGATCGCTTTGTGAGCGACCAGAATGTGGGCTTCGATGAAGGCGGCGAGTGGCTGCCAGAAGTCTGCACCGACGAGAATAATCGGCACCTTTGGTATCTTGCCGGTCTGCACGAGGGTCAATACATCAAAAAATTCATCCAGTGTACCAAAGCCGCCAGGGAAGAAGACGAAGGCTTCAGCGGAAAAGGTGAGGAGAGTCTTGCGGCTAAAGAAATATTTAAAGTCAGCGCTCTCCGTGAGATATGGATTGTCGTGTTGCTCGTGGGGAAGACGGATGGTCATGCCAACAGATATGCCGCCAGCTTCTTTTGCACCCCGTGCACCCGCTTCCATGATGCCCGGCCCGCCACCGGTGACCACTGCGTAGTCGAGCTCCTTCACGATCTTGCTTGCCAATTCCTCGGCTTGCTTGTAGTGCTCATTTTCCGCAGTGAAGCGAGCCGAACCAAAGAAACTCACTGTCCTTGGATATTTTTGAATCAAGTCAAATCCACGTTTGAACTCGTCGTGAATTTCCTTCAGCTCGTATCGCTCATCTTTTCGGATGTCGCCAATTGAAAGAAATCCCTCATTTGTGTGGGGCTTCGTGCTGTACGCTGCGTCTTTCGCTCCGCGCTTAAACCATTTGTGTATCATGCGCCTATTTTACTACATTCTGCGCCACAACCCAACCGACTAATCTTCCAACTAGAGTCCGAGCGAATGGAGAAACGCTTCGCGCTCCTTTTCCGTCACTTCGCGCATAGCGCCGGGCTTGAGATTGCCAAGAGCAATGTTGAGGATAGCGATACGCTGGCTTTCCACGATAGTGAAGCCGAGTTCGGCAGAGATGTGTTCGAGATGGGCGTTGCCGGTGTTGTTCAAGGTCACTTTGAAATGCAAAGGGTCGACGGTCTCTGCGGCATTCTCCGGGCCGGCCTTGAGATTGAGAAGTCGATCAGACAAAATGCGAATGAAGCTTGCTGAGTGCACTTTGTTGAGAGTACAGAAAAAAGTTTTTGGATGCGCATATACGGGATTGAGGAGGCGGTCTGTGATGCGACCGTCGTTGGTGAGGATCATGATACCGCTTGACTCTTTGTCGAGTCGGCCGATAGGGAATAGTTTCTTTCCGGCCAGGTGCGCGTTTTTCTTTTGGCTCTTGAGCTGCTCAATTACAGCGTTGATCTCATCGTCGCTTGCACTCATGCCGGCCGGCTTGTTGAAGATGAAGTACACGCGGTCTTCCGCGGTCGTGCCGTGGACGTTGCCCGAGCCGGTGCCGGGCGCTTTTTTGCCGTTTGAATTGCCTTCCGCCTTGTTCTGGGCTTGCAACACTTCCACGACGTCTGTCTCTTTTACCTTGTCGCCAAGTACTGCAACGCGACCGTTGAGAAGCACTTTTTGAGCGGTCACGAGCTCGTCTGCCCCTCGGCGCGTCGAATATCCCTTGTGGGCAAGGTACTTGTTGATGCGCATTGGCCACGCCGCTGCGAGGAGGATGACTTTCTTCGGTGCTGGTTTCATGGCTCTTACTATACGTTATTTTCCAAAATGCACAAGAAATGCACAATTTGGTCAAATCTGGTATGCTCGTGAGACATGAAGAATGATATGGACGGTCTCAGCCCGCAAAATCCACTTTCCTTTGTTGTTGAGAAGCGCCTCACCAAGCCCGACGGCACGCTGACCCTCGGCCGAGTCGGTCTTTTGACGACTCCGCACGGCATTGTGCATACCCCGGCGTTTGTGGCGGTGGGGACAAAGGCGACGGTGAAGTCCCTCACACCCGACCATGTGAAAGACCTCGGCGCGCAGGTGGCGTTGGCGAATACGTATCACTTATATCTTCAGCCCGGCGAAAAGATGATCGCCAAGGCCGGTGGCCTGGGCAAGATGATGAACTGGCACGGCCCGACGATGACCGACTCTGGCGGCTTCCAGGTGTTTTCGCTTGGCGTGGCGTTTGGGAAGGGGATAAATAAATTCAGCAAATTGCCAGTGGAGAAAAGTGCGGCTGTGCCCGGCACTATCACCTCTCTCGCTGAGAGCGGAACTGATGCGACCGAAGATGTGGCGGCACGTTTGGCGCGTGTGGACGAAGAAGGTGTCACCTTCAAGTCGGTGATCGATGGTAGCACTCATCGCTTCACTCCAGAACGCTCGATCGAGATTCAGGAGCAGATTGGCGCAGACATGATTTTCGCATTCGACGAATGCACCTCGCCGCATGCGCCAAAAGAATATCAGCAGGAGGCAATGGCACGCACACATCGCTGGGCGGAACGTTGCTTGAAGGCGCACAAAAAAGTGACCGCCAACGGTACGCCGCAAGCATTGTTTGGTATTGTGCAGGGTGGCCGACATGAAGACTTGCGAAAAGAAAGTGCACGTATTATCGGCTCGATGCCTTTCGATGGTTTCGGTATTGGTGGTTCATTCGACAAAGAAGACATGGGCGCGGCGGTGCGTTGGGTGAATGAATTTCTCCCGGAGAACAAACCGCGCCACTTGCTCGGTATTGGCGACCCTGTCGATATTTTTGAAGCGGTGGAGAATGGGTGCGACACTTTCGACTGTGTCGCACCGACTCGTCTCGGCCGCAACGGCACTATTTATACCAAGCACGGACGTGTGCATATCGAGAATGCTCAGTATCGCGAGGACATGCGACCGATAGAGGATGATTGCGCTTGCTACGCCTGCCAACACTACACTCGCGCCTACATCGCGCATCTGTTTCGAGCCGATGAGATGCTCGCAGGCACGCTCGCTTCGACGCACAATCTCCATTTCATCGTGAATCTTGTCGATCGAATGCGAAAGGGTATTGAAGACGGCACTTTCTTCGAATTGAAACGCGAATTTTTGTCCACATATTTGGCGGAGAAGAAATAGTCCGGTCACTTGGCTGGGGATACCGTGCTAGTGGGGTCCGCGGTATAATAGATAGGTACCGGCTCGCCTGCGGAGCACGCTCTTTGTTGGCTTGGTCAACTGCAGTGCAATCACTCGATCGTCTTTATGCACAAGTCACTTCTTCCGAGTATTCCAAGTCTCGGCCCCCCTGGCGTCAGTGGGGCAGGTAGATACGATGAGCATGGTCGACTTCGACTTCCTCATACCGGCGATACCGTAGTCTCCCACACTTACGGTTCAAAGGACGGTCCGACACGGCCGCCCGCGAGGTTTCCCCTGAGCAACTTCCGTGGCTTGAGCAGCAGCGTGCACTTGCCAATCTGCCAAAAGATTGAGCCAACTGTGGTGGCTAATCCCCAATTTGGGTTGATATTTGGTTGCGAGCCCACCGCGCGAAACTTCGCGCGGTGGGCCTTTTCTTTTTACAAAAATGTTTCAAGGTTGACAACTCCATTTAAAACGGGTATTTTATTGTCAATTGCGGTCATTGAAAAATTGTTAGTCAACCAGTCATCGTCGGTCAACGAACGGTCTACCTACCTCATATGAAAAAACACACTGCGGTCCTCAAGGTGATCTATTTTGGCGTCTCCGTGCTTGTGGTCGATATTCTCTTACCCATCGGTTTCAACATGACCTGGGAAGGGGTGGCTTGGATGTTGTGGTCTTTCATGGTCATTGTCGCTCCGCTCTTCTTTCTCGCAGTCACATCCAGCGACTTGTTTCAGGCTTGCATTGCGATCGGTAAGCCGATGAAAGCTTCGGCACTGGAACCGGAGGTTGTCTATATTGTCGAAAGCGTCACTCTTCGACCCGGTGCCGCTAACCGCGTCTCCAGTCTCGCGGTGCTCAAAAGAGCCATTCCAGAGACTTCCGAGGCGGACAGGTATTCCGATCGTCTTTTTGTATTTTTCCCGGATAAGGAATTACATGAGGGCGGTCAAGTGATGGGGGTCACTGCGAAGTGGTTCGAGGTCTTCTCCAAAAGTGGAGCCGCCAGCCAAACAACTTTGGTGTTGGTCGGTTCTGGTGTCTGAGGAATGTGGTGAATCAATTGACTATCATGAAACAAGGACACCCCTGTCTTACGGCGCTCGAGCAGGCGATCATCAACCTGCGTAATCGCATGAACTACTACCGTCGTCGTCCCGTGCGCCGAATGATCGTAAATCTTCGACGTGCATGCAAGGTGGTCAGCAATGTCCTGCGGTTTGTTGTCGATGATTACGACGGACACCTCTCGCGCACGCTGCTGAAGAGTGCGGTCTCGGCCCTCGCTGACGCTTCCCGAGTGTTGGAGAAATGCAAGCCGATCCGCCACGGACTGAACATGCACTGGTTTGTGAAAGTGTGCGAAGCCATCGCCAGCTACTACCGCGAGTTCGAAGTCCTTCTCGGTGATGGTCGTGTTGCTTATCGGGAAATGACTGCGGACGTTGCTCTAGGGCAAATTCCTCGGGTAGTGCCGATGCACTAAGTGCAAATACCGCTTGTCGATCCTCTTGTGGGGTTGGCTAGCGGTTTTTTCTTGCAAGGAAGGTGTGCGGCGCAACAAAAAAGAGTAGGTGCGAGTTTGTCATACTTTCCTCATACTTTTGTATGAAAAATCTGAGGGTACCCAAAAACACTTTGCCGAGCTCCTACTCCTACTCCTGCACCTTTTCTTTACGAACCCCCAAAAATACGATATAATCTTTTTTCAATGAAAGACGCGCCAAAAACTCCAATTTCACAGGGCGGCCCGACCGACGCCGTCACCAAATTCACCCTCAAAACCGGTGGCCATACGCCGGCGGGCGATCAGCCGAAGGCAATCAAGTTGCTGGTCGAGGGCGTGCGCAAGGGGATGAAGCATCAGACCTTGCTTGGGGTGACTGGCTCGGGCAAGACGTTCACCGCGGCCAACGTCATCGAGCAGATTGGCAAACCGACCCTCGTCATCGCTCACAACAAAACCCTCGCGGCACAGCTCGCTCAGGAGTATCGAGAGTTTTTCCCGGACAACGCAGTGCATTATTTCGTCTCCTACTACGACTACTACCAGCCCGAGGCGTACATGCCGGTGACCGACACCTATATCGAAAAGGAGGCAATGATCAACGAAGAGATCGAGCGGCTTCGACACGCGTCGACCCAGGCCCTGCTCACGCGCAAGGATGTCATCATCGTGGCCACCGTCTCCTGCATCTATGGCTTGGGTTCTCCCGTCGAATACGAGAAGGTCAATATGAAGATTGCGCAGGGGTTGAAGACCAATCGCGCCGAGCTGATGCGCCGCTTTATCGACATTCATTATGAGCGCACAAATGCGGATTTGACACCAGGTACTTTCCGCGCGTTGGGCAACTCCATCGAAATCATGCCCGTGAACGAGCGAGCGCTGTTTCGAATTGGGTTCGACGTTGACTCTGTGAGCGAGATTTTGAAGATCGATGCGACCACTCGCCGCATCATTGGCGATGTGTCGGCATTTTTCCTGTTTCCGGCCAAGCATTTCATCACGACCGACGAGGGGCAGAAGCGTGCGTTGCAGACGATCAAGGCCGAGCTCGATGTGCGGCTCAAGGAGCTCGCCGCGGCGGGGAAGAATCTCGAGGCGGAGCGTTTGAAGCGCCGCACCAACTATGACCTCGCGTTGATCCGCGAGGTCGGCTATTGCAACGGCATCGAAAATTACTCGCGCCACTTTAGCGGGCTCCCTGCGGGTGCGCCGCCAGATACGCTGATTTCATATTTTCCGCACAAGGCGGTGAAAAAGGCGGGCAAAAACGGCGAAAATTCGCCGAGTGCGGTTGGTAACCTCGGCGAGCCAGATTTCCTCACCATCATCGACGAGTCGCACGTGACGATTCCGCAATTGGGTGGCATGTTCGCCGGCGATGCGTCGCGCAAGCAGTCGCTCGTGGAGTATGGTTTTCGATTGCCGAGCGCGCGGGACAATCGACCATTGAAATTTGATGAGATCGAGGAACGCCTCGGCCAGCGCATCTATACCACGGCGACGCCGGGCAAGTATGAGCTGGAGCGCAGCACGGCGGAGTTTTTGGTGCCAGATGGCAAGGGCGGCAAGATTGGCGGGCAGATTGCGGAGCAGGTGATTCGACCGACGGGACTTCTCGATCCAGAAGTTGTCGTTCGCCCTATTATCGAAAAGAGGGGTTCTGGTCCGGACGCATATGCGGGCCAAGTTTTTGATTTCATCGCCGAAACGCAAAAAGAAGTGAAAAAGGGTGGGCGAGTGATCGCGACGACGCTCACCAAGAAAATGGCGGAGGACCTGTCGGAATATTTGAAGGAGAAGGGGATCAAGGCCGAATATTTGCATAGCGAGATTAAGACCATCGACCGAATCCAGATTCTCACAGAGTTTCGTCGCGGGAAATTCGACTGTCTCGTGGGCGTGAACCTCCTGCGCGAAGGGCTCGACCTGCCCGAGGTGACGTTCATCGGTATTCTCGATGCGGACAAGGAGGGTTTTCTCCGTTCGGAAATGGCGCTCATTCAGACTATTGGTCGTGCGGCGCGAAACACGGCCGGCCGCGTGATCCTCTATGCTGACGAGGTGACCGGTTCGATGGAGCGGGCGATGAAGGAGACGGCGCGTCGACGTGCGCTGCAGATGGCGCACAACACGGCGCACGGCATCACGCCGCAGACGATTATCAAGGCGATCAAGGACATCACCGATCAGATTCAGACGGATCATGCCAAGGCGGTGAAGGGGTTGTTGGCGGTGGATGAGGCGGAGCTTGCCGGCGTGACGGACGCGCGCGAGGCGGCGAAGATCATCCGGAAGCTGATCAAGCGCAAGGAAGCCGACATGGAGGGCGCGGTGAAAGTGCTGGATTTTGAGACCGCCGCTATTCTGCGCGATGAGGTGAAGGCGTTGGAGGAGAAGATTGCTGGCGGTGCGAAGGCCGAGAAGAAGGAGCGCGCCGAGGCGGCGAAGAGGGTGACGGAGGTGAGGAACAAGCGGAGGGCTTAAAAACTTGTCGTGAGATTAATTTAATCCAAAAATCAGAACAATGAATAGTACAAGAAAGATCATAGGGTTAAGTTTCGATTTGTACCTTGAATTTTTTGTGTCGCAAATACCAAATTTTATCCAGATTCTTTCTGTGTTAACCATCCTTTCGTCTCTATTGGTAAGAAAATCAGACAGGGAGAATGTCATTTTCTGGATATTGTTTATCTTATTTTTCTATCTGATCCAAGTTGGTCGGAGTTTTTTAATAAATAATACCGCGGGGTCTCTAAGTTCAAACGACGAGAAGGTGAACAAAGATAATTTGAATAAAATAGGGAATTGCTGGTACGTTTTTGTGGCCGTCAACACACTACTGTTTTGGCTCCTTCTTAATTATTTGGTTAATATTATCCGACCATTATAATAATTCTTGAATAATCACCACAGAATGCTACCCTTATACTCATGACCTCAGACATCAAAACCCTCACTGAACAAGTTGTCGCTTTCCGTGATGCTCGCGATTGGAAGCAATTTCATAATCCAAAGGACCTCGCACTTTCACTTGTTTTGGAGGCGGCGGAAGTCATGGAGCATTTCCAGTGGAAGAATGCAGAAGAGATGAAAAAGCACATTGAGATGAATCGAGAAGAAATTAGTGAGGAATTGGCCGATGTGTTTTACTGGGTACTCCTCATGAGTCATGATCTGGGAATTGATATTGCTCAGGCGCTGGTTAAGAAAAACGAGAAGAGTGCTGCGAAGTATCCAGTGGAGAAAGCAAAAGGGAAGCATACGAAGTATAATAAGCTCTAAGATGATCGTGTATCAAAGCACAAAACGGGGATTTCTTCAGGATGCTTCGAATGGCATTGAAGATAAAATTCGCGCTTGTGTGAGTGAGAAATTGAAAATTGATATAAAACCTGGGAGCAGTGAATATGAGTCTTGGAAGAATTCCTTGGGGAATGCCATGAGTCATGTGATGAATACTGACAAGATCCCGGATGACTCTGGTGTGGCGATTGAGTATGGAATTCCGAGGACGAAAAATCGAATTGATTTTATCGTGACTGGCTCAGACGAAAGCGGGCGTGAGAAAGTAGTGATTATTGAGTTGAAGCAATGGACTGATATTCAGCCGACTGAAAAAGACGCGATGGTGGTGACACGTTTCAGACATGGCTTGAGTGAGGAACTCCACCCTTCGTATCAAGCATGGTCCTACTCGACCCTTCTGTATGGTTTCAATGCAACCGTTTATGAAGAGAATATTGGTCTTGAACCGTGTGCCTATATTCACAATCATGTTGAAAGCGGGGTCATCAGAAGCCCTTTTTATGATGACTATTTGCAGAAAGCGCCAGCCTTTTGTAAGGGAGATAAGGAGAAGCTCCAGGATTTTATTGCTCAACATGTGAAGTTTGGAGACAAGAAAGAAACCTTGTATCGAATTGATCGAGGACATATTCGTCCATCGAAAAATCTGGCCGACAGTCTCTCCTCGATGATTAAGGGAAACGAAGAGTTTGTTCTCATTGATGACCAAAAGATTGTGTATGAGAATGCCTTGGCGCTGATAAAAAAGTCCAGTGCCGACAATAAGAATGTACTCATTGTCGAAGGTGGCCCTGGAACAGGGAAGTCAGTGGTGGCGGTGAATCTCCTAGTCGCAACGACTAATCTTCGTCTAAATAGTCAGTACGTAACAAAGAACGCTGCCCCGAGAGCAGTTTTCGAATCAAAACTTACCGGGACGATCAGGAGAACAGCTATCTCGAATATGTTCACTGGTTCAGGTTCATATATTGGGTCCGATCACAATACCTTTGACGCACTCATTGTAGATGAGGCACATCGGCTTAATGCTAAAACTGGCATGTTTGCTAAGGGGGAAAATCAGATCAAGGAAATCATCGAAGCTGCAAAGTGCTCGGTATTTTTTATAGATGAAAATCAGAAAGTCACTTGGAAGGACATCGGGAGAAAAGAGGAGATAGAAAAATGGGCGACCAAGATTGGCGCTAAAATTCACCACCTCAAACTTCATTCACAGTTTCGTTGTAATGGTTCCGACGGATATCTTTCTTGGCTCGATAATGTTCTGGGTATTGAGGAGACGGCAAACGTGACTCTTTCCGATATTAAATATGACTTTAAAATTGTTGACTCGCCGACAGAGTTGCGGGACATGATTTTTGAAAGAAATAAGCTGAACAATAAGGCTCGTCTAGTTGCTGGGTATTGTTGGGATTGGATAAGTAGGAGTGATAAAAATGCCAAGGATATTGTGATACCCGAGTATGATTTCGGTATGAAGTGGAATCTGGCGACCGATGGAAATCTGTGGATCATGAAGCCTGAGTCGGTGTCCGAAGTTGGCTGTATTCACACCTGCCAAGGACTGGAGGTGGACTACGTCGGGGTTATTGTCGGAAAGGATTTGAAGGTTCATGAACACAAAATCGTTACCGACCCATCTGCTCGTGCAAAAACTGATGCTTCTTTGAAAGGGTATAAGATGGTTCTTAAAAAAGATCACTTTCACGCTGTGGTGAAAGCCGATGAGATTATCCGAAATACGTACCGAACTCTAATGACTCGCGGAATGAAGGGGTGTTATGTGTATTTCGTCGACAAGGAGGTGGAAAAGATTTTTAGGGAGCACCTAAAATAATCTTCATAATTTCTTTATCAAATCTTAGGTGTTTCTTGAACATTTCTTAGCAGTTTCTTGATCGCTGTTTTGTTAGGATGGAAATTATTCTCATCAAAACAAATGAATGCAAAAACAAAAGATTGCTGGTACGCAAGATAAGTTTCTTGTGAGTAGTAATAACTATGAGGATGACGATTGTCCCGTTTGTCAGTTAATGCGAATGGCTCAGCGAGAGGGTCGTGAGCCGACGATGAAGGAGATTGATGCTGCAATGGCGGAAGCAGTGATGGTTGATGTGGAAAAATCCTAACTTGACACCCTTCCCATTCCGATCAAAGATCGGGGAATGGAAATTAGTCGTGAACTAGCCATCACCATATTGAACTATCTCGATACTCACAAGAGTTGGTATTTTCCGTTTCGGGTGATGGGTCGGGTAGGGGCAGATGGGCACATTCACACCTTCTTTCTCCAAGAAAACCTACAACATCTCGACACGGACACGACACGTCTGCTCGCGAAGGGCTTCATTGAGAAAATCACCGGTGAGTCTCTTGAGGAATACATCGCTGTGGCAGGCCAAGGAGTATCGCGCGTATTGGAAAGAGGATTTGTGGGAGAGCGAGGATAGTGAAGTGTTCGGTTTCAACGAATTCATCGGCGGCAAGGCCGAAGCGTATGAGGATTGTCTGGAGATGGTGAGGAGGTTTCAGAGTGGATTTTGATTGGGGCATGATAAAATTAACAAATGGGCGAGCAGCAAAATCCGATAAAATTACGAGCAGATGAGTTCGCGCGTAAGAATAAGAAGGCAATCGCAAAGAGGATTGCGGATACTAGGCTTTATCCACCCGATGCGTTTCCCGTGTCTGTATTTATGGCCGGCTCACCTGGCGCAGGCAAAACTGAGTCGTCGAGGAACCTTATCGAGAAGCTCTCAAAGGACAGTCACGCTATTTTGCGTATTGATTCGGATGACCTACGTCTAGAATTTCCTGAATACGATGGAAAGAATTCGTCACTCTTTATTGGTGCAACATCAATTATTGCGGACAAAATTCAAGATGTTGCATTGGATAATGGGCAAAGCTTTGTTTTTGATGGAACACTTTCCAAAATTGAAATCTCTAAGAGAAATATTCGTAGGTCGCTCGATAAGAAGCGTTTCATCCAGATTCTTTATGTTTACCAAGATCCTCTGCAGGCCTGGAATTTTGTAAAAGCTAGAGAATTGAAGGACGGTCGGATGGTCCCCAAGAATGCTTTTGTTGAACAGTATTTTCTCGCGAGAGAGAATGTAAACAAGCTTAAACAAGAATTCGGTCCAAATCTGAGGGTAGACTTGGTGGTAAAAGATATTGATGGCACCGATTTCAGTTATAGGGAAAATATTGATATAATTGACAATCATATTCCCGAAAAGTACACTAAGGATACATTGGATACACTAATCGCATAAACACCATGTTTAAAGCCTTTTTCTCAAAAATTGGAGCAAACAAAGCGAAAAATGAGGACACCTCGAGTGAGTTTTCTAAGTTTTTCCGTACCGCATCTTCTGCAACAAAAAAGAAGGTGTTTCTCGATGTGGCCAGGAAGGCAAGCGAGGAGCAACGAGAAGTAATGAAAAGTGTTGGCTTGGCTCGGTAAATATTCAACGTCTTTCCCTCGATTCTCACTAGAGTAATAAAAATGACCCGATGAAAATCGAGTCATTTTTATTGCATTCTGAGAGGTTGGTCACCCCGACTACTCAGAAGTCATAAAGCTCGGCACTTGCCGAGTATCGAAACCGCCATCTCTGGCGGAATCTCGGAGGCCGAAGCCCTAATACGATAATCATATACGAGTGAAAGAAATGACGCAAATCTGGCATTGAGTTCTGTGAGATAATATCCGCACCATGCCATTCTTCCGGATTATCAGGCGTCGAATACGGGTCGATGCGTTTGGGCGAATCGTACGACGTGTTCGCCTGCGTCGCCGCGCCCGTCGCACAGCTTCACTTACGAGTCGCCGAGCTTTTTCCCTCCACAAAGAACCTGCTCGCGCCATCGCGCATGTGCGGCTGGAACATTTTGCGCGTTTCTATGCAACCCTCATTCCTTCTGGCACTGCGTCGCCACACGTCTTCACCTACCACCGCGTCAGCATCCGCAACCAACGCACCCGCTGGGGGAGCTGTTCACGCCGCGGCAATCTGAACTTCAGCTACAAGCTCGCGCTCCTGCCGCCGCATCTTGCCGACTATCTCATCGTGCACGAGCTCTGTCATCTCGGGCAATTCAACCATTCGCCGGCGTTTTGGGCGCTTGTCGCCCTGGCGATCCCGGAGTATCGCACCCATCGCGACGAGCTAAAACACTGGCGGGAGCCGAAATAGCGTGTTACTATTGCGACAGGTCGGGCTTCGATACCCCGATGCAAACCGGCAACGGACAACGCGCACACCACGGGAGAACCAAAATGATCATCGTCAGACCTCGGTCGATTCGGGTCATTGTTGGCCGTAACTACAACGGTCCTAGCTCCCATCGGCCCCATGGTTTCCATGTTCAGGCCTGTCAAAAGTGTGAAGTGAACTGCACACGTCCCTATGCCGCGAAACACGCCAATCGCCGTCGCCCCGTGCTCTGCGGACCGTGACGTCGATCGGCAGCCG
This sequence comes from bacterium, assembly GCA_037130265.1. Lineage (GTDB taxonomy): Bacteria > Patescibacteriota > Minisyncoccia > Phycocordibacterales > JBBTRF01 > JBBTRF01. Next base: position 314,206 of record JBAXTI010000001.1, read on the forward strand.
GGGTTCCTTCGAGGAGCTCCGGCGTTTTATTTTTCACGGCTACCAACCGAAACCGTTTCCATTGCTAATCTTGCCTGGCACGTGGTACTATTTTCTCCATATTCAATCACATATACAAATGAACCCATCAAGCCTGCAGGCGCAGTTTCCGCTCAGCGTTTCGAAGAAGTTCAAGAAGAAGATGTTGGAGAAGGCGATTTCGGTCTTTGTTTTTAGTGGACTATTTGGCGTCTTTATTGGAATCTTTCTTTTTGCTGTTACTTCTTCGATGAATGGCGGATCGGTTGATAACAACTGGATCGGCGTCCTTGCCATCGCCGTCGGCTTTTTCCTTGTCTTCTTCCTTGGCTCGATGGGCCTCTATGCGTGGTATTTCAAAACCTACATCAAGCGATATTACTACTCTGCTGACAAGGATTTCTTGACCATCAAGAAAAATGTGTTCACACCAACAGAAATCCATGTCCAATATCCCAAAATTCAAGACGTGTATGTCGACCAGGACCTCTTCGACCGTTTTCTTGGTCTATACGACGTACACATCGCGAGTGCGACGGTATCTTCTGGTATCGAGGCGCACATCGACGGTGTAGAGAAGGAAGCTGCTGAGGGTCTCAAAATGTTCTTGTTGAATTCAATCCGGGGTGGCGGTAGTGGGGCTTCAGCTTCAGCGCAGGGTGGCGCATCTATGGCATCTGGTAGCGTGGTGGCCGCGGCCGCACCCGTGACAAAGAAGTTCACACTCTCTGAAAAGATTTCCAACGAGCAATATCCACTCACGGCGAAGTGGTATTGGGTATCAATGTTGGGGATTGTGATCAGTAACGTGTTTGTCTCAGCGGTTTTCTCGTTTGGACTCACACCAAAGAATACGTCGATAGGGATGTACAATCTCTATGTCGCTCTCGCTATTTTTGTTGTCCTTACCATTTGGCGTCTTATTAGCTTGGCAATCTGGAAAGGGAATTATCGTTTCGACTTTCTTGAGGATTATATCTACTACAAGGATGGTGTCTTTAGCTTGAATGAGCGACACATGCCGTACACTTCAGTGCAGGATGTGAGCGTATCCCAGAGCTTTATCAATCGTATGTTCGGACTCGCGAATGTGACCATTCTCGATGCTACTCAGATAGTGGTTGCGAACTCAAAAGGGCAGCAGGTGGCGCCTATGGGTATTACTATTCAGGGTTTGTCTGCCGCTGATGCTCAAAAGATTGCGGACACTGTGAAGGGTTCTATTCTTGGTGTCGGGGCTCGTGGCGCGAATGGTCTCTAATTTGTCTGTGACCGCCTTCACCGCCAAGGTTTTATCTGTCGTCAGCGCTATCCCAAAGGGCCGAATCCTGTCGTACCAAATGGTCGCTGGCAAGGCGGGAAGACCAAATGCTGCTCGTGCCGTCGGCAGTATCATGAAACGCAACTATGATCCGGCTGTGCCGTGTCATCGAGTGGTGCCGTCCTCGGCGTTTGTGCCCGGTACTAGTAAGCTTGTCTCTACTGACCCAAAAGTAATTGCCTGCAGGCTCGGCCACTACAACCGTGGTCACGAGAAGAAGGTGGCGTTACTCATCGCCGAAGGGGCGATCAAGTAGGGACGTCCAGGTCGAACACGCCCCGTCGTTAATTTTGAGTACCCTCGGATTTTGCTTACAAAAGTATGCAAAAAGGATGCAAAATTGGAGGGTACTCAGAAAAAGCCACAGACTCCTCGTGTTTGGTCCAGGGTGTTGTTCGAATATCGTCAAAATCTTGCTATAGTGCCTACTCGCGTGATATAGTGTGGCGGTCAGCGCAGTTAGCGAATCACCATATCCAACCCCCATGGCCAGACCATGGGGCAATTGGCGCATCCATTCATATGAAAAAAGACGAAAAAAACCTGGCTGATAAGGGCGCAGTTGAGGCTTCTCCCACCACCTCCCGAGGCGATCTTGCGATCGTCGTGAAGGGTGCGCGTACGCACAACCTCAAAAACATCACGGTGGAGATGCCGCGCAACAAAATGGTCGTGTTCACCGGCCTCTCTGGCTCGGGAAAGTCGTCGCTTGCTTTTGATACAATTTTTGCCGAAGGACAGCGTCGCTATGTCGAGTCGCTCTCTGCATACGCGCGCCAGTTTCTACACACCATGCAGAAGCCCGACGTCGACGAGATTGTGGGTCTCTCGCCAGCTATTTCCATTGACCAAAAGTCTCGGTCAAACAACCCGCGTTCGACCGTGGCGACTATTACAGAAATCTACGACTATCTCCGTATCATTTATGCACGTATCGGTAAGCCACACTGTCCAGAATGCGGTCGCGAGATCAAAAAGTTGTCACATGAAGAAATTGTGAAGACGATTGTTGAGCATGTCGAAACGGTCGACCTCTCGAAGGCTACCAAGAAAGTGATGGGCGTCGCTGTGAATAATCTCAAGGTAAAAATCTACGCGCCCGTCGTAGTCGGTCGCAAGGGCGAATACTATCAGATGCTCTATGACCTCCTCGGCAAGGGATACAGCGAGGTGAAGATCGACGGTGCTTCCAAAAAGCTCCGTGAGCAGATTGTCCTCGACAAAAACAAGAAGCACGACATCGACGTCCTCGTCGACGAATTTTTCGTTAGCGAATTTGGCAAAGTGGCAGAGAAGATGGCTGCTCCCGCGAAAACCGGAAAAAAGGCTGGTTCAGCACATGAAAACGGTGCAGACGTAAAAGAAACCTGGCATGAGCGCCTCTCTGAGTCGGTAGAGCGTGCGCTTGCTGAAGCAAATGGTCTGCTCAAAATTGAGCTGCCGAATCCCGAGGCAAAAGCAGGCGAGCGTGGCCCTTCCGGCACGGTCATCCTCCAGGACGGCATCGAAGAGCGCCTCATCTCGGCCAAATTCCTCTGTCCATACGATGGCTTTTCATACCCAGAGATTGAGCCTCGCATGTTCTCGTTCAACTCACCATACGGTGCCTGTCCGGAATGTAACGGTCTCGGCACGAAGGAATTTTTTGGTGAAGAGACCTGTTCGAAGTGCAACGGCGCACGTCTCCGCGAAGAAGCTCTCCATATTTTGCTTGGTGGGGAAGTCGACGCGAAGGGCGTCCGACACGGCGGCAAAAATATCGTCGATATCGTGGCGATGTCCATCACCGATTGCGATCTCTTTTTCCGACAATTCACCAAGACCCTCACGCCAAACGAAAAAAGTATTTGCAAGGTGATCGTGAAAGAGATCGATGCACGTCTGCAATTTATGATCAATGTCGGCATCGAATATTTGTCGCTCGATCGACGGGCACACACGCTTTCCGGTGGTGAAGCACAGCGTATTCGTCTCGCATCGCAATTGGGCAGCGGCCTCGTCGGCGCTATGTACGTGCTCGACGAGCCAACCATCGGTCTCCACTCTCGCGACAACGATCGCCTTATCAAAACCCTTTTGCACCTTCGCGATATCGGCAACACGATCATTGTTGTTGAGCATGACGAAGATACTATTTATTCCTCCGACTATATTGTGGACATCGGTCCAAAGGCGGGCGTGCATGGTGGTGAGGTGGTGGTGTCAGGATATCTCGACGAATTGCTCACCGCTAAGAAAAACACCAGCGGCTCAGTGACCCTCGACTATCTCCGCGGCGACAAGACTATCGAGATTCCCGAAGAGCGACGTACTCAGGACAAGGGCATGCTGAAAATCCGCAATGCGAATGTGTTTAATATCAAGGGTATGGATGTCGACGTGCCGCTTAGCCGATTGGTGGCAGTCACCGGCGTATCTGGTTCCGGAAAATCGTCACTCATGTACGAGGTGATCCACAAAAATCTACAAGCTCGATTTGAGCGCAAGTTCCGCTCGAATGAAACATACAATTGTTCGTCGTTTACCGGTACCGAATATGTGGGCCGCACCATTTTGATTGACCAATCACCAATTGGCCGTACCCCGCGTTCGAATCCGGCGACTTACACCGGCGCCTTCACTTTCATCCGCGACCTTTTCGCCGCGAGCACGGAAGCCCGCGCTCGCGGCTGGAAGGCCAACCGCTTTTCTTTCAACGTAAAGGGCGGCCGCTGCGAAGTCTGCCAGGGCAACGGCGAAATCGCCGTGGAAATGCACTTCCTCCCGACCGTCTATGTCCCTTGCGACGTCTGCAACGGCAAGCGTTTCATGAAAGAAACCCTCGAAGTCAAATACAAAAAGAAGTCGATCTACGACGTGCTCAAAATGACCATCGACGAATCACTCGAATTTTTCCACGATATTCCATCTATCGCCGACCGCCTCCAGACTTTGCAGGAAGTAGGGCTCGGATATTTGCAGCTCGGCCAATCAGCCACCACACTTTCCGGCGGTGAGGCGCAGCGCGTGAAGATTTCTTCCGAGCTCTATCGTCCGCACATGCAGAAGACGATCTACTTGCTCGACGAGCCTTCGATCGGTCTTCACTACGAAGACGTGAAGAAGCTCATCGAGATCCTCCAAAAACTCGTCGTGAAAGGGAACACGGTCATGGTGATCGAGCACAATTTGGATATCATCAAATCTTCCGACTACGTCATCGACATCGGCCCTGAAGGCGGTTCTGGCGGCGGCAAGCTAGTGGCCAAGGGCACTCCCGAAGAGGTCGCGAACAACGCGAAGTCCTACACCGGCAAGTATTTGAAGAAGATGTTGAATAAGTAGCAAGGTTTTTGGGATTTTCGTCAACATGATGTATGCTTTTTGCAGTACGCTTGCCCTTTGCAAAATGGTCAATCGGCAATCTCGGCAAACCTCCACCCCGTCTCCTCCCTTGCTTATGAACACTGATACTTCGCCTGATGTGTCCCAAGTCCTCCATGCTCCGCCGGTAGAAAGCACCTCGGACAAGGCCACGATCATCACCTTCTGGCTCTTGCCGTTTCTTGGCTTGATCGGCACTATCGTGTTTCAAATACACGAAGGCACCATCGACTGGTTTTACCCGGGGCTTTTCCTCGGGTGCTACCTCGTCGCCGGATTTGGCACTACGGTCTTTTACCACCGTTACTTCACCCACGAGTCTTTCAAGGCTCTGCCCATTGTCGAACTGCTCGGCGGTATCGCTGGCTCGATGGCGGGGCAAGGCAAGATTCAGGTGTGGTGCTCTACACACGGCCATCATCATCAACATAGTGACCAAGACGATGACCCGCACTCCCCCTGGAAATACTGCATTGAACGCCACAAGATTTCTTTCGGTAATCTCTGGCTCGGCTTCTGGCACGCTCAGTTCGGTTGGATGCTTCAGGGGATTCCTCTACGGAACAACGCCTTCTATCGGCGTCTCAGTGCCAATCCTACGGTGCAGTTCATCGATCGGCACTTGGTGTTGTGGATTCTCCTTGGTTTCCTGCTGCCAACCTTGTTTGGCTATCTCCATGAACACACATGGAAGGGTGCCTTGCTCGGATTTCTCTGGGGTGGTGCCGTGCGGATGTTCATTCATCAACACACGACCTCGCTAGTGAATAGCTACTGTCATCTGTTCGGCACGCGACCCTTCAAAAGCAAGGATTACTCGACGGATAGTTGGCTGATTGCGCTTCTCGCACTCGGTGAAGGTTTCCACAATGGACACCACGTGTTCCCGAACTCACCGTTGCACGGTATTCATTACCGTTATCTCGATCTCAGCTACCTGTTCATCAGGCTGCTGGAGCTCTTTGGGCTTGCCAAAGATGTGAAGAAGAAGATTCCCAGTCCCGAAAGTGTCCTTCGTCGCCAACAGGTGATGGAGTGATTTCATGGCAAGTAATTGCCCTGCGCATCAAGACGTCCCCGGTTTCGGCCGGCGGCGTTTTTTATATGAAAAACGTTTTGATAAAAAATAATCCTCGCGACCAGTGATGGTGCGAGGAAGTGAAGGTGTGTTGAAACGTGTGGACGGCCGGCTCTCAGACAAGGGCCTTCCAGTCATCCTTCCCTTTGTCACCAGCAGGGTCGGAGAGGGCCTTTGAAAGAGTGCTTTGCCCTACGGTAGGGGAGGGTTGGCGGGTGAGATATTGGGCCCAGATCTCAGTGCATGCCAATGCGACGACTGCGACGGTGATCACCAGATTGCCGGTGATATAGCCGGCAATGGCCAGGGCGATTCATAGGAATGCGAAGAACAGTTTTTTTATGCGGAAGCAGGTAGAACAGACGTTACGGTTGATTTTGCTGCATAATATAGTACTATACAAGCCGTGACCAGTCAAGGACAGTTGTGGAAGATGCTACCAGACGCTCCCGGTGTCTATTTTTTCGTTGCATCAACGCCTCCTGGTGCGAAAAAAGATGTCTCTACATCAACTGCTTCGGAAATCCTCTATATCGGCCGTGCCACCTCGCTTCGTGACCGTGTCCGCAGCTATTTCAACGACGATGTGATCCAGAGCCGTGGTCCGTTGATTGTGGACATGGTCTTTCATGCTGAGAAGATCGATTTTGTACGGACGGACTCTGTTCTCGAGGCGATTCTGCTAGAGGCCAATCTCATCAAGCAGCACCAGCCACGATACAACACGAAAGAAAAATCAGACAAAAGTTTCAATTCCATCGTCATTACCAGTGAGGCTTTTCCGCGGGTACTCATCATGCGCAACAAAGACATTGAGATAGAGGCGCGCGCCAAGGTGGGGGGCAAAAAGATCGAAATCGCCTCAGTGTTCGGTCCGTACTCGAATGGAACAGCCTTGCGGGAGGGGTTGAAGATTATCCGCAAAATCTTTCCATTCCGCGATCGATGCGTGCCGTGCGTCGTCGACACAACATCTGCCAATACTGCGGACAAGCGAATCTCCACGGGCCGACCGTGCTTCAATCGCCAGATCGGCCTGTGTCCAGGCATATGCACCGGCGAAATTTCTTCAATCGAATACAAAAAAAGCATTGCCCGTTTGAAATTGTTTCTGGAAGGCAAGAAGGGGCAATTGATGAAGCAGCTCGAACAGGACATGTCAGCTCTTGCCAAAGCGCAGCGTTTCGAAGAGGCCAATGAAGTAAAGCGGATGATGTTTGCACTGAATCATATTCAGGATGTCGGCTTGATTAGGGAGCAGGACGAGTCTCCGCGCCCGGAGCATGGCGGCCCAAAGGGGCCCGAGGCGATGTTCCGTATCGAGGCGTATGATGTGGCACACATGTCGGGTAAAAATACGGTCGGCGTGATGACCGTGCTCGAAGATAGGCAGTTGCGACGCTCCGAATATCGTATGTTCAAAATAAAACGCACCGTAATCGGCGAAGATGGCGTAAAAAGAAGCGGTCTGATGGGTACTTCAGCTGATGCGGACGACATCGCGTCACTTCGTGAGATTTTGTCTCGACGACTAACGCATACGGAATGGACATTTCCCAATTTGATCGTCGTGGATGGCTCGACAGCACAGAAACGCGCGGCAGAAAAGGTGCTGCGAGAGGGCGGGTTTGATATTGCTGTCGTCGGCGTGGTGAAAAATGACAAGCACAGGCCGGAGCGGATTTTGGCAGCACCACAACATCAGAAATTGGCGAAAAAGTGGACGAAGGAAATCCTGCTCCTCAACAGTGAAGCCCACCGATTCGCTATCAAGTACCACCGGAAGGTGCGCGGTCGGTTGCAATAGGTCGTGGATGTCTGAGTGTGTGCGGTGGGTGAAATGACCATGATATACTATTTGCATGGCATCGGGTTCGCATACAACTGCATCAAAAATTCGTGTTGGAGTTGTCCGTGGGGGTACTTCTTCTGAGTACCCGGTCTCGCTGAAGACAGGTGGTTCGGTGATCAAGCATTTGCCGGCATCGAAATACCGCGTGCACGATATTCTCATCACTCGCGACGGCAAGTGGCATTTTGACGGTGTGGAAAAGAAGCCGGAGCAGATCATGAAACATGTCGATGTCATTTTCAATGCTTTGCACGGTGAGTTCGGAGAAGATGGCAAGATTCAGGCATTGCTCGACACATACAAAGCCGCATACACCGGTTCGGGCGCGCTTGCTTCGGCGATCGCAATGAATAAGGTGCTCACCAAAAAGCACTTGGCGCATCATTCAGCCCAGCACGCGGCGGGGAAGATAAAGACCGCGGTGCATATCGTGTTGCGAAAAGAAGATATAAAAGATGTCGCGAAAAAAGCTGTCGAAGTGTTCAAAACGTTTCCTCATCCGGCGGTAGTGAAGCCGGCCAGTGCAGGTTCGTCAATCGGCGTGTCGATTGTCAGTACGTTGAAGCAGCTTGAAAAGGCGATTCATTCGGCCTTCGAACATGGCGATACGGTATTGATCGAGGAATATATTGCAGGAAAGGAGGCGACGTGTGGTGTGATCGATGGTTTTCGTGGGGAGAAGCACTATGTGCTGCCTCCGGTGGAGATTCGTAAGCCAGGTGGCGCCAAAGAGAAAGCTGGTGTAGCGGACGAGACTGCCTTCTTCGACTACGAAGCCAAATATGGCGGCGCGACGGAGGAGATTTGTCCAGGCAATTTCACTGCCGCTGAAAGCGTCGAGATCCAGCGGATGGCTCGCGAAGTGCATCGTTCGCTTGGCTTGAGGCATTATTCCCGATCGGATTTTATTGTACATCCGCGGCGCGGGGTGTATTTTCTGGAGGTAAATACGTTGCCGGGCCTCACCGAGCACTCGTTGTTTCCGAAGGCGATGCAAGCGGTGGGTTCTGGCTTGACTGAACTATTGGAGCATTTGGTGGGGTTGGCGAGGGGGAAGAGGTAGGTGGTAGAGGGTTGTTTTTTTCACACCTTTTTGGTATGATGCGACGGTCGGTTTGATGGTGTAAAAACGAAATGACGGGCCCTTAGCTCATCTGGTAGAGCACCTCATTTGCAATGAGGGGGTGGCAGGTTCGAGTCCTGTAGGGTCCACAAAAAGAAAAAACCTCCACTGCTGGAGGTTTTTTCTTTTTGTGGAAGGCGGAGCGATGTTTCGCTCCCAAGCGAAACCGCGAGCCGGGGTCGAGAAATTTTCGAGCGGCGGCGAGAAAATATTCGTGACCACACTGAAAGTCACGCATCGTAGGCGAGAGACCCGTAATCGCGCCGAAGGTGAGAGACCTGTGGAGCAGGTCGAAATAAATCTATGCAAATAAAAACCGGTAGCTCTAATCATTACATAGAAGATTGCAAGAGTACAGATGTTTGAGCTTTTCTATGTAGCCTATGGATTTACTTTTTTGATATACTATCTCCATGCTCAAAAAATATCTTCCGCACTTTTTACTCTCTATTTACGTCATCGAATTCATCGTTGCCGGCATCGCTCCGTATTCCCGCGCCGTCTGGTATGTTGAAAACGGGCCGATTCTCGCAATCGTCATTTTCATCACCGTTCTCTACATCAGAAATATCCGTTTCTCCAACACGGCCTACGTCCTCATGCTCATCCTCCCGTTTTGGCACACGATTGGCGGGCATTACACATTTGAACTCGTGCCGTTCGATTGGTTCAATAACTTTTTTGGCTTCGAGCGCAATATGTTTGATCGCGTTGGCCATTTCACTGTCGGTTTCTACGCATTGCCGCTTATTGAATATCTCGTGTCGCGCGGCCTCGTGGCGAAACAGTGGATCGCCAATACCTACGCCATCTTCGCAATCGCTTTTGTTGCAGTGTTCTACGAATGGGTCGAGTGGGGATATGCCGCACTCTATGGCGGAGAGGCCGGTGCAGCCTTCCTCGGATCTCAGGGCGATATTTGGGACGCGCAGAAAGATATGCTGATGGATGTTTCTGGAGCGGTGCTGGTTGTGGTGGCGCGTTGTGCACACGGTCTCTTTTCGAGGAAATAGTAAAAACGCTCAGAATATATGCAAAAGAAAATCACAAAGATAATTCTCGCCGTACTAGCTATTCCGCTCGTTATTATTTTTTTCGGGTATGTTTGTATCCAACTGTTCGTCGAATCAGAATCTCCGACCCTTTCGGCTCCTACTACTACGCGATTTGTACAGGTTGGCTCTGAGCAGGTCGCGTACCAAATGCTTGATAATCACGCTCCGGTGACAGCTGTATTTGTCGGAGGGTTGGCAGCTTGGGGAGGCACGTGGGAACGCACGATCCAATCGGCGTCTCGCGCGGACGCCTCGTTCAACTATCTCGTCATCGACCTGCCGCCCTTTGGCTACAGTACTGCCGATGCTTCTCGTGGGTATTTCCGAGACATCCAAGCTGATAGGATCGAAGGAGTCGTAGAGAATCTTGGACTAAGTGACGTTATTCTCGTGGCCCACTCCTACGGTGCCGGTCCTGCGGCAGAGTATGTTATGCGAAGGCCTGCGGAGGTTAAGAAGTTTGTTGTTATTGATGGAGTACTGGGTATAGATGAGCCGAAGATCGTTTCAAAAAAGGGAATTACTCAGGTGGATGTCGTTCGGAATACGCTGATCGCTTTTTTGGCACACAGCAGCGCCTTCGTCCAATCGAGGTTCAAGGCCTTTGTCTATGTCACTGATCATATCGACAAAGACCTCATTGCTGTATATATGCGCTCGTTTAACGTCGATGGGACAACCGCCAAGCTTTCGAGGTGGTTCAAGGACTATCTCAACGACCCTCTTGTATACAAAAGTACGGATTCTCGCGAATACAAGAAACTCTCGATACCGGTCCGACTTATTTGGGGTGATCAGGACACCGTCACGCCTGTCAGTTTAAGCGAGGTGGTTTTGCATTCGGTTCCCGATGTGAAAATGCAAACACTGAAAAATATCGGTCACATTCCGATGATTGAAGATTATGATATGTTCGACAGAGCACTCCTTGAGTCATTGAGGCGCTAGGTGTATACTTTATGCTATGAAAATTGCAAAATACATCGCTATCTTTTTGGTGGTCGGCTTTTTTGGAATCGTTTTGATCGAAAGATTTCCCGGCGTCATGGTGCCAACTTCGGAAGAGCATGTTTCTTTAATGTTTGGATTGTTCAAAATTTCACTTCTTGACGATATTACCCATGCACTTTCCGGGATTCTTGGCCTCATTGCCGTCTGTCTTGGATGTAAATGGACGGTGAAGTATCTTATGCTTGTGGGCGGATACTATACGCTCGACGCGACATTTTTTATTGTGAATGGATTCATGACTGGCCAGCCGATTGTGGAAAACATCTCCCTGAATTTGCCGCATGTCATTATTGCAGGCCTCGTGTACTTTGCGCTTATCAAATCAGTCAAAAACATTGAACTCGCATAGAAAGTTTCGAGCTAAAACCCTCAAGTGGGCCAAAGGATTGCGTTGGAAAAAACTCAGCGCCCTCGTGGTCGGCTGTCTCGTTGTGTTGGTCATTGCTCAAGCTGTATATACCAAGCACAACCCAATTCCTGACAAGCAGGCGAGAGAGGTGGAAAACACCAAGCGAGGGATCGTCAATGACGTTACGGAATTAAACCCAGTGAAGGTGGTCGGTATCGTGGTGCCACATTCGGTCGCTGACATTGTGAAGGCGGTAAAAGAAAATGATCATGTTTCAATTGGCGGGGGAAGAAACAGCATGGGCGGGCAGACCGCGAGCGAGCGAGCGGTCCAGATCGATATGCGCGAGTATAATAAAATACTTTCATTTTCCACCACCACAAAAGAGATCACTGTCCAGGCAGGCATTCGTTGGCGTGATATTCAGGATTACATAGATCCGTATGATCTGTCGGTGAAGATTATGCAGACTTACTCCAATTTTACCGTGGGCGGTTCGCTCTCAGTGAATGTTCATGGTCGCTATATCGGTCTCGGCCCGATCATTCTAAGCGTGAAGAGTTTCCGTATTGTTCTTGCTGACGGTCGAGTCATTGAGGCGACCCCGCAGAAGAATAAAGACATATTTTACAGTGCTATCGGCGGCATGGGTGGAATCGGTGTTATTAGTGATGTGACGCTGGAACTCGCAGACAATGTACGGGTTGAGCGAACAAGGACCAAGGTTGCCACCGAAGAGTATTATGAGCATTTCAAAAAGAATATTCGCGACAGCGGCACGGTACTGTTTCACAATGGTGATATGTATCCGCCAGACTTCGAGTATGTCTCTTCGGTGAGTTGGATGGTTACCGACAAACCTGTCACTACTGATAGCCGTCTTATCCCGCGGGCGAAAGACTACTGGTTTGAACGTTTTGCTTGGGTGGTAATGAGTGAGTGGCCGAAGGGTCGATGGGTCCGAGAAAACCTTATCGATCCACTGCTCTATAGTGGCGAAGCTCCGGTGCATACCCGCAACTATGAAGCGAGCTATGATGTTGCCGAGCTTGAGCCAGAGAAACGCAATGAAACCACGTACGTATTGCAAGAATATTTTGTGCCGGTTGAAAAATTTGATGAGTGGGTTCCGAAGATGTCGAAAGTTTTTAATGACAATGATGTCAATGTGATTAACGTATCCATCCGTCACGCACAGGCGGATTCCGGGGCAGTGCTCGCTTGGGCGCGAAAGGAGAGTTTTGCCTTTGTCGTCTACTACAAGCAGGGCACAGATGTTGGTGCTAAGGCACAAGTGGCGCGTTGGACGAATCAAATGATCGATCAGGTGCTTTCTGTTGGCGGTACTTACTACTTGCCGTATCAGCTCCTGGCAACAAACGACCAAATACATCGAGCTTATCCGCATCTCGTGGAGTATTTTGAGATCAAAAATCATTATGATCCGACTGACAAATTCACCAACAAACTCTGGGATACGTATTACAGCAAAGAAAAGCTTGAGTACTACAAAAAACGACAAAAGGAGCTCTCTGTCGCAAGTACGACGAAAGAATATTATCGACCTGTCGACAACGCGTATTTGGCACTTCCTGAGTGGTATATCGTATACAGTGCAGACGAATATGCGCAGGTGTTGAAGGACGCACTTCCTTCGGATTTTCGGTATTTCGGAGCTATTGGTGATTTTCGAAGGCAATACAAGGCCGTACTCGATATTGCCTCCACGAGCCCGCACAATAACGATGATTACAAGCTAGTATTGAAGGTTATTGGTCTGAGTTTTGGTGCTGAAAATATCATAAAGGGTTTGTATGAAAATATAATAGGTGCAGCTTCGGAGTGGGTTGCCGGCAATGTTCAGGTGCCCGAAGACATGTACGCCGCCAAGGTCGCGGCGGAGTATGCCCGATTCATTTACGACTATCCATGGTACGACTTCCACTACTGGTCTGCACTGAAGGGTGTTTGGGCGGTGAGTGCGGAAAAAGATTATTCCTTGCTGCAGGATTTCCGCAGACTAGAAAGAAAATTCTTCCTCACTTTTGAATTTGGTGCGAAAGCCTTCTACTCTTCAATCATTGCTTTTGCAACCCACGCACAATTTGGAGTGCAGGATGATATCGTCTACGCGGTGGTCACTAGAGACGGCGGGAAGACTACTGAATTGATCAGCGCTTCGCACTATCAGCCATTTACGAGGCTGTTGAATACGGAACTAGATAAAGAGAAGGCGAACAAAGGTTTCCAAGTCTGGGATATCTCCGGTAACAATGTGATCACGCTCACTTACAGAGACATGGTCGGCGCCAAAGTACTCACCGGCACCAAGGAAATCGAAAGGGATTCTCAAATCGACGCAATTCAGGACGGCACACCGAGCTTTGTCGAACGCGTCACTGTCGAGGTACGTGTTCAGGATCTACCTCTTGTTTATCGGACACTGAAAGACAACAATATTCAAGTAGATCACTATTACGACTACTGATTCTTTGTTTAAATATCTGACGCGGAATGTTGTAATATCTACTAAGCGATCTGATGAAATAAAATTACGGAAAGGTTGTATTATGAGTATATGATCTATAGTCCAAAGTCGCCTCATTTCGGGCATAAAGCAAAAGCGTATATTTTGGCCCATCGGGTGATGTCGGGGATGGCTGCAGTCGTTGTTGTCGGTCTCGGATACTGGACTCTCTCGCCAGCAGCATCGACCGCTACGCAGACCCGCTACGTCCTCGGAGAGGTTTCGAAGAGTACGATTGTCGCCTCTCTTTCCGCTTCCGGCCAAGTGGCGACGTCGCAGCAGATCGACATCAAGCCAAAGGTTTCCGGAGAGGTGGTGTGGGTAGGAGTGAAGCCAGGCGATACTGTTCGTGCTGGGCAGGCACTGGTCGTGCTCGACAATACCGACGCAAAACGTACCTTCCTCGATACCGAACAGTCGTATGCGCAGGCATCGCTTCAGTACCAAAAGGATTCAGCGCAGGCGCCAATCGATTATCAGAAGGCGACCGAGGCGCTCGATGCTGCGAAAGCCGACCTCGTAACGACCTACAACGACACCTTCAATGCCGTCTCAACGACTTTTTTGAATCTTCCGACTGCGGTCACTGGCATGTATAACATTTTGTACGGCTACGATCTCAATACTAATAAAAGCCAGTGGAACATCGACGGTTTTAAAGGTCTATTCACTGATCCTGCGCAGAAATCGAGTGTTGAGAGCTTCGCCGATGCGGCCGAAGCTGATTACAAGCTTGCACAGCCAAAATACGATGCGAGCCTCGATATGTACAAGAAACTCACTCGATATGCCGATGGTACGTCTCTTGAAAAGCTTCTTGCTAGCGCGATAGAGAGTACGACAGCGGTGTCGCAGGCGTTGCAGAGTGAGATCAATATGCTCGATATGATTGAGACGTATTCGAAGCAGAACAATCGCCAAGTTGTTTCTTCGGTTGCTTCGATGCAGACAAACGCTCGAAGCTATCTTTCGACAGCGAATACGCAACTGAGTTCGCTCCTCTCCCGACAAAAAACTCTCGACACTACCAAGAAGGCGATTCGCGACAACGAACGCAGCATTCAGATCCTCACCATTGCCAACCCGAGTGGCGACAAGCCGATTAGCTTGCAGGCTGCCGGACAAAATCTCGCATCGCAAGCCCGCAGCCTAGAGAAGGCACGACAGGATCTGGCCAACTACACTGTCGTCGCGCCATTTGCTGGCAAGATCGCATCCGTAAATGCAGAAAAATTTAATACCGTAGGAAGTGGTACTGCCGTGGCCACACTGATCACCAACAAGCAGGTCGCAAGTCTTTCGCTGAGCGAAGTGGATGTGGCGAAAATCCAGCTTGGCGACAAAGCAACGCTCACTTTTGATGCGATCGACGAACTTTCGCTTACCGGCGCAGTCACGCAGATCGACCTGGTAGGCACGGTTTCTCAAGGTGTCGTGAATTACAAAGTGCAGATTACATTCGATATCGATGACACGCGAGTGAAGCCGGGCATGACCGTGAATGCTTCTATTGTCACTGATGTGAAGCAGGATGTACTCACTGTGCCTTCGACAGCGGTGAAGGTGAGGAACGGAGCGAGCTACGTTCTCGTCTTCGATCCTGCTTTGGCTGATGTTGCAAGGTCGGATAGTGCAGCTGGTGGTGCGGCGACACAGGGTATTGTTCCTGTCGTTGAACCAAAGCAAGTCACTGTCGTCGTAGGTATTTCCAACGACACCGAAACAGAGATTATTTCCGGTTTGAAGGAGGGGCAGCAGATTGTCGCGCGTACGATCGCTGGTACGGCTGTGAAAACAGCTGCGCAGACAGCTCCTTCGCTCTTTGGCACTGGTGGCGGTGCAGCCCGTGCGGTCGGTGGCGGGCGATAGTGTATCTGTATGATCGAAATCAATAATATCACCAAGCAGTATGGCACCGGCGAAGCGGCTTTTCAGGCGCTTAAAGGCGTGTCGTTCAAAATAGAGGATGGCGAATTTGTCGCAATCATGGGACCTTCCGGTTCTGGTAAATCCACACTGATGCATATTTTGGGTTGCCTCGACACGCCGACGTCCGGCACGTACCATTTGGACGGCAAGGATGTCTCCGCTCTGTCCGACGATGAGCTGGCACATATTCGCAAAGGGAAGATTGGTTTTGTATTTCAATCGTTCAATCTGTTGCCGCGCACGACGGTGTTACGCAATGTCATGCTGCCACTCATGTATGCCGGTCTGCCGCCGGAAGATAGGGAAACACGCGCGATCGCCGCGCTGACCGCTTCGGGTTTGGCGGAGAGTCATTTTGCGCACCGCTCCAACGAGCTTTCCGGCGGGCAGATTCAGCGCGTCGCGATCGCGCGTGCCCTAGTAAATAACCCGACTCTCATTCTTGCTGATGAACCAACCGGAAACCTTGATACCGTCACTGGCAATATCGTCCTCGACACTTTCGAACGTCTCAATCGTGAGCAGGGTCGTACCGTCGTGCTTATCACTCACGAGCCGGATGTCGCTGCGCATGCGCGACGCATTATCATGATCCGCGACGGGGTAATTGTCTCTGACAAGAAAAATGAATCTCACTGATCTCTTTCATGAAACATACGCGGCACTCTCGGCGAACAAAGTTCGCTCTGGATTGACCATTCTGGGTATCGTCATCGGTATTTCTTCCGTGATCGCCATGATTTCGATAGGGCAGGGCGCGCAGGGCAGCATCGAGTCGCGCATTCAGTCGCTCGGCGCGAACCTCATCCAGGTGATGCCCGGCCGCCAGCGCAGCCAGGGCTTCGGGGTCTCCAGCGGTCGCGGTTCGGCGCAGTCTCTTACCCTCGATGATGCCAACGCAATTGTCACTCAAGTCGCCGGCGTGAAAGCAATCTCACCGGAAGTCTCCGGGCGATATCAGGTGACCGCAAAAGGCACGAACACGAATACTTCCGTGATCGGCGTCATGGAAAGCTATTTGTCGGTACGCAATGCCGCCCTCGCGGACGGCGCTTTTATTGCTGATGGTCAACTTTCGTCTGCACCAAAAGTGGCAGTGCTTGGTCCTACTGTCGAGCTCGATCTTTTTGGCGAAGGGAGCTCGGCTATTGGGCAGACAATTCGCATCAACAAGATGGAGTTCAAAGTGATCGGCGTCACTGTAGCAAAGGGCAGTAGCGGTTTCAGTAATCAAGACGACACGATCTTCATTCCGATCACCACGGCACAGCGGTATTTGTCCGGCAGTAAATATGTTTCATCGATCAGTGCGCAGGCTACGGATGCGGACGTCATGACGCAAGCAGCGCAGGATATTACCGATTTACTGCTCACTCGCCACAAGATCTCCGACCCCACTTCGGCCGACTTCAGTATCCTGAATCAAAGCGACATCATCTCAACTGCTTCGAGTATCACCCAGACCTTCACTATTTTGTTGGCAGCTGTCGCCGGCATTTCGCTGGTGGTGGGCGGTATCGGTATCATGAACATGATGCTCACCACGGTCACTGAACGCACGCGAGAAATCGGCTTGCGAAAGGCGATCGGTGCGACGCGGAGCGATATTAGCAAACAATTCCTCATCGAATCGGTGATTTTGACACTGATCGGTGGAATTGTCGGTACGCTATTGGGTGTGGTTGTTTCGTATACGATAACAGCGCTCAATATTCTCCAGACGAGCGTCTCGGTGACCTCGGTCTTGCTCGCTTTCGGCGTTTCGGCGGGAATCGGAGTGATCTTCGGGTGGTATCCCGCCCGGCGGGCCGCAGCGCTCAATCCGATCGAGGCGCTGCGGTATGAGTAGCGGATAAAAAATAGATCAAGAAAAAATAAAAACATAATTAACATATATGAATCAGATACATCACACGAACAGCAACATGATAAAAATGATCGGTGCGGCAGTAATCATCGCAGCTCTCGCATTTTATGCCGGACTGAGTTACGGGAAGCGCTCGTCTTCGGTGATAGCCACTACTGGCCAAGGTACTAATTTTTCCGCACGAACAGGCGGGGCTGGCTTTGCTGGTGGAGGAACTACCGCCGGCGGACGCAGAGCTGTTGCAGGTGGTGGCTTTGCCACAGGAGAAGTGCTCTCAAAAGATGCCTCAGGGGTTACCTTGAAGCTCCAGGATGGTGGCACAAAAATCATCTTCATTGCGACCTCGACTCAAGTGATGAAGGCCACTATCGGCTCGCTGGCAGACCTTGCGGTTGGCACAAATGTGACTATCATGGGTACTACCAACAGCGATGGTAGCATCGCAGCAAAGTCGGTCCAGATTCGTCCAAATGGAACCAACAGATGAACAAATTGTAGAGAAGGTTCAGGCCGGTGATGCCGAGGCTTTTGGTGTGCTCATGTCGCGCTACGAAAAGAAAATTCTTCGCTATGGCCGGAAATTTTTGCAAGACACGGAAGATATCAAAGACCTCGTGCAGGAAGTGTTCGTGAAAACCTACATGAACATCCGTAGTTTCGACACGAGCAAGCGTTTCTCGCCGTGGATCTATCGCATTGCGCACAACGAATTTGTGAATGCGCTGAAGAAGAACCGCTTCAGATTTTTTCCGTTCTTCGATTTTGATAAGGACATTGTGTTTCCGCATCCAATCGCCGAAGAGACCGCGGACACCGAAGCGGAAGGCAGAATCAATAAGGAGTTGCTCGACAAGTGTCTCCATCAAATCGATGCAAAATACCAAGAGGTGCTCATCCTCTCGTATTACGAAGAGCTGGGGTATCAGGAGATCGCTGAAGTGCTGCAAATCCCGATGTCGACAGTCGGCGTCCGGTTGCGGCGGGCGAAAGCGCAGTTAAAGAAGATCTATGAACACACCTATGGAACACAAGCATAACAACAACACACTACAGGAGACACTGCTCGCCAAGATCAAGGAGGGGCAGATGGTGATGCGTCCGCGCTGGCACTTTGTCCTGAAGGCCGTTTTGGGCATTCTGGGCATCATTATTATGGCAATGGCGGCGCTGTATTTGATCAGTTTCATTTTGTTTGCCTTGCGCGAGGCTGGCCTACTCTTTATTCCAGGTTTCGGTTTTCATGGTGTCGGCGTGTTTCTTTTCTCCTTGCCGTGGATCCTTATTTTGGTGTCGCTGGTGTTTATCGTCTGCCTCGAATTACTCGTAAAGCGTTATGCTTTCAGCTATCGAAAACCGCTGCTGTATTCCGTATTTGGAGGGCTCGGACTCGTAGTGTTTGGTAGTGCGCTACTTTTCCATTTTGGTTTCCATGAGCAGGTATTTAAGTTTGTTGAACGACAGGGGATGCCCGTGATGGACCCGTTCTATCGAGGGTACGCCTTACCTCGAGGCGAAGGCGTGCATCGTGGCAGTATCTCTGGCTTTACGGAGAAGGGGCTGACGATCACCACACGCCGCGGCGACGTTTTGGAAGTGCAGATTGCTTCAGAAACCGCTTTTCCGTATGGGCTCGACTTACAGATCGGCGACGAGATTGTTGTGTTGGGTGAGCGAGCGAGCAGTACCATTGAGGCTGTCGGTATTCGTCGCATCGATGAGCGTATGCGACCGCCAATGCGCGGTATGATGTGGGGTCGACGCGGGCAAGAGGTGAAATAGCGCGGCGGCGAAGCGCAGACCTGCAGGAGGTGAAGCAGGTGAAATATGTTGTGTCCAAAATTGTATTAATAGGTGCCGGCAAAGAGATCGCCGGTGCGCGCGGATTATCCGATACATTACAAATACATACAATATATGAAACGAACAAACACAAAACTCGCATTATACGCAATCTTGCCGGTCCTCGGACTCGGCCTGCTGGCGGGAACGACCACCGCTTCGGCACATGGTTTTCCGATGGCGAATCTTACTCCACAGGAGATCGCGACCAAGCAGTCGACCATGTTTGAAGCTCAGGCCAATCTCATCGGCGCCACTGTTGCCGAAGTGAAGGCGGCGTGGGCGCAAGGGAAGTCTCTTGAACAATTGGCGACTGAGAAAGGCGTCACTAAAGAGGTTTTGAAGACCAAGATGGAAGCTCAGCGAAAGGCGCAGCTCACCACTCAGCTTCAGGCTCTCGTCTCTCAGGGGGTGATTACTCAAGCTCAGGCGGATCAACGTCTCAGTTTCGTCACTACCCAGGCGACTACAAACGCCGGAAAGGGCAAAATGAAGCGGGGCATGATGGGTGGACGAGCGATGGGCGGTTTTGGTCGATTTGGGTTCTAGATGTAAGAGGCGGAAAAGCGATAACATCGATAGTGTAATTGAACACCAAAAATCCCCGGCAGCGGGGATTTTTGGTACATTGTTTGCTGCTATTATCCTATCCGCGAAGATATTGTCGCAAGAGTTGAGGGAGGTGACGAATCTCTAGATTTTTTATATACTGCAGTCATGAAAAAGAAAGCCTCGGCAGACCTCACCCGTGACACCGAATTGTTGTATGAGATTGGATCCTTTCGCCATGTGCAACGAACATGGAAGCGCTTTCACAATTCAGATTTTGCGAATGCTTCTGAACATACCTTCCGCGTAATGTGGACGGCTTTGTTGCTTGCAAAACACGAACGTAAAATGGGTGGTGCAGCGAAAGCGGTGGATGAGGAAAAAATTCTGAAAATTGCCATGGCACACGATCTCGCGGAGAGTCGGACCGGTGACGTCGACTACATTTCCCGACAGTATACGCAGCGAGATGAGGAGAAGGGTGCATATGATATGTTTAACGGAACGGTTTTTGCGGCTGAGGTGTTGCCCTTACTTGCAGAGTATGAAAAGCGCGAATCGATGGAGGCAAAGATTGTAAAAGACGCCGATACTCTGGATGTTGAGCTCGAGCTGATGGAGGAACATTCTAGAGGCAACAAGGTCGCAGAGCGTCTCATGAGTCTTCGAAAGGTCGCAGTATTTGAGAAATTATTCACGGAAAGCGCATGCCAATTTTGGAACAAAATTCATCAGACTGACCCCCACGACTGGCACGTGAACTCATCCGGTAATCGTTTTAATAGCGGGGATTGGAAGAAGTAGCCAAAAAGGTTTGTATGAATGCGACTTGCCATTTCGTGGTTTTCACGGTATAACATTCTCACCTCCGGCTGTCGGGGGCGGGTTCTTTGATACCCAAACTGTTGGAATTGTAAGGGACAACCTATGGCAAGGAAAAGTGCTCCTATTCTCGGTGTTCTCGTCGGTCCTTCCGGAGGCGGAAAGACTGAACTGCAAAAATTGTTGGCAGCGGCTGGTGTCGGCAAGCGCCTGATCACCTGCACTACGAGGGCTCGACGCCCTGACGAAATCGACGGGGTGGATTACCACTTCCTTACTCGCGATGATTTCGACATCAAGAAAGACGCAGGATCCTTCCTTGAATGGGCCTTGGTCCACGGCCATCTCTACGGCACGCCGAAAGATGCGGTCCTCCAGACCCTGTCCGGCGGAGAGACGGTCATTCTTGCGATTGACATCCAAGGTCTCCGTCAGGTTCAACAGATTCAGAGTCCGCTGATTGAGCGTTCGTTGAGCAGTTTCTTCATCTACGCAAGCATTGGCACGATCCGTCAGCGAATCGCGCTACGCGCTTTCCTCGCCAACAAGCCGATTGAAGTAGCCGAATTGGATCTGCGCCTCAGCACGGCCAACGACGAGCTGCTTTGTCGCTCGGAATGCGATCGTGTGATCGACAATGATCGTGATGGCAATGAACACCTGAAGCTGGCTTACGAGTCTCTTCTCGCCGGCATCCGCCTTCGTCAACAATGCGTCGCGCATGAATCCTGGCGGCGCTGGTTGGGTCAACCTTGGCTGGCTCGGGGTGCTACACCCACTTCGGCACCTGCTTCTGAGGCTGTCACAACTCCAACTCCCGCCTAAGCTGACCTTCGACAATTCATCCGCCCGAAGCACCTCACTGTGCTTCGGGCGTTTTCTTTTTGTCGGCTCCGTGATATACAATAGATGTCTATTCGCCGCCATGTACACCATCCTCCTATACTACAAATACGTCCACATCGCCGACCCAAAGGCCTTCATGTTGGCTCAAAAAGCCCTTTGCGAGAGGTTGGGCTTGAAAGGGCGCATCATTGTGGCGGAAGAGGGGATCAACGGCACCGTAGAGGGTCTCACCGAACACACCGAGGCATATGTCGCCGAAATGAAGCTCGACCCACGCTTTGCCGATATTCACTGGAAGCGAAGTGCGGGTACGCCCGACGGTACGGCTTTTC
This sequence comes from bacterium, assembly GCA_037130265.1. Taxonomy (GTDB): domain Bacteria; phylum Patescibacteriota; class Minisyncoccia; order Phycocordibacterales; family JBBTRF01; genus JBBTRF01. The sequence continues at coordinate 336,087 of JBAXTI010000001.1, forward strand.
CACGACTCTCCGTGAAGGCGCGAAAGGAGATTGTCAGCGCACATCTGGAAGATCTCGACCCAAAAACGGGCGATGTAGATCCCACCCAACTCACGGCCACTCATCTCGCGCCAGAGACGTTACGTCAATGGTTTGAACAGGGCAAACAATTTTCCATCGTAGACATGCGCAACAATTACGAGCACTCCGTCGGTCAATTCAAAGGTGCACATATTCCGAAAATGAGCAACTTCCGTGATCTGCCAAAAGTGGCGGAAGAAATTGCTGACCTCAAAGAGAAACCGGTACTCACTGTTTGCACTGGTGGTATACGTTGCGAAAAGGCATCCGGATATTTGCTCAAGAAAGGTTTTAAGGATGTATACCAGCTGGATGGTGGGATTGTCACGTACATGGAGAAGTTTCCCGGAAAGGATTTTGAAGGCAGTCTGTATGTCTTCGATGGACGAGTCACGATGAATTTTAATGACCCGAAGGCGCACAAAGTAATCGGTCGCTGCGGACGATGTGAGGCGCCTTCGGAGCGCTATGTGAACTGCAAAAATCTCGCCTGCCACGACCACCTCATCATTTGTGAAGGTTGTTCCGAGGCGAACGGTGAGGCGCTCTGCCTAGCGTGCGCCAAAAGCCTCGTGGTATAATTTGCTTCATGAATTCTGACATTCCTCCGCGCCTTGCCCATGAATTTGGCGATGCGGTGGTCGCTCTCGCTGCAGACCAAATCGGCGCTCGCCGTGCCCGCGAAGTACTTTCTCGTTTTTACACCGAAGACGATCTTCAGATTGACCGAAAAGGTCGACTCACTTGCAATCTCCCTGCACCGCATGAACAACACGTCGGAATCATCGTTCGGGCTTTGATCGGCCAGCTCGAAGACAGTATTGGTCGCAAGAAACTCACCCAGCAGCTCCTCCGTATTTTTACTGACCTTGAAAAACTTCATCCAGACGGGCAAGGAATGGCTAGTGTCGTGGCGCTTCTTCCGAATGGCTACCTTGAAGAGGAACGCTTGCGGCTACTCTCAAAAGTTGATCTCGCGCGCCGGGTGAAAGATCAGACGTGGGAGCTCGAGAAGCTCAATGACGAACTCGAATTTCGTGTTGCACAGCGCACGGAGAGCCTTCAGAAATTGCTTGATGAAAAGGTAAAGACCGAGAAGGTGCTGAAAGCTCAAAGTGAAGAGTTGCAAAAGGCCAACACAGAGCTCCGAGGCCTCGATCAGGCAAAATCCGACTTCATTTCCGTAGTGGCGCATCAGCTCCGCACCCCGCTAGCGGCTTTGAAGTGGACACTCAGTCTATTTAATTCAGGTGACGTTGGAGAGTTTTCCGATGAGCAGAAGCAGTATATGAAAAAAATGGCTGAGACGAATGATCATATGATCAAGCTCGTAAACGATCTTTTGGATGCCAACAGCGTGGAAGCCGGCCAACTCAGCTATTATTTCGGTACGGTCCAGGTGGAAGAGGTAATTGAGGATGCCGTCGAGGAGCTGGCAGCGTTTGCGAAGACGAAAGAGGTTGCGCTGGCGTACACAAAGCTGCCACTGCAGGCGGTGACAGCCGACGCAGAACGTCTGCATGCGGCTTTGCAAAATCTCATCGACAACGCGATCAAGTACAGTCGACCAGGCGGGACAATTGCGGTAACCGCCGAAATTGCTGGCCTGATGCTGCGAGTGAGTGTAGCCGATCAGGGAATTGGAATTCCAGATGAACAGAAATCGCATGTGTTTGAACGATTCTTCCGCGCACGAAATGCGATAAAGGCGGAAAATGGAGGCACTGGTCTCGGGTTGTTCATTGTGAAGAAAATTATCGAGGATCATGGGGGCACTATTCGCTTCGTTACTCGAGAAAATTCGGGAACCACGTTTACGGTTGAATTACCGCTCAAGAAGTAATACAATAGTCCAATGAAAGAAAAGGCACTCGAAGGGAAGAAAATTTTGTGGGTTGAGGACGATATGTTTTTGAGCGACCTCATGGCCAAAAAGCTGACGAAGTATGCACCGACCCTATTTCACGCAAAGAACGGCGATGAAGTCTTTTCAGTATTGGAGAAAGAGAAGCCTGATCTCATCGTGCTCGATGTGCTTTTGCCTGGATTGAATGGTTTCGAGATATTGAAGAAGGTGAAGTCGGACGATGCGACAAAGGCTATTCCAGTGGTGCTCCTATCAAATTTGAACCAGAAGAGTGATATCGAAAAGGGTGCCGAGCTCGGAGCGAAGAAGTTTTTGGTGAAAGCATTGCTCACCCCAGATGATATTTTGGAGGAAGTGGGGAAGGTGCTCGGGGTGCTATAATTACATGGTGGAATACGAGACATACGAAGAGAATAAGTGGTCACTGGGTTTCAAGCAGCGAGAGGATATTCCGCATTATTTCGGCCATACGATTCGGCGATTCTTTTTTGCTAGTGCATTCACCATGCTTGCTACGCTGCCTTTCTTCAAGAATGAGTTGGCGATTCCTGTGGGGTATTCGGTATTTGCTATTATCGCTGTGACATTTGCTGCTGGCTACACGAATCCACACTCTCGCTGGATTTTAATGTTTGACAGTGTTATTGCAGCACTCGGACTTCTTGTGTTCGGATTCCACTCGGTGACTGGGTATTCAGATTATGGAATGGAGGGGCTGCGGCAGATTCTCTTCTATACCAACCAAGTTTTAGCGATGTGTTTTCTCGCGGCATTCTATTTTAGCGTTAAATCATTACGCGGGTTCTCAGAGCGGCCACCGATGGGGCCGATGGACGAGCCGACACCTTCAAAGGAGTAATTTTACGTATCATGACGCTATCGACTCACGCTGTTGTTGGCGCGGCCGTCGCGGCCGCGCTCCCGAACCACCCGATCCTGGGTGGTCTTTTCGCCTTCGGTAGCCACTTCCTGCTCGATGCATTGCCTCATTGGGATTACAAAATCCTATCGGCTTCAGCCAACCCTGAAGTACCATCGAAGCTGGTATTTGATCGTCTTTTCCTACTCGATCTTGTTCGCATCGGCGGCGACGCACTGCTTGGGCTGGTGGTCGCCGGAGTATTTTTCGGCCACTTCTCAGCAATTTTCCCGATACGGCTAGAAAACTGGTTTTGGCTCATTGGCGCCGCATGTGCAATGCTTCCGGATTTCCTCCAATTCGTGTATAGTAAGTACCCAAAAGGACCGATAGCGCAGCTTCAGGCGTTTCATCGTTGGATTCACACCTCATATCGTCTTGAAGGGAAAACTGTCATCGGAATCGCTAGTCAGGTCGCGCTCGTCATCATCGTCCTTCTCGTCTCAGCTCGGTAATATCATCAATGGAACACAATACTCCCGTCACTATTGTCATTTTCGGCGCCACTGGCGATTTGGCGGAGAAAAAACTCTTCCCATCGTTGTTCAGGCTATTCCTCAACGGCTATTTGCGAGAAGATTGCTTTTGCGTAGTTGGTTTTGCTCGTCGACCTTTCACCAATGAAGCTTTCGGTACGATGGTGGAGGAGTGGTGTTCTTCAGTCGTGGCGGACGGCGAGAGCGACTTTGAGGAGGTGAGAGACAAATTGGCCGTGTTCATTTCGCATGTCCGCTATCACCAAGGATATTTCGACCAGCTCGACACCTACGAACGTCTCGCCCTGCTTTTGGCTGAGATCGACGATCGATTTGATGTGTGCAGTCACAAGTTGTTTCATCTGTCGCTGTCACCGTTTTTCTACGAACCAGTACTCGAAAATATCCACAAGTCTGCACTCTACCTGTCTTGCGCCGATGGTCCAGGTATGACGCGGGTGCTCCTCGAAAAGCCGATTGGTATCGACGCCAAAAGTGCCAAGAAAATCAACACACTTCTCGCGCGAGTTTTTTCTGAAGAGCAGATTTTCCGCATTGATCACTATTTAATGAAAATGCCACTTTGGGATTTGCTAACAATGCATTTCACTGAGCCGAGTTTGAAAGATGTGTGGAATCATGAGTTTATCGATCATGTTGAGCTACACCTCTTTGAGAAGATCGATATCCAGGGACGTGGCACCTTCTACGATCATGTGGGGGCGCTACGCGATGTTGGTCAGAACCACTTGTTGCAGATGCTGGCATTGGTAGCCATGGAGAAACCAAAAACCGACGACGGTGAGGCGTTTCGAGAGGAGCGCCGCAAGGTGATCGCGAAACTTGGACTCCCGAAGTTGAATCGCAAGTTGCCACGTCTCATTCGCGGTCAGTACGAAGGATACGAGCACGAGGAGGGAGTGGAGGCGGGGTCACAAACTGAGACTTTTTTCTCTTGTGAGACCAATATTGATACGCCGCGTTGGAAGGGGGTGAGTTTCATTGTCTCTGCTGGCAAGGCTCTTGACGCGTCTGTCACTGAAGCGGTGGTGTATTTTAAAAATGGCGACCGTATTGAATTTCGTATACAGCCCGATCCACAGGTCACTTTCCATATTGGCGGACGCGTGGATATGATGTCGTGGCGAGTGATTCAAGATCATTTGGGACACACGCACAACGCACCGGATGGATATGAAAAGGTGTATCACGATGCCTTGCATGGCGAGCAGACTGGCTTCGTGTCAAAGGGGGAGATTGAGGCGAGCTGGAAATGCGTCGACACATTGCGCAAGCTTTGGACGGCCTTGCCATTGGTGCACTATACAAAAGGTTCGAAGCCGCTTCACTTTGGCGAAAAGATGAAGTAAAATGGGACGACGAAATAAATGGCGCACGGCGCTCTAAATACCCAAAATATATGATCAAAGAATTTTTCATGAAAAAGATGCTGGAAAAGCAGCTCCAAGCATTGCCGGCCGCTCAGCGTGAGCAGATTATTGCTGTAGTCACCAAGCACCCTGCTTTCTTTGAGAAGATTGCCAAGGAAGTGGACGCCAAAGTGAAGTCAGGCAAAGACAAGAACCTCGCCTCCATGGAAGTGATGCGTGTGCACCAGGCGGAGCTTCAGAAGTTGATGCTGCGGGGATAAGAACAGAACCTGTTTTGAATTAGCCTCGCTTTCTGCTACACTCATCAGACTATGTCTCTTTCTATCGGAATTGTTGGCCTCCCGAACGTCGGCAAATCGACGCTTTTTAACGCGTTGACGCTGAAGTCTGTGCCTGCGGAAAACTATCCTTTCTGTACCATCGATCCTTCGGTCGGGGTGGTTGCTGTCCCAGATGAGCGTCTCTGGAAGCTTTCCGAATTCTCAAAAACGCAGAAGACTGTCCCGGCGATCGTGGAATTCGTAGATATTGCAGGTCTCGTGAAGGGCGCTAGCGAAGGTGAGGGTCTTGGCAACAAATTTCTCACCAACATTCGCGAGACAGATGCCATCCTCGAAGTCGTGCGTATCTTTGAAGACGACAAGATCATCCATGTGCATGGCAAGGTGGATCCGAAAGGCGATATTGAAACGATCAACCTCGAGCTCATCATGGCGGACCAAGAGACAGTGAAAAAGCGCTTAGTGAACCTCGTGCGTGATGTGAAGCGTGGGGACAAGGCTGCTGTGGCTGAGGCGGCGGTGTTGGAGCGGATCAAGGCAGCGCTCGACCAGAGCCAGCTCGCGAACTCATTGTCGTTTCGGGACGACGAACTGCCATATGCGAAAGGCATGCACTTGCTCACGATGAAGCCAATTCTCTACTGTTTGAATAAAAAAGCGGGAGGGAAGAACCTCGACGAGCTCGAGGGCGGCAAGGATGCTCGTTTTACGGCACTGCTCGCGTATCTCGCTGAACAGAAGGCTCAATATGTGGTAGTGGACGCGGGCGTGGAGCATGAGCTCAAGGAAATGAAGGGCGAGGAAAAGGAAATGTTCCGCAAGGAGCTCGGTGGCAAGGATGACGGCATCGACAATCTTATCCGCGCGAGCTACAACCTCCTTGGCCTCATGACCTATTTCACCACTGGCGAAAAAGAGACCCGTGCTTGGACTATTCAAAAAGGTTCGACTGCGCCGGTTGCTGGCACTGCGATCCATAACGACTTCAAAGATCGATTTGTAAAGGCGGAAGTGATTCATTGGGATACATTGCTCGAGGCGGGTTCGTTTGCGACTGCTCGTGAGAAGGGTTTGCTTCGCACAGAAGGGAAGGAGTATGTGGTGGTGGATGGAGACGTGATGGAATTTAAGGTTGGGGCGTAGGTCGCGAACCTCACGTACTTCGCGAATGGACATTTTTGTGTAAAAAAAGACCACAGGGGTTACCTGTGGCGTGATGTCTTCTGCTTTTTGCACTGGCTAGCGGACTTTGACGACGACGGCGTTGCCGAAGTGTTTACTCTCGGTCCATCCGACAAAGCGTTTTTTGTGCCCTTCTGGCAGTTGGTCGTAAAGAGACTTGTAGACGACATCCTGGCTGATGACCACCAGGTAAATGCCGTCAGGTGCGCCCTCAGCTTGAGCAACTGTTCCACTTTCTCCTTGCAAAGGGAGCCAGTTGAGGAGGACGTGGTGTGCGCCGTTGTCGACCACGGTATCGGTCAATCCCCGTATGTCCACTTCAGGGTAGGTTCCAAAACGGACTCTGCTATCGATGCTGTCCGTCTTAAAGGTCCTGCCGGGCTTGAATCCATTGAACATGTTTGTTGCTAACGGCGCACTCAATGTCGGGAAGAGCCTGGATTCTGGGTCAATGGTGCAAAGCACTGCATCGTCGGCATTTCTGGCTGAGTTGATTGACATGATCGGGATAATCGGCTCGTTCCCGGTGAACTCACTTGGGCCAATTTTCCTGCAGCCGTGTTGTCCGGTATACTCCTCGAATACATGGTATGCAGTGAGAATGGAATTGGTATATTTCCCGCTGAGTCTGGCGCCAGTGCCTACGAGTTGCCAGACTTCGCGGCTGTTCTTCCGGAACATGATGTGAACAGGCACTTCGCCACCTTTTCCAGGGGTCAAAACGTGCTCACTGATCCATACGTGTCGCTCCTCGATCTCGCTTGAGGCCGTGTAGAGGCCGAGTGCAACGGCTTTTTTGTGGGTTTCTTTCAGTTTGATCTGATGATGCCACTTTATTCCGGCGAGAGTGATAAGGATGAGTAGGATAATGATGCCTGCCGTCATCTTGAGGTGAACGGGGTTTTTCTTCGATGACATGGCGATCTTTGCCGGCCGGGCATTGTGACGGCGATGCTTTTTCATAGTTGTAAAACAGCTCTAAGGTTCGACTTTCTTTATAACATTTATATGGCTATAAGTCAATGTTTTATCATACGCATATTTTGACGTCATACCAAATTCGGGGTATACTCATCGTCGGTCAGTTTTTGCACAACCTAGTCGGTCAACGACAGTCAACCTGCCCTTAGACACTCCATTCCCGTATGAAAACGATATCTCCATTCGGTTTGTTCTGCCAAACGATAATCGCAGTCATCCTGTTCTCTCACCTTGGCCTCCTGGCATTCGGTTTTGCATGTTTTAATGCCGGTGATCAGACGGCGCTCAGGCACATTGCGATATGTGCTTCGAGTTTCCTAGTCATCGGCATACCTTGGTGGCTTCGCTTCTGCCGTCCGGTCCTTAAGGCAAAAGAGGAGGATGATCGTCGAATCAAAGAAGTTCTACGCCGAGTAAAAGATCCGTGTCAGACGGATTAGTTGTCCGACCCTCTCTACTCTCTCCAAACAGCCACTGCTCGTCAGTGGCTGTTTTTCTTTTCTCGTTTTTGTTGTATAGTTTACTCCTATGAAATCGCCGAAATCACCTTTGGGTGCGCCGAAACCGCTGCCGCCGTACGACCACATGTCCATTGAATCAAAATGGCAAAAGCAGTGGGCGAAGAAAAAGATATACGCCACCAAGGAAGACGCGAAGAAGGACGCCTTCTATGTCCTCGACATGTTCCCGTATCCGTCCGGTGAAGGTCTCCACGTGGGTCATCCGAAGGGCTACATCGCTACTGATGTGGTGTCGCGTATGAAGCGTATGCAGGGTCACTCGGTGCTCCACCCGATGGGCTTTGACGCTTTTGGCCTGCCAGCAGAAAACTACGCGATCAAAATGAAGACCAACCCGGCCATCGCCGTGGAGAAAAATGTGAAGCGATACAAAGAGCAGCTCGAGATGTTTGGTTTTGACTATGATTGGTCACGCGAGATAAATACCACCGACCCCGCATACTATAAATGGACGCAGTGGATCTTTTTGAAGCTGCTCGAAAAAGGTCTCGCATATGAGTCTCATGAGCCGATCAACTGGTGCCCTTCCTGCAAGACCGGACTTGCCAACGAAGACCTCGAGGATGGCAAGTGTGAGCGCTGCGGCAGTGTCGTGGAGAAAAAGCCGATTCGCCAGTGGGTGTTGAAAATCACCGATTACGCGGAACGACTTCTTGCGGATTTGGATGCAACCGAAAAGCCTTTAATGATCCGTGACACGGGTCCAGATGCCGTGCGTCCTGGCATGCCATTAGAGGAGCGAAATGCGGTGGTCTGTGTGGTGAAGCATTGGTCTGAAGACAAGTTCCTCTGCTTGCGCTGGAAGAGTAATGATTGGCACGGACTCGTAGTCGGCGGCGTCGAAAAGGGCGAGCAACTCGCCGAAGCCGCGGTGCGTGAGGTGCGGGAGGAGACAGGCTATCAGAATGTTCGCTTTGTCCGCGAATTCGCCAAGCTCGACTCGCAGTTCTACCAGGCGATCAAAAAGGTCAATCGCTTTGCACATTTCACCGGCGTATACCTCGAGCTCACGGATGATGCCTGGAAAGATATTGATGAGAAAGAAAAGGCTCTCCATGAGGTGGTGTGGTTGTCGCGCGCTGAAGTTGCTGGTTTCTTGAATCGTCCAGACATGAACTATCTCTGGGATGTCTTTGTCGGCAAAGTAAAGGCCGAGCAGCCCGCACTCGATTGGCCAACCTCTATTAAAGAGCTCCAGCGAAATTGGATCGGCAAGAGTGACGGTATGATTTTTACCGCACCGGTAAAGGACACAAATCTCACGATTCAGACCTTCTCCGCGCACTTTGAGGCCTGCTACGCCGATACGTTTGTCGTGATCGCTCCGGATCATCCATTTTTGTCGACCTTGCTCGAAGGTACAAAAGATAAACAGAAAGTGCTCGATTTTTGTGCGGCTCTTGTGGCGAAGCGTGCACAGCAGGGTTTTGCAGAAGAAAAAGAATCTGAGGGTATTTTTACTGGCCGATACATTGTCGATCCACTTGGCAACGGTGACCTGCCCATCTGGGTGGCAAGCTTTGCTTTGGCGGACTACGGAACCGGTATCGTGAAGTGTTCTGCTCACGACGACCGCGACTTTGCTTTTGCGAAGAAGTACGGCATTAAGATGAAGACTGTTTTGTATCCAAAAGATGCAGTGCTGGCTGAAAAGGTGAGTGCTCAGGAGGTGTGCTTTGCCGATGCGCAGGCCGGTGTTTTGAGTGAGCCGAAAGAATTTGCTGGCAAGAACGCACGAAGTGTGCGAAAGGAAATTATTGCTCACCTCGAATCAAAAAACCTCGCCAAAAAGAAAACTACCTACCGCCTCCGCGACTGGGTGTTCTCCCGCCAGCGATATTGGGGTGAGCCGATCCCTGTGGTGCATTGTGAGAAGTGCGGAGTCGTTCCTGTCCCAGAAAAGGACCTTCCTGTGAAGCTCCCGAAAGTGAAATCATATGAGCCGACTGGCACAGGTGAGTCGCCTTTGGCTGCTATCGAGAAGTGGGTGAACACGAAGTGTCCGAAATGTAGAAGTAAAAAGGTAAACGGCGTGCGTCCGAAAGCTCGGCGCGAAACCAACACCATGCCTCAATGGGCGGGTTCGAGCTGGTACTACTTGCGATACATGGATGCACAAAATAAAAAAGCTCTGGTCAGTCCTGATGCAGAGCAGTATTGGGCACCTGTAGACCTCTATGTCGGCGGGGCAGAACACGCGACTCGACACCTCATCTACGCGCGCTTCTGGCACAAGTTCCTGTACGACATCGGTGCGGTATCGACCACGGAACCTTTCAAGAAGCTCCAACATGTCGGCCTCATCATGGCAGAGGATGGACGAAAAATGTCGAAGCGCTGGGGTAACGTTGTGAATCCAGACGAAATCATCGCCACCTACGGCGCGGATACTTTGCGCGTGTACGAAATGTTCATGGGACCTTTTGATCAGCAGATTGCGTGGAACACGAACAGCATGATTGGCTCGCGCCGCTTCTTGGAGCGCGTGTGGAAATTGGTTGGAAAGGTGCAGGTTGGTTCGGCTGCATCATCAACTGGTGCGTCTTCGACCGAGGTAGAATCCTTACTTCACAAAACTGTCAAAAAGGTGGCGGCGGACATTGCGGACATGAAATTCAACACGGCGATCAGTACGCTGATGATCTTGCTCAATGCTTTGGATGAGCAGCCTGCCGGTGTATCTCGCGAGCAGTATGAAACCTTCCTAAAACTCCTCGCGCCGTTTGCGCCGCATATGACGGAAGAGCTTTGGGCACAGCTGGGAAATAAAACCACTGTTCATCTCGCGTCGTGGCCGGTGTGCGATGAGGCAAAGATTCAGGAGGCGAGTCGCAAGATTGGTGTGCAGGTGAACGGCAAGGTCCGTGCGGAATTCGAAGCACCAGGCGGAGCATCGGACGCCGAACTCGAAAAACTCGCACTCGCGTTGCCAGAAGTACAGAAGTGGGTCGCGGGCAAGCAGGTGAAAAAAGTGATTGTTGTAAAAGGAAAACTAGTGAGTGTCGTGGTGGCGGAATAGGACCTTCCGCTGTGGCGATGTGGTCTAGTGAGGTGGCGTGTCGACAGGTATGTTTCGTGAATGTCAAGCTTCAAAACACCACAAAACCCTTTCAGGACTTGACTTTTTGACAAAGCTTGACTATTATGACTATCAATGATAATTTAGGTTAATCAATATTACGACACATGAGCACTATTAGCTTCAAACCAAAACAAGTAACCAAGCGACTGATCGCCGTTTTGCCTGATCGTGCTCAGGAAGTGATCACTGCTCGATACGGTCTTGGTAAAGAGTCAAAGCGTCTCACTCTCGAAGCGATTGGCAAGAAATACGGCATCACTCGAGAGCGTGTTCGACAGATCGAAAACTACGCGATTGCGAACATTCGCAAGTCTGATGCATACGGCAAGGAGAAGACGATTTTTGCTGACCTCGAACAGGTGCTTCATTCTCTTGGCGGTGTTGTCGTAGAAGACGATCTCCTTTTGCACATCTCAAAAGACGTGTCTCTTCAGAATCACCTCAACTTTCTTTTGGTGCTCGGTGATACCTTCCAGCGACAGAAAGAAGACGAACATTTCAATCATCGATGGCATGTAAACGAGGAGCTTTCAAAGCAGGTTGAGGCATCTCTCCAGAAGCTCTACAAGAGCATTTCAAATGATGACCTCCTTTCTGAGTCAGAAATGGTCAACAAGTTTCTCGAACACCTCAAGGACGTTTCTGAGAAGCACAAGAATGAAGAGGTGGTCCGCCGATGGCTCAAGCTCTCCAAGAAAGTGGCGAAAAATCCACTTGGCGAATGGGGTCTCGCTGATTCTCCAAATATCAAGACCAAGGGTATGCGAGACTACGCATTCCTCGTTATCCGCAAGCACGGTTCACCAATCCACTTCACTCAGGTAGCGAAGAACATTGAAAAGATCTTCAATATCAAGGCTCATGTTGCAACCTGCCACAATGAATTGATCAAGGATCCACGTTTCGTACTCGTTGGTCGCGGTCTCTATGCACTCGCAGAATGGGGCTATATGAGCGGTGTCGTGAAGGATGTGATCAAGAAGATTATCGAAAGAAGCGGCCCGTTGACCAAGGGCGAGATCATTGAAAAGGTACTCAAAGAGCGATATGTGAAAGAGAACACTATCATGGTGAACCTCCAGAACCCGAAGCATTTCAAGAAAGACAAGGAAGGGAAGTATTCTGTGGTGATTAGTTTGATCCCAGCAGCAAAGGTATAAAGATATTGGTGCGGCCCGGCCGCTCAAACAAAAAAGCGCTGTCCCTTGAGTGGGACAGCGCTTTTTTGTTATTATTATGTTCATGGATCCATCTCTCGGCGCTGATTTTGCCAATCTGTATTATCGAAGTGTCTCGACGTTCTTGTCGATGTATCCGTTTTGGCTGCCCCTTTTCTGCGGATATGTCTTTGTGCATACGTGGTTTCATTATATCCGTAGCGAGTTTGTCGAGAAGCAGGGGGGTACATTGTTAGAAATTCGCCTGCCGAAGGAAGTCACCAAATCGCCACTCGCGATGGAAATCTTCTTGGCATCTATTTGGCAGAAGGGTTCCGCAAGTTGGATTGATACCTATATCAACGGCAAGATACGTAATTGGTTCTCACTCGAGATTGCTTCGATAGGCGGCAAGGTCCACTTTTATATTTGGACACACACCAAATTCAAGGACCTTATTGAAGCGCAACTCTACGCGTACTATCCCGGAATCGTCATCGAAGAGGTGAAGGACTACACTGACCAGGTCTTCACTGATCCCGAAGAGATGCCGATGTGGGGCACGTACTACAAGCACACGAAGAAGAGCAAGACTGGCGGGTCACAGGATATGTACCAGATTAAGAGCTATGTTGATTTTGGTTTGGATAAGGCTTCGGAGAAGGAGGAGTTTAAAATTGATCCAATGAACTCCGTGCTTGAATGGATGGGGTCGTTGCAGGCGGGTGAGCAGGCCTGGTTCCAGATTCTCATTCAGGCGCACAAAAAACTTGGTTTGCAGGAAGGTCACTTGAAGAAAGTGGATGATTGGCTCAAGTCCTGCGAAACAGAAATTGCCAATATCAAAAAGGCAGCAACACCAGAGAGCGATTCTGAATTTCCTGGTTTTCCAAATCTCACAAAGGGTCAAGCAGAGGCCATTGCTGCTATTGAACGAAACGCACACAAGCTACCGTTCGACACCTGTATTCGCGGTATGTATATTGCCACCAAGGCGGCCAACAAGCTGCCTGTGCGTGTGCCTGGCCTAATCGGTGCTTTCCGACAGTACGGCGGAAATTACAATTATCTCAACAACCTCGGGCTCGGCTTCTATACTGACTTCGAATATCCATGGCAGGATTTTGGACGTATTCGTCGCACGAGTTATGAAAAGAAATTCTTGGATGCCTTTAAGCATCGCTCATTTTTCACGTATCCATATAAACACTGGAATGGTAAGCCATTCATCATGACCACTGAGTCACTCGCAACCATTTTCCATTTACCAGGCGCAACGGCAACAACGCCTTCGCTTGACCGTATCGAATCTCGCCGATCTGAGGCACCAAGCAATTTGCCGATCTAATCCAGATGCCACCCACCGAGATACCAAGAGAGAACTCTGTTGTGATCGTTCCGGATCCAGCGCCTACACCGATCCGGGTGTCGGAACCTTTCGGGGTCGGACGTCCACCGCTTTGGTCCGCTACCATGGCATGTGGAGTTACTATCCTCGTTGGCTTGTTCGCCTGGCTTTTGTTGTGGTTGCTATTCATACGACCGCCGGCGGCGTTTCCCGCAAGATCGTTTTTTACGGTGGAGAAAGGTACTGCGTTGAGCGAGCTCTCAGTACAGCTCGAAGCTACGCACCTGATTCGCTCCGCTTCATTCTTCAAGTTGGCGGCATACGTTTTGGGCAATCAAGGGAAGGTCCTGTCTGGCGAATATTTTGTGAAGACTCCGGTTTCGTCACTCGAGCTTTTGTCGCGCATCGCAAGCGGTACCTTTGGTGTTGAGTACAAGGAAGTGACCATTCCGGAGGGTTCGAGCGTGAAGCAGGCTTCGGCGATTATTATAAAGGCTGTGCCGAGCTTTGATGCAAAACAGTTTGTAGTGATCGCTACGCCATTCGAGGGCTATCTTTTTCCAGACACGTATCGCTTCCTGCCAAAGACCACGCCTGAAGAGACTTTGCATGTGATGCAACAAAATTTCGACCAAAAGATCGCCACAGTCCAAGCTGATATTACGAAGTTCGGTAGGCCGCTCTCGGATGTGGTGAAGATGGCGTCGATTGTCGAAGAGGAGGGACGCACGACGATCACTCGCCGCACGATCGCGGGTATTTTGTGGAGGCGCATTTCACTTGGTATGCCGCTGCAGGTGGATGCGTCGTTTTTGTACATCAATGGCAAGAATACCAGCACGCTCACTCTCGCGGATTTAGCGATTGATTCGCCGTACAACAGCTATATACACAAGGGTTTGCCGCCGACACCAATCACGAATCCGGGTTTGGATTCTATTTTTGCCACGATTACGCCAATCTCGACACCTTACTTGTATTTTCTCACCGACAAAAAAGGCGTAATGCATTATGCTCGCACATTTGACGAACATGTGGCAAACAAGGCACAATTCCTGAAATGATTCAGGGACGACACAACATTGCAGAAAAAACATCTCAAAGGAGGGTCTTCGTGGGCATGTCCGGAGGGGTCGATAGCTCAGTTTCCGCAGCTTTGCTCAAGCAGGCCGGATACGACGTCACGGGAGTGTTTTTGAAGGTGTGGCAGCCGGTTTTTTTGACGTGCAATTGGAAAGAAGAACGACTCGACGCGATGCGTGTGGCTGCCATGCTTGATATCCCGTTCCTCACGATTGATCTGGAGAAGGAATACAAGGAAGAAGTGGTGGACTATATGATTGGCGAGTATCGCCGCGGTCGCACGCCGAATCCAGACGTGATGTGCAACAAGGAGATCAAGTTTGGGGCTTTTTTGAAGAAGGCGTTGTCGATGGGTGCCGATGCGGTGGCGACAGGGCATTATGCGCAGAATGTGTTTAATCCCGTGTCTTTGACGTGGGCTAACACGGAGGGTATGTATGAAATGCGCGAATCTGTCGACACCGACAAAGACCAAACATATTTTCTGTGGACACTCACGCAGTCGCAGCTCTCGAAAGTACTATTTCCCATTGGTCATTTGCCGAAACCAGAAGTGCGGAAGCTTGCGCAGAAGTTTGGCCTGCCTACAGCCGAAAAGAAGGATAGTCAGGGTTTGTGTTTTATCGGCAAGGTGGATATGAAAGATTTTCTTTCGCATTATATTGCGCCGAAGCAAGGAGCTGTCCTCGACGAAAAGGGGAAGGTGATCGGCACACACGATGGGGCAACTTTCTTCACTCTCGGTCAGCGTCATGGTTTCATAATCACGGAAAAAACCGTTGCTGACAGACCGATGTATGTCTCAGTAAAAGATGTTGAAGCCAACACCATCACTGTTTCCGCACGCGAGGTCTCTGATGCTGACACACCACTGACCACTTCGGTCCTCACGATAGGTGGCGTGAGTTGGACTGGACAAGCTCCTGAAAATGGTTCCAAATGCGAAGCGCGCATCCGCTATCGACAGCCACTTGAGCAGTGTGTGCTTTTGGCTGAGACAGGCAAAAATGGCCAATACCAGCTCCGCTTTGCCGTGCCCCAGTTTGCTGCATCGGCAGGACAGTCCGTGGTGCTATATCGAGATGGGGTGTGTCTCGGTGGCGGCATCATTGAGTTGGCAGTATAATACTGGCATTACTCACCCAAATAGGTTTTCATCACATTCACATGGAATCAAATAACAAAATGACTGGTTGGATTATTGGCATCGTCGTTATTGTGCTCTTGGGCCTTGGCATCTATTGGCTTTCAACACCAAGTACTCCGCGCGCTTCTGATACCGCACAGAATCCTGTTGTCCAGGACGAATACGTTCAGATGGTGAATGTGAAGCACCAGTACAAGAACGGCCGACACACCTACGTGGGCGAGATCGACCTCCCAACCCCTTGTCATTCTTTGGTAAGTGCATACAACAAGGATGCGAACAGCACTACCGGATACACCCTTGTGTTCACCTCGACTTCAACATCAGGCATGTGTGCACAGGTTATTACCTCAAAGCCGTTCAAGCTTTCATTCGCGGCGATCAAGAATATCATCGTTTCAGGTACTCTCAATGGCAAAAAGCTTCGCTTGAATTTGTTTGAAGTGCCAGACAATCAGAATCTCGACAGTTTTAACGTCAATATCAAGGGTTAGTCCGGACGGAGTAGTAGATTGATAGCGGATGAATTCCTCGGTACATATTCTCAAGGCAGACGGCAGTAGACAAGCTTTTCGACCCGAGAAGCTTGTTTACTCGTTGAAGCGAATTGGTGCCGATGATGCCGTCATCGAAAAGATTGTTGCGCACATCCAGGGAGAGATTGTGGAGGGGGTGACGACGAATGATATTTATCATCACGCGTTTAATCTGCTGCGACAGCACCAGAAGCCTGTTGCGGCGAAGTATTCTCTTCGCCGCGCCCTCGCTGGTCTCGGTCCCACTGGTTTTCCGTTCGAGAAATTCGTCGCCGAAGTCTTTCGTGCGAAAGGCTATACTGCCGAGACAGATCAAACTGTTCGTGGCGCTTGCGTGCCGCACGAGGTGGATGTGGTCGCGTACAAAGATGACGGAGTTCCTGCGAGCGTTTCAACGGAAGCCGCACTCTCCGGTCCAGACCTCATCATGTGTGAATTGAAATTCCACAATGAAGTCGGTTTCAAGACAGACTTGAAAGTGGCACTGTATGTGAAGGCACGTTTCGATGATCTTCGTTCTCAAACGTTTGAGTATGGTGGCAAGAAGCGCCCCTTCGGTGAGGGTTGGTTGGTGACGAATACGAAATTTACACAGACCGCTATCGACTACGGTCGCTGCGCTGGTTTGAAAATGATTGGCTGGAATTATCCCGAAAAAGAAAATCTCGAAGAGTGGATCGAGGAGTCAGGTCTGCATCCACTCACCTGCATTAGTACGCTCACTGACAGTCATCGACAGGAGCTTTTCCGACGCGGTATCGTGCTGTGCAAGACGCTCATCGCCGATCCGTCTATTTTGACCTCGATGGGACTTTCGACTAGCAAAATCGCTGAAGTGAAAGAGGAATTGGAGAGCGTGTGCTAGACGCGCGTCGTTACGTGCTCAATTTTGCGCCGAAAGGGCAGTTGGCGTATAGTGTAGGGCATGAAATCTCCAAAAAAGACGACGAAGACGAGTGCGTCAAAGTCCGTTGGTAAGCCTGCAGGGAAGGTTGAAAGGAAGCTCGCGTATCCGACCGAGTGGAATCTCGGGATGTTTTATTCTTCGCACGAGGATCCGCGGATCGAGGCAGACGTGAAGATGCTCGAGACGGCGAACGATTCTTTCGAGAAGAAATACAAGCCACAAGGAGCAGCGGCTCCGGCCTATGTTCTCGATGAGAATGCATTGCTCATTGCTCTCGAAGATTGGGAGAAGCTTTGCGAGTTCTCGGCTGGTTTCAAGCCGGCTTTCTATCTCGGCATGGTGCGCGAGGTTAATTCTGCCGACACCATCGCAGAGGCAAAAAGCAACGCACTCTCGGCGCGCTTGGCAAAGACAGGGAACAAAACTGTTTTTTTTCCGCTCATGCTCGGCAAAGTTGCTCCAGAAGCGCAGGCACGATTTCTCGCCGACAAAAAGCTCGAGCGCTTTCACTACTATCTAAAGCACGTTTTTGATACGAGCAAGTACGACCTCACCGAGGCTGAGGAAAAGATTCTCAATTTAAAGTCACTCCCCGGCTACTCGCTTTGGGTGGACGGCCAGGCCAAGCTCATGGCGGCACAGACAGTGAAGCTTGCAGGCAAGACGATACCAATCTCTGAAGCAATCAACAAGATTCCAAGCTTGCCGATGATGACTCGTCGAAAGCTCTGGGCGGATGTACGTACGAAGCTCAAAGATATCGGTGCTTTTGCTGAAGCGGAAATGAACGCGATTTGTATCGACAAGAAAATCAACGACGAACTCCGTGGTCTCAAAGAACCGTATACCGCGACACTGCTTGGGTATCAAAATGACGAGGCGACTGTGCTCAATCTCGTGAATACGACCACCAAGGCTTTTCCGGTGGCGCACCGTTTCCATAAGCTGAAGGCGAAGTTGCTGAAGGTGCCGAAGCTTGAATTTTCTGACCGCGCGGCCGATGTGGGGAAGGTGTCGCGAGTGGTGAAATTTGATGAGGCTGTGCGCATCACGACCGACGCGTTCGCGAAAGTGGGTCCGCAGTACGTTGAGATCTTCGAGCGATTTTTGAAGAATGGCCAGATCGACGTGTTTCCACGAAAAGGGAAGCGTGGCGGCGGTTTCTGTACCTGCGGTACGGTGCTGCCTTCGTTTATTTTGCTCAATCATTCCGGCACCATGGATGGTGTGATGACGTTGGCGCACGAAATGGGTCATGCGATTCACAGTGAGCTCAGCAATGCGAATCAGCCGATTTTGTCTCGTGGATTTTCTACTTCAGTGGCCGAGACTGCGAGTACCTTGTTTGAAAACTTCGCGTTCGAGGAAGTATTTGCGACATTGACCGAGAAAGAAAAGATTATCGCGCTCCACGACCGCATCAGTGACGCGATCATGACCGTGTTCACTCAAGTCGCCTGTTTCAATTTCGAGCTCGCCTTACATCGGGCGATCCGCGAAAAAGGTGCGCTGTCGGGCGTTGAAATCGCAGCCCTTTTGAACAAGGAAATGTCTGCCTACCTCGGGCCAAACGTGAAGCTGCATCCGGACGACGGCTACCGTTTTGTATGGTGGATGCACATCCGCTACTACTTCTACACCTACACCTACGCCTACGGCTTCTTGATCTCGCGCGCACTGTATCAGCGATACAAGGAAGACAAGAGTTATCTGAAGAAGATTGAGCAGTTTTTGAGCGCGGGCAGCAGCAAGTCTCCAGAGGATATTTTCAAAGATATCGGTATCGATGTCACCAAGCCGGAGTTCTTCGCCGACGGCATTCGCGCGATTGAGGACGATATCGTACGACTTGAGAAGCTTGCGAAAGGGGCGGGGATGATTAAGTAGGTGGCCGATTTTCGGCTTTTTTGGTACTATTGTTCAACCAATGAAATCCCACGACATTCGCAGCAGATTCCTTACTTTTTTTGAGAAACACGGACACGCCATCATCCCGTCGGCTTCGCTTGTGCCAGAAAATGACCCGACCGTGCTCTTCAACACCGCGGGTATGCAGCCGCTCGTGCCGTATCTCATGGGCGGCAAACATCCAGCTGGTACCCGATTGGCGGACTCGCAGAAGTGTGTGCGCACCGGCGACATCGACGATATCGGCGACAATACTCACTGCACCTTTTTCGAAATGCTCGGCAACTGGTCGCTCGGCGACTATTTCAAAGAAGATGCGATCAAGTGGAGCTACGAATTCCTCACTAGCAAGACCGAAGGGCTCGGCCTCGACCCGGCGCGACTCTATGTGACCGTGTTTGAAGGCGACGAAAAGGCTGGCGTGCCACGCGACACGGAGGCATTTGAGATTTGGAAGAAAGTGGGCATGCCCGAGCACCGTATCTATTTCAAGGGTGCTGACGCCAACTGGTGGCCAGCGGTGAAGAAGGGCCCAAGCGGCGGAGTGCGCGACGGCTGGACTGGCCCTACTGGTCCTTGCTCCGAAATGTTTTATGACGTGACCGAAAAAGGTCTTGGCGATTTGACTATTGATCAATACAACGCGGCCGACGAAAAGCAGCAGGTGGTAGAGATCTGGAATGATGTGTTTATGGAGTTCGAGAAGAAGGATGGCAAAATCCTCGGCAAGCTCGCGCAGAAGAACGTCGACACCGGCGCCGGCCTCGAGCGACTCTGTATGGTGCTCCAGCGACTCGAGAATCCAAAAGTTCAGAGCGTGTTTGATACGGATCTTTTCGATACGATCATGGGGAAGATTGGAGAGTTTTCAGCAGTTGGCTCTGCCGTGGCGCCCGAGACTCCAGCAACCATCCGTGCGAAGCGCATCGTCGCCGACCATGTTCGCAGCGCCGTCTTTTTGATCAGTGACGGTGTGCAGCCTTCAAATACCGATCAAGGATATATTTTGCGACGTTTGTTGCGACGCGCAGTGCGTTTTGCTGACGTGCTTGGTATGAAGCCGGGCTCACTTTTCTGGCTTGCGGGGGCGATTATCGAAAAATACGGACCCGTATACGGCAATCTTGTCGAGAAGTCGGAACACATCAGGAAGGAGATTGATAAAGAAGAAGGAAAGTTTCGTGAGACGCTCAAAAATGGTCTTAAGGAGTTTGAAAAAGGTGTGGATGCCTTTACCTTGTTTTCTTCATACGGATTTCCTTTGGAGTTGACTGTTGAGCTCGCTAAAGAGTCCGGAAAAAAGGTAGACGTCGCAGATTTTGAAGCAAAAATGAAAGCCCATCAGGAACTCTCACGCGCAGGCGCAGCCCAGAAGTTCAAGGGCGGCCTTGCCGATGCCGATGAGATGTCAGTGAAATATCACACTGCGACACACCTGCTCCATCAGGCGCTCCGAGACGTGCTCGGCACTCATGTACAACAGAAGGGAAGCAACATCACTGCTGAGCGTCTCCGTTTCGACTTCGCGCATACCGCGAAGATGACGGATGACGAGAAAAAGCGGGTTGAGGCTATTGTGAATGAGAAGATCGCAGCAGCACTGCCGATGCAGGTAGCCGAACTCCCAAAAGCCGAAGCGGAAACTCTCGGTGCACTCCATTTCTTTGGCGACAAATATGGCGATAAGGTGACTGTCTATTATATTGGTGGGCAGGGTTCCGGCGTCGACGCGGTAAAAACTGCGTACTCAAAAGAATTCTGTGGAGGTCCTCACGTGAAAAATACGATCGAGCTTGCGGGACCAAACGGCAGTTGGAAATTTAAGATTGCAAAAGAAGAGGCGGTCTCTGCTGGTGTTCGACGCATCAAGGCGGTATTGGCATAGAAGTGCTTCGTGATACAATATCTGCATGAGTCGGCTCTCTTTTTTCGGCACAAATAGTGAAAATGAAAAGGAACCGGTGGTTCTAATCCATATCGAAGGCGAGCGTGTGTCTGGTGCATTGGCATTGCGTGGACAGTCCGACACTGACGGATTGCTTTCGCATGGTCAACCACCAAAAATAATCTTTTCTTGTGAGGAAGTGTTTCCAGTGCGTCGCCCGGACCACGATATGAATGTTGCTATTGTTGATGTCCTGAAGAAGGTGCTTGCGCGGATTGAAAAGGAGGGCAAAAAAGATGGTGCGGTGAGTAATGAAGCAATTCGCGAAGTACACTGCACTCTCGCGTCGCCGTGGTTTTTGTCTCAGACCAAGATTGTGCGTGAAGTGAAGGAGGTTCCGGAGTTGTTCTCCCAGAAGGCGCTCGAGGAGATGGTGGAGCGCGAGTCTCATGCATTCTGCGACGCTTTCTCAAAGAGCGAATACGGTGAGCGTTTTCATGAAGCACTCGAGCTCGTGGAGAGAAATGTTGTGTCGTTGTCATTGAATGGGTACGAGACCGCGGAACCGAGGGGTCAGAAATACAAGGAGATCGAAACTGCTCTGTATTTCAGCGTAGTCGGTGCAGAATTGTTAAAGGCAACACGAGAATCAGTGGCGCGCGTGTTTCACCGCGCTCACACCACCTTCCACACCTTTCCGCTCGTGGCTTTTTCTGTGGTACGCGACGTGCAGAGCGTCCCGCAGTATTTCTTGCTTGCCGATATCGACGGCGAGGTTTCCGATTTCACGATTGTGAAGAAAGGCGTTGCGATGCAAACAATCACCGTACCTCTCGGTGCTCAGCACTTTATCCGATCGCTGCAGAAAGGTGCGGGCGTTTCGCCGGAAATGTCGCTCTCCGTCTTGTCTCTCCACGGCATGGACGCACTCTCGGATGAGACAAATGCAAAAGTCGCACCTATTTTGAAGAAAGCTACACTCGAATGGCAGGCGGCTGTTTCCGAGTCCATCCGCCTCCTTTCCGAAGAGTGTTTTGTTCCGGGTACCGTGATCGTCGCGTCAGAAGACCGACTCCAAGCTTTTTTTGCCAATCTGATCAGCGATCATTCTCTCGGTCACGGACCTTCCGACGGAACTCCTTTTTCAGTGCTGCGCCTCGACCGCGAATTTATTTCGAAACACTATCACGTCGATGCGCCGGAGGTGCATGCAGTGAATCTTTTGCTCACCTCGCTCTTTATTTCGAAGAAAGGCTAGGGATATCAACAGTTTTTTCTTTTGTCGACACCATTGTGTCAAAATATTTGCTATACTATCGGCATGTCGAGGCCTGTTATCAACGATGTTCGCCCTTCTGAGCGCCGCAGTATCCGGATTATCCCGGCGTCTTTGCGCAACCAGTTGGAACGTGGTGGGAGTGGTGATCGCGACGAGCGTTCACATCTGAAAATTCGCAGCAGTATTCTCTGGGCGCTGGTAGTGGTGTGTCTCGGAGTGCTTTTTTACGTCGTGTCGTCATTCTTTACCGGCGCCACAATTACCGTCAGCCCACTCACCCAAAAAGCTTCGGTGAATATTGTTTTGCTGGCAAGCAAGGTAGCGTCCACAAAGGGTTCAGAGCTCCAGTACCAGTTGGTGACACTCTCAGATCAGCTCCAGAAAGAGGTGATCGCACAAGGTACTCGCGTGGAGGAGAAGAAGGCGTCTGGACAGGTCGTTATTTACAACATTGAGACCAATGCTGTGCAGCGACTCATTCGCAACACGCGTTTTCAGACACCGGAAGGTCTTATTTATCGCATCTCTGAACCCACCACAATTCCAGGAAAGAAGGGAACCGTACCTGGTAGTATAGAGGTGACCGTGTATGCCGATACTGCAGGCGCCGACTACAACATCGGTCTCACCGACCTCACTATCCCTGGCTTCAAGACCAGCCCGACGAAATACAAAAATATCTATGCACGTTCAAAGACGACCATGGCCGGTGGTAGCAAGGGTGTCATGCGCGTGGTAAAGCCTGAAGATGAAAAGGCGGCTCGCGATACAATGATTGCGGACCTAAAGACTCGACTTTTGGCATCAGCGCGTGCGCAGACTCCAGCTGACTCCGCTTTTTTCGACCGAGCAACACTCTTTACTGTTGAGCAACTACCAAATCAGAACAAGGACACCGACACGGTAATTCTCACTCAGAAAGTCGCACTCACCGGTCTTGTGCTCGAGAAGCAAGCACTTGCGCGGGCCATTGCTCTAAAGGCTGTCAATGGATATGACGAAAAGCCAATCGACCTCGCCACTACAGATGGCCTGGATGTCGTACCTCAAAATATGTCGATCGGTGTATTTGATCGCGACCCCGTAAAGCTCGCTGTTTCGGGCACTGCTAGCTTTGTTTGGCTCTATGACGCTTCAAAAATAGCCGCCGCCCTTGTCTCCCAGAAAACGGCTCAATTCAAGGAAAGTATGGCTCGTTTCTCAGAGGTTACCCCCGTAAAGGCTATTGTACGACCATTCTGGCGCAGCACCTTCCCGGATGATGTTGCGCGTATTATTATTGAGCAGTCGAAGCCGTAGTGGGTCAATTGAGGGTAAGGACTGGCCAATCCACAGGCTAATGCTTGACTTTTGTGGGGTATTTTTGTTATGATGTTATTCACTGTTTTTACAGGATTTATATATGGAGAAGAAACCAGATACAGGAGTTTTAGGAGTCGTCACGGAGGCGCTTCCTAACACCTTGTTTAGGGTGAGGCTCGAAGGTCAGGAATCGGAGATGATGGCCTATCTCGCGGGCAAGATGAGAATGAATCACATTCGAGTCTTGATCGGAGACAAGGTGAAGGTAGAGGTTGATCCATACGGCGGCAAAGGACGAATTACTAAACGATTGTAAACACCAATGAGAGTAAAAGCTTCAGTAAAAAAAGTATGCGCTCAGTGCAAGACCGTCCGACGAAAGGGCTACGTGTACGTGGTGTGCTCGTCTAATCCTCGTCACAAGCAGCGCCAAGGCTAAAAGCGTTCATTATTTATAATCCTACTGTATATCCAATGCGTATCTCAGGTATCACCATTCCAGACGACAAGCGAATCGAGATTGCTCTCACGGCAGTCTTCGGTATTGGTCGTCCACTCGCGCACACTATTTTGACCCGAGCGAATGTCGATTTCGGCAAGAAGGCAAAAGACCTCACTGTCGATGAAGAGAATGAGATCCGAAAGATGATCGAGGATTACAAGATCGAAGGAGACCTCAAGCGAGAAGTCGCGGGCAACGTAAAGCGCTTGAAGGATATCAAGGCATACCGAGGCATTCGACACCTCCGCCGCCTCCCAGTGCACGGTCAGCGAACTAAGACCAACTCTCGAACTGTCCGAGGCAACGCTCGAAAGACCATGGGTTCTGGACGAAAGGCCGTTGATAAGAAGTAATCCCAATCATTTATACATTTTTTATGGCAACCCCAAAGAACACAGAAGTAAAGAAGAAGGAGGCAGCGGCCGCTCCAGCGGAGAAGGCGGTAGCAGCTGCGCCTTCAAAGGCCTCGAAGCTCAAGCTCGACAGTGGTATTTTGTACGTACAGTCTACGTACAACAACACCAAGGTAGTGTTTGCTGATCCAAAGGGCAACGCCGTATTTTGGTCATCAGCGGGATCTCTCGGTTTCAAGGGTGCAAAGAAGGGCACTCCTTTTGCTGCGGCAAAAGTAGGGGAGACATTGGCAGCAAAGGCAGCACTCCTTGGTCTCAAGGAAGTGGCAGTCATTGTGAAGGGTGTTGGTTCTGGCCGAGAATCAGCCGTTCGAGGTTTTGTATCAAAAGGCTTCACTATCACCTCTATTAAAGACGTGACTCCGGTGCCTCACAACGGCCCGAAGGCAAAGAAGCCACGACGCGTTTAATAACATAATCATCGTACTCATATGAAAATTGGTCCAAAGTACAAGATTGCACGACGACTGGGAGCCGCAGTGTTCGACAAAACACAGACGGCTAAATTTGCTGCGTCTGTTGCTCGCCGAGGCGGCGGCAAGGATGCGGGCAAGAAGAAGCCTCGCCCAAAGAGCGAGTTCGGTACCCAGCTCATCGAGAAGCAGAAGGCCCGATTTACATACGGTGTGATGGAGAAGCAGTTCCGCAACTACGTCCGAAAGGCGATTGCTCAGACCAAACTCAACCCAGATGAGGCACTCTTCCGTGCGCTCGAGACACGTCTCGACAACGTCGTGTACCGACTTGGCTTGGCGAACTCTCGCCTCCTTGCTCGACAGATCGTCTCCCACGGTCACATTTTAGTAAACGGTACTCGAGTGACTATTCCTTCGTACACCATCTCTGAGAAGGATGCGATCACCATCCGAGATGGTAGCCAGAAGAAGAAGCTCTTCGAGCAGGCAGCGGAGAAGATGAAGAATGCGCCTGCGGTCAATTGGATCAAGAGTGAGTCGGAGAAGAAACGAGCCGAGATCGTTGGTATGCCGAAGTTTGCCCCTGGCGAGACACAGTTTGATATTGGTGCCATCCTGGAATTCTACAAGCGATAATTATCAATCATTTTAAATAACAACAATCATATGAATGATCAGAATATCGTACTTCCATCAAAGCCTCGAATCATCAAAGAAGATGGTTCTGTAGGTATTTACGAAATTGATGGATTGTACCCAGGATATGGCCACACTCTCGGCAACTCTCTCCGACGCATCATCCTGTCGTCTCTTCCGGGCGCAGCGATTACTTCAGTGAAGATCACTGGAGTTTCTCACGAATTCTCAACCATCGAGGGTGTAAAGGAAGATGTCATCACTATCCTCCTCAACCTCAAGAAGATTCGCATTCAGCTTTTGAGCGATGAGCCTCAGGTCATGACCCTCCGAGTGAAGGGTGTGAAGAATGCGACCGGCGCAGACATCGAGGCTCCAGGTCAGGTTGTCATCGTAAACAAGGAACAGCACATTGCTTCTGTTACCGACAAGAACACCACCTTGGAGATTGAGATTACCGCCCAGAAGGGTCTTGGTTACGTGCCAAAGGAGGTTATCCAGAAAGAGCGCGTAGACATCGGTTCTATCGCTTTGGATGCCATTTTCACCCCAATCAAGCGAGCCAACTACGAAGTAGAGAATATGCGAGTCGGTAATCGTACTGATTTCAACCGAATCAAGCTCTTTATTGAGACTGACGGAACCATCACTCCTCACGAGGCGCTCGAGCAGTCTATCGTCACCATGATTGAGCAGCTCAAGGCGATTGTTGGCTTCAAGGAAGAGGAGATCGCTCCTGCAGAAGAAATGTCAGCAAAAGCTGATGCAGACGATGCTTCTGACAAGTCTTCAAAGAAGGAAATCGACCCAGAGCTCCTCAAGACCCGAATCGAGACCCTCGACCTCTCACCTCGAACCCTCAATGCACTCACCAGTGCAAACGTCCGAACCCTCGGCGGCTTGGTTCGAAAGAAGGAGGAGGACATTCTCGATATCGACGGCCTTGGCAGCAAGGGCGTACAGGAGATCAAGAAGTTCTTGAACAAGTACGGCATTTCATTAAAATAATCCAGACGCCAAACACACCAGAGAGTCATTAATCAACCACCATGAGACACCATAATAAAAATCGAGTATTCGGACGAGAAACAGGACAGCGAAGCGCCTTGCTCAAGTCGCTCGCACTCGCATTGGTGAATCATGGCCAGATCATGACCACTGAGGCTAAGGCCAAGGAAATTCGACCATTCATCGAGCCGATGGTGACCCGAGCAAAGACCGACACCGTCTTCAATCGACGATTGGTCATGGCACGAATTGGTTCTGCTTCAGCTGTGAAGAAGCTTTTCACTGAGATCGGACCTTCATTCAAGACTCGCAACGGTGGCTACACCCGAGTGATCAAGCTCCCAGCACGAAAGAGCGACTCTGCTCGAATGGCTGTCATTCAGTTTGTAAAATAATCATACTTCCATGAAACACACTCTTGACGCAAAAGACCAGAAGCTCGGACGACTCGCTACCAAGGCGGCATCTCTCCTCATGGGCAAGAATCTCACTTCGTTTGTTCGAAATGCGGCTCCTACCGATGTGATCGTCGAGATAATCAATGCTTCAAAGGCATCGATCGCGACCAACAAGATGAAGCAGACCACCTACGCTCGATACAGTGGTTTCCCGGGTGGTTTGAAGACTCCAAACATGGTGGATATCGTAGCGAAGAAGGGCTACAGTGAGCTCTTCCGCCTCGCGATCCAGGGCATGATTCCAAACAACCGCCTTCGCCCAGGTATGATGAAGCGTTTGACCATCAGCGAGTAATCGGCTATTGTATAACCTCCATGACATCAAACACTACTGCTTCAGACAAAAAATACACCCAGGGCATCGGCCGACGCAAGACCTCTATTGCGAGCGTTCGCATCACTCCTGCTAGCAAGACCTCTTTCATATTGAATGAGAAGGATTTGAATACTTATTTTCCAACAGCTGAGCTTCAGCAGATTGCGATGGATGCTTTGGCAAAGTCTGCCGAGAAGTTCAAGGTGAGCGCGATGCTTTCTGGTGGCGGTATCCACTCTCAGGCAGAGGCACTTCGACACGGCATCGCACGAGCACTTATTCAACACGACATTGAGTTGCGAGGTGCGCTAAAGAAGGACGGCTTCTTGAAGCGAGACCCTCGAGCAAAGGAGCGACGAAAGTTCGGATTGAAGAAGGCCCGAAAGTCACCGGCTTGGAGCAAGCGATAGTCCTAAGCAGACAAAACAAAACCTCACTCTGAGGGATACGCATAAATTTCTGGTGAAATTTTGCTCCGGCTCGGCCCGACGGCCTCCGCAGTTCCCTCAGAGTGAGGTTTTGTTTTGTCTGCATATTTCGCTTGATTGCTCCAAGTCGGAATGACTTTGGTATACTGGGACTACTTTGGCGTATTATGTGTATATCTTGAAGTGCGCGGATGCGACCTTGTATACAGGCTCGACGAACGACGTGGAGAGACGGGTGGTGGCGCACAATGAGTCGAAGACGGGCGCGAAATACACGAAGTCGCGAAGGCCGGTGGAGCTGGTGTATACGGAGAAGTGTCGCACTCGCGGAGCGGCATTGAAAAGGGAGTGGGCGATCAAAAAGTTGACCCGCACAGAAAAATTGGCGATAATACACCCCTATGGACGACACTAAAAATATGAAGAAACCGCAGAATGATGATGCGCAGGACGACGTTGTGATCGATGACGTCTCCGTTGAAATCGTCGACACCAACGAAGAGGGTATCGAGAAGGGTGCACAAGCCAAGCTGAAGGACTTGCGCGACAAGCTGAAGAAGTGCGAGGCTGAAAAGCTCGACTATCTCACTGGCTGGCAGCGCACCAAGGCCGACATGGTGAATGCGCGGAAGCGCGACGAGGAGCGTCAAAAGGAGCTCGTGAAATACGCCAACGAGGAGCTCATCCTCGACATCTTGCCGGTGCTCGACAGTTTTGATATGGCTCGTGCCAACAAAGAAGCTTGGGAGAAGGTGGATAAAAATTGGCGCATGGGTATCGAGCATATTCAGTCGCAGATTCTCGGTGTTTTGCAAAAGAACGGCCTCACCGAACTCAACCCTCTCGGCGCCGAATACAGCCCGCTCGAGCAGGAGGCGATTGAGATGGTGGAGTTGACGAATGATGCCGCTGGAAAAGCTCAGGATGGAAAGGTGGTGGCCGTGATCAACAAAGGCTACAGGCTTGGTGACCGTGTCGTCCGTCCACCAAAGGTGAAGGTGGGGGAGGTGAAGAAGTAAGTCGACTCTTGACTAGGCAATATTTGTGGTATAATCGTAGTCCAATGCTGACACTCGCTCCCCAGCAAAATATTGTCGAAAAGGTCCTGAAAACAAGGGCTGGTGGCTATGTCCGTGCTCGTTTTTTGGTCGTGGAATACCAGGGCCAGGTGCGTGTAAAGCTGCTTTCTGCTACCCCAATCGAGGCAGCTGAAGCCTTTGCAACTCCCACTATTCAGGCCCTTCCAGCACCAGTTGAGCTCGCCGTCTTTGAATTTGTACAATCTCTCCAGCTCGAGTCTGTCGTCTATCCGCATCTCACCATCAAGGCTATTCTGAAGAGCCAACCAACCCGTGCGCCATCTTTTGCGTCCTAAACTTTTGGATTTTTGAAAAATCCCTTACTAAGTTTTAACGCAAATTAACCTATGTCAAAAATCATCGGTATCGACCTCGGTACCACCAACTCAGCAGTTGCAGTGATGGAAGCAGGTAGCCCAAAGATCCTCGAAAATGCCGAGGGTGCGCGTACCACGCCATCCATTGTCGCTCAATCAAAGACCGGCGATCGACTCGTCGGCCTCCTAGCACGACGACAGGCGGTGACCAATCCAAAGAATACCGTCTTCCAGATCAAGCGTTTCATCGGACACACATTCGACGAAGAGGCGGTGCAGAAAGACAAAGCCTCTGTGCCTTTTGAGGTGCAGAAGTCGGCAAATGGCGGCGTTGAAGTAAAAATGGCCGACAAGTGGCTTCGACCGGAGGAGATTTCAGCGATGATCCTCACCAAGCTCAAGACCGACGCGGAAGCGCGACTCGGCGAGAAGGTGACTCAGGCCGTTATCACCGTCCCCGCATATTTCAACGACGCACAGCGTCAGGCCACCAAGGACGCAGGCAAGATCGCAGGTCTCGAAGTGATGCGTATTATCAACGAGCCGACCGCCGCAGCACTCGCATACGGCTTCAACAAAAAGAAAGATGAAAAGATCGTCGTCTTCGATTTCGGAGGCGGTACTTTTGACATTTCTGTGCTCGAAGTGGGTGCCGACCTCGTGGAAGTGAAGTCCACCGACGGCGACGCGCACTTGGGCGGAAAGGACATCGACCAAAAGATCATCAAGTGGCTCTCTGATGATTTCAAAAAGGAAACCGGCATCGACCTCATGAAGGATCCTCTCGCTGTGCAGCGTCTCGACGAGGCCGCAGAAAAGGCGAAGATCGAGCTCTCGACCGCAGTGCAGACCGACATCAACATTCCGTTCATTTCATCCGGCAGCGACGGCCCGAAGCACCTCGTGAAGACCATGACTCGTTCGACCCTCGAAGATCTCACCCGAGAATTCATTGAACGAGCGATGCTCATCACCAAGCGTGCGATGGAGGCGTCACCATTCAAGGTGGCTGACATCAACGAAGTGGTGATGGTGGGAGGTCAGACTCGTATGCCAGCAATGCTCGCAGCAGTGAAGGCCTTCTTCGGCAAGGAGCTCCACATGGGTGTGAATCCTGATGAAGTTGTGGCAATCGGTGCTGCGATCCAGGGAGGCATTCTCGCAGGAGATGTGAAGGACGTGCTTTTGCTCGACGTGATTCCACTCTCATTCGGTATTGAGACCATGGGCGGTGTCGCAACCAAACTCATCGAGAAGAACACCACTATCCCGACACAGAAGTCTCAGGTGTTCTCGACCGCAGCAGACAATCAGACCTCAGTGGAAATCCACATCACCCAAGGCGAGCGTGCGATGGCGGCCGACAACAAGTCGCTCGGCAAGTTTGCCCTCGACGGTATTCCACCAGCTCAGCGTGGCATGCCACAGGTGGAGGTGTCTTTTGACATCGACGCCAACGGTATCTTGAATGTGACTGCCAAGGACAAGACCACCGGCAAGTCCAACTCGATCAAGATCACCGCGAGCTCAGGTTTGAGCAAGGAAGAGGTGGCGAAGATGCAGAAGGATGCAGAGATGCACAGTGCTGACGACCAGAAGAAGCGTGAGGCTGTCGAGGCGAAAAATATTGCCGAGCAGATGATCTACACCAGTGAGAAGGCCTTGAAGGACGCGGGCGACAAAGTGTCTGCCGATGTCCGCAAAGGTGTCGAGGACAAGATCGCTGATCTCAAGCAGGTGAAAGACGGTGCTGATTTAGCGAAAATCAAGAGCGCGACCGAAGCCCTTTCGACCGAACTCTCGAAGGTAGGCGAAGCGATGAGCAAGGCTTCGCAGGCGGCTGCAGGTGCGAGCGCCGCTGCCGGAGCGAACGGTGCCGATCAGGCCGGTGACAAAAAAGACATCGACGGCCCAGTTCGTGACGCTGAGTTCAAAGAGGGCGGAAAGGATGGTGAGAAGAAGTAGCATCTAAGTAGCTTAGACGACCAGAAGGAGCGGGGTGACGTAGCGAAAAAGAGTGCCATCGGATTTTTCATACGAAAGTATGAGGAAAGTATGACAAATCCGCTCATACTCAAAACCTATTCAAAAACACTGACACACACCCCTCCTCCTACTCTCCGTGACCAGAACGCACACGTCGCGAATGTTGTCGCGGGGAGAATGGAGGAAATAAAAAACGCATACACGCACACACGTATCAAAATGCCAAAAGATTATTACAAAACACTGGGGGTAGAAAAGAACGCCTCGAAAGACGAGATCAAGCAGGCGTTCCGCAAGCTTGCGCACGAGTATCATCCTGACAAAAAGGGCGGGAATGAAGCCAAGTTCAAAGAAGCGAACGAGGCGTATTCGACATTGTCGGACGACGCCAAGCGTGCACAATACGACCGTTTCGGCTCCGCGGGACCTGGCTCCGGTGGCTCAGGGGCAAGCGCTGGCGGATATGCTCGAGGGGGAAATCCGTTTGGAGGCCAGGGTGGTGGCTTCGACGGTTTTGACTTCTCACAATTCACCCAAGGTTTCGGTGGCGGTAATGGGGGGCAAAATGTGGAGTTCGACATCGGCGACATTTTTGGCGACATCTTTGGAGGCGGCGGTGGATTCGGCGGCTCAACCGGACGAGGCGGTCAGGGCGGACGAGGTCGGGCACAAAAAGGCCGGGACATGTCAATTGATATTGAAGTTCCGTTCCGCGATTCAGTATTTGGCTCCACTACGACCCTGCGCTTCAATCGCACGGCAGCCTGCGACCATTGTAAAGGCACAGGTGGTGAGCCCGGTACCGAGATCAAGACTTGCGACACCTGTCGCGGTCAAGGAAAGGTGCAGGAAGTCCGACGTACATTCCTCGGCAATGTCAGTACCACTGCCACCTGTCCGACTTGTGCGGGCAAGGGCACGATTCCAAAAGAAAAATGCAAGGTGTGTCGTGGTGCTGGGGTGCATGACAAGCAGGAAAATCTCGAAGTGGTCATCCCAGCTGGTATCAACGATGGCGAAATGCTCCGCATGACAGGAAAGGGCGAGACGGTTTCGGGCGCTTCCGGCAGCGCCAGCATCCCCGGCGATCTCTATGTAAAAATCCATGTCGTCCCACATCCGCTTTTCCAGCGCGAAGGCAGTGATCTTCATTCAACTCTCGCCGTGAAGCTTTCAGAAGCGCTCCTGGGCGCGATACGTACTTTCGCTACGCTTGATGGTGATATCCAACTTAGCATCCCAGCTGGCATCGTGCATGGTGAGCAGCTCCGTGTGAAGGGTCGCGGCGTGCCAATCGGTAACAGCAAAAACCGCCGAGGCGATCTTTTTGTGAAAGTCGGTGTCGAAATGCCGAAGAATCTCTCAAAAGCGGCCAAAAAAGCTATCGAGGAGTTGAAAAAAGAAGGGATGTAGTGGATAACCTGCGTTTCGTTTCAATCAGCCCTCTGTTACAATAGAGGGTATGAAAAAAAGCATTTCCTGGCTTCTTGCAATTGCTCTGTCTTTGGTCATCGTGTTTTTATGGAGAACAAGTACTCCAGCTGCCGTCGAGGCTCAAACTCTCTCAACTCCGTCAGTCCTCGCTGGCCATGCCTGGTCGTCCAATATTGGTTGGGTGAGTTTCAATGGATCAAATGATTCGGGAGGCGGAAGTTCTCATGCGGTAAACAGAGACGCTGCCGGTAATCTCACTGGCTACGCGTGGTCTTCCAATATTGGTTGGATCAAATTTGGTGGCTTGGACACCGCAACAATACCGACAGTCTCTGCAGCACCTGGTACGCAGCAAATAAATGCGAAAGTGGACACCTCAACCGGACGACTCATCGGCTGGGCTCGGGCGTGTGCGGGGATGAGTGATCCGGTGGGGTGTACGGATGCAGTTCAATCTACTCAGGTCACCGCGGGAACGAATGGTTTGTCGACATCGTCATCACAAATAATTTTGAATTGGCAGATTGGACTTTTTGAACAGCAGGTTTATGTCACGAATAATACGTCTACCACCTTACCCGGACTCCGTATTACATTGGAATCATCACTTCCTTCTGGCACAACTCTTTACTTTGCAAATACTGATAGTAACGGCAAATTTTATTTACAGCATAACTATCCCATCTCTCCCGGTCAGACGGTACATATTGTAGCTGAATATTTGAACTTGCTTAGAAATATGCCCCAGACACCTTTGAATTTTTCTGCACAGGCATTAAATCAAGCCATTTTAGAACCCGTTTTGCCAGTAGGTAGTACTTTGATTAATACAATTCCTTCAAGCTCCATTTTATATCCCAATAACGCTTGGACCACCCTTCCACACAAGTTGATATTTTGGAGTACATCGAGTCTGCTATTAGGTGAAAAAATAGCAATACAGTATAGCGATGATAACGGGGTTACTTGGCCTACTTATTTTGGTAAGGGGATGAGTATACATGTAATTGATGCACCGACGCCGAATGTGGTCGATTATGGTGCTCCCCATACCATGGTTCCACCTCCGGAAAATCGAATGTATAAGGTCTATAAATTACCTGTGGATACTTATCCTGCAAGAGATGGGGGATCGACATATAATCCTAGTTTAACTACTTTATTGACACTTCCCTCTACTATCGACCCTCGCGGAGGCTGGCGCGGTTGGATTAGCTTGAGTAGCACTGCTGATTCTGGAAATTACGGCGTCCAGCTCGAATCTAACGGCCAATATTCTGGATATGCATGGGGATCAGATGTCATCGGTTGGATGCAGTTTACCCCGACAGTGCCCGGTGGCGGGGGTGGTGGGCCAACCTGCCCCGGTGTCTGCGAAACCGCCAAAACACTTTCCCTCACCTGCGCCACACGTGTAGCCGAGAGCACGGCCGGAAGCTGGACATGGACCGCTACCATCTCGAGTGTCTTTAAGGGTACTGCCCCATATACATTCAGCTGG
The DNA here is from genome assembly GCA_037130265.1 of bacterium. Lineage (GTDB taxonomy): Bacteria > Patescibacteriota > Minisyncoccia > Phycocordibacterales > JBBTRF01 > JBBTRF01. Next base: position 369,893 of record JBAXTI010000001.1, read on the forward strand.
ATACCTCCGGGTGGCACAACCTCGACACAACAGCCTTTGTTCACTCCAACCACAGGTGCACCTATCAGCGCTTCTTTCACCACTCCCGCAACCTCTGAACAATTCCCAATGGTCTCGGTCGCAGATACACAAGGATACACCTCCCAACCCATCGCCTGTTCATCTGTTCCTGTACAGGTACTCCTACCTAGTGTTGAGTTCGGCGGAGTTGCAATTCCAAGTACCAATTCTTCCGAACCAACCACCCCATCTTCGTATCGAAACGCATTCAGTATGCAACGAGGAAAGGTGGTTGCGCTGAGATATGATGTCTCTGGCGGAAACACAGACGACACCTATCGCATTACGCAATCATTTCAGGGTGTAACAGGTGATTTGCTCCCAAGCACTGCTGTTCTTTCTGGGGTGCAAACCAAAAAAACCGCTGCACTCAACACAAACGGAGTCTATACCTACACCCTCAAGATCTTCTCGAAGGATGCCGTTAATCCTAAGACCACTTCGGTAGTCACCGTCACAGTTCGCAATGACCCAGACCTCAATGAATTCTAGAAAGGACTTTCACTTCATCACCCCAATCATTCTCCAGACTGTAGTGTATGTCTTCAGTCTCGCGTGCTTCAAGGTATTCTGCCGTATTCGATATGAAGGCGTAGAACAGCTCCTCGCTTTTCAGAAAGTACAGAGAGCTGCGGGAAAAACATCCGCCCTCATCTTCGCCCCAAATCATTCCAGCGAGTGGGATGGCCCACTGGTGCGTATCGGCCTACCGTTCTTTTGGCGAGGGTCTCCGATGTACTACGTCTCTCAGAAAAAGGACTTCTACGACGCTTCCGGCTGGCGCAAATATATCTATGGAGGCATCTTGTTCAACCTCGCTGGCGCGTACCCAGTGTATTCTGGGCACCACGACTACGCCTACTCGCTGCAAAACTTCATCGCTCTGATGGAGATGGGCAAATGCGTCTGCATCTTTCCTGAAGGACGTCGCACCACCGATGGAAAAATGGGACCGGCTCGAGGCGGCGTAGCCTTTTTGTCACACGCAACCCAGACTCCCGTCGTGCCGGTCTCGATGAAGGGTCTGACCCTGCTCAATGCTGGAGACTTTTTCTTGCGCCGACGCACCGTGGTGATCCGCTATGGCACACCGATGATGCCAAAAGAGATTGTCAGCCCCGTCTCGCTCGCTCAATCCAATGGCCCGACGGTAGACGACTTTCATGCTGGAGCGAATAAGGTGATGGAGAGGGTGGCGGGGATGTTGAAGTAGACACAATAACCCCTAGCATTTCCGTGATATACTTTTCAGCACTGAAATGAAAACAAACCCACATCAGAAAGTGAATGTTGTACTCGATAAGGATGCCTCGATAGGACATGAGACCAATAGTTTGGGTAAAAAACTCCTCAACCTCTTCCTCATTCCGACTCTCAACAGTATTCCCGCTAGTTTTCGTGGTTCAATCCGCAAAAGTCACGCCTCGGCGGACGAAGTGATTGAGAATGCGACTACACACAAGGCACTCGAGGTGCTATACCACAATGGTCACCCTCATCGATCAAAAAATGTCTTTCAGAAGATTTCGCACCACATCTGGTTCCACAGCAACAATTCCCGGGGCGTACGTAACCGTCTCCGCATTGTTACTCGTGAGCTGAAGCATCGTTTTACTCAGCACGTCGAGCAAGAAAAGCCGATAAAGGTGCTCAGTATTGCTTCCGGATCATCACGTGCGGTGATTGAGGCCTTGCGAGATGCTCAGACGGTAGGGAAGTTGCCGATTTCCGGTGTCTTTTTGGACAAAAATCCCGTAGCTATCGATTACAGCAAGCAACTTGCGAAGGAAATGCTCAAAGATCAGCACTCCCTCGAGTGGGCTGAGACCACCGTCGGCACCTTTTTTCGTGAGTGTCAGCCTGAAAATGAGTTTGATGTCGTGGAAATGGTGGGCCTTCTCGACTATTTCAACGATGCTAAAACCATCGAGACTTTCACCTCGATTCGTAAAGCTTTGAAACCAGGAGGCATCCTGGTGACGGCCAACATTGCAGATAACCCTGAACGTACCTTCGTCACCAAGGCCATCGGCTGGGACATGATCTACCGAAAGGCCGAGGACCTTGCACATTTGTTGGGAGCAGCTGGCTTTGAGTATGATAAAATGAAAGTGTTCTACGAGCCGCTAAAGGTACACAGCGTGATTGTGGCTGAGAAGTAGCACAGGAGCGACACCTAGGCAACCGAACTATCATGGGATTTCAATCATCACTTCTTTTCATTACAACAGGCGTCAATATTCTCCTCTCATTTTTCGTATTCTTCGGGAAAAAGACGGCGACCAACATTATCTATTCGGCTTTCGTCTTCTCTGTGGCTGTCTGGGCGCTCGGTTTGGCGCTCTTTATTCTTGATGCAGACCTGGTTCGAGCTGTTTGGACTGCCAACATTTATTATGTTGCTGCGGCGGCCATCCCGGCATTCTTCCTGTACTTCTCAATATCGTTCCTCGAAGATAGTTTCCACCTCACTCTCAAGAACGCCCTCATCTTGCTCCCTCTCTTGGTCCTCATCTGCATTTTTGCCTACGACAGTCACTTCTTGGTACTCCTCGTAGAGCAGGCGGAGTGGGGAAAGAACGCCGTTCTCGATTATGGCCACTATTTCGCATACTCAATGTACTTCTTGATGTATGTTTCGGTCGCGTACTATATTTTCTTCCGCCGATATCGAATGTTCAATACTTCGGAGGAGCGTTTGCAACTAAAGTTTATCATCGGTGGCACCGCAGTGGCTTTTCTGCTCGGAATGGTGTTCAATCTTTTTCTGCCTTTTCTTGGAAACTATCAGTATATTTGGCTTGGACCAGTCTTCACCCTCATCATGGTCGCCTCAATCGGCTACGCCATTACCCGACACCACCTTTTCGACATGAAAGTGGTCGCGACGCAGTTGATCACTTTCTCTCTGTGGATTGTACTCCTCGTCCGAGTCTTTTTGTCGAGCAGCAACCTCGACCAGATCATCAATATTGTCCTTCTAATCATCGTGGTGATTTTCGGAACCTTCCTAATTCGCAGCGTGATAAAGGAAGTCGCTACCCGTGAACGTATCGAGGGCTTGGCCAAAGATTTGGCGAAAGCCAACGATCGTCTCAAGGAGCTCGACAGCCTAAAATCGGAATTTTTGTCGATTGCATCACATCAGATTCGTGCACCAATCACCGCGATCAAGGGATACGCCTCGCTTATTCTCGAAGAAAATTTTGGCAAGGTTGCACCTGAGCTAAAGGAGGCAGTGGACGTGATTTTTGAATCAAGCAAAAGTATGGCGATCATGGTTGATGACTTCCTCAACATTTCACGTATTGAACAGGGTCGCATGAAATACGACCTCACGATCAATGACCTCAGTGCGCTCGCGACTCAGGTAGTGGATGAGCTCAAGCCGACCGTGGAGAAGAAGGGCTTGGCGATTTCCTTCACCTTCGACAAAAAAGCCAATTACGAGGCGCGGCTCGATGCTGGAAAGATCAAGCAAGCCGTCACCAACCTCATTGACAACGCCATTAAATACACGCCAAAGGGCTCTATACACGTCAATTTGGCCCGTAGCGGTGGCAAGCTCGACCTGACGGTCAAGGACACAGGTATGGGCATTTCTAGCCAGAACATCCCCAAATTGTTCCAGAAGTTCAGCCGTGCGAAGGACGCAATCACCACCAATGTCGGCGGTACCGGCCTTGGTCTCTACGTGGTGAAACAGATGGTGGAAGGTCACGAAGGTGGCAAAGTCTGGGTGGAGTCGCCGGGTGAGCACAAGGGTGCGACATTCCATATTGAGGTGGAGGCGTTTGAGAAGAGGTAGTCCGACCAAAAAGCCGCGCCATTTCGTTTGGTGCGGCTTTTTGGTATAATCGAGCGATGTTTAGCTTCAAAAAACTCGCAGGCGCGGTAACACCAAACACAAGCCCGAGCGGTAGCAGTAAGCCAATCCTTTTGTCCGGCATCCAGCCAACTGGTCGGCCACACATTGGCAACTATTTTGGTGCGATGAAGCAGTTTGTCGACCTTCAAGACAGCCACGATGGCTACATCTTCACGGCCGACTTTCACGCGCTCACTAAGATTCAGAGTGCCGCCGAGCTCTCCCAGGCCACATACGATCTCGTCCTCGACTACCTCGCTATCGGACTCGACCCGAAAAAGGTGACGCTCTTCAAGCAATCTGACACGCCACAGGTGACCGAACTCGCGTGGATCTTCAACTGCCTCACGACTATGCCGTACCTAATGCGCGCCCACGCTTTCAAGGACGCTGAGGCGAAGAACAAGGAGATCAACGTAGGCATGTTTGATTACCCGATCCTCATGGCGGCTGACATTCTCATCACCGATGCAGCTGTCGTGCCGGTAGGACAGGACCAGAAGCAACATGTCGAATACGCACGCGATACTGCCGAGAAGTTCAATCGTATTTTTGGGGACACTTTCAAGTTGCCTCAGCCGCTCATTCTCGATAGCGTGAAAACCGTACCCGGTATCGACGGCCAGAAGATGAGCAAGAGTTACAACAACCACATTCCGCTGTTCTCGACCGACGAGGAACTGCGCAAATTGGTGATGTCTATTGTGACCGACTCTGGTTCGGCCGGCGGCGTGCCGGTGAATGTTCGGGCGATCCACGAGTTGCTCCGCGACAAAGCTTACCTTGACGCGCTTTACACCGAGAAAGCAGGGAAGTACAAGGACCTGAAAGAGGCATTACTTGCCGACCTCATCGCCTTCGTGACCCCATTGCGAGAGCGCCGCGCTGAATTGGCCAAAGATCGCAATCGTGTCCTGAAAATCCTCGCTGAAGGCGGCAAAAAAGCTCGCGCTCGGGCCGAAACGAAGATGGTGGAGGTGCGGAAGAAGACGGGCTTAGCGTTGTAAAAAAGTCAGAAAAATTTAAAACAAAACAATCGCTCATCTCGAGCGGTTGTTTCTTGTGCCTATAGTATAGCACATCGGCGTATGGAAACAACGGTGACAACGCGCCGAATGTTTGACATATTTTGAAATGTGTAGACAAGTATATTCGCTGTCTGTTATTATGGCTAGATGTTCAAAAAAATATTGCTGTTGCTTCGGCCATTTTGGGGCACCTTCGGGGTCCTCATTTTTCTCGTCTTCGCGAGAAAGGCCTTCGAGCTCGTCCAGCCGTATTATTGGGGAAAGCTCGTGGATGTCTTCTTCCATCCGGAAGCCAGTCAGATCAAGTACCTTATTCTTATCATCGGCCTCACCATGGCTGCTGATTTGATATTAGACTGGATACACACTATTTTTGAAAATCAAAAATTTATCTTCCGTATTGATAAACTGATTGATTTGAATACTGCCAAAAAAGCCGCGTCCCTTTCCTTGGGGCAAATAACTGGCCAGAACTCCGGCTTTCGGCAAAAAGTAGCCTCACAGGGAGCGAGTGCAGTCACAAACACCGCACAGTTGGCGATCTACGATATTCTTCCGGGAGTCGCCACTATCATTTTTGCTTTCTCTTTCCTCTTCATCAGCAATCACATTCTTGGATATATTGTCTTAGCGACGGTCGGTGTCTCGCTCCTTGTTGTGACTCCGGCAAACATGAAAATGGCTCGAAAAATCCGCGAGTATCGGAAAGTGGATGATATCCTCGGACAACAATACTCAGAGGTGCTTCGCTCGCTTCCACTCGTAATGCTCTCTGGTCAGGAGGAAGAGACTATCGGGCGACTGGATAGAGAGTATGAGAAGGTGGCAACTTTTGCGGAAAAAATGTGGCTAAGATATCACACAGTTACGGGGCTTTCCCGAGACTTTATCGACAAAGCCGGAAACTTGGCTGTCATTGCAACCGGAGCGTACCTCGTACTGAACGGCTCACTCACTGCCGGCGCACTCATGGCTTCCATTGCCTGGGCACGAATGGTCTTTAATCAGACCGCTCAACTCGCGCGTGTCTCGAGACGACTCGTGGTGATTTCTGTGGACGTTCTCCGCTACTTCGAGATCATCGACCTCAGGTCAAACATTGTCTCGCCGGAAAATGGCGTGAAGTTTAGCCCACTGAAAGGTGCGGTGGATTTTAAAAATGTTTCTTTTGCGTATCCGGAAGCAAAGACCGATACGAATGCATTGCACAACGTGTCATTCTCAATCTCACCCGGTGAAGTGGTGGCGATTGTCGGACATTCTGGAGCGGGGAAGTCGACCATCGTAAGCCTGCTCCTCCGTGGCTTCGACCCGGTGTCTGGCGAGATCGATATTGACGGCGTGGACCTCAAACAGGTGGATCTGGGTTCATTCCGCTCTTCCATCGGCTACGTCGAACAACAAGTGCGCCTTTGGGACGACACATTGCGATACAATTTGCTCTTTGGCATCAAGGACCAGAGCAAGATCACCGAGGAGCGACTGAAAGAAATCGCCGAGCTCTCGAAAATCAGTGCATTCTTCGACCGACTACCCGACGGCTTCGACACCAAGATTGGCGAAAACGGCGTGAAGCTCTCCGGCGGCGAGCGACAGCGCGTGGCTATTGCCCGAGCGTTGCTCAAGGATCCGAGCCTACTCATTTTGGACGAAGCGACAAATAGTCTCGACACCATCAACGACGCCCACATCCAGCAGGCGATGCGCGACGCTATGAAGGGACGCACCGGCATCATCATCGCTCACCGACTTTCGACCATCCGCCATGCGGACAAGATCATCGTGATGGAGAAGGGTCGAGTAGCCGGCATGGGCAGCCACACCGAACTTCTCGCCACCTGCGAACAGTACAAAAACCTCGTCGAAAAGGAGGGGCAGGTGATCGTGGCATAGTCCTACGTCTCCTTCGTCAATTCACCCCCCCGCTGTCCCCACCACCTCACCAAATACAGTGATATAATTTGCGGTATATGAGAGATTCTCGTCCAGCACGATTTGCTGTTTTGTGCCATTTCTCTGGCACCTTCCATGCTTGATATTCTCAACACAATTGGGGCCGCCATCATCACCGCTTTCTCTAGCATCGCCCTATTGTTTTCCGCCTCCACAGCACCAGCTGCAGTAGTGGTCTCCCAGCAGGGAACCACCGCATCTTCTGTTTCCTCGTCCACCCTCGCCGTCACCACCGACTCGGGTACCGCCTCCACCACCGTTTTTAACACATACATCACGCAGCCCGTCATCGAACGCATTGTCGAGCGAGCAGGGGAGACTGCGGCCACCTCTGGCGACTCCTCCACCTTCGTCACCCAACAAGAATTCACCCAGAAGCTCAACACCCTCTCTGCCACCCTCGGCCGCTCCCTGTATGGCAACTCATACCCAGCACCAAGCACCAACTACGGTGGTGGTGGTGTGCAGAACATGATCTCGTTGTCCAACAAGATTGATCAACTCACCAACACCGTCATCACCACGCCCACCATCACCGGTGCCACCATCAATGGCGGTACCATCTCTGCCACCACTGCTGCCTTCTCTGGTGACGCCACCCTCTCCTCCACCACCGCCTCCTCCCTCACCGTCACCGGCCTATCATCTTTCGCAGGTCTCACCACCCTCGGATACGCCTCCACCACCCAAATCGGCTCAACTGGCTCGGCATACTTTGCCACCAGTGGCGGCTCAGTGGGTATCGGCACCACCTCTCCCTCAGACCTCCTTGCAGTGAATGGTGCGGTATACCTGGCCGCCACCACCCCTGCTGTCACTTCCAACCGCCTGTACAACAGCTCAGGTGATCTATACTGGGGAGGCAACCTCGTGTCAGGCGCTGCTGTCGGCACCTGGACATCGACTTCAGGCAATGTATATCGTCCGACGGGGAATGTGGGGATCGGTACTACCTCTCCATGGCGTGCACTTTCCGTGAACGGTTCCTCTGACCTTGGCAACAATGCTTTGGCAGGATCCTTCACCTCTACGACCACAACAGCTACCTCTACGTTTGCCGGAGGTTTCTCTGCCGCGAGCTCTACTTTCAACATCTTGAATCACAATGGGTATGTGGGGATTGGGACGACTACTCCAAAAAGAATGTTGCATCTTTCTAGTGTTACCTCAGCCACGGATCAGATGATTCGTGCTGAAAGTTCTGTTTCAACTAACGGTGCAACTATTCTGACCATGAATGATGTTGGCGATATATTTCAATTCGTAATGAATGGTTCAAATATTGGGAACGGATTTGTTTCAACAACAAACAACGCAGCCAGATTGCAATCTACAGGTGCTGGTGGAATGATTCTTAATACCACTAACGCTAGTGCACCTATTGTTTTTGGAACAGGAGGCGTTGCGCTTGCAAATGAAAGGATGAGGCTCACAAGTACTGGTAATCTTGGTATCGGTACGTCCACTCCCGGCCAGAAACTTTCGGTGGCGGGGGACATTTTGGGGAACAATATTATCGGCTCGTATTTCACGGCGACTTCGACGATCGCATCTTCGACTCTTTCTACCGGAGGGCTCGCAATCGGCACGTCGCAGTTTGTGGTACAGCAGAATAGTGGGCGAGTGGGCATTGGTATCGCAAATCCAACCGAGAAACTGCACGTAACTGGCTTGAGGACAAACAATTCTGCCAGAATTCTTGTTACTGATGAAAATGGGGCGATAGCTCGACTGAATGCAGATGGGTATAACAACGGCACTGATGCTGCTGCCAATCTTTTCTTGTCTGGAGATGGAAATCAGGGAATTAAAATGGTTTCCGGCGGGGTGTCCTCTTATATAACAGCAGGTTCAACAGGTGTGAGTATTACTGGTGCGGGAACGGGCTACGGCCTAACTCTTGCTGGGCCAACTAACACTCTCGGAGGAACGCTAAGTACCGACTCGAGCGGTTCGAGTGTTTGGGTGCCGCTCACAATTACTGCGAATGATAGCCAGGCAACAAACGTACTTTCAGTCGGCAAATCATCTTCAGCCGGTTCTTATTTATTGATGAATTCTTCGGGTAATCTTGGCATCGGCACCACCACCCCCGGCCAGAAGCTTTCGGTGGCGGGGGACATTTTGGGGAACAATATTATCGGCTCGTATTTCACGGCGACTTCGAGTACGGCGACTTCCACCTTCTTGGGCGGAGCGACCTTTGCGACTGGTGGGGGAAATGTGGGGATTGGGACGGCGACAACGGATGCACTACTTAGTGTGGTTAGTCCAAACAATGCGGTCGATACAATTTTATCAGTACGAACAAATAATTTATCGCAAGGTGTCGGGATTGGATACTCTTCAATAAGAGCGATTGGTTCAAGTGCAAACGTTGATTTGACAATAGCTGCCAAAGGATCAGGTACTGCGTATCTTGGTGATTCTGGAAACGGCTTTTTTGTGAGCCCGAGTGTTGCTGGAGCAAGTATAAGTACAAATGGTATAACCAGATTCAGTCTAATTGACGGTGTTGCAGCATTTGCGACGGATGGTTTCTCTATAACCGCAAACAGCGCAACAGCCGCGACTATTATGGGCGGCAACGTCGGCATCGGAACAGCGAGTCCAGCTGACAAATTACAAGTAACAGGTGGAAATATTTTACTGGACGCTGGCGGTTCTATACAATTTGGTTCAACTGGTTTAAATAGCGTCGGTATTAAAGGTTATTGGGCTGGTTCCGGTAGCTACATGCACGTGTACTCAGTGGGGGATATTCGTAACTACTTGGATGCTAATAATAACTCCATTAACAATTTTGAAATCTATGGAAACGTAGCCGAAGGAACAACGGAGGGAGCCTTATTTACAGTTCAAGATACAGGAAACGTCGGCATCGGCACCACCACCCCATACGCAAAACTTTCTCTTAGCGCCAACCACACCGGTACTCACAACCCAACACTCTTTGCTATCGCCTCAAGTACCGGTGGCACCTCAACCACCACCGCCTTTACGGTGTTGGCGAATGGAAATGTGGGCATCGGGACGTCGAGTCCGGCAGACAAGCTCGATGTGGCTGGATTTATAAAAACTGCGAAAATCCCTTTTGCAACCAATACTGCCTTAACAGCGGTAACAACAAGAGCCATGTCTTCTGTGGAATATAAAGGCAAGCTTTACGTTGGAACTTCAGATGGCAATGTGTATGTCTACGATGGATCAACATGGACATTTTCTTATAACAATGGATCGGGCCCAGTAATCGGGTTAGTGGTTTACAATGGAAATCTGTATGCAGCTTTTCAGAATGTGGGTGTAATTTCTTTTAATGGAAGTACTTGGGGCTCAGCCTTAGGGTCGCTGCCAACTTATATCTATCAAATGGCTGTTTATAATAGCAAGCTTTACGTGTCTATTTATGATGGTGGTGCAAGTCAAGTGAAGATGTATACCTTTGACGATACTTCTTGGGTTGAGTTGACAAATATTCCGTATTATCACAGCGCGGATCAGTATGGCATTAGAACCCTAGCTGTCTATAACGGGAAATTGTACGGTGGAAATGGTCTAGGAGAGGTATACGCTTTTGATGGTTCAAGCTGGGCACTCTTGACTGACTTAGGAGCATTTAGCATTACAACTTTTGGGACATACAAAGGGAAATTGTTTGCAAGTGGTGGTGGCAATGTGTATTCATTTGATGGAAGCACGTGGTCCTCATCTTTATACTCAACCGGATATCAGATAAACAGTTTTGTTGAATATGCTGGAAAGCTATATATTGGGGCTGCCAACGGAAATCCAGCTATTTATATGGTTTCCTACGACGGAAACTCGTTTACCGCAGAGACATCTGTGAATGCTTCGTTTACTGATTATATAACTTCAGGTACGGTGTATAACGGAAAATTATATATGACAGGATCGTCGGCTCTAATGTATTCCGAACGTCTCGAATCGCAACTTGCGAAGGCGTATGATCCGACCCTAGTTCCATTCAATGAGCAGTATCAGAATTTCACCAAGAATCTTACCGTGACGGGCAACGTCGGCATCGGCACCACTTCTCCCGCCGCCCGCCTCTCCGTCACCCAATCCGCCAACACCAACGCCGGCGGCCTCTGGCTCGCCGGCACTGATGGCGACTATCGCGCCATCTACATGTCCGACACCAGCGGTACCCTCTCCTTCAACGGTGGAGACAATGCGGGCACCCTCAATACCGCGAGCCTCAACTCTGCCGGAGCCTGGATCAACGCTTCAGACCGCTCATACAAGGAGAACATCGTTGATTTCTCCACCAAATACACCCTCGATGACATCATGAAGCTCGAACCTCGCTTCTACACCATGAAAGGCACCGGCAAGCCACAAATCGGCTTCATCGCTCAAGAAGTGAAGCTGGTTATCCCTGAAGTGGTGGAAGGCGTGGACGGCTCCATGGGTGTCTCCTACGGCAACATGGTGGCCATTGCAATCCAGGGGATTAAGGAGTTGAATACGACCCTGCGCGAAGTGGGAACAAAGATCGCAGGGTTTGCGGATAAGATCATGTCAAGAGAAATCGTTGTTTCTGAAAGAATCTGCATCAACACCACCTGTGTCACTGAAGATCAGCTGAAATTACTCCTGAAAAATGCCGCTGCTCTCGCTTCAACTCCGGCTTCGACCCCGACCCAAAGCTCGTCTGGCGATACCGCCACCACAACACTCGACACCACCGCCCCAGTCATTACACTCAATGGCAATAACCCTGCTCAAATAGAGAAGAATGCCAGCTATCTTGATCTCGGTGCGACCGTTACAGATAACGTGAGTCTGAACCTTGGCTATCTGACCACAGGTGACCAGATCGATACCACCGTCCCAGGGACTTACACCGTGACTTACACCGCCACCGACGTTGCCGGCAACACGGCTACCGCTTCGCGCACGGTGATTGTCTCTGATCCTGCGGCGCCAGCGCCCGTTGACCCTGCACCCACCGAGAGTGCCCCAGCTCCAGTCGACCCTGCACCAACACCCATTGAAGTAGCACCGTAGATGACTTGTATGCTATGATTTCGCCTATGGAACGAACGTATATCCGCGACCTCGCGGGCAAAAAGGGGCAGGAAGTAAGTATTTCTGGTTGGGTGGACATCCGCCGCGATCAGGGCAAGCTTATTTTCTTTGATTTCCGCGATGTGAGTGGCAAAGTGCAAGGCGTCATTCTCCCGAACGCCAAAGACGCACATGCTGTCGGTAGCACCCTTCGCCCAGAATGGGTGGTACAGGTGCACGGCAAGGTCAATCCTCGACCAGAGCGAAACGTGCAGAAGGACAAGCAGAACGGCGACATCGAGCTTGAGATTTTGGGGATCAAGGTGCTCTCCGAAGCCAAGGAGGTACCATTCGCCTTGGGGGCGGAAACCAATCTCGACACTCATCTCGACCACCTGCCATTCACGCTCCGCAGCCCTCGCTCGCGAGATATTTTCACCATGCAAGCGTCGATCCTTCGTGCGTACCGCGACTCACTCGCGTCTCAAGGCTTCACCGAGTTCATCTCTCCAGCACTTGTGGGTGGAGATGCAGAGGGCGGGGCAGCAGCATTCAAAGTCGAATACTTCAAAGACAAGACCGCCTTTCTTGCGACCAGTCCGCAGTTCTACAAGCAGATCATGGTCGGACCTTTCGAGAAGGCGTTTACCGTAGCGAAAATCTTCCGAGCCGAGAAGAGCGCGACCACTCGACACCTCAGCGAAGCAACCTGCCTCGACTTTGAGATGGGCTTCATCCAGGACGAAACCGCGCCCATGCGAGTGCTCGAAAACGCCATCCGCGACACTGTGAAGGCGGTCAGCGCCGACCACGCCGATATCTTTGCTCGTTTTGGTACCAACGCACCATTGATTCCAGCAAAGATTCCTGTGTTTACCTTGAAAGAAGCTCAGGACCTTGTCGCCAAGGAGTACAATCGTGCAATCGAGGACACCAACGATATGGCGCCAGAGGACGAGCGACAGATCTGCGAGTATGCGAAGAAAAACCTTGGTTCAGATTTCGTATTCATCACCCGATTCCCAACAAAGAAGCGTGCCTTCTACACCTACGAGGAGCCGAGCGAGGCACCGTTCTCACGTGGTTTCGACTTACTCTTCCGCGGGCTGGAGATAAACAGCGGGGCACAGCGCATCCACAACTACGAAGCGCTCGTCGCCCGCATGAAGGAGCGCGGCCTCAATCCGGATAAGTTTTCATTTTATCTCCAGGCTTTCAAGTACGGCATGCCACCACATGGAGGATCATCAACAGGTCTTGAGCGTTTCACTGCTCGCATGTTGGAAATTCCAAACGTCAAAGAGGCGACCACTTTCCCTCGAGATATGAATCGTATCGATAATTTGTTGAGTCAGTAAGAAGACGGCAAAAAGAGACAGGAAAGTTGCTTGTATATGTAGGAGCGGGGCTTTTTGAGTAGGTGCGGATTTGTCATACTTTCCTCATACTTTTGTATGATAAATCCGCACTGACGAAAAAACAGTGGCGGACACCCCTCTCTTATTTTGATACAATAAGCCCCAATGAACGGCGCACGCGACAATTCCACCTTCAAGATCAAAACCGAAGTCTTCGAAGGTCCGCTCGACCTGTTGTTGAGCTTGATTGAAAAGCGCAAACTACTGGTAAATGACATTTCGCTCGCCAAGGTGACCGACGACTACATCGCCTTCCTGCAAAATCGCGGAGGTGGTGGTACAGATGCGAACAACCTCGGCGATCCGACCGCTGCGCCATTTCCTATGGCGGAAAGTGCCAACTTCATCCTCATTGCTTCGACACTCCTACTCATTAAATCGAAGTCACTGCTGCCAACCCTGTCGCTCACCGAAGAAGAAAAGGGCAGTATCGAAGACCTCGAGACGCGCCTGAAAATGTATCAGAAGATCAAGGAACTCTCGCTACATGTGAAGGAGCGTTTCGGCGCTACCCCGATTTTCGCCAAGACAGAATCGAAGACTGCGGTGCCAGTGTTTTCACCTGAGCCAGAGATTACACCTGCCGGTGTCCTTGCGGCAATCAAAGAGGTCATTCGCAATCTGCCAAAAAAAGAATTCATCCCGAAGGCAGTCGTGCGCAAGGTAATGAGCCTCGAGGAGATGATCGTGAATCTCACCTCGCGTATCCAATCGAGCATCAAAATGAGTTTCAAGGATTTTGCGGGAGTGGGGAAGCAAGAGCGTGTGCATGTTATCGTGAGCTTCCTCGCCATGCTCGAGCTGGTGAAGCAGGGCGTCGTCGATGTCACACAGGATGCGCATTTTCAAGATATCACCATCGAGACGCAGGCTGTCGGCGTTCCGAGGTATAATTAATTTCCATGAATCTCCCCCTTTCAGCACAACTCGAAGCGCTCCTTTTCTGGAAAGGTGAGCCTGTGACGCACAAGCGTGTCGCGGAGATTTTGAAGACGACGAACCCGGGCCTCACGCCGGAGGCGCTGAACCTTGCGATCACCGAGCTCGAGACAGCGCTGGCGAGCCGGGGCGGCGGGCTAGTATTGGTGCAAAAAGACGACGAGCTCATGCTCGGCACCGCACCTGCGGCCGCACCCCTCATCGAGCAGCTCACCCGCGAAGATCTCACTCGCGACCTCGGCAAGGCCGGCCTCGAGACCCTCTCAATTGTCCTCTACAAAGGTCCGATCAGCCGCCGCGAAATCGACAATATCCGCGGCGTCAATTCGACTTTCATCCTTCGCAACCTTCTCATTCGCGGTCTAGTGGAGAAAGTGAATTCGCCCGAAGACCAGCGTGCCTTTTTGTACAAGCCCACCATGCAGCTCATCACTTTCATGGGTCTCACCAAACCGGAAGAGCTTCCTGAATACGAGGCCATGCGACAAAGCGCCGTCGTGACGAACGATGATCCAGCCGACACACCAGCAGCCGAGCTGGTTGCACCTGAGGCCGCAACAGAGTAGTATATTTTTACGCGCTTAACACCAATGATACGTACTGGAAAATACGAAGCAGCAGGATTCGGAAGCCTCCTCATTGCAGGCAGCTTGGTTTCCGTGCACGCGCTTTTCCCAGTCTTTTCTGCGACCATTTCTGCAAAGCTCACCGCACTCAACCTCGCGGGCGCACACGCTGCAGTTACTGAAACCCTTCCCACAAAGACACCTTTCCAGGTACCATTTGCTCTGGAAGCAAGTGCAGCGTACGTCATCGACACCGTCACTGGTGAAGTCCTTTTCTCGCGGAACGGCACCACCAGCCTCCCGCTCGCTTCAGTGACCAAGCTCATGACCGCACTCACTGCGTACGAGCAGCTGCCACCATCGACAGTGGCCGTAATCCGCTCCAGCGACATTGTGCAAGAAGGGGACAGCGGTCTCCTTGCCAACGAACATTGGCGATTGAAAGACCTCCTCGACTTCACCCTCCTTGTTTCTTCCAACGACGGCGCGAGTGCCCTCGCTTCAGCGAGCATGGCATTTAGCACGAGCTCACAAGACGCCGACATACAAAAGAGAGAATTTGTGACCCTCATGAATCAAAAGGCGCAGAAGCTTGGCCTCACTAGCACGTATTTCAGCAATGAAAGCGGGTTGGATATTAGCTCCACCACCGCTGGCGCCTACGGTTCTGCGAAAGATATGACGACACTCTTTTCGTACATCCTCGACAATCATCCAGAGATGATCGAAGCCACCCGATATGAGAAGGTGAGTTTCACCTCAATTGACGACTTCCGGCATCCAGCCAAAAATACCAACGAAGCGGTGAACGCGATTCCCGGACTGATTGGTTCGAAGACCGGACTCACCGACCTTGCTGGCGGCAATCTTGTGGTGGCGATGGACATCGGCTTTCAGCACCCAGTGATCATTGCAGTGCTTGGCTCTTCGGAGGAGGGCCGTTTCAGCGACACTGAAGCACTCGCCAGCTCGACGCTTGCGTATTTTCGACAATAGAATAGCCACGCGTCTCTCACTCGTCGTAGTGAGGCTGTGATATGATATCGGAATGAGAAGTGGCAAGATTGACAAGCTTTTTTTGTGGACTTCGATCGCGCTCGTCGCGGTCGGCATCACCATCTTCATCTCCGCCTCACTCGGTCTTTTGAGCCGCTCCGGCTCGCTGTATTCCGGCGTCGTTTTCAATCACCTTTTCTTCGGCTTGGGTCTTGGCAGCATTGCTTTTATCATCACGTCGCGTATCCACTATCGCAAATGGCGCACATACTCGTTTCATATTTTTGCCGCAACCCTCCTACTCGCAGCGCTCGTCTTCGTCCCAGGAATCGGCCTCAAACACGGCGGGGCGAGTAGATGGGTCAACTTCGGTTTCATCTCATTTCAGCCCTCTGAACTCCTAAAAATGGGCTACCTCTTCTATCTTGCTGCTTGGCTCTCGGGCGCCAAAGAGAAGGTGGCGACGTTGAAAAAAGGGTTGTTTCCATTTGTCATTATCACAGGTATTGTCGGGGCACTCATGCTTCTCCAGCCAGATACCGCCACCTTCGGAGTCATGGTCTTTGCTGGTTTGGCGATGTATATCGTGGCGGGGGCACCATTCAAACACCTCGCCACTCTTGTTGTCGGTGGGGCAGCGATCCTGGCGCTACTCATTTTTCAGCGCCCATATCTCATGCAGCGCGTGCAGACATTTATTGATCCCGCGAGCGACGCGAGCGGGTCGGGATATCAGATCCAGCAATCGCTCATTGCCATCGGCTCCGGCCAATTGACCGGCCGCGGCTTCGGACAGAGCATTCAAAAGTTCAATTTCTTGCCAGAGCCCATTGGCGACTCTATTTTTGCGGTTGCGAGTGAAGAATTCGGGTTTGTCGGCAGCCTCACGATCATCCTGGTTATCTGTTTCTTTGCCTTGCAAGTATTCAAAATCGCCACCCGAGCCCCCGACCCATTCGGTGGACTGTTGGCCGTGGGAATTGGTATACTGATGGTGTCGCAGTCGTTTGTGAATATCGCCTCGATGCTCGGTGTGATACCGTTGTCGGGCCTGCCACTGGTATTTGTGAGTCATGGCGGCACGGCACTGTTCTGCTCATTGGCTGAGCTCGGCATCCTCTGCAATATTTCGAAATACCGTACATAGCAGGCGCGCCACATAGATACTCGCATACCAAACTCAATTATTTTTATCAAATGAAAATCGTTTTTACCGGCGGAGGCACAGGCGGGCATTTCTATCCGATTATTGCGGTGGCTGAAGAGGTGGCGGCACTAAGCAAGGAGCGCAAGCTGCTCGACCCTGAGCTCATCTACATGGCCAACACGCCATACAACGAAAACCTTCTTTTCTCGAAGGGCATTCGTTTCGTTTCGACACCAGCCGGCAAAGTACGCCGATATTTTTCTTTGCTCAATGTCACCGACGCGATCAAGACCGCTTGGGGCGTGTGTCTCACTTTGGTGAAGCTTTTTCAGATTTATCCTGATGTCGTGTTTGGCAAGGGTGGGTATGTGAGTTTTCCGACGTTGTTTGCAGCGCGACTCTTGCGAATTCCGATAGTCATTCACGAATCGGATAGTCGCCCAGGACGTGTGAACGCCTGGGCGGGGAAGTTCGCTAAGCGTATTGCTTTGTCGTATCCACAATCGGCAGAATTTTTCCCGGCAGACAAGACGGCCCTCACCGGCAACCCAATCCGACAAGAGATCCGCGAGCCTTTGACCAACGGCGCGTACGAATATTTTGGCTTTCAGAAAGACATTCCGACCATCCTCATTTTGGGTGGATCACAGGGCGCTGTCACGATTAACGAAAATTTGATGGACATTTTGCCTGATCTTGTCGAAACATTTCAGATCATTCACCAAACGGGAAAGGCCAATCTTGAGGCTGTTCAGCGCACTGCAGATGTGGTCCTTGGGGACAGCAAACACAAAGACCGCTACAAGGCCTTCGACTATTTAGATGACCTCAACATGCGCATGGCGGCTGGGGTATCACAGCTGGCGATCTCCCGAGCCGGTTCCACGATTTTTGAGCTTGCTGCGTGGGGCATTCCGAGTATCATTATTCCAATCAACGAAACAGTCTCGCATGACCAGGTCCACAACGCCTTCAACTACGCTCGTGCTGGTGGCTGTATCGTGATTGAAGAAGGAAACCTTTCGCCACATTTACTACAGACGGAAATCCAAC
The DNA here is from genome assembly GCA_037130265.1 of bacterium. Lineage (GTDB taxonomy): Bacteria > Patescibacteriota > Minisyncoccia > Phycocordibacterales > JBBTRF01 > JBBTRF01. The sequence goes on from JBAXTI010000001.1 coordinate 387,952, forward strand.
GCCTTTTTGAAACAGCCGACCTGCTCCCGACGATGTCTGTTGCTGCGAAAAAATTTAGTCGCCTCGACGCCGCTCGCCTTATTGCTGAAGAGATCCTCGGCATCGCATTGCAGCACGAGAAATAGGCGAATAATTTTGCCCGGCGTTCATTTTTAAAAGAAAAAAAACCACCTACACCCGGAATTGGACCGGGTAGGTGGGGAAGTTGACCGAAGTAACGACATTGACTACGTCGCAGGGAGAATCCGCGTAATCGGCGCCACTTGGAAACTATGCTCATCCGAAGCGTCGAAGCGAAGTTGCAGACCCTGACCATTTTCAAGCACGAACTCATCGGCGGCAAAGCAGACATCCTCTCGAGTCGGTATCGCCCTGTTGGAACAAATCTTAAATCCGGCCAACACCATTTCACTCGCCCAATAACTCGCCAAACCACTGATGATGCAGTTGTTCCGGGCACAGACCAGAATCCGCTGATGTTGCTTCACTGAGTAGAATCCACGAATCTCTCGACGAGCGTGCAGTGAGTGCCGCCAGAGGGCCTGGAAGGCATTCTCTCCTTTGAATGCGTTGAGTGGTTGGTCAGGAAACTTCCTTAGCAACTCCTGGATCTCCGCACCAGCCGGCGTTGAACTCTCAGGCAGTGCGAGCTTCCTCAGGAAACCAAACCCTTTTGCACCGACCTTCTCCTGAAGGGTTGTCACTGTAAGCCGGGAATCGGCTTCACCGGCTGCGGCCAGAACGTAGTCGAACGGAGGCGTACCAGTTCGAATCAGCTGCTCAGCAAAGATGCCTGCCTGCAACTCACCAAGATGGCTAAGCGTACGGTTGCCATCTTCGGAATCAGCTGCTCTCATGAACACGATCGTTGTCCTCAGCATTCTGCTATCTCCAGGGGGCATGGTCATCTGCTTTTCTTTCTCTTGTACGCGAACATAGGATCGCGCGGGTTTTTGGTTGACCGACATTGCCGGCTACGAGCCGACATGAGGCTATTCAATTGGAAACGATCCAAATACAGCTGTGCGCATTATATCACCAAAGTGCGTCTCGGTCAATACTCTGAAACGGCCGATTTTGCCCTATAATAGAGGGACTTTATGAATGTTCCAACACCGAAAACGGCCGCTAATGCCGGCGCCGCTGCACCGAAGATCATCACCCGTTTCGCCCCATCGCCGACCGGTCTTTTCCATGTGGGTAGCTATCGCACCGCGCTTTTTAGCTATTTGTATGCCCGTCAACACGGTGGCAAATTTATCCTGCGTATCGAGGACACCGACAAGCTTCGTTCGAAGCCGGAATACGAGGCGAACATCATCGAGAGTCTCGCATGGATGGGTTTGGAGTACGATGAAAAATATCGCCAATCAGAACAAGCGCCGACACACCGAAAATATCTGGAGCAGATGATTGCAGAAGGGAAGGCATATGTGTCCCGCGAGCCGGCCAAGGACAAGGAGGGGAACCCTGTACTCGACCCGGCGAGCGGGTTGCAAAAAATAAACGATCTTATCCGTTTTAAAAATCCGGGTACGAGGGTGGCGTTCACCGATCTCATTCGTGGTACTATCGAGATGGAGACGGCGGATCTCAAAGATTTCGTCATTGCAAAAAATCTCGACACGCCGCTTTTTCATTTGGCCGTTGTCGTCGACGACTTCACTGAGGGTGTCACACATATCATTCGTGGAGAAGACCATATTTCCAATACACCGCGTCAGATCCTCATTCAGCGTGCCATCGGCGCGCCCGAGCCAATCTACGCACACCTTCCACTGGTACTCGGTGAAGATCGTTCCAAACTTTCGAAGCGAAAGGGAGCACTTGCTGTCACCGAATATCGCGAACAGGGCTTTCTTCCCGAAGCGCTCATCAATGGCATGGCCCTGCTTGGTTGGAATCCTGGCACAGATCAGGAAATCTTGTCGAAGACCGATCTTTTGAAAATGTTCGACCTGTCCAAAATCCAAAAGGGCGGCGCAATTTTTGATCAAAAGAAACTTCGCTGGATCAACAAAGAATATTTGAAGCACCAGCCGATCTCAGCGGTCGAAGATGCACTCGATGTAGAGGTTTCCAAGCTCGGCACAAACGCTCTCTTTGCCAGTGACCACCTCACGACACTCATTAGAAAATTGGCACCCCTTGTCCTCGAACGCATAGACACTATTGGAGACATCAAAACCCTCTTCTCGGCAGGGGAATTTGTCTACTTGTTCAAGCGACCAGTTTTTACCACGGAAACCATCGTACAGCTCCTCTGGAAGGATGAGCCGAGCAAGGAAAAAACCGCTGAGCGACTCACTCACACAATCGAAGTACTAAAAGCACTCCCAGACGCGAGTTTTGCGGACCCTGAAACAATCAAGCAGGCACTTTGGAAATATGCCGAAGAGCAGGGCAAGGGAAGTGTCTTGTGGCCGATGCGCTTTGCCCTTTCTGGTGCCACAAAATCTCCAGATCCATTCGCGCTCGCCTTTTTGTTGGGAAAAGAAGAAACACTCACCCGACTCAACGATGCAATCATTTTGCTCAAAGCGTAACATCCGCGACAGAATCAGCGTCCGCGTCGCAGGGCTCTCTGTGATTGGCATGCTGGCTCTTGGCTTTATTTTTTTCACACAGCTGAGCACATCGACCGCATCGGCGGCATCGGTAGAAGAATTGCAGTCCAAAATTGACGAGCGCAACCAAAGTATAAAACAACTCGAAGCCGAAATTGTTCAGTACAAGACTCAGCTCGATACGGTGGGCAAGCAAAAAGTGACGCTCCAGGGAACAATCAAAGGGCTCGACCTTACGCAAAAGAAACTCGCAGCGGACATTCAGCTCACCAGCAAAAGGATTGAATCGGCCACGCTCACGATCGAGCAACTCGACAAAGAAATTGCTGCAAAAGAAAAGCAAATCGGCGCCAGTACGTTGTTCGTCTACCAAAGTATTGTTACCTTGAATGACAAGGAGCAGACGAGCCTGCTCGAAACCCTGCTCAGTTCGCCAAAAACCTCCGCTGTTTGGGATGAAGCAGAGAGAATTATCGAAATACGTGGCGGTATTCGTATCCATTTGACCAACTTGAAAGAGCTTCGTGCTGAACTACAGTCAAAACGTGCTGAAAGTGCGGCTCAGCAGAAGCGTCGGCTCACTTTGAAGCGCGACTTGTCGGATCAAAAAATAATTATTGAGGCCAATCGCAAAGACAAGGCCAACCTGCTCGCCTTGACCAAAAATCAGGAGGCGAATTATGCCAAAATTCTGTCGGAAAAACAGGCGCTGCAGAAAGCCTTCGAGGACGAGCTCACTGCATACGAAGCCCAGTTAAAATTCGCCATCGACCTCAGCAAACTTCCGACCGTTGGCAAAGGCGTGCTTGGAAGACCTGTGGACGCAATGTTTGTGACACAGTATTTTGGCCAGACTGAATTTTCAAAGACTGCTGCCGGAGCTGTCTACAATGGCAACGGGCACAATGGCATCGACCTTCGCGCATCGGTTGGTACTCCCGTGAAAGCTGCTGAAGCTGGCGTGGTAGTTGGCACTGGTGACACCGACCTTGTCTGCAAGGGCGCCTCGTACGGCAAATGGATTTTGATTCGCCACGACAACGGCCTCTCCACTATTTATGGCCACAACTCCGTGATCCGCGTATCAGCCAATCAACGTGTCGCAAAAGGGGAGACTATCTCGCTTTCCGGGGCCTCCGGCTACGCCTTTGGTGCACATTTACATTTTTCGGTTCTCGCCAGCGACGGTGTTGAGGTGGTCCAGCGCAAAAGCAAAGTCTGTGCCGGCACCTATACCATGCCCGTGGCTGACCTGCGCGCGTATCTGAATCCGTTGTTGTACCTGTAAAATTGCACCTGTAGATATCTCTCTGGTACTACGGCGACCAGTTTGCTACAATGTACCCATGAAACATCGCGGCTTTCTCAAAATGATCATCTTGGTTGTTGTCGCGATCCTTATCCTCAGCTACTTCGGGTTCAGCATCAAAGACATTGCTGAGTCACCCACCTCTCAGTCCAATTTCTCGTATGTCTGGGGTTTCCTCAGCTACGTGTGGAAGACTTTCTTGGTGACACCAGTAAGCTACGTGTGGAATGTCATCGTCGTCGGTATTTTCTGGAATCATGTTTTTGTGCCAACTCTTCACATGCTCGAAACTGCAGCGAGGAACTAACTTTAAGTTGCGCTCAAATTTACCAGGCATCGCCGGAATGTTTTGAGCGCTTTTTTATTTGTCGGTAGATTTAAAAGGCGCAAAGGGAGATAACGCAGCGATCAAGGTCCGGCAAACAGCCACCTCCTCCGGCCCCTCTAGGGCCTAGGTCGGAAAAGATATATTGTGCGACATACACCACATCGGTCCCCCTCTAGAATCCTCAAATATAATTTAGGATTTCTTGATTCCGTCTTTATCGGAAATTAGTGATTTTTTGAACCTTTCTTAGCAGTTTCTCTATCGTCGATTTTCTATACTTACATTGTTATCAATTAATCATCCACAAAATGACCTAATCGATTTTTCACAACACAACTACACATCAGTCGAACCTTTTGCTTTCAAAAACAAAACCACCCGACGGGTGGTTTTGTGGAAGATAAGAGAAAGGCTCGCCTGCCCTATCACGTCACACTTCCGCTTATGCCTTCTTGTTGGCAAGGATACCAGGAGTTGGCTTCTTCCAACATTTCGATGAGGCATTCCATGGTTCCGCTCCGTATTTCTCATACAAATGACGAGCGTACTCCATGTTGCCGTTGAAGGAAGTAATGTCGAGATTAAGGCGCTTGGCACTATCACCGTGATAGTACTCATTGATCTGCATGACACCGAGGTCGTCTGAAGTGATCGTGCCGCGAAGGATATAGCCCTTCTTGTCGGTCTGTCGGAACTGCGACTCACAACGAGCGACTTCGATCAATACAGGGATATCTGAAAAATAGGCGCGGACTTTGAGCTCAGTTTCAGACGCCTTGTCTGATGCTGGCGTGTCGAGTTCCATGGCACTTACCAAGGTCATTTCCTTTGCAACACCACTGGTGGTGGATGTATTCTGCAGGGCGAGAGCCACGCCAGAAGTATTGACACCATGGACAGAGGCCGCGGTAAGCAAGGTTACGATGATTGTGGATAGTTGAAACATAGGTTTGTTTGAAAACAAAAAACCAGACGTTTTCTGATTTCATATATACTAGCACATTTGAGGACTGCTTGTCAAGCGTAGACAATGGATATATGCCTCTGTCAAACGCACAAAAATGGCTTAGAATAAGGACTTTTTGCTTGACTTTGACCCATATAGCCTGTCTGGTTTTTATCACCCTTTCTGCTCCTCACTCCAGCTTTTTCAACCTGGACCACTGATCAGACATTCACCCATCGTTTTCCCCAGTTTTCATACAAGAAACCCTTCCGCACCGGCAAAAATGCTATACTTTACGCAGAAAAAGGTCGTATTTTATTCGCTTTTTATCTAAACAAAAAAATGAATTCAGGATGTGTAGTAAAGAAGGTAGCGTGGGTTCTCGTGCTCATCGGCGCCCTCAACTGGGGTATCGTTGGACTCGGAACTCTTTTTGGTGGCGACTGGAACGTAGTAACAATGCTCTTGGGCACATGGCCCAAGGTAGAAGCTGTGGTCTACGTCTTGGTTGGTGTTGCAGCAATCGTCAAGATGGTGACGTGCAAGTGCGCAACCTGCAAGGCGGATGCTCCAGCGGCATAAGCAATTTTGATCGTCTTTGGCCAATTGGCGGTCACTGAATATCAACAAAGACGCCCGAAAGGGTGTTTTTGTTTTGTGCGACGAATAAGCGTATACTGTTGGTATGAAAAACGAGACAAAAATCATCATCGCAGGCGCCTTGCCAGTGCTCATCCTTTTATTCATTATCGGATCAGTACTCCTTCCCCGCCTCTTCTTTACCCCTAAGTACGATTTCATTTACACGATCGAAAGTGGCTGCGCTGGCTATGAAAGGTACTGCAACAACTGGATGCCATACTCGGTTCGGACCGAAGCAAACGGTAGTGTTGGAAAGAACCAGCTCCCTGATGTGGCGGCTCCTGGACCAGATGGCGTAGTACACGCTCCTGCAGTACCAAAAGAAGCCAACCCTCACTACCCAAAGCTCTACCTTTATCGTGCAGCGACAGACTCATTCAGCGAGATTAGTTTTGAGAACGCCAACGAGCTTGGACGACTCACCGGTGACGGCTCAGCACCGGACGGCACGACTGTGTCGAACGACTACCGCGGTCACGGCGGCCTCTTTAACGAGCTTTTCGGTGGCGGCTATAACTACAACAGCAGCGGCCTCTATTTAAAGAACGGCACCTGGAATAAAGAAATCACTATTCGCAATTCCAGCACTCCAAACAACTATTACGATTATCAAAACAGCTTCCGATTGGTCAGCTGGGTCGGATATCCAAAGCCATAATCTCAACATAGTCTCGTCACGTCTCGCTCCAGTCTATTATTCGAAAAAACATTCGTAACTCACATCTTTATGGACAAACAATCCCTTCTCGACCTCATCTCTCGACAAGTTGCTGCCGGCACGGTCTCAGCCAACGAAATTGAAGCCGTACTTAGAGCGCAGGTAGGTGGAACAGCTGGAGCAGAAGCCAGTGCTTCGGGTGGCAGTCGCATCAGCGCCACTTCGATCCTCTACAGCATTGGCGGATTGATCCTCGTCATCGGTGTTGGTTCCTTTGTCTTCCGATTCTGGAATGACCTGAGCGGCGTCGTACGTATCGCCATCACTCTCGGACTCGCAGCGGCCACCTATATTGCGGGCGCACTGCTCCGCGGCGACACAGACCACGGCAAAATCAGTCGAGTCCTCTTCTTTGTGAGCGGTATTTTGGCACCGATCGGCCTGCTCGTATCTCTAGACACTGCTGGGATCAACTACGCCACTTTCGGCTGGTCCGCGACGGTTGCCCTCTTCCTCACGGCAGTCTACGGGGCTTCCCTCTTTATCTTCCGTGGAGTCGAGTTCGCATTTTTCACGATTGTGTTTGGCACCTGCACTATTTATGCGACGGTCGGCTACTTCCTCGACCTATCAGGCGGCACCAGCATGCTTTCAGATGCGTATAAATACCTCACCATTGCACTCGGTACCGCATACCTGCTCATTCAATCGACTCTCAGTGGCAAACGCGGCTCAGAGATTGTAGAGGCGCGAGACGAACGAGCTTTCGATAGCTTCCTCACCTTCTTCGGAGCTTCCGGTATCCTCGGCGCTCTTATCGCCCTTAGCGATTGGAGTCCGAAGCAGAGCTTCCTTTGGGAGTTCGTGAGCGTCGCTGCGGTCCTCGGAGGGCTTTACTTAGCAAGCAAGAGCGGCAATCGCACCCTTCTCAAAACCAGCGCACTGTTTGTCTTTATCCTTATTATTCGATTCACCAGCGAATACTTTGTCCACAGTCTCGGATGGCCAATCGCCCTCATCTTTGCCGGCATCGCCCTTTTGGCAGCTGGATATGGGTTGGTGGCATTGGGAAAGAAGAAGTAAAAGCAAAAACCATTCACTTCTGTCGACACGCCGTAAATCCTTGCAATCATATCAATATGAAATATTGGTTAATTAAAAGCGAGCCGACATGCTACTCAATCGATGACTTCGCTCGTGACAAAAAAGCGGGGTGGAGCGGTATTCGGAATTATCAGGCACGCAACTTCATGCGCGACAGCATGCAAGTCGGCGACCTCGTGATCTTCTACCACTCGAGCACCAATCCCCCATCGGCGGTCGGTGTAGCGAAAGTGGCGAGTGAGACGTATCCAGATGCCACTGCACAGAACCCAAAGGACGACCACTTCGACCCAAAGGCCAGCGCGGAGAATCCGATCTGGATGCAAGTAGACATGAAATTTGTCGAAAAATTCCCTACATCGGTGTCAATCGGCAGCATCAAGGCCAATCCGAAGCTCAAGGGCATTCCATTAACCCAAGTGGGTAGTCGCCTTTCGATACAGCCGCTTTTGGAGAAGCATTTTGTGGAGATTTGTCGGATGGGACGATAAAAGAGGCCTTCCCCACCGAATTCCTTGCCTTTTCCGCCCTCTTTAGGTATACTCATACTCTCAATTAAATAACGAATATAAGCTACTATGGCAACCAAAAAGGCCGCGGGATCGGCAAAAAACCTCAGAGATTCGAACCCAAAATACCTCGGTATTAAGCTTTTTGCTGGTGAAAAGGCTTCTATTGGTTCAATCATCGTCCGACAGCGCGGCACCCGCATTCTCGCCGGCAAGGGCACCGACACTGGCAAGGATCACACTATTTTTGCAATCAAGGAAGGCAAAGTGGCATTCTCAAGCAAGCGAAAGACCAATTTTGATGGCAGCAACGCGGTGAAGAAGGTGGTCAACGTTATCTAAGGAAAATCAAAAGACCTTTTCTCAGGGCACGCGTAAAATCTCTGCTGATATTTTCGCTCACTCTCAGGCCGTCGCCTTCCGAGAGTCCCTTCGAAAAGGTCTTTTGATTTTTGTGTCAATTCCTACTTCGTAGCACCATACGCACAAAAACCGAAAGCTGTTTTATGAGACCTCTCGCAGACACGTCGGTGTCGAGAGGAGCCAAAATCCTAGCAGGGATTTATGGCGTGTCTCAGAAAAAGCTTTCGGTTTTTGCTTTACGCCGCAACGATCACCAGCTTGCACTTCGCCGACTTCCCGCCTGCCACAATTTCAACAGTGTGCTCACCAACCTCCTTGATTGGCTTATCCAAAGAGATGAACTCAGCATCGATAGCGATGCCGGCCTTGCGGATCTCCGCAGCAATCTCCGCCTTATGGATCGAAGAAAACAAATGTCCCTTTGGGTTGGCCTTGGCTACAATATTGAGCTGAAGCGCCTTCACCGCATCGAGATTTTTCACGAGTTCCGCCTCCTCCTTCTTGCGCTTGTCTGCAATGACCGTTTTCTCCGCCTCCGCGCGCCTTACGACCCCATCTGTCGCAATCGCCACCAATCCCTGAGGAATGAGGCTGTTGAGCGCGTGACCATCGGCCACATTCTTGATTTCGAATTTCTTACCGAGCTTCGCTACATCTTTCAGGAGTACAACTTTCATACGGATTTTAGAATTATTTTTATAATTACTTCGTCGCAGCGGTACTAGTCGCTGTCTTTTTGGCGAGAGGCACACCGGCCTTGCCGAGCACCACCTGCACCGCCTTGTCCATTTGAGGATCCTTATGATTATTCACGTCCGCCTCGGTTAAGTCAACTATATAATCTGGTGTAATTCCCTTCTCGGAAATAGAGACGCCGTTTGGTGTATACCACTTCGCAATCGTCACTTTCAGATTGGTATCACTCGTGAGCTTGATCAATTCTTGAACCGAGCCCTTGCCGAAGGTCTGTGTACCTACCAATTTTGCCACGCCGTGCTCACTAAGCGCTCCGGAAAGGATCTCCGAAGCCGAAGCAGAGCCGCCGTTCACCAAAATCACCATCTTGATCGACTTATCTGCAAAGACGTTGTATCCGAAGCTTCGTAATGTGTCTTCTGGCTGCTTCGCGCCATAGTTTTCACGAACAACCACGGCTCCCTTTGGCAAAAACCAGCTTGCCATGTCGGTTGCAGCATCTAGATATCCACCCGGGTTACCTCGGAGATCCAGAATGAGCTTAGTAGAGCCTGAATCAATGAACTTCTGAAGCGCGTCGCGGAAGAGATTCGCCGACGGCGCAGAGAAGCTGTACAAGCGAATGACGAAGATGCCGTCGGCGCGCTTTTCAGTATCTATCGTCGGAATCTGAATGACCGCGCGGGTGATCTCCACCTCGAACGGCAGTTTGCGACCCTGTCGAAAGACGAGAAGTTTCACCACAGTGCCCACCTCGCCGCGAATCAAATGCACCGCGTCTTCGCTCGACATGCCAGAAGTGATTTTTTTGTTGATCTCAATGACCTTATCACCACTACGCATCCCCGCTTTCTCGGAAGGAGATCCCTTCAGCGGTGCAATGACAGTCACGATGTTGTCTTTCAGGCCAATTTCCATCCCAACGCCCCCAAAATTGCCACTCACCTGACTGTCGAAATCCTTCGCCTGGACCGGTGGCATAAAGACAGTGTAGGGATCCTTAAACGAGCTCGCAAGACCTTCGATCGCACCCCAGACTTTCTCCTGTGCGCCAATATCTTTGGCTGAGACCTGCTTTTCGTTCAAAATACGCCATGCCTTCCAAAAGGTATTGAAATCCGCTGTATCAGAGACTTCATCGGTCGAATTCATGATCCCTGTGAACTTCGAAACCTCTGGACGATTTTTGTATCCGGCCAAAGTGCCGAGACCGAAGACAATCACCAACACCAAGGCAATATATATACCGAGCGCGACTCGACTCTTCGCGAAAGCGGTGAATGTTTTGTACGTTTTCATGTCGAGACATTATCGCAAATGCACACCCCGTGGTCAACGAAGAGAAGGCGCGGTATAATTGCATTACGAACGCGCGACAGCGCTCGCACTATTCATATGATCAACACGTACACATACAGAAAGCTCATTTGGATCGACCTCGAGTCTCCCACTAGGGACGAAGTGAAGAAGGTGATGGAGGAATACCACCTTGATCCACTTGTGGCGCAAGAATTACTCAGCCCGAACCTGAAGCCGCGCATCGAGCGACTGTCGAATTTCCTGTACCTTGTCCTCAACTTCCCCATTGCCAAGCAGGGCGGAAAAACAAAAGCATCAAAAAAGATCAGCCTTACGGCAAAGAATCGTCTTCAGGAGATAGACTTTTTGATCGGTAAAGACATCATCATTACCGCCAGCTACGACGCAATCGACCCGTTGCATCATTTTGCAAAGATGTTTGAGGTCAACTCCGTCCTAGACAAAAGCGAGCTTGGCGAACATGCTGGCTACATCTTCTTCTATATGATGGAAAAGATCTATCAATCCCTCCGCAACGAGCTCGAGGGGATCGACGACCAGCTCATTTGCATCGAGGAAGATATTTTTGCCGAACGTGAGAAGGAAATGGTCTTTGAACTTTCGACTGTGAGCCGCTCATTGCTCGATTTTAAGAAGGCGCTGTCGCATCATCACGGCATTCTCAACATCTACAGCACCTTGAGTGAGAACTTCTTCGGTCCCGGCTACGAGTCGCATGCGCGACGGCTGATTGATGAATATGGCAAGATTGAGGCGATCATCCATAGCCAATTCGAACTACTCGATGAACTTCGTTCTACCAATGATTCACTTTTGACCACCAAACAGAATGAGGTGATGAAATTCTTTACTGTCATCACATCAATCATCTTCTTGGTCGAGCTTATCATCTCAGTTCTCACCATTAGCCTACCTAACAACCCGTTCTTCCTCGTGGCAGGCAACTACGCGATTACCTTGATCGTCATCGCCGCCTGCTCGTTTGGCATGCTCGGATTTTTCAAGTACAAGAAATGGCTGTAAACATCGAGACGTTTTATCTCACACCACACATTGCCCATGCCTGACATTCGCTTATACAATACACTCAGCAAGCAAAAAGAGGTCTTTACGCCCAGTCATCGAGGATTGGCGGGGATTTTGAGTTCAATTGGTTTTGGCAAAAAAACCGTCACCATGTACAACTGTGGACCGACCGTGTACCAATCGCTCCACATCGGCAACTATCGCGCATACATTTTCGCCGACACACTGAAGCGCGCTCTTGAGTTCAATGGGTACAATGTGAAGCAGGTTATCAACATCACCGATGTCGGACATCTCGTTGGCGATGGCGACGAAGGCGAGGACAAAATGCAGGTCACGGTGCAAAAGCAACAGCGCTCTTCCAAGGAGATTTCAGAAGAGTACACACGCGAGTTTTTTGCGGGACTGAAGGCACTGAACATAGAGACCGGTGATAGCAGAGGTGTTGAAGTTGACATGAGAAACTCTTTTGGGCCTGACCGCTCCCCCGCCACACAATTTCCTCGTGCGACCGGCTATATTCCGGAACAAATTACCCTCATCGAGCAGCTCGAGAAACGCGGCTTCACCTACAAGACGTCCGACGGTGTGTATTTTGATACTTCGAAGTTTCCGCAATACGGCAAGCTTGGAAATATTCACCTCGCAGGTCTCGAAGAAGGACACCGGGTCACGGCCAATGCCGAAAAGCGCAATCCGACCGATTTTGCATTGTGGAAGTTTTCCAAGGAAACCAAAGAAGGCGCAGCGCCTCATCGAGACCAAGAGTGGCCATCGCCGTGGGGCGTCGGCTTTCCAGGTTGGCACATCGAGTGTTCGGCGATGGCCATGAAGCTCCTCGGTCCAACCATCGACATCCACACAGGCGGCATCGACCACATCCCAACCCACCACAACAACGAGATCGCTCAATCCGAAGCGTCAACCGGCAAATCATTCGCTCGTTTTTGGCTGCACGGTGCGCACCTTCTCATTGACGGACAGAAGATTTCGAAGTCGCTCGGCAACACTATTTATTTGAAGGATCTCGCCGCACACGGAGTGACCCCGCTTGGCCTCCGCTACTGGTTCCTCACCGCCTCATACCGCACGCAGATGAATTTCACCTGGGAAGCCGTGAAGGGTGCACAGACGGCATACGAGCGACTGCTGGAGCAAGTGCGGGGACTTTCGAAGGCGGGGGGTAGTAAAGTTTCTGGTAACGCGGCTGAGGATGCGGCTCCTACTTACGGTAAGATTTTCACCCAGGCACTCAACGATGACCTCAATACCCCTAAATCTTTGGCAATAATTTGGGACATGATGAAGGATACTGAAATGACTAATACGGAAAAATTGGACAGTCTACGTGAGTTTGACGGAGTACTCGGATTACATTTATTTATTGCAATCGGTGGACCTGTTCCATTCCCAGCTGAGATCGTTGATCTAAAAAAGGAGCGCGACATCGCCCGCAGACAAAGAGATTTTAGGAAGTCTGACGAGCTGCGCGTGACGCTGAGTTCTAAGGGCTACGACATTGTCGATACAAGTACAGAAAGTACATTGATAAAAAAGTAGTTTCGGGTTATCATATCTTGATTACGACGAAAGGGGTTCCGAACGGCTAATTACCTAAGGAGCCCTTTTCTTTTTATGAGATATAAGACTTTAAGTTTTCTAAGTACTCGAAACGCTCTGAACCAAGCTCTTTGTACGAAGACGAGGCAAATCTTTTGTTTGGAAAAAGAATCTTTCTAAATTTGGAGAGATTAACTTGCCATGCAGATCCGCACGAGCAATTTGATAATTGCATTTCTTTAAGCTCGTCTTTCAATCTTTTGGCACATTCGTAACACTTTGTAGTACCGAAATGCAAATTCTGCCCGTCGACAAAGGCCAGGTTAGGTGTTGAGATTGATTTATGATTCGCAAAATATCTCCTGACATACTGTTTATTATACCAAGAGGAACCTATCCCCACCCTCTCCACACCTTATTCCCTTTTGGCCCACGCGCAGGCATTGCCCGCCCCCACACCAAGCAGGTAGAATAGCCCAATGGCCACAAATCTCAGAGTCCCTCCGCAAAACCTCGACGCTGAAAAAGCGTTGCTTGGTTCGATCATGCTCCGCTCGGATGCAATCAACGAGATCAACGACTCGATCAACGACCGCGTCTTCTACTCCGAAAAGCACCGCATTATTTTTCGATCGATGATGGAGCTCTTCACCAAGAGCACACCGATCGACATGCTCACCCTCACCACTCGCCTCCGTGAGAACAATCAGCTCGATCAAATCGGCGGCGCCAGCTATATTGGCGAGCTCGCCAATGCTGTCCCCTCTTCCGCCAACATCATCCACTACGGCACCACGGTGAAGAACAAATTCATGATGCGCCAACTCATTGACGCGTCAGAATTCATCTCTAGCCTCGGATACGACGAATCGGCAGAAATAAATGAGCTCCTCGACAAAGCCGAGAAGCGTGTCTTTGAAGTGACAAGTTTCGACAACGGCCACAAAGTGGTGGAGATCAAAGATACGCTCAACGAAGCCTGGGAACGTTTCGACAAGCTCTCGCAAAACAAGGGCGAGCTCCGCGGTGTGCCGACCGGCTTCAAAGAGCTCGACAACAAGCTCTCTGGCTTCCAAGAATCCGACCTCATCATCCTCGCCGCTCGACCTTCGATGGGTAAGACATCGCTCGCGCTCGACTTTGCCCGCAAGACAGCAATCCTTCACAACACGCCGGTCGCCATCTTCTCTTTGGAAATGTCCGCACAGTCGCTTGTGGATCGTATGCTCTCTGCTGAATCTCAGATTGACTCATGGAGTCTGCGCAACGGCAAGATCGCTGCAGAGGAAGACTTCGTGAAGCTCCGTGGCGCCATGGACCGCCTTTCCCGCGCGCCGATCTTCATCGACGACCAAGCCGGCAACAATATTTTGAAGATGCGTTCTGTCGCCCGCCGACTCAAAAAAGATCGTGGTCTCGGCCTCATCATTGTCGACTACCTCCAGCTCATGACCCCGACCCAGACCAAGGGCAGCGACAATCTCGTGCAGCAGACCACTGAGATCTCGCGCTCATTGAAACAGCTCGCCAAGGAGCTCAAGGTGCCAGTCATTGCCCTCTCCCAGCTTTCCCGAGCCGTGGAGCAGCGCGGTGGCGAGCCAAGGCTTTCCGACCTTCGCGATTCCGGATCGATTGAACAGGATGCGGACATTGTTTTGTTCATTCACCGCGAGGACAAATACAACAAGGAGTCTGGTCGGCCGAACATCGCCAAAATCATGATCGAAAAGCATCGAAACGGTCCGACTGGTGTCGTGGAGCTCTACTTCGACGAAAAGAAGACGACTTTCCAGAGCATCGAGAAATCCGACTTCGGCGACTTTGGCGGTGCCGTCGGCGGTGGAGAGTTTTAGGGTATAATCGAGCGGTAAGCGGCGTGGCGAGAGTCGCCTGAACGGCGCAGACGATTTCAAATGGACACCATCAGCAAACTCATCGAGCAATTCCGGCAGTTTCCGGGCATCGGCCCGCGACAGGCGAAGCGTTTTGTATATTTCTTGCTCGGACAGAGTGAGGCATACCGGGCACAGCTCGCCACTCTCGTACTCGATCTCAAAAAACAGATACGCGTCTGCGTTTCTTGCCAACGCTTCTTCCCGATTGGCGTCAAACTATCCGACACCTGCGTGATCTGCGCTGACGTGCGCCGTTCCGAGGAGACACTGCTTGTTGTGTGTCGAGATGTTGATTTTGAAAACATTGAAAAAAGCCACACCTACGACGGCAAGTACTTTATCCTTGGCGGCTCGGTCCCAATCTTGGAGAAAAATCCCGAACAGCGCGTGCGTTCACGCGAACTCGCGGCACTTGTTGAAAAGATGGCAGACAAGCCAAAATACGACCCTCTTGATCCCGACAACGACCCTGCCGTACCTGAAACCTCAAAAAGCCTCAAGGAAGTGATTTTGGCTTTCAACCTCACACCGGAGGGCGAACACACCCAGCACTATATACAGGGCATTTTGGCGCCTTTGGTGGCCAAATACCACCTCACCGTGAGCGTCCTCGGCCGTGGACTCTCCACCGGCCTAGAACTCGAGTATTCCGACAGCGAAACCGTCAAGAATGCGCTGCGCGGGAGACAGAGGAGCGAGTAGCAGAATTTGAGGTCGCAATTTGCGACCTCAAATTTTATGGCCATCTTCAGGCACAAAACCGATTTTCTTTTTCGGACCAACTGGTGGATTCATAAGCTGCTTCACCACCGAATATACAGCCGAAAGTTGGTCACCATGTTCTTTCTGCTTCCTCTCGATTTCAGAAATCTTGAGCGCCAAATCGGCATGCGTCGCCAACATTTCCCGCATTTTAATGAAGGCGCGAACAATGAAGATGTTCATTTGGGCCGCTCTTTGACTTCTTAGTACAGATGAGAGCATTACAATCCCATGCTCAGTAAAGACATGTGGATATTTTCGGTAGCCACCATGTCCCGAACTTGATATCACAATTTGTGATATCAA
This sequence comes from bacterium, assembly GCA_037130265.1. Classification (GTDB taxonomy): domain Bacteria; phylum Patescibacteriota; class Minisyncoccia; order Phycocordibacterales; family JBBTRF01; genus JBBTRF01. The sequence continues at coordinate 403,943 of JBAXTI010000001.1, forward strand.
GTTTTGAGACTCAAGCAAAGTCAGTTGAAAAGCAAAATCCTCAGGAAAACGAGAAATGTTTCTTTTGACTGATTGCACTAGTACTCGGGTTTCTACTCCATACAACCTTGCCAAATCGAAATCCACCATCACTCGCTGGCCGCGAATGATGTAGATCTTGTGCTCGACAGCATTTTGAATTTCGTCTTTTTCCACCCCTTAATTCTAACGGTCCGAAAAATGGATTGCAATGCGAAAAAGATAAAGAAAGAATAAAGAAAAATTTATCCCTAACCTTCCGTTCAGAAAAGTTTCCCGCCAAGCACTGCCCCCTCTTTGTCTGGAGTAATCAAGACGACTCGCCCTTCTGCATCTGGCACGCCAAGCGTGAGAACTTCTGATTCAAATGGCCCGATCTTCCGCGGCGGAAAATTCACGACTCCGAGCACAAGCTTCCCCACGAGCTCTTCTCTTTTGTAGAGGGCAACAATCTGTACAGATGAATTTTTCACGCCAATCTCCGGACCAAAGTCGATCCTGAGCTTGTATGCCGGCTTCCTCGCCTCGGGAAAGTCGTTCGCTTCCACGATCTTCCCTACTCTGATATCCAATTTCTGAAAATCTTCGATGGTGGCCATATAGAGATATAGTGTAGCACTTTCAAGAACGGAGTAAACAAAAAACGCCTTTCGGCGTTTTTTGTTTCTTTTATTTTTCGTGTCTCTCTTTCTTTACTTCAACGTCTCGATCTTCACAGTCACAAACGGCTGTCGGTGACCATTCTTCTTGAAATATCGGCTCTTCTGCTTGTAGTGGATGACGTCGATCTTCTTTGCTCGGCCTTCTGAGGCGAGAGTTCCGGTAACCTTTGCATCAGCAATGAAAGGAGCACCTACGATAGTCTCTTTGCCATTGTCAGTAAGCAACACCTTGTCGAAAGTGACCTTGTCGCCCACCTTTACGGCGTCGAGCTTCTCAATAGAAATAACGTCCCCGACAGAGACCTTGTACTGCTTACCGCCTGTTTGGATTACTGCAAATTCGTTCATAGTCACACTATTCTACATAAAAGATAAAAAGATGCAAGCACCTAGCCATTCCCGGAAGGAATCGTGAACCTGTCAGAACGGCCAAAAGAATACAAAGACACAATATTTGACTTCTGTACTTAAATATGCTATAAATCCGACCAGTCTCAGAAACTCCACTCAAAAAGTAAATCGCAGCAAACTGGAGCCAAATTGGCTCTTTGACAACAATATGAAAAACAAACTGTCGGTGCTGGCGCTTTGCGCTAGCCTCCTCGTCGCAACACTCACCCTCTCGGCCACGGCCCAGACAGTGATCCAGGTCGTCCCTGCATCTGGACCCGCACTCGCCTCGCCCAACTCCTATGCCTGGCGCACCAATGCGGCGCGCTATCTGGAGACCGGCTTGCTCCCAGCGGGCAACCGCACCAACGACCCGAGTATTTACAGCCCAAACACCAACGGCATGTTGGTGCCGGGAGAGAACGTGCAGTCCAGCACCACGCCATTGTGGCTGGATGTGATGAACCCCACCGCCCCGAATCTTGCGGGCGAACGTGGCAACATCACCTACTTCGGCGTGAAGATCCGGAGCCAGCAGGCGTTTCGCCTCGCCGACCTCCGCTTCGTCTCGCGCAGCACGGACACGTTCCAAGGCATCGCGCAGAACAGCCTCGGGTTTACCCAGGCCTTCACGACGAATGCCTATAGTCTCAATACGATCGGAATCTATTGGGGCGCTGACGGCATCAAGGGGACGGCAGATGACGTCCGCGTGATTGACGCCCCTGCGACGCAGCTCGTGAATGAGCTGTATTTCGTCGGTGCTGCCTCGTATTACGTGGCAAACACGCAAGCGGCGCTGGACAATGTGAAGGCTTACATCACGCAGCAGTCAACACCATTCAGCCTCATCGTCCGTTACGAGCTCCTCGACTCGCAAAATGCGGCGAACGTGCTCGCGACGGGGGTGAAGATGCTCTCGGTGTCGCCGACCACACCCGCCGCCCCCACGCTCGACAAGAGCATCCAGGGCGGCGTGGCCACCGGCAGCTTCATTGCCGAAGCCAATCGAAACTACCTGCTTCAGAGAGCAGCGGCAGTCACTGGCCCCTGGAACAACTACACTTCGTTGGCCCGGACCAACGCCGGCACGCTCTCAATGGTCTTACCGCCATCACAAGCTCCGCAGAAAATAGTCTTCTACCGGCTCGCAGTTGAGCCATAGAAAGCAGAAGGCTCAACCTTCCGTACACCGCCACTCACGGGCCCCGACTCACCATCGGGGCCTTTTTCTTTGGTAGAGTATTGACATTTATACCTAAGTATATTATAATACACACCACTCAACCAATGAACTCATTTATGCTAAAAATGCTCACCCCGGCCATAGCGACTGTTTTGGTCATGTCCACTCTCATCACTCCCGTCTTCGCAGACGTGACGGTGCCTGGTAGCGGCTCATCAGACGGTGGTAGTGCCACTGTACCGAGCGCAAGTTCTTCCGACGGCGGTGCCAGCGCAGCGACAGTACCAAATAGTGGCAACGCAAACGGTGGCAGCGCAAGTGTGCCTGGATCTAGCTCAAGCAATGGCGGATCAAGTAGTGCATCAGTACCGACCAGCGATTCAAGCAATGGCGGGTCCAGCGCAGCAACCGTCCCATCAAGCGAATCATCAAATGGCGGTGCAAACAGCGCGACTGTACCAGCATCTGGCAGTACAAACGGCGGCAGCGGCGGCGCAGTCACACCAGTAGCGGGCACCACCAACGGCGGTAGCGGCGCGGGCGGTGGCTTGACCTTCATTCCAGAAGCGCCTGTTCGAAACAGTGGCGGTGGTGGTGGGGGTGGTGGAAACGGTCCTGTGAGCGGCACAAACTTCAGTGCTGCTACGAGCGCAACAAGCACCAACTCAATCCGACCTTGCGCCCCACTCCTCACTGTATATTTTTCTCCCCTCATTTCCAATACTGCAGCCGACATTCTCAAGCTTCAGGCTTTTTTGAAAGACACTGCAAAATTTAACGTGGTTCCAACCGGCATCTACGACACACAGACCATCTCAGCAGTCGCTGCCTTCCAGGTGAAATACGCCAACGAAGTCCTCACCCCTTGGGGCGTGACCAACCCATCAGGAAATGTGTACATCAGCACTCGCAAAAAGATCAATTCGATCGCTTGCAACAATGCGCCAATCACCTACACAGCAGACGAACTCGCAACATTCCAGGGATTTAAGGTTCAACGCACCAATCCAACTCTAAACACTCCAGTGACCTCAGCAACACCTTCTGTACCGACTACCGGCGTCTCCCCAGTGTCTGCTACCACCTCTACACCAGCAACTACAAATGAACCTATCTTTGGCACGAACACCGCAACCAACAACACCGCCTCAGTACTGAACGCAATCTCAGACCGCGTGAACGGCTTCTTCTCAAGAATCTATCACTTCTTCGTAAAATAAAGACCTCGCGCGCGGTCTGTGGGTTACAGATGATCGCGAACGAGGCTTGAGCGGATTCCTACATTTAGTTGGCTGACTAGGTGGGTTATGCCTAACGCACCTCGATCAGATAGGCTTTCTTCAACGGTGGGATTTTTGAGGCGGGACACGGCAGCCTCGGATCTGATTTCTACCTCCTGCTAATCCTTTTGGAATCCTACTAACTACTGAAGAATTAGTTCGATTGATACTATACCTCATCACCATCTGGTTTGTCGAGCACCAACGCTTCGATACCTACAGACGCGCCGGTAATACGCATCACATCTTTGTCGATCTTTTTGAATTCCTTGCCCGCGTTATTGAAATGATTCACGACGGTCGTGAGCGAATTGCCGAGCTTGCCGTGGTACTCCTCATACGTCTTCAAATGCTTGCCGAGCTCAGACACGCGCTTCACGATATCTTTCGCCTGCTCCTCGATCTGCATCGCTTTTAGGCCTTGCAGTACGGTCTGCAAATACGCCAGGAAAGACGTCGGTGAGACAATAATCACTTTGTACTTCCCTGCTGCACGCTGAATAAGATTTTCGTCGCCATCGGTACCGCCATTACCACTACCAATCGTGTTGATAAGGAGGTCATAATAGATCGCCTCATGCGGAATAAACATAAAGGCAAAATCCATCGTCCCCTCATTTGGCCGGATGTATTTCGACGTTTCCTGAATACGCAATTTCAAATCGTTCTCGAATACTTTCTTCAGTCGGTCCTTTTCGGCAGCATCGCGCGTCTCCACCATGCGGTTGTAGTTTTCGAGGGAAAACTTTGAGTCAATTGGGATCACCTTGTCTTTCACAAACACCGCAGCGTCCACGATTTCGCCGTTTGCAAAGGCGTACTGCATCTGATACTGGCCGGGAGGCAAAACGTTTTTAAGCAAGGTCTCCAAATAATATTCGCCAAGGATACCGCGCTGTTTTGGATTTTTCAAAATATCCTGCAAACCCTGGAGCTGGTCCGCAAATCCGACCACCTGCCGGTTCGTCTCATCGAGCTTGGTGAGACCTTGCGTGACTTCCTTGATCAATTTGGCAGACTCACCAAATTGATTGCGGATTGAATCGTTCATATGCCGTGCGTTTTCATTCATCTTCGAATCCACCGTGCGATTGAGCTCGGTGACCTTTGTGTCCACCACTCGCGAGAGTTCGTTCATTTGTTGGAGAATGAGCTTTAGGCCTGTATCTTCCTTTGGCTCGACAACTTCTTCCTTCCCCTTGAGCATCTTCCACAACAAGAACGCGTTCCCAGCGAGAGCGATGACACCCATTACGGCGAGTGTATAGATCAGTGTTTGCGACATACGAATAGTATATCAAATATTGGCCCAAAATCGGAAGGATATTCCCCATTTTCGCGAAGGACGGTATACTGAAGCCACTATGTTAATACACGAAACCATTCAGACGAAGATAAAGGAGGCGATGATCAAGAAAGACACGGTGCGACTCTCAGTGCTTCGCGGACTGCTTGCTTCATTCATGAACGAGCTCGTGGCGAAGAAAATTACCACTCCACATCTCTCGGACGATGATGTCATAGCACTCATCAAGCGGGCAGTGAAGCAGCGCAAGGATTCCATCGAGCAATTCGGCAAGGGTGGCCGCCAGGACCTCGTAGATGCAGAGAAAGCCGAACTCGTTATACTCGAAGCCTTTCTCCCCCAGATGATGTCCTACGAAGAAGTGTTAAAGATCGCCAAGGTCCGCCAGGCGGAACTCGGCATGAAAGACAAGACCGCAGTCGGCAAATTTACCGGAATGCTCATGAAAGAATTCAAAGGCAAAGCCGACGGTATGGTAGTGAAGGACGCTGTGGAGAGCTTGTTTAAGTAGTCCCTAGAATTAAGAAAACGCTCCAATGTCATTCGAACAAATTCCCCTCTTCGAAGAAAGTAGAGAATCCGGAAAGACGGTGTTGATCGAGACGGCAGCAGAAAAAAAGGCGCGACTAGCCGCTGAGGCAAAGGCTGCCTTTGCTCGTATCCAAGAAGTGGTAAAGAATAGCCCATCATGGGAAGAATTGAAAAGGAGCGGACATGTGGATGACGGCCGCCTTCGTCACACACGAAAGTTACGTAGCGGAAGCGAGAGTGTCGGGGAGACCAAAGAAGGATGGATGAAGGGACACGAAGCTCGACAGGACGAACGCGCCGAGCAGTTTAGCCCCGAAGCCGATCGCCCAGAATTGACAGAGAGATAAGTCACTGAACCCTAACGCGGACAAAGAATGCTCTCGGTAGGTTCCTACTGTATTTCCTGCCAACTATTGATCTGATATCCACCCGACGGTCCGGAAGTGAAGAGGACGTCCGCCAGACCGGATTCGTAGGTTACCGATGCGCTATTCTTGAGTCGAAGCTTCCAACCTGTTGCCTCCTTTAAACTGGTGCTGTTTTGAATTTCAATCAAACCATAGGGAGCATACACCAACAATTTTCCATTGATCGAATTTGAGACCTCGATCGCGGTAGTTCCACCACCCGTCGAAGCGCTCGTGTTGCGGGAAACGAGCATCACGTATGAACTATTACCTGAACCAAGAAATGTCGAGGAGTTGGAAAGGGTCACAGTGCTGCCCGTACTTCGATTTGTCGGACTGTCGGCAATGATCGCTGCGGTGCGTCCAGAGATCGAAGGGCTGATATTGACCGTAGCACTATTCGATATACTCACGTTACCTTTGACCCACACCATACCAGTCAAATAGAGCACTCCGCTGTTACTTAATTCAAGGTCACAATTGATTTTAATCGGACCAAGCGTAACCGTAGACGTGATCTTGTACGGGCAGGGTGTCGTGATGACCCCTCCCGCGGCAGCGTCTGCCTCCCACTGATCGAGCGTCGAATCAGAAATGGGCATACTCGAAGTCGCCTGATTGGCGCTCCCTGGATAGGACACTCCACCGACACTCGAACCTGTAATGGTCTGATAGTATGCATCTTTCGTGACAACAGAATTGGTGATCGTTTTCGCATACATCGAACCGGCAGAACCAGCAGAATTAATCTGGGTGACACTGCCAGTCGGGCCCGCAGATACCACGGTGCCAGTGATCGTGTTGCCACCAGAGCCGCCAGCACCATACGATTGAAAAGCACTTGAGGCGTTGTTAGCAGCACTCAGGAGGAAAACTCCGCCGTTCTTCACCTTCACCGTATTTGGGCCGCCATTGGTACCAGAAATATTCGTTGTGGAGACCTTGGTCGGTGCTGCCGGTGTCGCGAGACTCCACACATCAAGAGATTTTTGGCTCGTATTATGGGTGTTGTACACGCCGATATAGAGATAGCCTGAGGCGCCGTCAACAGATTGCGGCTCATTGACGCTGTTGGCTGCTGTCGAATATACAACCGTCGGGACGGCTGGATTAGCTAGATTTACTACGTAGATGCCACCCAAAATATATGACATGACGTACATGTACTGCCCCGCGATGTACGGCGGATACGTGTGGCTGTACATCGTATTTGCCGGCATGACGCCGACATAGGTCGGAGCGGCCGGGTTGCCGAGGGTATACGCATAGATGCTGCCATAGTTGCCATTTAAGTCGTGGCCAATGTACAGGTAGTTGCCGCTGATCGCAACCCAAACTGGATTGGCCACAGTATTGATGGTGCCAACGACAGCGGCTTGCGTTGGATTGGAAACGTTTACAACCTTCGTTGTTGTGGTATTGAACAATGGAATGTACATATACCCATTGGCGATGCGAGCATTCTTCGCCGCGCCACCAATTGGCAGCTGCATTACGAGGGATGGACTGGTTGGGGATGTGATGTTGTAAATATCGAGATTGTTAGAGTTCAGTGAGGTGATGTACAAATAATTACCTGATGTGATAAGTGTGTTGTGATACGGATTCGAAGTATAATTTGTCGTAACAGACCCTATCACCGTCGGCGTCGCCACATTATTGAGATCCACGATCTGAAAGCTATTCGAGCTCAACACGTACGCGTACCGGCCGTCCGCAGAAAGATCAAAGCCGACAGCGCCACCCAGGGCGGCACTTGAGACTGTCGCGGAACCAGAAAGACCCGGATTGGAAGCATTGCCAGTGTTCACTGAAGCACTGCCGGTGACCGGACCATTTGAATAGACGTTCCCAAGGATGGATGAGGTGTTTTGCATCTCAATTCCCCCTTCCCCAGCCTGTACACCGTAGTTGAAAGCGGTTCCGCTACCAGTGATGACGTACGAATTCACTTTCTTAATATAACTGTCGCGGTCGCCAGTGCTAGTGACCTGCTTGCCACCCGAAACATCCACGATGGTGGTTGAGGCCGTGTACCCGTTGAGCGTGAGGTTTTCGGTTGGACTCACTGTCATGCCGTTTTGTAGACGATACAACACATCCTCGTGGAGCGCCTCGGCGACAGCATAGCTTTCGCGTGACTTTATGACATTTTGGCTTCCCTGAAGATCCCGAAGCGTGGTCTGCGAAACACCAGTAAGGATAGCTAGGCCAATGCCGAGGAAAAAGATGACCGAAGCGATCATCACTTGCCCAGACTGCATTTGCACTCGATGGTTTCGTACTTTTTTAGATGTGAATTTCATAAGAGAGCAGATTGCTATAATCATCACATATTCCGCGTGACGGCGGTAGTGTAAAACGTTTCGGTCCGAGTCTTCACGCCAAAGCTACTTTGTACCGTGAGTGTAATGCGGATCGCATTGGAAATACTGTTCTGAAGCAACACGAGGGTGAAGTTGGTCACCGATGCCCCAGAAAGCGTCAATGGGCCTTCGTCTACCCCGCCACGACTCACGCGCAGAATTCCATTGTTGACAGAAAAAGCTACCGTGGTGGTCGCCCCGCTCGCACTCGTACTCACCAAGCTGAGTACGCCAGGATTCGACCCAAAAGTGCTCCCACCGATATTAATCGAGCTCGCCTGACGCACTTCGTATACGATACGCTGCAAAGCTCCGCTTGCCGAAGCTGAAACAGCCTTCGCGAGACGAATGTCAGCATAGCTTTTCGTGAGTGCGGAGATGCCATTAACCAAAAAAACGGTGACACTCGAAAGGAGTGCTAGGTAGATGATCATTTCCACAAGCGAGAAGCCTTGTGTGGTCTGCCGAAATTGTGGAAGTTTAGTTGCCATACAAATTGGTGATGTAGCTAGAAATCTGCTTCGTGGTGGTCGAAAGTGCAGTGTTGTCGTCCGGCCACGCCACAGCCACGGTGAAACCACGCGTATTTGGGTCGAGTGTGCCAGAAGCGGCGATGCGATTGTTGCTATCGCGATACACCGAAGTAAGTACGACCGTGCGTGCATAGCGAGTATCGATCATTTGCGGAGTCGTTGTGAATTGCCACGCTGAACCAGTCCAATCCAAATACTGCGTTGTACTTGCCGTGACTGGCGCGATACGCGTAGACCAACTCGTGTCGCGGAGCAGGCGTACCACTTCCAAGCCCTCCTCCATCAAGAATGCTGCCTTCACCGCTTTCACATTGTTTAACTCTGCTCGCAAATAAGCGGTATAAACGTTAAAAATGGAAACAGAGGTAATTGCAATTATTGCTACAGCGACGAGTACTTCCACGAGGCCAAAGCCAGTGTTTTGATTCCGAGTGGTTTTCATTTGTGCAGTTCCCTTCTTCATATTATTGCGCCTCGGCGATACCCGTCGCATACACAGTGACGGTTCGATAGCTCGTCGGTGTACCGGTGATGATCACGCGGAAAGTGCCGCTCTGAGTGGTGGTGCCGGTGAGTTTGCTAAAGAGTACATCTGACCCTGCTCCATTGAGTGAAATGTTCGAGATGGACAAGCGCGGATCGAGAACAAACGGCTTGTTTGTACTTGCCCCCGCATTGTATGTGGATCCAACAAACAATACCGGGCCAGCAGAGAGGAGCCGTACACTGTAGGCCACCGCATCTTTCGCTGACACCGTGAGCGAACGCGCCTGCGCAAGTACCGCCACCACCGCATCTGTACTTTTGTCGAGTGACTGACGAGCAGTTACCGTACTAAAAGACACCGTTGCTAAAGCTGCGATCATAGCAACAATGGCCACGACAACGAGCATCTCCACGAGAGTGAGACCAGCGTGCTTCATTCATCTATTGTATCGGAGTTTTGACTCATTTCGCAGGGAAAGTGGGGACAAAGCCTGGATTCAAACCCCGCCCTACTTGAACCACGTCTTCAGCCATCCCTGCATCATTTCGATCTCACCTGTCTGAGCGGCCACAATATCATTCCCCAACTTCACCAACTCCGGTCGTTTTGTGCCCTTCAAAAGAGTTTGTGCCATCTCTACCGCACCCTCATGATGCACGATCATTTCCTCAAGGAAAGACTTCTCGAGATCCGCACCCGTCTTCCCTGCCAAGCCACTCATCATACCGCCCATGGCGCCATGCATATCTTTTCGATAGTCACTACCACCGACAGTATTGGTAGACATCACATTTGGATACACCGAACCACGTAGACCGTATCCGAGAATTAGGCCCACAAGCAACATACAGAGACCAACGAGAACCGGATTTTGATTTTGCATAGGAATGAGTTGATTAGCTATTACGGGTCAATTATATCACTTCTCAGCAAATCAAAAGCTGATGCCTGCATGCTTACAAACATTCCACACTTTGTATTGACATTGCATATACAAAGGAATATGCTTGCTCTATGAACACCGTGATCAGTATTCGGACTCAAAAAAGTGTCAGGGATGAGGCACGTAAAGTCTTCTCGAAGATTGGCCTTTCGACTTCTGCCGGCATCAACCTTTTTCTGCACCAAGTGGCTGTTGAGAAGGGTCTTCCCTTCACTCCCACCTATGACACGGCGAAGATCCGTCAACGTTGGGACAACCAAGTGAATCGTGCAGTCAGGCACAAGAAATACTCGACCGCGAAGGAAGCACTCGCGGACCTATAACAAGCGATGTATTCGATCTACCGAACGAAGGATTTTGAGAGATCCTATCAAAGATGCGAGCGATCTGGACAACTGAACGTTCGCGCAAAACGTGAACTAGAAAAAGTCATCGCCGCTATTGCATCAGGGAACAAAGTATCTCCAAGCCGCCGTGACCATCAGCTAAAAGGCAACCTCGCACCATATCGAGAATGTCACATCAAGGGAGACCTTCTTTTGGTGTATCAACTACAAAGGCTGGTTTTGGTGCTCGTGCTAGTGGATATAGGCACGCATTCGTATTTGAATCTGTAGATTAACCGATATTACTTCTGACTCGCCGACGCGACTTTGCGGACTCTTCGCTTACTTCTGCCGAAGTTTCATTTTGTGACCCTACGGGGAGTCGGTCACGCGTATTTTTCTACTGAAAAATCGCTCGACCCCGCCTCGCTCGCCTGCGCGAGCTCCTGCTTTCGACTCTGCCACACAGGGCATCATAATGCGAAACAAAAAGAGCATCCTTTATAGGACGCTCTTTTTGTTTCGCATGACCCTACGGGGAGTCGAACCCCGATTCCAGCCTTGAGAAGGCCGTGTCCTAACCATTAGACGATGGGGCCGTAAAAACGGCGCCGATCTCAAACACCGTACGTGTCGCAGAATCAGCCTCCAATATATACCACACAATTACCGATTCTGCCACTCGTCGTCCTGTCGAACGAGAAGTTCGGTCCGACGTTCTGGCTCGGCCATGATCTCTTGCACCGCTCGCTCCATGCGAATGGACTGAGAACCCTTCGCGAGGACAATATCGCCCTCACCGAGCATCTGCTCGATGAACTTCCCTGCCTCCTGTGCGTGGTCGAATTGAAAAATCTTGCTGTCGGCCAATCCGGCATCAAGCGCGCCTTCAGCGATCTGTCGAGCCCGTACGCCGACGGTCACGAGAACATCCACCACCGTACCAGCAAGCAAACCAACCTTGCGATGTGCCTCAGAAGAGAGCTTGCCGAGCTCCATCATGTCGCCAAGCAGGGCAATTTTTTTGCCAGCCACTCCATCTTTCATTGCGACCTTCAACCCTCCAAGAGTGTGCAGCGCTTCGGTCATGGCGACAGGTGAAGCATTGTAAGTGTCATCGATCACAGTCGCGCCCTTCACGGCCGGTAGCAAGCGCATTCGGCCAGGAGTGTTGAGCTCGGCCGAAAGACCGGCAATCGCCTTCTCCGGCGCAATACCCTGCGTCACCGCTACCGCAAACGCAAACAACGCTGGGTACAAATGATGACTACCGGCAATACCGCGGCGCACAATTTCGTATGTTTTATCTCCATGACGAATGACGAAGCGAATACCGACCGGCCTATCCCCTTCATACAATACCTCCGACGGATCGGCACGGAAATCAGCTTGGCCTTTCTGGCTAATGGTCATGACCTTTGCCATTGTGAGCGGACCGAAGCCAGCCACATCCGCATCATCAATATTCAAAAACAAGACGCCCCCTTCTGCCTCAGACTTCACCGCACGCGGCAACTGGCTTTTCTCAAATACGAGCTCCGCGCGATCCTTGAAAAATTCTACATGTACCGGAGTTTCCCCAATACGCGTCACCACTCCAACATTCGGTTTCACCCACTCCATAATCTGCGCAATATCCTTTGGCCGATCGGCACCCACCTCGAGTACCAGCCACTCTGGGTATGGATGATTGGTGATGACGGCCATGAAACCTTTGCCAATATTTTCGATCCACAAGAGAGGGTTGGACCATGCATTCTGGAGACCAAGGATAGTGAGGGGCACGCCGATGTCGCCATTGAAGCTTTTCTGGCACTTCCGGACAAAAAACGACGAGGCGAGCGCCGCATAGATGGCATCCTTGGTCGATGTCTTGCCAACACTACCGGTGACTGCCACAATCTTCGGCTGGTACTTTTTCAGCACCATTTTGGCCTCCCACTGGAGGATAGCGACGACGATTTTTTTGAAGATAGATTTCATGTATGTTATCGGTCTGGCGGAACTTCGTAATAGTGTAGCAGAAAATTGGTCAATTCAAAGAACGGGCCAGTGAGTGTCTCGGAAGCGTAGTCGACCTTCTTGGGATACACGGTGTACAGGAAGACGATGAAGCGCGGGTTGTATGCTGGGAAATATCCGAAGAAAGAGTGGAGATAGCGGTCGGCGTAGTAGCCTTTCGTGCCACCCTGCGAGATCTGCGCGGTACCCGTCTTCGCGGCTACGCTATAGTGCTCGAGCTTTACCTTGCCGTTGCGAAGGGCCTTATCGACGAGCTCGACCAACATGCGCGAGATCTCCTCAGAGGTGCCTGGTTTTAGCACCTGGCGACCGTCTGGGTAGGACAACTTTTTGGTGACGCCAATCTTGTAGTCGATCTCCTTCACGACGTGCGGATTTGGCAAATACCCGCCATTACCAAGAGCTGAGAGGGCTCGGATGGTGGCGATCGGCGACAACGCGATACCTTGGCCGAAGGAAGCGGTGTAGGATTCGATGTCGCGCGGGCTCTCGATCAATGTCTTCAGGAGCCCGCGCGATTCGTTTGGCACGTCGATCCCCGTCTCTTCATCGAAGCCAAATCGAAGCAAGTACTCCTTAAACGCCTGCTTCCCCATTTTCTGCACCACAAAAGACGCGCCTGTGTTGAGCGACTTATTGAGCACCTCTTGCATTGTCGTCACGCCACGATGTTTCTTGTCGGAGTTATAGAGCGTCTTCGCATCAGCAGTCACAGAACCGGTGTCAACATAGGTCGTATCCGCAGTCACCGCACCCGCGTCAATACCCGCCGCCATCGTGATTGGCTTGATGATTGAACCCATTTCATACACATTTTCCACCAGCGGGTTACTGAAAACACGGAGATCCTTCTCCTTCTGAAAATGATTTGGATCAAACGTCGGCACCGCACCCATCGCATAAATCTCTCCGGTCTTAGGATCCATAATGATGCCACCAGACAGGTCGGACGACCACTTCTTTTGGACTTCGCCGAGCACCTGCTCGAGGCGCATCTGTACGCTCGGCTCAATAGTGGTCACTAAGTCGCCCTCCAAATCGGCCTTTTCATCAACAACTTTGCCTATATCAGAAAAGACCTCAGCAAAAAAGTTCACATAAGATTTGTCAGAGTCGCGGCGCAGGGTTTCCTGATAGAAACGTTCGAGACCATAGCGACCATCGAGCACATCACCATTGTAGCCGACAAAGCCCACAGTCTGCGCCGCGACATCTCCTCCTGGATACACCCGCCACTGGTCGCGCACGAGACTCACTCCAGGGATTTTAAGTGCGCTAATCTGGCTTCCAGTCTCTTTGTCCACACGCTTCACCATCTCTTCATACTGATCATCCTTGGAAGCTCTGGCGACGAAGATATCATGGTCAATGGTCGGCAAAAGAGCCTGCAGCTGCTTGTACGTCGTTTCGGGCGAGGTGATCTTCTTTGGATTAACCACAAGCGTAAACCCAGAGTTGATCGTCGCCGCCCCGTACGAGCTGCCGTCTTTGTTTTGAAAATAGATCGAACCGCGATCAAAGAGATGCTTGGCTGGACTAACATATTGTCGCTCAGCTTTTTCTGCATACGTACTGCCACGGACCACCTGCACCAAATACAGCTTACCAACGAGCACCAGTGCCACCAAAAGCACGGTACTGGCAACCAAGCGAATTCTCCAAGGGTGCTCCTTCATGAATGATGAATCGCCCAACGCCGCACGCTCTTATCGAGTCGTGTTGAGAGAGAGGCTTTGGGATTGATTATACGCCACAAAATGCGGTTCAGCCACCTCAACAAAGCCAAGCTGCACAGCCAAAGAAGGACTGATATGGTTTTTCATTTGCAAATGTTGCGTCTCGAGAGTGGCAAGCTCCGCACTGAGCTTCGAAATTGACGACTGAGCCTGTTGACGAGCAACCACATTACCAATAGTTGCATTGATCAGGTATCCGTATGACAAAAATGAACAGAAAACGAGTGCGAGGATGGCAATACTGACCCTCTGGATGAAGATTTCGTTCTTGGTGAGCTGATTGGTATGATAGATGATGGCGTTCATGGATTTGTATAAATTTTTTAGTTTTTCTTGAGAACTCTGAGCTTCGCGCTGCGGGACCGTCGGTTTTCTTGCATTTCTTCGTCACTCGGGACGATGGGTTTCTTTGTGACTAGCTCCGCCTCACCTTGGTCCGCTTTTTCTTTAAAATACCGCTTCACGATCCGATCCTCGAGGCTATGAAAAGAGATCACGGCCATTCGCCCGCCTGGGGCCAATGCGTCAAAGCCTTTCCAAAGACCTTCTTTGAGAGCACTGAGCTCGTCGTTCACTGCAATGCGCAATGCTTGAAAGGTGCGAGTGGCAAAATGAGTCTTTCCTTTTTTATAAAAGAATGGGACGGAATGACCGATGATGGCGACCAATTCAAAGGTGGTCTCGATCGGCTTCTGAGCGCGCGCCTCGCAGATGGCGCGCGCGATGCGTCGTGAATATCGCTCCTCACCGTACGCGTAAATAACATCAGCAATATTTTGCTCCTCCCAACTATTCACAATATCCCGAGCAGTGAAACGTGGCAGCGCATTCGCTACAGCACCTGGCCTGACCCCCACGACTGGCGCTGGCGTCTCGGTCTGTGAAAACATCATCTTCAGCGGACCATCCTTTTGGAAACTAAATCCTCGCTCCGCCGCTTCAAATTGGTCAGCATTCCAGCCAAGGTCAAACAATTCCGCATCCACCTTCTGCCCGGCCAAAGCGAGATCAAGATTGCGGAAGCTGCCGCAGTAATACTGAACATTCCCCACCTCCAAGCGCTTCATCGCCAAATCAATCGCCGCCTGATCGAGATCGATCGCTACAATCTTCACCTCTTTACCAAACCGCGCGATCACCTCTGCACTATGTCCGCCGCCTCCCAGTGTCGCATCAACAAACACACCACCGGCACGCAAGTCCAATGAATCAAGTGACTCCTTCAACAGCACCGACTTATGTGCGGTGGTGGCGGGAGCGGTAGTTGGAATGGTGGGTATCATAGGATTTTTTCTACTTTTCTTTTCTACAGAACGCCGATCTGCCCGAGCTTTTCGGCGAGGCTGTTCGCCTCCTTCTCGACCTTGGCCTTGTACTCCATCCAAAGTGCATCATTCCAAATCTCCACACGATTCTGCACACCGATAAGCACGACTTCTTTTTTCAATTGCGCTCTCTCCTTCAAAAAATCCGGCACCAACACTCGACCAATCGAATCGACATCTGCCTCCACTGCTCCGCCGAGCATATATCGATTGAAACTTCGCGTATCAGCTTGCAACATCGACGAGCCGCCCAACTTTTCAGAGATCGTTTCCCACTGTGTCGGTGTGAACACGAAGAGACAGCCGTCGAGACCCGGAGTGATGATCACACGCTTCCCCATTTCCTTGCGAAATTTCACCGGCAAAGACAGTCGGTTCTTGTCGTCTATGGTGTGCGTGTATTGGCCGATAAACATTGATGTTGATACTGATTATTCGCTGAGTTTTTTATTTGTTCGCACTGCAACCATTTCGTGTGGCTGAATTTCAAGAGTAGTCGAGAGGAAAGCGTACGAACTCTGGCCCGATCGAACCACAAAGATAGTTTTGTTGAGTTTCATGTGTGTTTTATTAATTTACCACTCTTTCCCACATGTATAGTATTTTATACCACTCTATCCCACTCCACAACAAAGTTATCCCCATAGCAGCACGAATTCGGCCCCTTTCCAGTGCATTGGGGTATGACATACTTATGTCTATGGATATTCGAAAAAAG
Organism: bacterium; assembly: GCA_037130265.1. GTDB lineage: Bacteria > Patescibacteriota > Minisyncoccia > Phycocordibacterales > JBBTRF01 > JBBTRF01. Next base: position 420,179 of record JBAXTI010000001.1, read on the forward strand.
TCCTTCGCTTGGAAGGCTATTGCGTGTTCGATTTTGGCCCTGATTGTTATCGGTTCTGCGGCAATGGCCGTCTTGAAGCAGGCTTCAACTGATTATCGAGACCGTCCCACCCTCTACGATGTACAGATTGGTACGACGATAATACCAGTCGAGATTGCCGACGTACCCTCAACTATGGAAAAAGGCCTGTCTGGTCGGTTCCATCTCCCATCGAAGCAAGGAATGCTCTTTATTTTCCCGGTTTCGGACCTGTACGCCTTCTGGATGCCAAACATGAACTTCCCGATCGACTTACTTTGGATCAGTTCGGAAAAAAAGATCGTTGGATTTGAGCAATCCATGCAGCCAGAGAAAGACCTGAAAAATCCTCACTACTATCGCCCATCTGAGCCAGTGGAGTACGTCATAGAAGTGAATGCTGGCTTCGTGAAAAGCCATCATCTGACGGTCGGTCAGGAGGTAAATATCCCCGATATTTCCACGGGACATCGGGCACTTTTCTGATATACTATTACTTATGTTACGCAAATTGGTCGTCGGTCTCGGGGTTGAATTCGGCCCGATCATTGTATTCTTTCTGATAGTCGAGAGGACAAACTTCTTAAGAGCTACCCTTATTTTCGTCATTCTGACGATCGTTTCGCTGATTGTCGGCCTCTACGAGCAGCGCCGCATCGCCTGGTTCCCACTCATTGCCGGCGGATCTGTGGTGATTTTCGGTACGTTGACCCTCGTCTTCGACAACCCATTCTTTTTGATCGCCAAGGACACACTCTACAACGGGTGCTTTGCTATCGCGCTTTTCATCGGATTGGCGCGTGGCAAGGGCTTATTGAAACACCTCTTCAGTAAGCTCATCGCTATGACCGAGAACGGCTGGCGCATTCTCTCGTGGCGCTGGGCTATCTTTTTCACCGTCCTCGCTGTTACCAACGAATTCGCCCGCATCAATCTTCCTACCGCCGGCTGGGTACAATTTAAAGAATTAGCGACGATTTCCACCATCATCTTCTCTCTTTATCAATTCAAATTGGCGAGGAAGGAACGACTTCCCGACGCAACTCCTTGGGGGTTGCGAAAGACCGAAAGCAAATAAGCTCAGAGGAACCTCTGCGCAGGGCTCGGCCCGAGCAGGAGGAAAAAACCCAGAAGGGATTTATTCCGTGTTCCGGGTGAGCTTATTTGCTTTCGGTCTTTACTACTCTCGCGGCTTCAGCGTCGGGAAAAGGATAACCTCTTTAATGTTCTTCATTCCTGTTAGAAGCATCGTGAGACGGTCGATACCAACACCGACGCCACCAGCTGGAGGCATGCCGTATTCCATTGCCTCGAGATACTCTTCGTCATTTGGCTGCGCTTCGTCATCACCCGCCTTGGCGTTCTTCTCCTGATCCATGAATCGAGACTTCTGATCAATCGGGTCGTTGAGCTCAGAAAAGGCCTTCACGAGCTCCATACCGCCCGCCACGAGCTGAAAAGCATTTACTAACGCAGGATTCTCCTCAGAGCGCTTCGCAAGTGGCAAGAAGGCCACTGGATAGTCGACAATGAAGGTCGGTTGCACGATCTTTGGTCGGCAGGCCTTTTTATAAATGTTGTCGATAATCTTTTCCAGCGGATCTTTCGGATCAACCTTCACCTTGCACTCAGCCGCCTTGGTACGAGCCTGTTCGAGAGTGAGAGCCTCCGGGTGTGCGACACCTGCGTATTTCCCGAGCAGGTCTGCATACGACATGCGCGCAAATGGCTTCGAGAAATCCAGTTCGTTTTCGTCGAACTTCACCAAAAGACCACCACACGCCTTCTCCACTACATTTCGGAGCAATGATTCTGCAAATACCATCTGCTGTGACGCGTCGCTGTATGCCTCGTAATATTCGAGCATAGTAAACTCAGGGTTGTGTGTAGTATCGATGCCTTCATTACGAAAATTTCGACCGATCTCATACACCTTTGGAAAACCGCCGACCAAAAGCTTTTTCAAATACAATTCTGGGGCAATACGTAAAAAAAGATCGGTGTCGAGCGCTTTGTGGTGGGTCGTAAATGGGGTGGCATTCGTGCCGCCGGCGAGAAGCTGCAACGCAGGAGTCTCCACTTCCAAATAGCCGGCGGCATCGAGTGAGCGACGGATCTCAGAAACAATCTTTGCTCGAGTAACAAAGCGAGCACGGACAGACTCGTCCATCAATGTGTCGAGATAACGATGTCGAAAACGCTCATCGATATCTTGCAGGCCATGCCACTTCTCCGGCAGAGGTCGCAAACTCTTCGAGAGCATGCGCCAGCTAGCGACAGCAACCGTCTTTTCACCGCGCTTGGTGACGAACAATCCTCCAGTAAGTTCGACAAAGTCGCCAATGTCGACAGTCTGACTAAAAAAATCAAACGCTTCGGCATCCACAGTACCCGCCTCTGCCACCTCCCCAACTTTTTTGATCAACCCCTGGAACTTCCCGGTGCCGTCGTTGAGTGTAATGAAGACCAGTGCACCCTGCGGACGCAATGACATAACTCGACCGACCAAAGAGACCGATGACTTCTTTGCTAAATTTTCAAATTGAGAGGCAGCTTCTGCAAGAGTCGCATCTCGCTTGGTAGAAATCGGGTACGGATTGAGCCCCTTCTCACGTAACAGTGCGAGTTTTTGTAAACGAATAGAACGAATTTCTTCTTGAGATGCCATGAGTAAATTGTATCACAACGACTCTACGCAATATCGACTATCTTGTAGGTCATCTTGCCTTTTGGAGACAAGAAAGAAAAGACTTCGCCCTTGCGCTTGCCAGCCATTGCCTCACCGATCGGAGAGTGGAGAGAGATCTTACCAAGACCAATGTTGGCCTCCTCAGAACCCACGACCTGAAACTTGTGCGCGCCCTTGGTGCCATCCTGCTGAACAGTCACCGTAGAGCCGATACCGACAACGTCAGTGTGGTGCAATTCCACAATTTCGGCATGAGCTATGATCGCCTCGAGACGGTTGATGCGATCTTCGACAGCGGCCTGGTTGTCACGAGCCTCGTGATATTCAGCATTTTCAGACAAATCGCCGAGCGCTTTCGAGTACTCCAAATCTTCAGCGACCTCCTTTCGCTTCACCTTCTTCAAGTGGTCGAGCTCCTTCACGAGCTCCTCATACCGCTCTTTCGACAAATACTCTTTTTGGTCGGTCATATGGTGAAAAAATAAATAGTGACACAATCTTACGCTTTTATCACGCTGAAGTCAAAGGGTCATTTCTGGACGTTTTTCCACCAGCCATTTGAAAAATTGACTTGCTGCGGTAGTCGCACCGACCGTGTTGGTAACTGGGCCTTTTTCCATGACAAAAACAAAGGCATAGCGAGGGCTTTTGTACGGGAAATAGCCAGAAAACCATGAATTAGTGAATTTTTTCTGCGCACCAATTTCAGCACTACCAGACTTCCCTGCCACCTCGATGCCCGGAATATTGAGGATCATCGATGTGCCCATGGTGACCGTCATACGCATACCCTCTTTCACCACACGGAAGGTCTCAGGTGAGACATCTAAGTGCTTGAAGGTGTTGTTGCCAGCAGTGCCGTCTTTCAGCAGTGTGACGTTCGGTACCACACCATCATTGGCAATAGTGGCAACACCCACAAGCAGCTGAATCGGTGCCACCAGGGTACCGTATTGGCCGATAGCGGTGTGATAGGTGTCTCCAATGGTCCAAACCTCATCATCAAAATTCTCCCGCTTCCACTCAGGGTTCGGCACCACTCCATTCTTGCTGGTGAGCGAGCCAGCCTGCACAGATTCGCCAAATCCAAAAAGACGCATGTATTTTTCGATATTGGTGATACCAAGACCCTTTTGCTCCTTGTACCCACCACCCACTTCATAAAAATACACATCGGAGGAAACCGCAATGGCCGTACGCATGTCGGTCCAGCCATGGGCACGCCAGTCTCGGAAGACCGTTTGCTGAGTAGAGTCGTAAATGTTTTGGAGTGAAATCGAACCAGTACTCAAGATCTGCTTCGAAGGTTCGATGATTTTCTCCTGAAGTGCTGCGATAGCGAGGAACGGCTTCACCGTTGAGCCAGGAGCATACAGACCATCGACGAAACGGTCGAGGAAAGGATTATCAGGGTCCTTGAACAACGCATTGATCTGCTTTGAATCCTTGCCTTCAGTGAGCACGTTGCTGCTGAACGAAGGATAGTTGGTGACAGCGATGATTTCACCAGTCTTCACGTCGAGTAGGCCTGCCGCACCTCCCTTGTAATTCGCTGTCTCCACCAAAGACTTCACCGCTTCATACATATGCTTCTGGATATCCGCATCGATCGAAAGCGCGAGAGGTAGGCCCGCTTGCGGCGGTCTGATAGTGTTTTCCGATTGTACCTTGCCCATCGCATTCGTCTCACTCAACTTCACACCATTCTCACCCGACAAAAGATCGTCATAGTATGCCTCGACACCACCCTTGGCGTCATACCGTTTTGAATAATAGTAACCGCTCGTGTCTTTGGACGGATACTTCACGTAGCCAAGCAAATGAGAAAAGGCTTGGGAATCGACATACTGACGCAAGGCAAAGTCCGTATTGTTGGGATTAGAAACATTCCATGCGAGGGCCGTGCCGTTTCGATCGGTGATGGCACCGCGCTCAGCAAATACAGTGGTCTTGCGAAGACGATTGTTTTCACTCTTCGCCAAATAAGTGGCGCCCTGCGAGACTTGCAACTGGTATGCCCGAGCCGTATATGCCACACCGATGAGAGCAAAAAAGATCGCTAGAAAAAAAAGTGTACCGGTCGGGATCGGGCGCTCGATTCGACCTTCGAATTGCTGAGTATCAAGCTCCGAAAGATTTTTTGAGTCTAAGAAAATCTCATCAGGAAACACTTCCCGACCCTGAGAGATGCGCCTTGAGATACGACGCTGTTTTGAAAGCAGCCTAAACATTTCACTATTGTACCATTAGCGGAGTTGGCGCTTGGCCAATGACAAAATAAAATACAGGACGAGTGCGAGGAAAAAATATTGGTAGGAAAAGAAAGAGAACGCTTGATGCGGTGCATAGAGAGTGTCGATCATCAATCCAACACAGACCAACTCGATGAATTCTTCAAAATAGAAAAAGGCCGAAACCGAAAGGATCAACGACACCCACCATGGAAACCAGCAGACCGCAGCGACCAGGCAGGCATCGGTAGCAATACGCCGCCAGAGTTCGTTATTGCGGTCTTTGGACATACAAGAAGTGTGTTTGGGAAGCGTTGTGCGGACTGCGAACGCGCGCGATCTCGAGCGACTTGGCGACATCTGTCTCGATGGTACCAACAGAGCCGAGTACGAGAGTCGGGCTGCCAGGGACCATGATCAGGTCGCCTTCCTTGATCCCGCTGTCGTGCGGCAATTTCACGATGAAATTGCCGCCCCCTTGACCGGTCGCCTTAGTAAAAAAGCGCCTCTCACCAGCTTGCACCGCGATCTCTTCATTTGGATGCGAATACAGCTGAACTAAAGCAGTCGAAGCATACACCTCAGCAACATAGCCAGCCGCTGTTGTGGAAGAAAAGTACACTTGGGCATTCTGCTTCACGCCGAGGTTGGTACCTGCATCAATGATCAATGTATCGTACGCCGATACGCCTGGCGCACTGAGAGTGGCGACAAGCAGCGCACTGCGATGATTGGTGCGACCAAATGCCGCCTTTAGCTCGTCGTTCTCCGCCTGGAGCGCTTGATTCAAAAGAATGGCTGCAGCCTGCTCTTGGACCTTTTGGTTGAGCTGTGCATTTTCATTGAGAAGATCGGTCTTCGATCGGATATTGGTGAGAGCAGAATCGGCCGTGCCCGTCACATATTCCTGAACAAACCAAAAAGGCCGAGCGATGAGAGTAAACAAATCCTTAAATGGTGTCGCTGAAAAGGTCGCGGACATAGCCACGACAATAAGAAAAGCCGCAACAATACCGAATAGGCGTTTCGGTCCAGGACGAAACCGGCGACCGCTCCCGAGATTAGTTTTGCGGAGGAAGCTCATCTTCGTTTTGGATTAAGACGCCTTCGTATAGAGGGAGATTTTCAAGAATAATGCCTGTACCGCGAGCGACGGCAGTGAGTGGATCTTCTGCAATGTGCACCGGGATGTTGATGTGCTGCTGAATGAGCTCGCCAATACCACGGAGGAGTGCACCTCCTCCCACCACATGTACACCACGATGCATCACGTCGGACACGATCTCAGGTGGCGTCGTCTCAAGCACCTCTTTCACAGACTCCACAAGATTGTCGATAGACTGGGAGATCGCTTCGCGCACATCACCATCGGTGATCACCACTTCCCGAGGCAGGCCGGTCACGAGATCGCGCCCCTTCACCGAAGATTCGAGCGGCGCGTCGCCAGGGATCACAGAGCCAATCTGAATTTTGATCTGTTCTGCAGTCTTTTCGCCAATGAGGATTTTAAATTCACCGCGGATATAGCTAATGATGTCGTTGTTGAGCTTGTCGCCAGCGATCTTGAGAGTCTTCGCACGCACAATACCGCCGAGCGAAATCACCGCGATATCGGTAGTGCCACCGCCGATGTCGATAATCATACTTCCCACAGGGTCATTCACCGGCAAACGAATACCGATCGCTGCGGCCATCGGCTCCTCAACGATATACACCTCGCGCGCACCGCTGTTTTTGGTCGCATCACGCACGGCTCGAGTCTCCACGTTGGTGATGCCATATGGAACACCCACCACCACGCGTGGACCGAGCAGTTTCTTTGCGGACTGTTGAGCCTTGTTAAGAAGGTACGAAATCATTTCCTCCGTCACTTCGAAATCCGACACCACACCATCCACCAGCGGCTTCACCGCCTTGATATGCGGAGGCGTGCGGCCGAGCATCTGCTTGGCCTGCGTACCCACTGCTACGACTTGACCAGTCTTTTCATTCACCGCCACCACCGACGGCTCGTTGATGATGATCCCCTGCCCGCTCATGTACACGAGCGTGTTGGCAGTACCGAGATCGATGCCGATATCGTGAGAGAGGAAATGATTCAGTTTTTTAACAAGTCTTTTCATTCTGTGTGTTTCGCGACAGTCGGGCCAGAAGCTCGGCCTGCGTAATCTTCTCTACCGGACGCTCACCAACTGCATTCGCACGACGAGGCTTGTATTCCACCACACCCTCCGCCAAAGTCTTTTCACTAAGCACCACTCGGTGTGGCAAACCCAACAGATCGGAATCAGCAAATTTCTCTCCCGGTCGAGCATCGCGGTCGTCATACAAAACGTCGATGCCTTTTTCGGTGAGCGCATTGTACAGCTTTGTCGCCTCCTCCGCTACTTTTCCCGCTTTGTCGGCAATTGCGATCAAATGCACACGGAACGGCGCGACAGCATCCGGCCACACGATACCATCAGCATCCGAGAGAACCTCCACCACTGCTCCCATGAGTCGCCCGAGACCAATACCATAGCAGCCCATGATGACGTTCTGCTTTACACCCTTCTCGTCGACAAACTTCAACTCAAGTGGCTCAGAAAACTTCGTACCGAGACTGAAAATGTTTCCTACCTCTACAGCCTTCTCTTCCACGAGATTCTCACGCTTGATTCCGAGCTCATTGAGTACCTCATCAACAAACACTTCTTTGTTCACCGCAATCCCCTTCTTTTTGTCCAGATAAATAACATCCTCGCCGGCACTCGTGAGGGTCTGAAACTCGTGAGAATATTTTGAAAACGAACCACCTGATGCAAAAGTAATGAAGGTTCGATCACCGAGTCCCGTCCGCTCATAGATTCGCTTGTATGCGAGCTTGGCTTTTTCATAGAAAGCATCGTGCTCCTTGATATCACGAGAGAAAGAGTAGAGATCTTTCATGAGGAACTCGCGGCCGCGCATAATACCGCTCTTCGCGCGCGCTTCGTTGCGAAACTTGGTCTGAATCTGGTATGCGGAAAATGGCAGGTCGCGGAATGACTGCACATAATTTTTCAAAATCGACACGAGCGCTTCTTCGTGCGTACTCGCGAGTCCAACCTCGCTACCGTTCTTCAATTCGGTCTTAAACCAATTATCAATCACTGTATCGCTCCATCGGCCCGTCTTTTCCCAGCTCGCTTTGTCTTGCAACGAGGTCATAAACACCTCCTGTCCGCCGATAGCGTTTATTTCCTCGCGAATGATGTTGCCAATCTTGTTGAGCACACGGAGACCGAGTGGCAAATACGAATACACCCCCGCCATCTCTTTGTGGATGTAGCCGGCGCGGATGAGCAGCTGCGCATTTCGAGAAACCTCGTCTTTTGGGGCTTCTTTGCGTGTTTTTGAGAAGAGTTGTGATTGCTTCATAGGCTGAATAATACAGCAAATAGGCCCTGTCTGCGAGCTTGACTTTATATTCAAAATATGCTAATATGCAAATCAAACGTCAGTAAGGGGGCACGTGTGTGCCGCACCCGTTGACATCGGTCAAATACGCAGAAAACAACCCGCGGGGCTAGAAACCCCGCACGCAGAAAGAACACGCATATGATCAACGTCCTCTTTGTCTTGGCCACCATTGGTGTGGTCGTCTTCCTCTACAAGTTCGCGAAAGCAATACTGGCGCCGGGAACGCATTCGAAAACGCTCATCTGGAGCGGATTCGGAATCGCTGTTGCCGCCATCATCGTTGGACACCTGCACTATTGGACCTCCGAGGTCCGGAATGGTCAGATGAGCAAGGACCTCGCCAATACCGCATCGGTGCTGGACCACCTCGCCAACGAGAACAAGGCCCTCAAGCCGCTCGTGACAAACGCTGCCGCCCTACTCAAATTGGACAGCCGCGTCGAACTTGCTGACGCCAAGGCCGAAAAAGCCATGACTCAGATCGCCGAATTCAGTGAAGCTACGGTGACTGCGCTGAATAAGATGTCAACAAACATCAATCAACGCATTGACGAGCGCCTCGCGGCATTACGACTCCAACAAGAGCGGTCTTTGGCAGTGTCACGGCCACCCCATGCCGACAGTCGTGTCATCCCGAACTTGACGCTGCCGCCCATCAACGATCCAGTGACGGCTCCGCCCACAACGCCGCCGCCGACACCCTACGTGGCTGCCGGTGTGACGGTTCCACCGGGATATGTCATTCAGCGCGACAGTTCGTCTGAGCTCGCAAAAATGGAGCGTGCCATTGTGCAGTTCCAGGCAAACCAAAAGAATACCCAACGTGCGCAGCAGACCGCAAAAGTCAGTCAGAAGAGTGCCGCACAGACCGCGGCTCGTGCCGGAGATTTGGCGGTCGTCGCCAGCAAAGGCATCGAGCGTTTGAGTGCGCGTCAGGACAAGACTGATGTGGCTCTCGAAGAGATCAAGAAGTCCCTTGAGCGCCTCCACAAGGTTCTCGGGGACCCAAAGACCTCGCTCAACAGCCCAACTCCTGCAGAAACAGCCGAGGATGCACTCCCTCCGCACCCGGATTTCGTCGCCTTGCAGGCCTCTGGCCCACAAGCGACGAATCCCTCGGCGGCCAGCACTGCTCAGCCGCCAGTCACGGCACTTGAGACGGGAGACGTCTCGTTCGCCATCACCAACGCCGTTCCGGTGCGGGCATGGAAAAAAGTAGTCGGCTTCATGCCCTACTGGAGCGAGACAGTGACGATGACCTACGAGGTCGCCGCAACGGTCAAGGCCACCAACAATGTGGTGATGGCCCGGAACGTGCTCGCCGCGATCGTGAGCGAGTTCCACAAGTCACACGGTGGGAGCTTCGCCGCGAAAGACCCCAACGACAGTAAGGTGCACGACGAACTCGTGCTGGCCTTCGGGGAAGCCAAGAAGAAGGTTCTTCGCGGCAACCCTGGATGGGAGCACATGCTCATCCATCCGCGGTATCGGGTCAGCAACGGTGTCGCCATGAAGACCTCCGCCGAGACATCGAGCGCCAACCCTAGCACCGAGCACACGGTCTTCCTGCCACGGCAACCATTGCCGCGGCCCTAAGCCCGGCACACGCAGAAACACAACTCCCTTGGACGCTCACGCGACCAGGGGTTTTCTTTTTGCCTGTTATGCGGGTTTTCTCACCGCACTAGTCACTATTTCATCACCAACTTCACAATATCGTGATACGCGATCACAATCATGAGCAATATCAAAAGAAGGAAGCCGAGACCATTGAGCCAATTGGCGATGATTGGCTTGATCGGTCGGCGGATGACCGCTTCAATACACACAAACAAAATACGTCCACCGTCGAGTGCTGGGAACGGCACAAGGTTGAGCAATGCGAGATTGATAGAAATAAATGCAGTGAAAGACAGAAGGTACGCGACGCCGAGCTCTCGCGCTTCGCCGACCTGACTAGCGATGCCCACTGGACCGCTAACCTGATTGATATCCGCCTTGCCAGTGAAGACTTGTCCGAGGAAGTGCGTGATCTGCTCGGCAGTCATTACGACAATATTTTTTGTGAAAAATACCCCCTCCCACAAGGCGCGATGCCAAGGCAATTTCAATGTACCGACCTCATCCATCACGATACCAATAGTGGCGCGAGTCATCACTTCCGATGACTTGTTAATCCGCGGCGTAACTTCGAGCAATGCATTCCCAGTTGCCGTTTGCGTTTGTCCAACACGCTTCACGAGCACAGAAATTGGTTCGTCTGGATGGAAACCAATGAGGCGGCGGACACTTTCCGGTGTCACCCCACTGCCACGGAGTACTTCTTTTGGGGTATGACCATCGAGTCCAACAGTATCGCCGGGCACTTCAGGTGCTACCTCCAAATATACGAGAATATCACCGGGAAGTAAGCCGGCCGCGGCGGCCGGCGATCCTGGCACCACCTCGCGCACCACTGTTTTCGCATCCTGCACCGCATCCGCATAGCTGTCTGCCACCGACACCGGCAAACCAACCATGAAACCGGCCGAGATGAGCAACCACGCAAACAAAATGTTCATCACTATCCCAGAAACAAGTACGAGCACCTGCGCGTATTTCGGCTTGTTGACCAAGCTACGTTTTTTCTCCGGACCTTTCAGTGAAGCTTCGTCAGGATTTTCACCAAAGATCTTCACGTAACCACCGAGCGGCAACAGATTGAGTGCGTAGGTTGTCTCTGATCCTTTTGGCTTCCACGAGAAAAGACGTGGTGGAAACCCAAGCGCAAATTCATCGACACGCACCCCAAACGCTTTCGCCATGAGAAAGTGTCCCAGCTCGTGCACAAACACGAGCGCCCCGAGGATGAGAATGAAAATGAGGATGGTCATGAACACAAAAAACTAACTCTGAATCTCCAGCTCTTTCTTCGCACGGATGTCGTCAAACTTCTTGTTCGCTTCGTCCACCAACTTCTGCACCTCCTTCAGCATGCGCTTTGCCTCATCTTCCTGCATGGTACCGGTCTTTTCCTGAGTCTCGAGATCCTTCACCACAGGCTCGCGCTCCTTTCGCAAAGAAATACGCGCCTCTTCGAGCTTCTCTTTGGCCAATTTGATAAGCGCAGTACGACGCTCCTCAGTGAGAGATGGGAATGACGCACGCACCCCTTTTTCATCAGTACGGATCGACAAGCCAAGCCCAGATGCAACCAGCGCCTTTTCAATTTCCTTGATCAGCGATGCGTCCCACGGCGCGATGCGTAGCGACTTCGAATCCTCGATCGCAATACTCGCCACCTGTGAGACCGGCATCATTGAGCCATATGATTCCACCATCACATTGTCGAGCACAGCAGGGCTAGCTTGGCCAGTACGAATAGACGTGTATTCTTTGCGAAGCCAGTCTTCGGTGTGTTTGATCTTGTCTTTAAACGGTGCAAAATTGTATGCCATAGTGGAACAATCATAGCAAAAATCGGAATATTCGAAAAGGTCGTGCCGGCCATGTGAAAAAACGTGCAAAAAGAAAACCCCTGTGGCACGCGTGGTGCACAACAGGGGTTGAACGAGAATTCCTTCTCGCGGAGGGGCGACGAATCGCCTATTTCGGTGGAGGATTGCTCTGCGCGGCACTCAACGGAGTGAGTTCGAAGCGGATACTGTGTGAGTCCAACTGCTTGAACCCGCCAGTGAAGCCCTCATATACGAACGAGCCCATCTTCAGCACTCCGAAGATATTGTCGACAAAGGCGATTCTGGTCGCCCGCCAATTCATCTTGGAGGTGACCTTCACCTGCATATCGCGATAGCCCGCCTTGCGCACCGAGATATCATACGGGCCACCACTCTTATCGAGCTTGATGACCGCGTAGGACTTGGTGCTTAGGAGCACGTTGTTCAGGTAGATCCGCGATTGCGGCTGGTCCACCGAGATCGTGACCTCCTCACCCTTACCGACCGTCATCGTCTGGCAGGCGGTGAAGGTGACGAGTGCGACTGCCGCAAAGGCAATAAAGGCCGCGGCACGGAGGAGGCCAACGAGTTTCAGTTTCATAATTGCAAAGGGCCAACAAACAACCGCCACAGAGAGCCGACCGAACAACGGTCGAAAAGGTGAAAACCCTCTGTTTTAGGCTGAGCTATCAAGGTTTCAAGGCTTGAAGAACTTCCTGTATTCTCGCATAAATAAGGCTATTTGTCAATAGCTACACGCGCCACCGCCGCCGCTGGGACCGCATGCCAAGATATGGCTTATTTCAAGGTTATACAAAGATATTCCAAGATCATTTTAATGCTTGCCGAACGATCGCTTAGATAGCTCCGCATCGCAAGCAATTCCTCAAGCTCCGGACGATGCTCTGCGACGTCTTTAGCGCTTTTTGACAACTTCTTGATCAAGGCATCGACAAAAGCAAGAGCGCCTCTCTTGTCCTTTTCTTCGACAAGCGGCTTAATGAGCGTCATCCGCTTCCCTTTCGAGGCCGCGAGAAACTGTTCGACCGATTGCTCTACACTTTTTTCGACTTCCCCGTTTCCTGTGGCGGCATTGTTTTGCGGATCAGCAGGAACAATGACAAGACGCGATCGCAGCGTCGGCAACAACGTCTCAACAGACGGCATCAGCAGAAAAAAATGTGTGTCGGCGGTCGGATCTTCAAATACCTTGAGCAATGCATTCTGCGCTTCGTGTGTGATCGTATCCGTAGAAATGACAAACACCTTCTTTGCACCAACATTAGCCGCGGAACGCTGCTGCATCTCTTTTATCGTGCGCGCTTCATCGATACCAAGCGATTCATATTGACCATGCCAAAAATCTGGATTGCCATGCGTCGATATTGCGAGATGCTTTTCAAGGAAGGTGAAAAAAGGGGCGTGCCCAGAAGCACTCACTCCAGAAATACAATAGGCATGATGGAGTGCGTCGCGGTGGATGTGTTTCGAAAGATCCTGTTTCATTTATATAAAAAATCATGACGACCCTTTCGGACGCTCTGCGTTACCGCTTCGTAATAATCGACTTCTTGTAGGTGTCGAGGTGTTCGAGAGCGATACCAGTACCTTTCGCCACACAATACAAAGCGTCTTTCGCGAGTACCGCCTTCACGCCAGTTCGGCGATATACGAGCTCGGGGAAATTGCGGAGCATGCTTGAACCGCCGGTCATCGTGATACCGTTGTCGATAATGTCGGCAGAAAGCTCCGGGGGCGTTTCCTGGAGCACATCCTTGATCGCCTTGATCATGTCGCGGAGCTCTTTGCCGATCGCTTTCACGATTTCGTTCGTCTTCACTTCGGCGGTTCGTGGCAGGCCAGTGATAAAATCACGACCCTTCACTACCATCACCAACTCTTCATCGAGCGGCACCGCGGAGCCAATGTTGATCTTGATATCTTCGGACATTTTGTCGCCAATGGAAAGATTGAAAGTCTTCTTCACGTAATCGGCGATAGCTGCGTCGATGCGATTGCCGGCACATTTCACGGAGGTCGAAGAGACAATACCGCCAAGCGAGATCACCGCAACGTCGGTCGTACCACCTCCAATATCCACCACCATGTGCCCTCGGGCTTCATAGATCGGAATGCCGGCGCCAATCGCCGCGAGAATCGGCTCCTTCACCACGTACGCATTTTTGGCGCCGGCCTTGATTGCCGCCTCGATCACCGCTCGTCGCTCAGTCGAAGTCACGCCCGCTGGCACAGAGATCATCACTTCCGGCTTGAGCAAGTTCCACTTTCCTAGCGCCTTGTTCATATAGTAGCGAAGCATCGCTTCAGTGACGCGATAGTCCGCGATCACTCCATCCTTCATCGGACGATACGCAATGATGTTGTCGGGAGTACGACCAATCATAGCTTTTGCTTCGAGGCCCACCGCGAGAATGCGATTGTCCTGCTCAGATACCGCCACCACCGACGGCTCATTGAGCACAATCCCCTTCCCAGGCAAAAAAACGAGCGTGTTCGCCGTACCCAGGTCGATACCGATTTTCTTCGTGAAAAGCGCCATAACGTGCCGTTATCATACGCCGAGCGAGAGCATTCGGCAACTTGACGAGTTTTCCTTTATTTCTCTCGTCGAATTGTGGCGCCGAGCGCAGCGAGGCGCTCCTCAAGCTTCTCGTACCCGCGATCGATGTAATACACATTCTGGATCACTGAAGTGCCTTTTGCCGCCAATGCCGCCATCACCACAGCAAAACCAGCACGAATATCGTGTGCCTGTAGAGGCTCGTCCTTGCCAAGTGCGATCAGCTTTTTTGCGTTCCCGTTATGTTGAGTGCTGCCATTTTCGCTACCAAACCCTCGCACCAACACCTCGCGCGGATTCATCTCGGTGATTTCCGCACCCATGCGAATCAGGTCCTGCACATATTTAAATCGGCCTTCGAAAATTGTCTCAAACATGATCCCTTCGCCATTCGTATGTGTCAAAAAAGCGACCATCTGCGGCTGAAGGTCTGTCGGAAAACCTGGATATTCATGAGTGCGCACACTAAAGCTAGAAACATCGGCCCATTTCGTTTTCGCGTTGCCTTTGATATGAATTGAGTCTTTGCCGATCGTCAGAGGCACACCGGCATTTCGCAAAGCGGAAGTGACCGACTCGAGATGGAGCGGATTACACTGCTCAATAAGCAGATCGTCCGCACACAATGCACCAAGTAACAAGAAACTTCCTGCCTCGATACGGTCTGGAATTGTGTGATATTTTTTGCCGCCAGACTTGAGCAACCCTCCACCGACGATCGTCATGGTCGGAGAGCCGATGCCAGAAATATTGGCGCCGCACTGCACCAAAAATTCCGCGAGACTCACGATCTCCGGCTCCATCGCGCAGTTCTTCAACACTGTCGTACCTTTCGCCAAAACAGCAGCCATCATCATGGTCTCGGTACCACCGACCGTCTGCAAAGCGAAGAAGATTTCTGCTCCTGAAAGCTTTCCATCGATCGAGTAATGATCACCTTTCACCACCACTTTGGCCCCAAGCTTTTTGTACGCATCGACATAGAGGTCAATTGGCCGTGCACCAATCACACAGCCGCCAGGAACATTGAAAGACACCTTGCCGAACCGCGCGAGCAAAGGACCGGTGAGCATTACTGAGCCGCGCATCGCTTTCGTAGTCTCATGATCGAGGTCGGTCGAGACTATCGTTGATGCATTGATGCGGATTTCTTTCTTCGCCGCGTCAGTCGACACCTCTGCACCTGCCAATCGGAGCAAATGCGCGAGCTTCTTCACGTCTTCAGTGTCTGGAGCATTGGCAATCACCAATTCATCGCTAAAAAGTACGCTGGCCGCCATCGCCTTGAGCACGGCATTTTTGGCACCATTGATCTGCACCTTGCCTTTCAGTGCCTTTTTTCCCGCCAATCCTTCAATAATGAGTCTGTCAGTATGCATTGCCAGATTGTAAGGCCAAATCGCACACTTGTGAAGCGCAGCTGTCGCGGAACTTCCTTTTTGTCGATGCAACAGCTACTATAGAAGTGTGCAGATTATCCACGTCATCCCCTTCGCCAAAGGCCTTGGCCGAGAGACCCTTTCATACTTCAGTGCCGAGCCAATCACCGTCGGCTCAATCGTCGAAGTACCCATCAACAAGCGCGCCGTGTCGGGCATGGTGGTCTCATGTGAAAGTGCCGAGCATCTAAAATCGGAAATCAAATCCGCCACTTTTGAGTTGAAAAAACTGTCGTCGACTAAAAGCGCACCCTTTTTCCTACCGGAATTCATCGAAGCCGCAAAGCATGCAGGTACGTACTTCGCTGCCACGACGGGTGCCGTATTGAGCGCGACTATTCCGAAGGCACTCACTGAAAACCTCTCCGACTTCCCCATCACCCACACGGATCGTCGCCAGCAGCCGCTCCACGAAGCATTTATCTTGCAAACCGACGAGGAGGAGCGCTTCGGTCATTACAAAAGCTTGATCCGCGAAACCTTTGCCCGCAAAGGTTCGGTCTTCTTCTGCTTGCCGACGGTTCACGACATTCACGCTGTCGCTAAAAAGCTGGAGAAAGGCATCGAAGAGTACACCTTTGTCCTACACGGATCGCTCGCGAAAAAAGAGCTCGTGCTACGCTGCAAAAAACTCCTCGCCACCGACCATCCGGTACTCATTATCGCCACCGGACCATTTATGTCGCTTCCGCGAAAAGATATTGGCGCAATCATTGTGGAAAAGGAAAGCTCTCGTTCATACAAAACTCAGCAGCGGCCGTACCTAGACATCCGCACCTTTGCGGAATATTTCGCAAAACAAATGCGCGCAAAGATCGTCTTTGGCGACATCTTTTTGCAGACCGAAACCGTGCATCGACATCAGAACGGCGAATTCCAAGAATTGTATCCGATCAAATTTCGCTCCCTCACTACCAGCGAGTCTTTTGTTGCCGACCTGCGCCGATACAAGACAGAAGTGCCTGCCAACGGCATTGCAAAAAAATATCAGATCATTAGCGACGAATTTGCCGAGTTGGTGCGGACAAATCAGCGCAACAACGAACACCTTTTTGTATTTGTGGCACGCAAAGGCCTGTCACCCACCACCATCTGCGGCGATTGCGGGACCATTGTGGTCTGCCGTGAGTGTCAAAGTCCTGTGGTGTTGCATGCATCAAAAAACGGCCCCTTCTTTTTGTGTCACAAGTGCGGAGAGCGACGTTCAGCCGAAGAACGCTGCACGAACTGCGACAGCTGGAAGCTAGTGACCCTTGGTGCCGGTACGGAAAAGATTGAGGAGGAGATCCGCAAAATCGTCCCGGATGCACATATTTTTTCACTCAATCGGGACGCCATCAAGACACACAAACAGGGTGCGAAAATCGCTGCTGAATTTTATGATACTCCTGGCAGCATTTTGATCGGTACAGAGATGGCACTCTTGTATTTGGATGCACCAGTAGAAAACAGCGCAATCGCCTCTATCGACTCTTTGTTTTCTATTCCGGACTTCAAGATCAGCGAAAAAGTACTGAGCATTTTACTTCACATCCGCTCATGTACTCAGAAAATGCTCCTCCTCCAAACGCGCACACCAGACCAGCCGCTCTTCGGCTACGCACTAAAAGGCAACATTCTCGACTTCTATCGCGAAGAAGTCGCATTGCGCAACATGTTTCGCTATCCACCCTTCAGCACACTCATCAAGCTATCCATCGAAGGCAAGAAGGATGACATCGTCGCCGAAATGGGCCGGACAAAGGCCGTGTTCGCCGATCAAGAGATGGATGTCTTTCCTTCGTTTGTGAAAGGCAAAAATGGCACTTCAATCCTACACGCCCTCATCAAGGTACCGAAAAAAGAGTGGCCAAATGCCGAGCTTTTTGGACGTTTCCAGAGCCTGTCGCCACGTTGGACGATCAAGGTGGATCCGGATAGCTTGCTGTAGTAGCAGCTATTGACAGCTGTGGCCATTGTGCTATACTAACCTCAGTTCGAAAATACAGCTTTGGTGTCTCGGCCAACAGCCGCGCTCTCTCGTCTCCCCCACCCGGACAAGAGAATCACGCAGCTGAAGGACCCGAGCCACCGTTCGTCCTGAACCTGCGACCTCGCAATTCTGGACACCAAGGCGGCGGGGAGCAAGGATGGCCCTCCTTCTCCCCGTCCGCCCCAGCTGCCCCAGCTCTTTCAGGTACCCCTTGTACCACCGATCACTCTTCATGATGTGATCACCCTTTCCCCCAGCGCAACCCTTGAGGATGCGCTGGTTTTTTTTGACAAAATCGGCTAGTATGTGGCAATGAAGCCGATACTCCAAAAGGAGGCTCCTGTCCTCCGCCAACATGCCAAACCGGTGCCCTTGAAGGACATCGGCGGCGTTCGTTTGAATGCCATTTTAAAAGACATGCGCGAGGCACTTGCAAAGGAGGCCGATGGTGTCGGTTTGGCCGCACCACAAATCGGCGTCCCTTTGCGCATTTTCATCATCTCCGACATTGTCTTTTCTTCGGACCGCGTAGGGGCAAACGGCACGCCACAACTCACCTATATCAACCCTGAGATTGTCTCCACTTCGAAAGACAAGAAGCAAATGGAGGAAGGATGTTTGAGCGTTCGACCATTGTTTGGGAAAGTGCGTCGCGCGTCAAAGGCTACTATTCGAGCATACGACGAGCACGGCAACGCATTTGAGCGTGGCGGCAGCGGTCTTTTGGCACAGATATTTCAACACGAAGTCGACCACCTCGACGGCATTTTGTTCACCGACAAAGCGAAAGATGTCCGTGAGATGCCTGTACCAGAGCAGGTTGACGCAAAAAAATAACATGAGTCTTGCCGCCCCCAAAGCAACATCAATATCAGGTGCGTCCCCAAAATTACATATTGCTTTTTTTGGCACGCCTGAATTTGCCGTCGATATTTTGAATGAATTGGAAATAGCCGGATTCGCACCGGCGCTCATCGTGACCAACCCGGACAAGCCAAAGGGTCGCAAACTCGTCCTCACTCCGCCTCCGACCAAAGTGTGGGCAGACAAGCGTGCTATCAAAGTCGCCCAACCAGACACCTTGCGAGACGGAAAGCTCCTCCAAGAACTCCGCAAGGAACGCTGGGATTTGTTCATTGTCGCGGCATACGGCAAGATTATTCCGAAGGAGTATATCGACCTCCCTCTCCATCGCACACTGAATGTGCATCCGTCTCTCCTGCCAAAATTTCGCGGTGCGTCGCCGATCCAGTCGGCCATAATCGCGGATGAAAAGCACACCGGCGTGTCCATCATGGTACTCGATGAAGAAATGGATCATGGACCGATCCTTGGACAAGAGTCGCACGTGGTGAGAGATTGGCCAAAAGTGGACGAACTCGAACGCGCGCTCGCGCAAAAAGGCGGAGCCTTGCTCGCGCGCCTCATCCCTCAGTGGATCGACCGCACCATCGAAGCCGTGCCACAAGAACATCATCTCGCCACCTACACAAAGAAAATCGCCAAGACCGACGGCCTGATCGACCTCGAAACGGTCGCGAGCGACCCCTACGCAGCATTTCGAAAGATCCAAGCTTTCGCCGGCTGGCCAGGAGCGTATTTTATGGAGCCGAACGCCACGACCGACACAGAATCGAATGCAAAGGTGGGCGCTAAGCGTGTCATCATCAGCGACGCCACATTTGCAAACAATGAGCTCACCATCAACAAAGTGATTCCCGAGGGAAAGAAGGAAATGACGTACGCTGCGTACCGAACGCAAAAAAGCGTGTAGCGATTTCTCGCTACGCGCTTTTTTGCGGGCCTACTGCCCCACCTACCGAAATTAGCCTCGTCGAAAACCTTTCAACATATCCTTAATCTTCTGACCACCGCGGCGCAATCGGCTCTGCTGCTTTCCCTTCTTTGAGACAATACTTCGGGTGATTTCGTCTTTCACCGCATCGATGGCCGCATATAGGTCTGCATGCATTTCTTCCGCTCGCAAATGCATGTCCCCCGCATGAAGATTTACTTCCGTACGAAATTGCGCGTCACCTGCCTTGTGGTGGTGCGTGGTGACCTCGATCTCAACATCAGCTCGTGCTGCGTCTCGGTGCGCCTCATCAATGAGCTTTTCCACATTGCCGATCTTCTTCTCAACATACTCGAGGATTGCCGGAGTGAGCGTGGTGTTGGTCGCTTTAGTGGTGATACGCATGTTGGTGTGAGATTAGTGAATATGACTGAGAGGCTCGAACGGTGCTTTTCCTTACCCCCTCATTTTATCAGATTGGGGAGCACATCTCAATACCAACAAGTAGTCCCTCAATCCCCAATATCGACACTCAGAATTTTCGACGGTGAATGATGTCCGGAGTTCATCCGCACCTTGCCTATCGGAAGCTTGAAGTGCCTTGCCACGAGCTCCAGCACCCGACCATTCGCTAGGTTGCGTTCAGCCGGCTCGCGCACCGAGATCGTGAAATGATCCTTGGTCTTTTGGGCGAGTTTCTCCACTTTGGCATCGGGAGTGACGCGGATCTTTATATACATCGCCCTACAATACTACAACATCTTGACCATATTTTTGAGTTGGAATATACTTATCTCAAGCGTTTGGAGGGTTCGCCCTCTCACGGCACTAAGCTGTAACCAAACGCCAACAAAGGACATCGCCGACGCGGTGTTTTTTGTTGGTGCATCTAAAGATTCTCAAGAAAATCTTTGTCGTGAAAGGTCCTCTCCCGCGTACTCGAGTTGGTACTCCAAAACGGAATAATGCTCCAGAAGAACTTTTCACCATCTTCTATTTGTTTCACTAGTATCTTTACTCTAAACTGGTCGACGATTGCAATAAATTCAAAATAGCTTACTGATCTAAGGAACATCTCTGTCCTACTGTGAATTTTTACTCTTTCAAAAGCATTCGTACGTAGTAGACCTTGTAGCGTGCCTGATGCCCCGAGTATCTTGGGTGCAAAAGCAATGAGCTTGAAACGCATATACTGATCTCCAAGATTTCGGGCCTTACCTCTTTGCTTAAACTTAAGATGTTCCAGACCTTGGGCATTAAATGACACCTTCTCCTTAAGATATGGGCAATACACCTGCCCTATGTTTTGATAGAACGCCTCACCTTTCTTTTTGATAGCTTCGAATTTGGATACATCTACCATGGAAGACAATTGTATCGAAGCGACGCAGCAAAAAGCCAGCGTTTTCTTTAGAACTTTTTTATCTCGCCCTCGACAGAACGACCTCTTCACTTTTCCAGCATTTCTGATAAGATAGCTCGCAGAAGCTCTTTTTGAAGCGCTCAGCAGCGCAATATTCCGGGATAGCTCAGCGGTAGAGCAATCGCCTGTAAACCCACATTGCGTAAGCAACGGGTTCTTGCAGCTTCACGGCGAAAGCCGTGTCGAAAACGAGGTGAATTCGGTGAAACCCCCTAGCGGGGCAATACCGAGCCAAGCCGAGTTTGTTGGTGCGAAAATCGTACCAAGAATTCGGAAGGTGTAGAGACTATCCACTTAGTGGAGTACTTCTGAAAATATTCACGTTTGTGTATTTTCAGCGGGAAGCCCCTCGTCCCTTGATCCCTCTTCAGGAGGCACATCATGGGAATGATATAGTCCATCCCTTTTAGTAATAGAAGGAGCGATGTAAGCGATTGGTCGTTGGTTCGATCCCAACTCCCGGAGCCAGTTAGGGTTATCAGCTAATTCTAGTACCAAATTGAACGGAGAAGCTATTGAAAAATATAGCTTTTTTCCGTTTACGGTAGGGTTCTGAAGAAGGTAACTCAAAAATGCTCGTTTTCCTGCAACTTCAGAACTATTTTCAAAAATGCTCTTGGCCCTGCGCGCTACGGAGATGACTGTAGCAACAGTCGTTTGGTAATCATGGTCGGCTTTTGAGTGTTCAGAAAGTTCAATTTCCAAAGTCTGTATCTGGTCTTGATACTCTTGATGTTTCTTGTCATAGACATCCTTAGTAATTCACCGCCCTCCACCAAATCTGTTGCTACCTGAAATTTATCACCCTTATACCTATGAACCGCCAGACTGACTAGGTAAGTATCTAGTCCGTATTCTGAAGCAAGTTTTTCTCTGATTTTATACTCCTTATTATGAATAAGTTTGTCTGCGCGTTTTTTCAGCGCCTCATAATCATCGATGATTCTACCGATCTCATAATTAAAGTAACTATGTTCCGATGTTTCTTCTGACGTCCAAATATGCTCAGCCTTGTATTGTTCGTGTCGCTTATTTTCAATACGAATTACCCTTTTTAAGGCGCGCATGAATGACCTGTTCCTTACCAAATCATCTACAAGTCTTAGTATTTTTCTCTGTCCTTGAGATATTTTTTTAGGATTAAGAAAAGGTAGTTCGTGATTTTCATCATTATACTCAATAACCTCCTTTTTCTTTTTCTTAGAGTTTTCTTGAGCCTCGGTCATATTCTTTACTTTACTTTACAGAGTAGTAAAATACAAGCATATGGACCTAAAGAAAATAATCCTAAATCTAAGCTTAATTATCGTGACGATATCTATCTTTCTTTTGGTACTAATTGATAAGCCTACGGACAATGGAGAAAATGGAAATTTGAGCACTATTTTAGCTTCCGAATACACCCCCTCGGACGCAGATACTTTTGCTGAGTATCTTTTTGATGACAATGACATTCTTGGCTTACTTTCCAAATCACCATCCGTGGGCTACAAAACAGGGTTCCCGAGACTTTCTACCCTAACATGGGAAGACCGTGTCTTTTTTGAGAAGAAACCTAGAATCAGTATTGATATTCACTATCCTAGATTTATTGGTGGCACATTTGTGGAAAAGCTAAACGAACATATTGATACAAAAATAAAAGGTTTCGTGGATGAGGATAAGATAAAATTAGCAGAATACGTAAAAAATGACCCTGAATCGTTTGGCTCTACACTAGATTTAGTAATTAAATACCGCATGATTGGAGTTCAAAATGGAGTGGTAAGCCTTGAATTAGGGGTTACCGACTTTACAGGGGGTGGAAACGGTAATCACGATACTCCGTATGTAATAAATTGGG
Organism: bacterium; assembly: GCA_037130265.1. Classification (GTDB taxonomy): domain Bacteria; phylum Patescibacteriota; class Minisyncoccia; order Phycocordibacterales; family JBBTRF01; genus JBBTRF01. The sequence goes on from JBAXTI010000001.1 coordinate 443,048, forward strand.
ACTTGAAATCTGATAGACTCTTAACCGATCGGCAACTTTTCTGTTCCAAAGATTATGTCTCGATAATCGCTCCTATTGCTCGTAAACAAATCCTAGAGAGAATACCCAAAGATTTCAGTCCTGAACTATTTGACGACGTCGGCACATATAATATCGTAATTGAGCAGATAAAAATTGGTACTGAGCCACTATCTGATAATTTTGATAATTTACTACCTTATAATGGAGGTCTGATAGTGGTATTCGCACCGTATCAAGTTCATTCAGGTGCTTCGGGTATTGTCCGTACCTACATTCCAGAAAATAAACTTCCAAATATTATATGCCTTCCATAAATACATCTCTGACTTCGGGCAAGTGCCTCTGTGCCACCCCTGACTGCGCCAAATGTTTGAGTGTAAATTGTACGGAAGATACATGCGTTATCCATACCAAATCAGCAAAAGAACGCTGGAAAGCAAATCATCAGCATACATCTGCGGTGGATAAAAAGTAATTTAACATCCCACTAAACTGCAATTCGCTCTTAATCTTGGTCCAATTCGCAGTTCTGAATGCGTCCACTGTACGGAGCACTGTTTTCCCTACTAGATAGAGCACAGAACCTCTGTGATACAATTCACTCATATAAAAATATGAGACGCATAATCGTTCATTTGCTGAGAGGAAACGCGGCTCGTGCACACGAGGACATTACGAAAGACCTGACCTCAAAGTTTGATACTTTTCCGCTTCACGACCGAATTACCCCACACCTAACAATCAAGCGGTGGTTTGAACTTGACGATAAGGGAATGAAAGCGCTGTATCTATGTCTAGACAATTTTATCCAATCACAGAATCAAAGCGATTATGTATTGAGTGGTTTCGGGTCTTTCGGCAAAGAAGTGATCTATGTTGATGTTGTCCCCTCCAAGGAGACACTCTCAACTGTCCACGACTTGATGAACAAACTTCGTGATATCCAAGGCCTCACTTTTGATAAATTTGACGAAATAGAAGATGATTTGCATGCCACTGTGGCAATGACAGCCTTAAAACCATTTGACTACGAACAGATTTGGAGTTACTTGAAGGCGGGCGTGCAGCCAAATTTTAATATGAAATTCGATAATCTAGCAGTACTCAAAAGGACTGAGGATAGATGGGTTACAGAACGTGTATGGGAAATCAAATAATATAAATAGCATGAAAGTCTCTTTTGAATACAACAAGGAAAAAGACATCTGGTGCCTTCTAAACAAAGGTAAAAGTTCCAACAACTCTCAAAACCCCACCAAGCCGTAGGAGCAATTAGTCGCACATTGCGGCGAAAATCCCACTCGAGAAAACGCCTCAGACTTTATTGAAAAATACCTTTCAGATAATCAGATTGATTTGCAGAAATACGCGGCTGACTACGAAAAAGACTGGGAGAATATTTCGAATGAATGTCAAAAAAGGGCTGAGCTTATTTTCGGTGTTTCACTTCCTGAAAAAATTGTAGCTTACCTAACGATAAACACCCGATGTCCGTATAGCATAGAAAATAATTACTTTTTCGTGTCAGTACCTTCGTCTTCCGCGCGGAAAACGACCATGCACGAACTATGGCACTTCTATACCTGGTATAGTCTCGGCATCAACCAAGTGGAAAAGTTAGGAAAAGAAAAATACAATGATCTGAAAGAGGCTTTAACTGTGCTACTTAACGTAGAGTTTCGAGACCTACTTCCCGAAGGAATAATTGATGCCGGCTACCCCCAACATAAAGAGCTTAGGGATAAAATTCTAAAATTCTGGGAAAAAGATAGAAATATTATCAATCTGTGGAACTACCTAAATGATGTAGACACCTATAGTCTCGTTAATAATAATGATTTAAAACTCAAAATCCAGGAACTACTAGGAAGAAAAATCGCTAAATTTTCTCTGAAAGGAAAAGGTGCGGTTAATTATGCATATTACGTAGAATCCGAAGATGGTGAAAAGTTCATTATCAAGCAGGAACGTAATAATAAGGAATTCCAGCCACAAAATGATCTGATTACTGAAGCTAAAGTTGCCAAACAGTTGTATACCTTAGAATTATCTACACCTACGCCCAGGGTTGTCTTTGTTTCAGAAGATCCTAAAATGTACGGGTACAAATATATCGAGGGAGATTTATTACGAGAGGTGTGGCAAAATTTTACAGAAGACGAGAAAGTCAACGTCTGTCGTAAACTCGGCTATTTTCACGGAGAAATTGGTAAAAAATTTACCAAAGAAATGGCGGGAGATGTTGGCATAATAATCGACATGTCGGCAGACCTTCATCCTGAGGTTTCCACTGACTACAATCGGTTGATCCTTGATGCAAACGTGCCAGAAAATTTTAAAACGCTCGTCAAAGAGGCCCGCTCTATTTTTGATAGAACACAAGACAGACTCGTATTCCAGTTTCTTCATAACGACTCACACCACGAAAATATTATCATTAAGGATAAAATGATTTCCGGAATAATTGATTTCGGTAATGCTGAATACGGTGAAGTAACTAAAGAATTTTCTCGGTACATCAGAGACTTTCCCAACCATTTTCAATATATCGTTTCAGCATATGAAGAACAGTCGGGGAATAAGCTTTCTTCGGAGCATCTTATTAGTAATTCACTAATTTCCGGTTTTATTGATATTGTAGATAATTACAAAAAAGGCGGTAAAAGTCGTACGGAAGCAGAAACTATGATAAAAACCTACGCGAATCTCCTCAAGTTGTACTGATGATTCATGACAAACAGGTTCCCACAGCCTCAACGAGTCGGAGCCGCAAAGAAAAAACACTCTATCTTGAGTGTTTTTTCTTTTGCCAATTTCGATTGTGGACAGAAGATCGGATGACGATGAATATTTGACATTAAACTATATTCATTATATTATACTTCCAGCATCAAAAATCCTGAAGAAAGAACCTTACAATGAAGATTACAATTGACGTCTGTCTATATCCAGGCACACTACCCGGATCAACTGCATCGCGGCATTCAGCAACATTAGATCTAGCAACACTTGAAGAGATGGGGGGTGTATTCGAAAAACAAAAAGCTGAGGCGCGAAGAATAGTCAGCCCGTCGAACCTCATCCTTGCCAAACGTTTCGAAATCGAATTGACCCCCAGACTCCTAAAGGAACTGCTCGTGGCTCACACTAAGGGCCACATCTCAGATTACGTATTTAATTTTAGCTGTGTTACTGAGCTTCACCGACATTGTCTACATTTGATTAGTCTGAGAACTGGGTATGACGCCGAACAAAATACACTTGGTTTTATCAACGCCCTGACAGACATGGACAAAGTAGGGATTCTCATCTCTGAGGGATGGGAGCTTCTCAACGAAGGCTTCGCACGCAAGCATGGGCTCATCTAGAGAAGTTGACTCGCGCACAACCGAACACCGCAAGGTAAGTAGGTTTTTTATTTGCAAACATGCGCACATCGTGAACGTCTAGGCGGGTGCATAGAAGTTCAGCAGACCACTAACCTCCCTACTCGCCACATCCACATCTCCCAAAGCCGCCGACCACTCCACGGTTCGAAACGCGGACTGCCAGGCGAGCAGAATACCTCACCCACTTGCGCACGTCACAGATTCGTGTATAATTATCATATCACCACGAAAAAGACCCTTGTGTAGATACGTCTACATCGGGGGCTTTTTCTTTTATGACCCGATGAGCTGATCAGAAAACTTGTGGTATTGCTCATTTAGAAAGGTAATCTCAACATTTTTGTTCTTGAGTAAGATTGAACACTTTTTTCTGTCTGGAGCGATTACCCCACCCAATGCAGAATTACTTGCAAGAAACTCCACAAGACAGCCGAAATCACCATCGCCGGTTACAAGTAGGCATTTATCGAAAGCTTTTGTGTAAAAATCAGAAACTGTTTTGAGCACTAGCTCCGCATCACAATTACCCTTCACCACCCCACCCACAGAAACAGTCTGTTTAAAAACCAAGATAAAGCCACACTCCTGAAGAAACTCATAAAATTTAACCCGGTCGGGCACAAGACCAATGAAAAGGTACACCTGTGCTGGGTTGTATTTTTGACGCATCCAACCTCTCAGCTTTTATAATCAATCGAAAAGCCTAGCTCTTTCGCGCTTCTGTAAAGGTTATTCCCGTCGATGTAGATATTGACCTTGTCCATAAAGGTCATTTTATCACATCGTATAATCAGGTGTTTTACCTGCACATACACATCGTGAACGTCTAGGTGGGTACACAGAGATTCAACAGACCTCTAACTTCCCTATTCGCCGCTTCCGCATCTCCCAATGCCTTCGCCCACTCCACGGTTCGAAACGTGGACTACCAGGCGAGCCCTCTTTTTCCCCATATTCCTCAACGTATTTTTGGAGACCCTGGGATGGGTGGGTCGAACGTGGTGGTGTATGTGGTATTTGAATATGTTGACAAAAGCCATTATACTTGTTATTATCATTGAAGCAATCTACCGCCATCGGACGTACTCCGACCTTAGTTGTTCGAAAGGAATATATGAGCTCAAGAAATATCTGCGACAAGTGCGGACGTGAAGTTCCTCCCCATAATAATCTACAATTACTGGTGGATGAATGGTTTCATTTGAAGAAACAGGTGAACTACGCTGCGTGGGGATGCCGGCACATCCTTCCGGTAATGGAAAACGGTAAAGCCATCTGCGAAGGTTCGCCGAGCCGCGCCCAATACCTCGAAGGGCAGCCTCACGATCCCAGGCCGGAATACCCACATCTCGGAGGAGAAGTTGAGAATGAGTTCCGAACGGCTTACCGCCGACTCTTGGCGAAGCATCCTTTGCCATAGAACGAATCCTGATTTTACAGCCCCACCCCGCCCCAGCGCACGCTGTGTGGCGGTTTTTTATTTCCCCACCCAGGTTCCCACAGCCTCAACGAGGCGCGACACGATGGAGACAGATTGAACCCCCTTTACATTTCCCATCTCGGTCCATAGTATACAAATCAGACCGGCAACCTCGACATTTCCGAAACAGAGACAAATCTATGAATACACCGACACTCGCAACACAGCCCCCCCTCGACTCAAAAGGCCGGCCGATTCAAAAGGGATCAATCGTCGGCATGGCCAATCCTCAAGGTCATTGGTCGTTATATCAAGGCCTAGTAGTAGAGCCGAACACCGACCTCGAAGGCGACGAATACACCGTGGCTGTTTTCTTCGACCGAGAAGTCTGTGAATCCAACTTCCGGTGCCGAAGTTGGCTCAAAAAGGGCCTCATGGACCCCGCAGAGTGGGACAAGCAACACCGCACCGGCAGCCACGAGCTCCTACTGACCACTGAGCATTGGACGATCTGCCCTCGAATCGTCTTCTTTCGGCCAGAGGAACTGATAGTCGAAGACGCTTGGAAATTTGAACACTTGGTGAATCGTGTGTTCCCAAAGTATTGGCAATACCACACGATCTCATTCCCTCTTACTCCGGGTAGCCACGCCTGCTGGCTTGAGCAGTGTTCTGGAGTAGCAACCGACATGGCGCTAGTCAACGTCTGGGGATTGATTTACCCCATGTATGTCTGTCGTCCCTGTTTTGAAAAATGGAACGGCCTTCGTTCAGACGGTCTGCCTGCACACAAAAAACCGTTACCAGGCAAGCCCGCTGAAATGGCAGAGGCAGCCTGAGCCAAGGTCGCAATGTCACCTACCCCGCCCCAGCTCACGCTAGGGCGGGTTTTTTTATTTCCCCTATTTACTACCGCCCACCAGTCATTTTCTTAATCGCGAACACCTCAATATTCTTAATCTTCACATTTTTCTTGTAGGCATCCACAGATCGCTTCTGCGCCTTCGCAGCATTCCAGTTTTTCTTTGAATTTGACATGTGCATATTTTATCACAACCGACACCAACGAGAAGTGTTATCTATTTACTCCCCCCAAAAAATGTCGCAACAACACCCCGCCCCAGCACAAGCTGTGGCGGGTTTTTTATTACACGACAAGCCTGAATGCCCACAGCGCGATATTGGACACCATCTATGTTCTGTGCTATAATAAATACCGAACCGTTCTTTGCTACTCAAGGCACTGCACAGAACACAACCAACGGGAGGATTTCTGAAAAAAATTGAACGTTACATTAACGAAGAGTGGCGTGGGATGGATGTAGTCACAGCCGTCATCTGCGCAGTGATGATCGACCTCACAGTCAACTTCTCCATGCGTGCACTTCTCGTCCAGCTCGACTTTTTGCCGACCAATGGAAAAACCAAGCTGGCCGACCTTGCATTATTGACGACCTGGGTCAGGATTATCATTGAGGACCCTCTCATGGAAGAAATTCTATTCCGCGGTCCCCTTGCGGCCGTTGCTTACAAATACAAGCAGTTCGAAAGAGTCATCGCCTGGACTCTCATCTCCTCAATTCTATTCGGACTGGCGCACGGTGGCCCTGCAAATATCCTTATGCAGGGCCTCGGAGGAATCACCTACAGCGTCGTTTTCCTAAAGAGTGGTGGTCTGCACGGCAATCCACTGAAAGGCCTACTAGCGAGCTCCTCCTGCCATGCCCTGTTCAATCTCATCGTCGGAACAATGGCAGTTTTAGGCCAAAGACCACATTAGCGCATCCCACCCCGAGCCAGAGCTCGGGTGGGATTTTTTATTTTCATCTATTCCCCCGATGCGCACATCCCGCCCAACAGCACGGCCGGCGCTTCCCTGCCGCAAGATTTTCAGTCATAATCCTCATCCGACTCTCCCTTGTTTCAATTTTTTTCGCAGACTCGATCCAGCAGATCCATTCATTGCGTGCGAGCGGAGTGATATCTTGCCACACATCAAGAACCACAACCTTAGAAATGAGCGCCTTTCGCAGATCTGCAGGCACGCTATGTACCGTACCCCCAGCAATTCCGTTTGTTACCATGGAATAATGGTAGCAAATTCACAGGGTTATAGATATCCGAATGACTTTAACCGGTAAATATTGACAATAATGTACTGACATGTTACTATTCATATCAGCGTGTCTTCCTAATCAAGGAAGATGCAAGGTTCACCAAAAATAGACACAGCTCATGGACACAAAGCCACGGAAACCCCGAACAATTTGGACGGATGAAGAAGTGCAAAAAGTGATCGAAAGGGCGGTGGAAATTTCCCTGAACGACCGCGAGTTTCTGTGGGCGTTCATCGCTCGGGCACAGATCGTTCTGCCGATGGAACGGCGCCGCAGCATCGTTGGCAGAAACACGGTGACAGAAGACCTCATCGAACAGTTCGTCCAGGAGAGGCAGCAGTTCTTGGATCAATGTGTCCCCAGTCAAGTGAACATTGAAACGCGTGTGACAGTAGAACGACCTCGGTCGGAGATACTAAAGAGCATCAACACCGCGGAGCTACTGCATCTGCTCGCCCAACACCTGGCGCCGATCATCGACAACCTACCCGCCATGTTGCGCATGCTCCAAGAAAAAACTGACCGCTCCGCTCTTTCTGAACCAGCCTCAGCAGGAAGTGATCTGGAAAGGCGCCCGACACCCGAACCGACCCCAAAGCGCCTGCCCCGTATCTTGCTCTACGGTTTTCTACCCGGACAAGCGAAGAAAATCGTGGAAAGAACCAAAGGATTCCAGCTTGAACTGGTGTTCTACGAGAAATCGAAGCAGTTGTCGGGAACGCCTCCCACTTGCCAGTGGTGCGTGGTGCTCAACAAGACCACACACAGCGTCACCCACAAGCTCAAGACCCAGCACGGCGACAGAGTAACCCTCGTCGAAGGTATCGACAGGACCGTAGGATTCCTCGCCGACCTCAATTCGAGAAAAGACCTGTAGTTGGTCCATCGACCCACCTCACCCCACCCCAAGCAACGCTTCGGGTGGTATTTTTTTATCCCTGCCATTTGCTATACTTCCTCTATGAAAATACATCAACTAGACCGACCAGTGCTCAGCGCAGCACTCTTCCTCATCTTCTCCATTTTCTTCGTCTCCTCCGTTTTCCTCATCGGCACCAACATCGCCCATGCCACTGTCGGCGGCCCTACCCTCGTCTACGATTTCACATACAACCCAGCAGACGAATCGGTGTACTATATTCGCAATTCCCAGAATGGTCGAGGTTGCCCACCAGAGCTATTGAAATTATCATTGGTCACGGGCACCTCACAGGTTGCCTTCTCCTGCGACGAAGGCGAAAAGCTCCTTGTGCCGGCGAACGATTACAACTCCTCCCCCGTCAACACGAAGATCACCTCGCTCACCAACGGCTTCAAACCACTCACCCCGATACACTTGGAGAAAAATGACCTTTCTGTCAAAATGCGCTTCGTGAATTACGAAAACGTTGCGCCGGATGTAAACGAGATTGTGAAGGCCAATTTTTTCGCCACGATCTCCCAGGCTGGCAAGAAGCTCGTCGAGTTCCCCGTTGTTGGCTGCAACGAAACACAGCCTTTCACCTTTGCTGGCTACGCGATCCCCGGCTTCGAGAAAAAGATCGTTCTCCTCCTCTCTGCGAAGGGCGATTGTTGGGAAGGCGGCTATATCTACGAAAGCCTGCACGTTGTCGGTGGAGTGACAGTACTCGACAGAACATCTGTTGTTGATTTCGACAAAGTAAATGCACCGCTGATCGCAGCCAATGGCACACTGGAGGTAACTACTGCTGACAAAGACATTGCATCAGCCGCAACGACAACCAACACAACAGCGAACACCCCTCCTAAAAATACCAGAAGTGCCATCGAACTGGCACTTCTCCTCGTCGGCGCCGTCGTCATCGGTCTTGTAGCCGGCGTTGCTTTGGGCAAGATTAAAAAATAACCAAAAATACCATGTTTGGATTTACACACTTTTTTAGCAAAGAAGGAGAGCCGACACTAGCAAAGAACGAGCAAGGCGATGTCGTGCCAATGACTCGCGAGGCGCTTTTGGTAGACGCAAAAAGGGCCTCGGAGTATTTTGCCGAACCCTACACCGATGAAAAAAAGGGGCAATTTTTTGCTTCCGGCCCAAAATGGCTCGTAGAAATGGCTACTCAAGTGCCTTTTGGAAACCAATTTTTCATCAAAGATATCGTCCAGGCTATTATTTTCGTAGCTGAAACGTCACAGGCAACCAGGCCAGAAGAAATAAACGAAACCTCTGTGCAAAAACGACTATTTGCACTACTCAAAGACAAGGCTATTGGCACTATCAATGGAGATGACGACAAAATTTCTGCACGAATGGGTGTATCGACTTTTTTTGACGAGCCGGCAAGTGATGGCGCGGAACCTGGCCAGAAGTCCTAGGTTGTTGACCTGATGAGACGACAGATTTTCATGAGCAGGATCAGTACCAGCTGAATCACAATGTTCGCGACAATGAGGCTGAGAGCAGCCAGGCCAATGCTCAGTAAAAAAGCTGACTGCACGAAAAAGAGGAGAATGAGTAGCGGCCAGATATTTTTCATATCTTGTGGCGACGGGCCGAGCATCGCGCCGGCGTTGAGACACAGCAGAATCATCACCCAGCTCTGCCAATGTAACAGGTTGAGTTGTGCTAGTTGAGCGAAAACGTCTCCTGTTGCGACAAAATATCCGCCGAGCAGAAAGTGATTTATCGCATACAGAAACACGAGCCCGCCAGCGATTGGGGCAGCCGAAATAAGGAACGCTCCAAAGATTGGTAACTTTGACGGCCGATGGATGACATGCGGCTGATACGAAAACACCTTAAACTCCTCGATCTTCGCGCCAGTCGCTAGACACAACAACGCATGTGACGACTCGTGTACAAACGCGCCAATATAATACAGCGCATGTGTCAGGCGATAATTCAAAAATCGCCAATTCAACCAATTACTTGCGTAACCAAACACGACGATCAGGACGATGACCAGGCCGAGGCTAAGTGACATATGCAATAAGGATAACATGGGCAAGAAAAAACCGCTGCCACTTGGCAGCGATTTTTATATCGATGTATCGACGTCGTATCGAGATCAGTTCTTTGGACCAATACCTGCGGCAGGAAGGGTCGGAGACTTCACTCCTGAGCCTACCGCGCCTGGAGTTTTTGCGGGGTTTAAGTCTGTCATGTTGATTGCAGTTTCATTACTCACCATGGGCGTTGTGGATGCAGTCTTCATTGAAGTGCTAGTCTTCGGTTTTGAGTTCGTCGCCCAGATGAGCCCGAGAACAACGATAATAACGACGAAAATCCAGATGGCGTTTTTGTTTGTGTCTTGCATAATGCAGTTATTATACGCTTCAAAAAGGGTACCGTATAGTTCACATTACACGACTTTCATTCTGTAGTTTATGCGTCTACTTTGACTCTTCTTGCCAACCATCGCTAGTACTTCCTCACCACTCCGCGCACAATAGCGGCCACTTTTAAATCATATTCCGGATACATCGCCTTCATCGTCCGATTGGCCGGCTCGAGATAGGTCTTACCGCCGCGCTTACGAAAATATTTCATGGTCCAGCCACCGTCGATCTCGGCAATCACGATGTCGCCATCCTTCGGCTCACCGCGACGCTCAACAATCACCAAGTCTCCCTCCTTGATCCCCTCTTCGATCATTGAGTCACCTTTCACCTCCAATACAAAAGTCTTGCCACGCTCACCCACCAAATAATCGTCGAGGCTCATCGTATCGGTAAGCGTGTCCGCATTTGTCGGAATGCCCGCCTCCACCAATCCAAGAAACGGCACTTCTCTGAAAAGGCTGTTGGGCACGAGACGGCCAGTGGAGTCCTTCTGCACAATTCCCTCCTCCACCAGACGATTTACTAGTTTGTACACCGCGTTCTTGGATTTGAAACCAACAAGCGTCATGATCTCGGCATAGGCCGGCATGCGCTTGTGGCGTTCGTAGAAGGCGATGATTTTTTGTTTGTATTCTGGATACATTGCAATGAAAGATGGCAGCGGGCGTGATGTGTATAGGATGCGCTACACGAAGCTACACTTGTAATTATAATACAAAACTCGTGACGGTTCGCATCGACCGTGACAACCAGCCCCACTGCGATCCTGCAAGCTGCACGCGCTCGAGTCGGGTGAGCTGAGCGAGAAGCTGTCGGTGACGAAGCGATTCTCGACGGTATGATCGGCCGTAGACAATCTTCTGATCGATGATGGCGTTGAGGAGACCGATTTCTGAGCGAATCATCTTTTGTGTTTGTTTGTTGATGGTCATGGGGATGAGGGTTATGTGTTGGCTAATGGCTTTGTTTGGTATGAATATAGTATAGGTGAACACCCGTTCACCTGTCAAACCCTAATCTGTGGACAACTGCTTTTCTCCTTGAGAGAGCGGTGCTCTTATTGACACTTTGCGACCAGGAGAATACTCTTATCAACGGCACGCAACCCTCAACCGAAGGAAACCTCATGACTCCAATACTGACGGAAAAAAACTGGGAGGTGGAATTGGCAACATTGCAACGGCAGGGAAAAATCTCAACTTTCGCTCGAAGTAAACTGACCGAGCTACTCCACGCCGGTGGCAAAATGGGCATCACAATGCCAGAAACTGACTTCAAGAAACTAACAGACGAGGTCTTCACGATCAAGTTCCCCGCCATCCAGAAAAAGTTCATTCTTACCTACAAGGCCTGCCGAGCTTACCTCTCGAAGACCGAATGGTAGCAGTCATGTCGACCCTCTTTCGCAAGCTCAAAAGGCACACGAAAGCTGGTCGATTTTTTTATTTCACAAAACTCTTGAGCGTTTTCTGCAACTCCTTCAACATTCGTTCATCACTAAACTGTGCAACTCGTGCCTTCCCTGCCATCGACAATTTTGCAACAAGATGTTCTTCATTAAATATTCTCTTGATCGCACCAATGAATGCCGTCATATCGCCTTGAGGAACAAGCAGACCATTCTCACCATCCACAATCAACTCGACATTTCCGCCCACGGGGGTGGTGATCACTGGCACACCCATAGCAAGAGCCTCTAGCAATAAATGTGAAAATCCTTCGTATGCCGTATTGAGCACGAACACCTTTGCCGAGGCGAGGTACTGAAAGACAATCGCGTGTTCTGCCTTTCCCAAAAAAGTCACGGGTGCGCCGAGCTCCATCGCTCGCTTTTCAAGCACCCCACGATCCGGACCGTCGCCAAGAATATACAAATGAACATCGGCATACTCTTTTTCTTTGGCGAGCATGCCAACCACCTCGATGAGAGTACTGAACCCTTTCCATGGAACGAGTCGTCCGACACTCACTATGGAATGTGCGCCGAGATTTAAATGTTTCGCTGGTACTTTCGCCACACGAGAAAGTTCGAAGCCGTTGTAGATCACTGTGATTTTTTCAGCTGGCACACCCCACGCAGTGACAATGCGTTTCAAATATTCGCTCGGGACAACGACGGTATCGGCAGCGAGCGCGACCCCTAGCTGAATTTGCTTTAGCACTCGAACAGCGAACGGATACTGCGTGCCGTCAGCCTGCACATCCGTCTTGCCATTTTTGAACGCAAAATCATCGAGCGGGTCGGTGATACCGTATCGCTGACTGCCCTGCTCCCATGCGTAATCGCCGACGATTTTAAGCAAGAAGGGTTTCCAAAGAATCTGTGCCACAAGCTTGGCAGGCAAGCCAACCGATACAGGATCCTGCGCATAGATCACGTCGGCACCCAATCCGGCTGTAAATAGCTTGGCAAAATAGAGCACGTGTCGAATACCCTTCGGCCAATGCAGGACCGAACCAAAATTCACCACAGTCACAATATGTCCGAACTCGGGGAGACGGTTCACGAGCAACTTCGAATACGTCGCCGGACCACCAGATTGGGGCGGAAAAATGCCGGTCGCGACAACAACACGAAGTCCCTTGCTGGGAGCGCTTCGAATCACCTCTTTTGCTTCCATGTTCGGTAGTATAGCATTTTGTCCACACCATCGACTACATTTCCCTTGATAAACAAACAATTTTGCCCTATCATTCTTTTCTGTGAGTAAAGTCATTTTCATCCTCCTCGCGCCGATCTATATTCCCATGGCGCTTTTGATGCACCACACTTTCGAATGGTGGGGCGGTCTGTGGTCGTAATCCCCAGCGCGCGAGCGGCGAGCGCGCTATACTATCGACATGAATCCTCGACACATCCACCTTTCGTCAATTATTGGCCGCCTCGCCCTCTTCGTCGTCTATTTCTGGTTTGGCGCCCTCAAACTCTTTGACCTCAGCCCGGCCAATCCAATGGTGGCAGACCTGCTTCATGCCACGATGCCGTTTTGGTCATTCAGCAATTTCATCATTTGGTTTGCCCTCTTCGAAATGCTTATCGGCCTACTCTTTTTGATACCACGCTGTGAGAAAGTTGCATTTGGACTCTTCGTCTTCCACATGGCCACCACGGTGATGCCACTCTTCTTCATCCCAGCGATGACATGGCAGGGTTTTCTCATCCCAACACTCGAAGGTCAGTATATTATTAAAAATGTCGTACTTGTGGCACTCGCCCTTTTTGTCTACTCAGCCAACGAATACGGCCCGACGCACAAATTGAAGGGTCTTCGAGACTAAATCTTCCGCGCATCTTTCACTGAATACTCGCCGATACTCGTACGACGCAACGCACTCATTGTCACCGGCGCACCAATACGTCGACCAAATTCCTCCCCGAGCGATCGAATATAGGTACCGCTCGACACACCGAGCTCCACACGCACTCGCTGACCGTCTGGAACGACCAGATTTTCTCTCACCTTTTTTTCCAGTCCCAGAAACCGTACCGACTCAACGGTCATTTCTTTCACCGGCGGCTTAATCTCCTCCGCGGTCTGCCCAGCACGAGCCAATTCGTACAACTTTTTTCCGCCGCGTTTGATCGCCGAATAGATCGGTACGGGCAATTGCAGCACGCCCTTCATACTCATCAGCACCTCCTCGACACGCGACGTCGTGAGATTTACACAAAACGCCACCACTTGCTCTGCCGACCACTCCTCCAACACCTTGCCGTCGGTATCACCACTATCAGTGCGCAGGCCGATCAAAAACTCGGCTTCGTATACCTTCGACAGCCCAATCAACTCTCCGAGACGCTTTGTTCCGCCATCAATACCAATGATCATCAGCCCAGTCGCCAATGGATCGAGGGTGCCAGCATGCCCCATCTTTCTTCCAACAAACTCTGGTTCCCGCTGCAATCGACGGATCACGTCGAAAGAGGTGATGCCGGCGGGCTTGTCGATCAAAAGGATGTCATTTGGGGTTAGTGGCATATATTCTGCATTCTATGCAATAATAGAATGAAACTCAACAGCTCTTTGAGCTTGGAAAGGACCTTCGACTCATGAACCCTCCGACCAACAGCCAGTATCGGGTGGTGGAAATAGAGCGAACGCACGAGCAAGGTCCGGGGGCACGAATTCTCTTTGGACTTGCCTCAGACTCAAGCGCGTTGCTCAGCCCCACGCCCATCTTCTGCCTCTGTTTTCACAGGAGCAAGAAGTGGGAACTCATCATCGACAGCCACTACAACCCTGTCGCAATCCACGCAGTCGCCAGCAATGGCGCACACATGGGTCTCGGAGACTTGGTAAAATTAGCCAAGACCTACGCCTACACCACACATCCCAACGGATAATTGGGCTCGCTCGCTTCGTTAAATCACGGCTTCCACAGCCCGGTTTGACAAAAGCGAGCTTTTTTGTTAAAAATAAGGCTCATCCGGCCCGCTAAAGGGCCTTTTGTAACCCACTCAATTTTCATGGAAATTCGCAACATCGCCATCATCGCCCACGTGGACCACGGCAAGACCACCCTCACCGACGCTCTATTGAAACAAAATGGAGCAGCTGAAGAAGGTGCAAGTATGGACTCCAACGCTCTTGAACAGGAGCGTGGTATTACTATTTACGCCAAGAACACTTCCCTCTACTACAAGGACACCAAGATCAACATCGTGGACACCCCAGGTCACGCCGACTTCGGTTCTGAGGTGGAACGCGTACTTCGATCGATCGACACCGTGTTGCTCGTGGTAGACGCACAGGAAGGTCCGATGCCACAGACACGTTTCGTACTCAAGAAGTCTCTCGAATTGGGACTCAAGCCGATTGTCGTCCTCAACAAGATCGACAAGCCAGCTGCTCGACCCGCAGAAGCACATGAGGAGATCCTCGAACTCTTCATGGAGCTCGGTGCAAATGACGCACAGCTCGACTTCACCACTGTCTACGCGATCGGCCGCCAGGGCATTGCGAAAATGAACCTTGCCGATGAGAGTGCAGACCTCACACCGCTTTTGGATACTATTTTGAAGCTCGTTCCTTCAGCCAACGGCACCGACCAAGCGACTCATGACGCACTCGAAGCAAAACCACTTCGCATGCAGGCATTCAACCTCGCGTACGACAACTTCCTCGGACGTATGGCGATTGGCCGTATTCAGGAAGGTACCGTGAAGATAGCTCAGTCAGTCTTCATCAAGAAAGATGGCGCAGAGACTGTCACTGGCAAGATTACCAAAATCTTCACCTTCGAGGGCACAATGCGCAAAGAGGTGCCTGAAGCATTTGCTGGCGATATTGCGATGATCGCCGGACTCCCTACGATCTATATCGGCGAGACTATTTGTGGATCAGCAGACGCGACACCACTTCCTACTATCAAAATCGACGAACCGACCATCTCTCTCAACTTTTTGGTCAACGACTCACCTTTCGCCGGGCGGGAGGGTAAGTTTGTCACCAGCCGACAGATCCGAGAGCGACTCGAAAAGGAGCTTGAGGTGAACGTCGGTCTCAAGGTGGACTTCGCAGCCAACGACTTTTTCAAAGTGTACGGCCGAGGCGAGCTCCACATCTCTATTTTGCTCGAAAATATGCGACGCGAAGGGTATGAAGTGCAGATCTCACAGCCACAAGTTATCGTGAAGGAGGAGAATGGCGTGAAGATGGAGCCTTTCGAGGAAGTGATCATCGATGCGAAGCCAGATGTTACCGGCTCGATCATCAAGACCCTCTCGGAGCGACGCGGTATGATGACCCAGATGAAGGAGGGCGACGGCACCACTCGATTGGTGTTTGAGATCCCGACCCGAGGCTTGCTTGGATACCGAGGACAGTTTGTGGTGGACACCCGAGGCGAAGGCATCATGTCTTCTCGATTCTTGGAGTTCCGACCATGGGCCGGCGTCGTACAACGCACCGCTTTTGGCTCAATGGTTTCAATGGAAAACGGCAAGGCCATCGCCTACTCTCTCGAGAAGTTGCAGGAGCGAGGCTCATTGTATATCGAACCAGGTGACGAGCTTTATGAGGGCATGGTAGTCGGAAACGTCACCAAGGGCGAAGATATGGCGGTAAACCCAGTGAAGGCGAAGCAGCTCACCAACATGCGACAGAAGAGTTCTGATGGATTGGTATTGCTCACCCCACCGCTCAAGCTCAACATCGAGCGTGGCATGGAAATCATGTCTGAGGATGATTATCTCGAAATCACCCCAACCAAGACCCGCCTCCGCAAGCGCTTCTTGAAAGAGGGCGACCGACTAAAGTCGCAGAAGCAAGGGTAACGAGCGCAGAGCCAGCTATCGCCCAGCAGCTCCAAGCGACTTGACCGAGTGCGTTGATTCTCATATACTTAATTCGATTCCACAGAAGGGTAAACAATCATAGGAAGCGTAGTAAATGATTGCGGCAGAAATGCCGCCTTTTGTATTCTAGGCATCGTTCACGAACCCGGTCAGTAGCCACTTTTTTGCAACACCGTCAAAATCAAGGCGGATAATGGCGATCCCGGTCTTTCCGTGCAGGCTTGAAATGAGTTTTATTCTGTTCGCCGAAGCAGCGTAAATCTCACCACTTCTTACTAATTCAGATAAAAGCGGCAAAACATCAGGATGGTCGGTGGCAATAGAAATCAAACCCTTACCTTCTCCTGAATCCCAAACGAGGTCGATGTCCTCGCCTATTTTTGGATGAGAAAAAGCATTCCTCACTTCACCGGTCCTTTTCGCCAACAACAACTCAACAGCATCTTGACCAGTCGGACCCTCAAAAATCGGACCAAACTGGCCGGCACCGATTTCTTTTAAAGTATCTTTTTTCATTCACATAAATCTAACAAAAGTGCGATAGAGAAACCGCTAAGAAAGGTTCAAGAAATGCCTAATTTTTGTTCAATTTTGTATGAAATTTCCATAAAGATACGTCCAAACAAAAAACCGCCAATTCGTGTCGGGGCGGTTTTTTGTTTTTCTGCTTTTTGACTACTTCGTCTCCTCGCAACCGCAGGCACTACCCTCACAAGAGCCGCCACAGCACTTAGAACACGCTGCGCAACACTTTGCTTCAAGCTTTGCCAAACGAGCTGGAACGTATTCGCCTGCACCAGTAAATACCAATGCAAGAGAAGCGAGGGCGAGAGTAAGTGCGTATTCGTAGCCGTTTCCCATGATCGCGTATCCTAACTTGCCGTGATATGTGGCAATTGCGACAATCATCACGATAGCAAGAAGTGCGCTGGCCGTTCGCACAAAGATACCAAGCAAAACCAAAATACCACCGACAAACTCAACAAGACCAACAAACCATGCCATGAAGGCTGGAGCGACGATACCGATTTGAGTGAAGATAGTGACGAAGTCACCGTGGGCGTGAAGCTTCGCATATCCATGTACGATAAAGGGGATCGCGACTGCCAATCGAAGGACAAGAAGGCCGGCGTTCTGATTTCGAAACCACGCTGAAATTGTTGAAATATTTTTCATGCCAGTAGTATTACACATTCCGAACAAACAAAAAAGCTCCCTTGCGGGAGCTTTTTTGTCTCTTGTTAGAAGCTTCGTCGATCGCCGCCGCCGAATGATCGCATTGGGCGATCAGTTCGAGGAGCCATCGGACGTGCCTCATTGACGGTGAGAGTTCGACCGTCGAGCTGCTGGCCGTGGAACATGTTGATCGCCGCGTCCGCTTCCGCGTCGTTTGGCATTTCAACGAATCCAAAACCTCGGCTCTTTCCGGTCATTTTGTCGATGATGATCGTAGTAGAGCTCACCATGCCAGCCTTAGAGAATGCTTCTTTAAGACCGTCCTGGGTAGTTCCGTACGAAAGACCACCGATGTACAACTTCTTTGCCATTTGGGTACTTTTGAATGAAATCTAATACGTGTAGACGACCTTCCCAAAAGCTCCAAAATGCGCGTTGCGCTTGAAAACACTGAGAAATCTACAACAAAAAGAGTATAGCACAGCTGGTGTGGAAAGTCAAGTTTTACGACAAAAATGGCTACGAGTCAAGAGTTTTGAGAGGGTGAAAGGGGTGTGTGCAGCGCGTCCAATGTGAAATTGCCGACCTGCGTACGCTTGATCGAAAAAGCGATGGCGCCGGCACCACTAGCCCCATCCGACGCGTAGAGTCGCTTCCCCACTTCATGCGCAAGGCTACGAATATAGGTGCCGCCGGAACAATGGACGCTGAGCGAGAAAAGCTGGAAGTTTTTTGCAATACCAGACGCGCCAGCTTCTTTGTCTTGATCATTCGCGTGGAAAAATTCGCGCCATTTCGCGATGATTTCCGCTTGCCGAAAATCACCCTTCACCAATGCGATCCGTTCGATAATTTGCTTCTCCAGCTCGCTCGCCGCCACGGCTCGCTCGCCAAACACCTCTATCCTGTAGATCTCAACCTCCCGTTTTGGCATCTCATCATCGGACGGAAGCTCACCCGCTCGCGCCAACTCAAACAGTGGCCGGCCTTGGTACGGTTTTGAGGAATATGCCGGGTACGCCTGCGTGCGCGTGCCTAAGAATGTCTTCAAAGCGGTCTCAATTTTTTCGCGAGAAATATTCACGGGGCGGTGAGCTGCGTCATCCGAAATTTTCGACGTGAAATGTTGCACCACCCCCAGCACATCATGCGTATCTGTCTCCATACCAAGCAAAAAATCGGTCTCGTACACCTTGTCCAAGCCGAGATAATCGGCCTTCTTTTTACACTCCTCACCAGCGAGCACGACGAGCAGCCCTTCGGCCATCGGATCGAGTCGACCGGCGTAGGTCAAAGGAATCGTGGCAAATTGGCCTTCCCCAGCAGCGATTCGCTCTGCACGAAGCCGCTCAAGTGCTTCGAGTGGAGTTTCACCGAGTGTTTTGTTGATAAGCAAAGGCATGTGCGGGGAAGGGTGAGTATCGGATGTTTTGTTGACAAAACTCCAAAAATGTTTAATGTTGACCACAGCTTCGTGAACTCAATATAGCACACTGACAGAACCAGCAGTCCTCGAAACACGTATGAAAGTCGAACCCTACATCATCCTCTCCCTCATCGCCGCCGGGATCTACGGCATCGCCAATCCCCTCATGGGTGTTGGCCAGCGCCTCGGGCTCACCACCAGCAGCACCATCTTCAGCTCATCCCTTGGCGGCTTCATCGTCGGCCTCATCTACTGGTGGAACCACCGCGATGTGCCCCTGCCACCGCCACGAGCCTGCGCAGTCGGGATCGTGGTCGGCGCGATTTGGACCATTGCAATGCTGCTTTGGACCCGCGCCCTCGCACCCGACATGAACTCCACGGCATCAATAGTCTTCCTCGTCGTCGGGACCAGTCCGTTCATTTCCGTGATCATCAGCTCGATAATGTTCCGGGAATGGGACAAGGTGGTGCTGTGGAAATTTTTCGCCGGCGGAGCACTCATCGCAGCCGGACTCTACCTCATCACGACGTGCAAAAAAGTTCCGGCGAGTTGAACTCAAGCGGAGTCATCAACACCCATCATTCTCACGCCGCGCCTGAAAGGACGCGGCGTTTTTATTTTCTAATCTAACACGAAAGGATACTTCAATAGACTTGCAGAACAGCACATAATTGCTTATACTTACCGGAGGTTTAGATTGAGTGTTTAAAGATAATTGTCACCTGACCCTGACAGCAGAAATGGCGTCTACTGCGGACTTCTGCGAAAGCAGATGCTAGATGAAGGAACAGCCGCCCTTCCAGAGTCAGATGAGAATTATTTTTTGTCCCGCATTTTCTTGAACCTTTGTTCTGAGCGATAGAACATAGTGACAATATCAATGTTTGCACCATCCATGCAGTAATGGACAACGAGCAAGGCCTCTTTTTCTGATTCGTACAATTTTCCAGAGACATAACTCTCAGCGTAGGTCTGATTGGGATTCTTGATACACATATCCGGACGAAGAAATACCTCCAATACCCGAGAACACATCTGTTGGATTCTCAAGATGGAATACTTGTCGTCTTTTCTCATTTCGATCACATGTTTTAGACCACGTCTTGAGATTCTCACGGCATCAGAAAAATAGATGAAACCGGAAGGGTCATTGATCGTGACTCCCGGATCAAGTACGTAAAAATCTTCAACTATTTTCATTCAGATGCTCGAAAGATTCATCCAATAAGTCTACCGAACCACCGTTCAAGAAACTGCTAAGAAGTGTTAAAGGAAGAATAAAGATTTCTTTATTTGGCGTGAATCTTTCAAAAGTCATCGCTCCTCAATCAACTCTCTGATCTGCGCAAGAATTTTCTGACTCCTACAATGCCGGAGAAGGCCATGGTACGAGGCCAGCGAATTTTGAAATTTCCTAGTAGCCACTTCTCCAGCCTTTGAATGCCCCAACATCTCCGCGATCTTCCGCAACGTCCGGTTCTTCGTCTTCGTACGCAACACTCGATGATGTGGAAGGCTGACATAGCCAAGGAAATCAGTGCCTTGAGTGAGTTTCCGGATGGTGACTTTATTTGGATGGAGTGATATGAGGAGTTTTTCGCGTAGAAACGTGTCGATTTCACCCACCCATTCTTCAAGCTGCCCTCGTGTTTCTGAGAGGAGAACAAAATCATCGCAATACCGTATGTAGTATCGCGCTCGAAGGACGTGCTTTACAAATTGATCCAGCTCATTCAAATACAGATTGGCAAATATCTGGCTGGTGACATTTCCGAGGGGCAACCCTTTGCTCGAAGACGTTTCAAAAGACTGGGCAATTTTTTCGAGCAGTGCGAGCGTGTTTAGGTCGGAGATCTTGCGGCGAAGCAGTCGCAGTAAAATATCGTGATCGATCGAATCGAAGAATTTCCGCACGTCGCACTTTAGCACAAAAGCCTGACGCCGATGATTGTGTGACACTTTCCGAGCAAACTCCTCAAACCGTCGAACACCTCGATGCGTCCCCTTCAGATCACGCGAAGCGTACGAGTCGTGAATGAAATGCGGATCAAGTACTCGATACAAAACTTGATACACCGCCTGATACAATACCCGATCGACAACGCTCGCTTTGTGGATTCGCCGAAGCTTCG
>JBAXTI010000010.1:0-3432 GCA_037130265.1 bacterium
TTGCTCTCATATCGTGCGACTGCCGAGACTCGCAGCGTAAAGATTCTTTCCGGTACACCTGATGCTCCGATCCGTATCATGACTGCGCATGGTTCCAAGGGCCTCGAATACGACGAAGTATTTTTGCCATATGCAGTGAACGAGTCGTGGCTCCCGCGGCCGCGTTCAGCACCTTTTTTGTTGCCGGGTCAGACAAAAAACGAAGGCGACGAGCTCCGTGATGCCCGCCGACTTTTCTATGTAGCCATCACACGTGCTCGCAAGCATGTCACGATCATTACACCGCTCGAAGATGGCTCGGGCAAGGCGTTTACTCCGCTAGGATTCGTGGAGGAGTTGGCCGAAGGTGCGAGTGGTCCATTGGGAGCGAATATTTCCCACACCGAACTTCCAGCGATTTCTGATGACGCCTTCGTGCTCGCAAAGACCCGTGGAAAAGAAAGACGAAACGACGAGCTCGCTGCATACGCGAAAACTATTTTGTTCGAAAAGGGTCTTTCTGTGACTGCGCTCAACCACTTCCTTCAGTGTCCGCAAGAATTCTTGTACAAGAGTATTATTAAGGTGCCGGAGCCGCCATCGGCAAAGTCTGAGGGGGGCAGTGCGATGCATTTGGCAATGGACCGGGTGTGGCATCTGGTGCGGGCGGAAAAAGAAATTTCTGCCAAGAAAATCGAAGCAGAAATCCTCGCGGCAACTGGCGAGTATCTCGACCGATCGTTGCTGCCATCTTTTGAGAAAGAAGCAATTCGCGAGGAGCTGAAGGAGACTGCTCCCGAAGTGGCACTCGCGCTCTCTCCGCACTTTGCTCAGCCGGGTGAGGTGTTTACTGAGACGTGGTTTGAGACGCAGGAGGCTGGTATTCGGCTACACGGAAAAATGGATGCAGTCATCGACATGACTGGCTCGGCGGATGGGGACATTGTCCGTGTCTTCGACTACAAGACCAGTCAGGCCAAAAGCGAAGCGGCGATCAAGGGTGAAACAAAATCCGACAGCAGTGGAAACTATTTCCGCCAACTCATTTTCTACTACATTCTCCTGTCTGCCCAGAGCAAATATCGCGGCAAGCGCATTGAGCCTGCCCTCGTGTTCATCAAGCCCGACGACAAAGGACGTTGTCAGACCGTGACTCTGCCGATCAGTGTTGAGGATGTGTCGCGTGTGAAAGCGGAGATTGCGCAACTTGTCGAATCAGTACAGACCGGAGAGCTCGTGGATGCCCGTTGTGAAGAAGAGGGTTGCGAATGGTGTCGACTGGCGAAGATGGTACGATAATCCAAACAGAAGGCAAGGACCAGTTTTCTGTTTGGGCTATTTCACTATGGCTTCAATCACCACCTTCATCATCTCCACCGGCAATGCGCCGCTGAATGTAATTTTTGCGCCATCATCGGAGAAGCCGATCAAATCTGCTGGAATAGTACTGCCAGGCGAGGTCTTGGCGACTGTTTTGATAACATCATTCAAAACCTGCTGTCGCGCCTTTTCACTGAGAGGTTTTTTTAGGATAAGAATGTTGTACGGAGTACCTTGTGCGCCAGCAACAAAGCCTTCGTCATAACTTTTGGCGATTGCTGCACTGTATTTTCCAGAAGAAAGGCAGGTGTTGAAGTTGGCAACATTCAAACCAGCCTGCTTTGCGATGACCGGGAGCTTGGCTGAATCGAGGGTGTTGTTGGAAGTGGTGGTTTGATACACGAGGTCAATGTATTTCCAGAACGCATCGTTGCCACCTTGATCATATGCACATTCTGTTGCTTCAGATTCTTTGCCTGCCTTCGAGTGAAGGGAGCGCCCCTGTGCGTCTGGTTTGTACAACGGCAAGTGTCGATACACCCAAGCGAGCTGGTTTTTTGGACCGTATTCGCTGATCAATGTGTGCATGGTGCCGTGGAAGACCTTGCAGAACGGGCACTCAGTGTCGGAATATTCGACGAGAACAATGTCGGCATCGGTCTTGCCGATGATGTGGTCTGTCGCGGATACTGCTGGCAAGGTGACGGTTTTTGTCGTAGCTTGGGTCGTGGGTGTGTTGACTGTTGGCGAAACATACCGAGAGGCGATGATGCCGCCGGCGATGATAATACCAGCAACAACGATGGCTACTGGGACGGTGAGGGGTGTTTGGTTTTGCATGGCTGGGATTATACCATATGCCATGCTACGATATTCACATGACACTCACATTCATTGCGATCGGTGCCTTTGCCGCTACGTTTTTAGGCGGTCTGTTTGCCCTGCGCTTTCGGGATACGCTGCATTTGGTGCTCGGTTTCAGTGCGGGTGCGGTCATTGGGGTGGCGTTTTTCGATTTGTTGCCGGAGGCGTTGGAATTGGCGAGTGGCGGAGTTGCGGGAGGCTCCGCAGTTTCCTTTTCCGCCGCGACGGTCACTACTGCGGTCGCCGTCGGATTTGTGATCTATATGTTGCTCGATCGATTGTTGGTGCCGCACGTGCATGTTGAAGATGATCATTGTGCGAATGCTGAACATGCACCGGCAGCGAAAGTCGCCCGCGGCTGGCTGGGGGCAGGGAGTTTGGCGCTGCACAGCTTCCTCGATGGTGCCGCGATCGGTCTCGCTTTCCACGTGTCTGCAGCCGCGGGCTCGGTGGTCGCTATCGCCGTCCTTGTCCACGATTTCTCAGATGGCATCAACACAGTCGGCCTCATTTTGAAAAATGGCGGCAGCAAAGCGCAGGCGTTCAAATGGCTCGCTCTCGATGCGACCGCGCCGGTGCTCGGTATTATCCTCGCAAGTTTCTTCACTCTCACTGAGTCAACGCTTGGTCTCCTGCTCGCACTTTTCTGCGGCTTCTTTTTGTACATCGGCGCCAGCGACCTGTTGCCAGAAAGCCACCATGCACATCCGACCAAATGGACGACGTTTATGACCGTACTCGGTATTGCGGTGCTGTATGTTGCGGTGACACTTGCGGGGATTTAGTAAACAGTACCCGCTCACGGGGCGATTAGTGACGTTAGAACGGCAACGTATGCGTCATGCTGCTCGCTTCGATCGAATTCCACTTTGAGGTGTCGATTCTGATACCTTTGACCTCCTTGCCTTCAAGGTACTTCACGCCACCATTTTTAAGCATGTATTCGTAGAGCTCCTTGGTGATCTTCACGTCCTCGAGGCAGTATTTGATCACTTTGTCCTTCTCACCTTTGCGCCACCATTCTATAGCTTCGAGGCCGTGGCCGATCTTCTTTTTTCCGAGTGATGCTTCGGCGAGCGTGTCGAGCTTGATGCGTCGGCCAAGTGCGATTTTCACCTCGGCCATGAGGTCGAGGCTTTTGATTTTGTGTAAGTCGCCGGAATAATATTTGTTGAGCAGGGGAATATCGAAGTGGTCAGAATTGAAACCGATGAGCATATCGGCTTTTTCAATAATCGGCCAGAGCTTTTTCAAATCTTCTTCGAGATA
>JBAXTI010000011.1:0-2670 GCA_037130265.1 bacterium
CTAAAGTCGATGTTGGTCGGCTTCTGAAAATCTGGCACTGGGAGCACGACCAATTTGAATTTCTTCTCGGCCTGAAGGCTCTGGTAGAAATGAAGGAGGGAGAGCCGGTCTGCTGCGCGACCGGCAATAGTAATCTTCCTCGCCCGAACCCCTTCCGCGACCTCGTCGGCACCAAAGCGGAAGGCGGTGAGGGCGATCCCTGCTGTTTGATGCTCCACCACACGTGACACCATTTCACTTACCGCTGAAGTCTCGAGGTATGGTCGAGAGAGGTCGAGCTTTCCCTTTGTGGTGCCGAGCAGTTTCGTCACAGAATCGTCCACCTTCTGACTGGCAATCTCGTGCACCGACTGGTACTGCGCCTCAAACAACTTTGCCTGGCTGATCGATGAAACGTACGCTGGAATGAGCGACGCGCCGCCCAAAAATACCAACACCGCGACGGCGATCAGACAGGTCGAAGCCACTCGAAACCGATATTCGTTGGAGACCGATTTTTGCGAAGCGAGTGGGAGGAGATTAAACATTGGATTGTGGAGAATTGAAAGACGCCAATGCCGAACCGATCGCCGATGCATAGCTCAATGAATCCGGCTGAGTGATGTGCGGAATCGACTCCTCAAAAGTGAAGGCGTTCTGCCAGACATTGCCGACCTCAGTCTCGATCTTCATCGTCGTGGAAATATATTCATCAAAACCACACAGGTGTGCACCACTGCCACAGAGATAGATCTTCTGGATCGGCTTTCCGACGGCGACACCTTTGTCTTTATGAGTCTGCCAATACGACACAATGCGATTCATTTCATCACGCAATGCCGACGCGGTGTTGGCGAGCGAGTAGAAGAGCTCCACGGCTTCGCGATTCTTCATCATCACTTCCCCGCGCTTGATCTTCAAGGCTTCTTCATGAGTGACACTGAGGTGCTTTTCGATCGCACTGGTGAGCGATTCGCCGCCAAAAGAAAGCGTAGCGGTAAATTGCACGACGCCTTCGCTCACCACATAAATACCCGTAGTCTTGGTACCAATGTTGGTGATGAGGTACGTCCCCATATCGTCCTGACGAATAACGGACTTCGCGATCGCATCGGTATTCATATAAAAAGCGGTAGGCATGAGGCCGGCCGAACGGAAGAGCTCGAGATATCCTTCGACAAACTTCTTTGGGAACACTGCCACCACAACATCCATGGTCGCGGCCGATGTGTCAGTTGGCGTAGAGGCGCTGGTCGGCGCTGGGATAGCTGTTTTCGAAGGTAAAATGACAAAATCAAACACTGCTTCCGACGGCAAAAGAGGTACATTTTCTTCTAGCTGGAATTCGATCGCCTGTCGCGCTTGTGCGGGTGGCATGTGTGGCAATATAGTGCGAAAAATGTAGGCTTTGTCTTCAGGCAAAGTGACACGGACAAACGAGAGTCCCAAATCTTTCTTCACCGCGATAAGCGCATCTTTTAGCTCCTTGTTTGACTGCACCTCGTCGCCATAGATCGCCCCACCCGGAATACTGCGAGTGACGGCCTTGTCGAGCGCGAGGCCTTTGTGTGAACGGACAAAAGTGACCACTCGCATGGAATGATACGAAAGATCCACGCCAGCGGCAGGCATCGTGAGGAAGGACGGCGGCGGAAAATACCGGCCAAGAAATGAAGTTCGAGAAAAGGACAACATGCCCTACTAGTATACCGCCGTGTTACCAGAGCGTCGAGAGGACTCGAAAGGACTATTGGGAGTTGCGACGAGAACGGAGATACTCGTGAATGATCGGGACGAAAGAGATCGCAATGATACCAAGCACAATTGGAAGCAAATATCGGTCGATAGATGGGATCAGCCCGCCCAGGAAGTAGCCGAGAGAGGTGAGGCCGAGCGACCACGCGAGGCCTCCGATGATGTTGTATGAGAGAAAAGTGCGATAGTCCATCTGCCCCACCCCAGCGAGGATAGGTGCGAAGGTGCGGACGATGGGGACAAATCGCGCGAGGATGATGGTCTTCTTCCCGTGGACTTCGTAAAACTTCTGCGCTCGCTCAACATGCTTTTTGTGAAAAAACAGCGAATCCTCGCGCGAGAAGATCGCCGGCCCCGTCTTTTTGCCAAACCAATACCCCACAGAGTCTCCGAGAATCGCTGCGCCCCCCGTCCCAATGAGCAACCAGCCAATCGGCAACAATCCCTGTGACGCCAACAAGCCAGCAGTGAAAAGCAACGAGTCGCCAGGAAAAAAGAAGCCGAAAAAGAGCCCAGATTCAGCAAACACGACCGCAATCACCCCCGCCAAACCGGCAGTCTTCACTAGAAACATTGGGTCGAGGAGTGAAAGAAATGATTCCATGGGTAGATAAATAGGTGGATGAGTTCAGCGAACGACGGCCCTTATTTCGCGATCGTGCCAGGTGGGATGTCGGCTCCAGGCTCGAGAAGTGAGAATTTTCCGTCAGCCGTCGACACCGCAAACAACATACCGTTACTCTGAAAACCACGAATAGTGCGGGGTTCGAGATTGGTCACAAACATACACACCTTCCCCACCAACACCGCTGGGTCTGAAAAATACATTGAGATACCTGACACGATCTGTCGCGGTGCCGCTTCAGCAAAATCCACCGAGAGCTTCAGCAACTTATCAGTCTCTGGAATCTTTTCCGCACTCAAAATTTTGCCTGC
>JBAXTI010000012.1:0-2296 GCA_037130265.1 bacterium
TCTATGAAGCCGTCTTTTGATAAGGGTCGAATCGAAAATGCCAAGAGAAAGCTCGATTCTCGCATGGCACACGATGTTCAGGAAGTCGAACCCTCTTTGGCCAAAGAGGAAGATTTGAATGTGAAGCATGACTGGGGTGGTCGCGCGAGCGATCTGCCCATTGCGCCTGTTTCGCTCTTTCCGGAACAACATGCGAGCTTGCCAACAAGGGTGCTCATTGCCTCTGTATCTTTTTTCGTAATCGCAGCCGGTATCTCTGCGGCCCTCATTTTCGGTGGACATAATAATATTTCTTCGGACAACATTGGCATTGAAATCTCTGGTCCAGTGACGATAGATGGCGGCAAAGAATTGGTACTTGATGTAACGGTTACCAACAAAAACAGCATCGATCTACAGCTCGCCGACCTCCGTGTGGTGTTTCCAGATGGTACTCGGAAGGTGGATAATCTTGGCGAAGAGCTAAAGCGTTTGACCGACCCCATTGGCGACCTTCCGGCAGGACAGTCGGCGAAAAAGCAGATACGTGCAGTATTGTTTGGTCAACAGAATGAGAAAAAACAGATCCTCATAGAGGTGGAGTACCGTGTGGCGGGCTCGAATGCTATCTTCACTAAAGACAAAATTCTAGATCTTGTCGTGACGTCGTCGCCGGTGAATCTCACTGTTTCTTCGTTGAAAGAGGTCAATTCTAAGCAAGATTTGGAATTCAGTATCGATCTAGTATCGAACTCATCGCAGATACTGAAGAGCGTCATTGTTCGTGGAGACTATGGCTTCGGCTTCTCCTACACCGGTTCAGATCCAAAACCATTCTTGGGACAGAATGTGTGGCGTGTCGGTGACCTCCAGCCTGGAGAGAAGCGTTCCATACGCGTACGTGGCCGACTCGAAGGTCAGGATGGGGAGGACCGCACCTTCCATTTTTCCGTAGGTATTCAAGGCTCTGGCGACCCGAAATCAATGCAGCCAGAATTTCTTTCTGTGGCACAGACGGTCTCTATAAAAAAGCCCTTCGTTAGTGTAGATGTGGCTCTGGATGGTTCGAGTGGTGCGTTGCTGGCCGCAACGGCGGGTCGTCTGGTGCGTGGCGAAATCGCTTGGGCCAACAATTTGCCGACCAAAGTGCGCAACGTAAAGGTTGTTGCCAAGCTCAGTGGGGCTCTGCTCGACAAGGCTTCGGTGAAGGTTACGGATGGTTTTTATAATTCAGTCGACAACACCATCGTGTGGGATCAGAAGACCACTAGGGCTTTTACCGAACTAAGTCCAGGTGATGCTGGTCGTCTCAGCTTCACGTTTGCGAGCGTTGGTCAGGATATTGGGGCACTCGATCAATTTAAGAATGCGGAGATTTCTTTGGAGATTGGTGTGCAGGGTAGTCGTACCGATGGCATCGATGCCTCGGAAGTGTTGGCGACACCAGTCAACAAAAAGGTACGTTTCGTTTCGGAGCTTGCCGCCCTCGCTCGCTCCACTCGCTCGGTCGGCGTTTTCTCAAACACCGGACCGATTCCGCCAGTGGCAGAGAAGCAGTCGACCTACACAATCATTTGGTCACTTACGAATACCACGAATTCTGTCGACGGGGTTCAGGCTGTCGCTACCATTCCTTCCTATGTCACCTGGCTCGGCAATGTGAATCCACCTTCAGAAAATGTTGCGTTCGATGTAACCACGGGCACCATCACTTGGAATGTTGGGGAAATAAAATCCGGTGTTGGCTTCTCCTCGGCCCCTCGACAGTTGCAGTTCCAAGTTTCTTTGGTGCCCAGCGTCAGTCAGGTCGGATCCTCGCCGGTTTTGGTGAACGACTTGCTGATCCAAGGTACCGATCGCTACACCGGTTCGCCGCTCCAGGTGAGTCGTGCTGCGGTGACCACTCGCACCAACTCAGATCCGACCTATGTCAATGGATCGGAGACGGTGATGCAGTAATTTGCTCAAACGTCTTATTTCGCATAGGATTAAGCCACCTTATTTAAATTCCCATGGCCGACACACAAACCACAATGGAGTCCATTATTTCGCTCTGCAAGCGCCGCGGTTTCATCTTTCAGGGTTCGGAGATCTACGGGGGTCTTGCTGGTACCTGGGACTACGGCCCATATGGTGTAGCCCTGCGCAACACGATCAAGCAGCTCTGGTGGAAACGCTTCGTGGATGATCGAGCGGATATCTTTGGCGTGGACGCGGCAATTTTGATGAATCAGAACGTGTGGAAGGCGAGTGGGCACGTCGGTGGTTTTTCTGACCCGCTCGTCGAGGATCTCAAGACGAAGAAGCGTTTTCGTGC
>JBAXTI010000013.1:0-1797 GCA_037130265.1 bacterium
TCAATATTCTTTTTTACGATATTCCAAGCATCAAAATCATCCATTGATTAATTCTAGCGAATCGTCAATAGAGAAACTGCTAAAAAGTGTTCAAGAAATGCCTAAGAAATGATAAAGTTTTGGACTTTCTTCCTCTCACCCCTGCCCTCTGCTATAATCCCCTCATGAAACAAGAACAAAACTATACGATCTGGCTCTGGGTATTTGTCGGCGTCGTGCTCATCGGCGTCGTCGCAGCTATGGTGAAGCTCGCTTCCGTCACACAGTCGGGCACCACTCCAGTCGTACAGACAGTAAACATCCTCCCCACCGTCAGCTCGGCTGATTGGATCCTTGGCAACCCAAACGCTTCGACCACTCTCGTCGAGTATGGCGATTTCCAGTGCCCAGCGTGCGGCGTCTTTAGCTCAGTCGTAAACTCAATCCAAAAAGAGCTCGGACCGAATCTCCGCGTGATCTTCCGCCACTTCCCGCTCCAGCAGCATGCAAATGCCCGCACCGCAGCACAGGCAGCAGAGGCAGCTGGCAAGCAGGGTAAGTTCTGGGAGATGCACGACATGATCTACGAACATCAGCGAGATTGGTCTGAGAAATCAAAGACTGACGCCATTGCTGTCTTCGCTGGCTATGCCCAGAAGCTCAAGCTCAACATCGACACTTTCGGCAAGGATATGAACGATGGCAAGCTCGTGGACAAGATTGAAGCCAGTTTCGACCAAGGTGTCAGCTTTGGCGTGGACTCCACCCCAACCTTCTTCCTCAACAACACCAAGCTCAGCCCGCGCAGCTATGCCGAATTCCGTAACGCGATCTTTGCCGCTGCCGGAGTGAGTACGAGTACTGCAGTGGTACCAGCGCCAGCAAAATAATCGCCGCAAATACTCCGCTTCGCACCATGGCCCCTTCTCTCAAAAAATACATCTGGGCGCTCATCATTGTGGCCATCCTCGGATTTCTTGATGCCAGCTACCTCACCGTCGCCCACTATCTAAAAGCACCAATCCCTTGCGGACTTGTGCAGGGTTGCGATGTGGTGACCACCAGTGCCTATTCGGAGATCGCAGGCGTGCCTGTGGCCCTCCTTGGCGCTTTGTACTACCTCACCATCCTCATTCTCTCCATCATCTCCCTCGAAAAAGCGGACCGACGACTCCTTCGATACACGAGCCACCTCACTTGGTCTGGCCTCATCGCTTCCCTCTATTTTGTAGCCATCCAGCTTTTCGTGCTCAAAGCGATCTGCCTATGGTGCATGGGTTCGGCCATCACTTCGACCGCCCTCTTCGTGCTCGGACTTTTTGTGATAAAATTACTCAATGCAGACAGGAACCAATCAGTCGCAAACCCTCCGCTGGCAAGCCTATGAGTACGCGTATCAGCCAAAAACGGCTGATTGGTATTGGGCATTGTGGATTATTATCGTAGCGATCGCTGCGACCTCGGTGTTGCTCGACAACACCATGCTCGGCATCCTCATCATGATTGCCGGCTTTTCGCTCACTATTTTGTCGAAACGTTTGCCAAAGATCATCGAATTTGAGATCAATGAAAAAGGCGTGGTCAGCCACGGCAGCCTGTATTTGCACAACTCCCTCGAATCCTTTTGGGTGCAACAGATCGGCCAGGGTGAACCCCGGCTCTTGATCAAGTCTCGCAAGACCATGATGCCACTCATCGTGGTCCCGCTTGGCGACGTCACTGTCGACGAAGCGCGCCGCACGATGCTCCAACATGTGCAGGAAGAAGAACTCTCCGAGACATTGACGCAGATGATCCTCGAATATTTGGGGTTCTAAA
>JBAXTI010000014.1:0-1661 GCA_037130265.1 bacterium
GGACCATGGATGCCTCGTATACCGAGTCGGTCTGGTGGGTGTTCAAGCAGCTCCATGACAAGGGTCTTGTGTACGAGGGTTTCAAAAGTATGCACCTGTGTCCACGTTGTGAGACGACACTTTCGAATTTTGAAGTGACGCAGGGATACAAGGACGTCACTGATATTTCGGTGTATGCAAAATTCGCGGTGAAGAATGAGGCGAATACTTTTTTGGTCGCGTGGACGACAACTCCGTGGACTTTGCCGGGCAATGTGGCGCTCGCAGTGGGTGCAGATATTGTGTATGCAAAAGTGAAGGTGACTGATGCGAAGACGAATGTCGTTTCGCAGTTGATTGTCGCGAAAGAAAAGCTTGCGGCGGTGATGAAGGATCAGTCGTATGAGGTTTTGGCGGAAATGAAAGGTGCAGAGCTTGTTGGAAAAGAATACACGCCAGTATTTTCGTACTATGTCGGTGATACAAAATTGAAAAATCTCGGCAATGCGTGGAAAGTGTACGCGGCGGACTTCGTGACTCTCGAAAAGGGGACAGGCATCGTGCATATCGCACCGGCCTTTGGTGAGGACGACTACCAGCTCAGCTTGAAGATGCAGCTGCCATTTATTCAGCATGTCGGCACGGACGGGGCGTTCAAAAAAGAGGTGGCGGATTTTGCTGGTCAGCAAGTGAAGCCAAAGTCGAGCGAGGCCGAGAAGGATGCGCAGCAGAAGACGGATGTCGAGATTATTAAATATTTGGCGCAGAAGGGCACGCTGTTTGCGAAGGAGAAAATCATTCACTCATATCCGCATTGTTGGCGTTGTGAGACCCCGTTGCTCAACTATGCGTCTTCGTCGTGGTTTGTGAAGGTGACGGATTTCAAAGACAAATTGGTTGCGGAAAACAAAAAGGTGAAGTGGGTGCCGGAGGAGATTGGCGAAGGACGTTTCGGTAATTGGCTGGAGAATGCTCGTGATTGGGCGATCTCGCGTTCGCGCTTCTGGGGTGCGCCACTGCCAGTGTGGAAGTGTCAGTCGTGTGAGCAGGTGAAGGTGGTCGGTGGTATTGCGGATATGAAACGTGAGCTCAAGCCGCGCAACACCTACTACGTGATGCGCCACGGTGAAGCGGAGCACAATATCCAGCGTGTCATGAGCACTGACTTGACTGACTGCCATCACCTCACCGAAAAAGGGAAGCAACAGGCGCTCAAGGCCGGAGAGTTTTTGAAGGACAAGAACATTGATGTGATTTTTGCATCGCCGTTTTTGCGCACCCAAGAGACGATGAAGGAGGTCTGTGAGGTGATCGGTTTTGACCACAAAAAGATTGTGAAGGATGCCCGCATCAGCGAGATTCGCGCCGGTGTTCTCAATGGTGGTCCGGTAGACGACTACCGAGCGTTCTTTAATGGCGGAAAATTCTCGCACTTCACCAAACGACCAGAGGGTGGTGAGAATTACGCCGATTTGCGCGCTCGTATTTCCGACTTTTTGTATGACGTCGATGCTCGATATGAGGGCAAGAATATTTTGGTGGTGACCCATGATTCACCGGCATGGTTTTTGTATGCTGCATCTGATGCGTTGACTGACGAGCAGGCATTGGAATTGCGTGGTCGAAACGAATTCTTTTTGAAAAATGCGGAAGTGCGGCCGCTGTCATTTGTGCAGCTCTCT
>JBAXTI010000015.1:0-1537 GCA_037130265.1 bacterium
TGGTAAGGTAAGTTTAGGCGTTCTCTTCTCGCTGCACCGAGTGCGGTGTCCATAGAGATCAGCAGTATCGTGAAGGGCTCCAGGGTCTCTAGCATTTAAAAGTCCGCGCGCCCGTTGAAAATGCGGCAGGCGAACGTTCGGGGAGGTTGAGCTGCTCGTCGGCTTTTGGGAGATTTCTCTCGCCGTCTCGCATGACACGTGTTCAGGAACTCGACGCGCTCCTAGTTGGTGTAAATTTCACTGCCGCTGACTTATCGACAGCAGCTAAAGCTCGCATGGCATCCTTCGTCTTTAATTGTTTCCAACACCACACTGCGATTGCAAAGACCTCTCCGGGTCCTTTGAATGGCTTCAGGGTGAGACGAGACACGAATCCTTTACCTGAAACGCCGCACGTGTCGCCACCCACAAACCCGATGAAGAATGTAATGTACCCCATACTGCCGCGTCTCATTGGCCGCCAACGACCTTCATGGAAATATGCCAAGCTCGCATATGCCGAGCTGCTCACCATGCGATTATGAGACACGGAAAAGAAAGCTGTGGCATGCTGAGGAATGTCGGTTTGCCACTCCTCAGCAAGCATGGCCCGTACCTCTGGCGTGGAGTTCGGATAGAATACGATGGAGGGCTGCGGCCTTGGTACGCCTGCTGCTGATATATGGGGGGCTAATTTTATTGACTGCAGAGACTTGAGTTCAGCCCCACGGCTCTCGGCGAAGGCTGTGAGAACTCGCGTGGCGTCCAACATACGCTTCGAAAAAAACGTAAAATTGTTTTCATCATATTCCTCGTAGTCGACCACGCCCAACGTGTCGCATCCACGTCCCCGAAGTTCAGGTATACTGCTGGAAGGTCCTTTCGATTTATAGGTTGTTGCTCGAAGCGGTACAATGGCACCAGCTGAGTTCGCCGCCCAGATCTCTCCTTGCACCGCTTCGCTGGGAGACGACACTTTAACCACCAAGGAGAATCCGCACGTACCGGTATCGGCATACTCCACTATATGCTTCCCCAGGTTTTCAAAAACTTCACTCCTAAGCGCGCGTAAATTGTTTTTACGCATCTCATGCTCAGGGTCAGGCGTCTTGAGCCATAAGCGTCTTCGTGATGCTTCGCCCATCCTTTGTCTACGAGCGCGATGATCAGAGTCGGAGCGCCGACGGAAAATCTCACAGGCAGTTTCAAAAAAAATCTGAAAAGGCTCGGCGACCGGGAAAGGCCCGACTTCTTCTTCGATCGCGGGTCGTACTGCGTCGTACTCGAAGTGGACGAACACGGTCACAAAGGCAACCCAGAAGCGTGCGAGTGCACCCGGATGGTGAACATTTGCCAAGCAGAGGCGCCCGATTGGATTTCAATGGCTTAGTGTGTTTTTTCGGATTACCACCCACAAAACAAAATAAGTAGCAAATGGACGACACGGTTCGAGACGTAGAGAGATGTTCTTTTTCTGTGACAATCGCCATGGAGGGAAAACAGATTCGAGCGCAGGAAAAAATATTAAGAAGCAATAATAATACAGTCAGGGGCGTTG
>JBAXTI010000002.1:0-154293 GCA_037130265.1 bacterium
ACGAAAGCGTGGGTAGCGAATGGGATTAGATACCCCAGTAGTCCACGCCCTAAACGATGATCTCTCGCTATTCGGAGTATCGACCCTCTGAGTGGCTTAGCTAACGCGTTAAGAGATCCGCCTGGGAAGTACGGCCGCAAGGCTAAAACTCAAAGGAATAGACGGGGACTTGCACAAGCAGTGGATTATGTGGTTTAATTCGATGGTAAACGAAGAACCTTACCAGGGTTAGAAATCCAAGTGAAATCCCTAAGAAACTAAGGACCTCGCAAGACTCTTGGACAGGTGATGCATGGCCGTCGTCAGTTCGTGGTTTGAATTGTTCCCTTAAGTGGGGTAACGAACGCAACCCTCGTTGCCTGTTAGATATGTCAGGCGAGACTGCCCCCGATTTTGCTCAGGAGCCGCGCGATGAAAGTCGCGCTCGAGACGCACAAAAGATATTTTGTGGTGTCGTGGCTCATGGTCAAGACCGGGGGAGGAAGGTGAGGATGACGCCAGGTCCGCATGGCCCTTGATATCCTGGGCTACACACGTGATACAATCGCCGGTACAACGCGATGCGACGAGGAAACTCTGAGCCAATCGTTTAAAGCCGGCGCCAGTTCGGATTGAGGTCTGCAACTCGACCTCATGAAGCCGGAATTGCTAGTAATCACAGGTCAGCATACTGTGGTGAATACGTTCTCAAGTCTTGTACTCACAATAAAAGCGCGCAGCAGCGCGCAATTCTAGGTGGTTGAAATCCACCCTCTATAAAAAGAGTAGCGGAAAGATAGCCGTGCACCGTGAGGTGTACGGTGGAGGATCTGGATGCAAAAAGCAGCCGAGAGCAGAAAAGATGGATTGACCCAATACCGACATATGGGCGGTGAGTCTGGGGAAAATCCCACGAAAGTCTTTCTCGGATGTTTGGAACAGAAATGCGCGTGACCTGTGGAGATCTGATGTCTGTTACCTTGCCATTTGGCAAGGTATAATGAAACTTACGCAGCGTCAGAAGTCAGCTGAGTCATAGTAACTCTGCTCATATAAAAAATGAGCAGATGAAGGAACTCACTCTTATGCAAGAGCTAACCCCCGAGTATATTGTAGGATTGGTAGATGGTGAAGGAAGCTTCACTATTTACATTCGTGATCCAAAATCAACAAAGCCGACTCGACGAAGAGTTACGGTAGAACCAAAATTCTACGTAAAGCTCATTGAGAAGGATAAGGTGATATTGGAACGACTGCAGAAAGCCTTTGGTTGCGGAAGTATCTATTTTCAAAAAGATACTCGAGCAAATCATCAGCATTGCTATCGATACGAAGTCTACAATAGAAACGATCTCCTCTCGACGATCATTCCATTTTTTCAGAAGCACGAACTACAATTTCCCTCTAAAAAGAAGGATTTTGAGATCTTCTGTGAAATGATGGCAATGATCAAAAGGGAAGAGCATCTCTCGGGGAAAGGTCTCGAGCGACTGTTTGAAATAAAGCAGCGCATGCATTAGAGCTCGCCGAATACGGGAAATCCGTCCGTTCGGTGGGAACTTTAATTCCAAGTTCATGGAAAAAATTCGCCCGTCAACTCAAGGGAGTTGGGAGTGCCCGAAATTCTACCTCGCGTGGACCTAAGGCAAGCTCAATGACAGGGAGTAAGTCGTAACAAGGCACGGGTAGCGGAAGCTGCTCGTGAATTATTTCAATTTGAAGCCGATATATGTTCCTCTTCGGAGGCATACATCTTATCGAGTCGATGTTGTGGGTCTCGATCGAGTCCATAACGGTTCATGTGATACCTAAAACACATTATACTGTCGGGAAAGGCCGACAACTAGAACGGAACAAAACAAAGAATGTTCCTCAAGCAAAAACCGCCCCGGCTTCGGCCGAAGGCGGTTTTTGCTTGCCTGTCTGTCCGCGTGGCGACGACGCCCGGGGCCTTACAACGACACATATTTTTATATTTGACAAGTAAGGCAAGCTATGATATACTACACCTAGCTGTTTTTCCAAGGGTTAAAGCTCCAGATGTCCGAAAGGGCAGGAGCACGATCGCGGCCACCCTTGTGGTGGTTTGAACTTCGGTTCTTCGTGAGCGTCCGATAAGGAAAGACAAATGTTGCCGTAAGGCAAGAAAGGTAAGTTCGATGAAAACG
Source organism: bacterium (assembly GCA_037130265.1). Taxonomy (GTDB): domain Bacteria; phylum Patescibacteriota; class Minisyncoccia; order Phycocordibacterales; family JBBTRF01; genus JBBTRF01. The sequence continues at coordinate 2,148 of JBAXTI010000002.1, forward strand.
GGATTCTTCCATCCTAATCCAGACAGGCCGCTTCAGCAGTCGTACCACGTGGTGCGTCTGTCGCGTTCGGCACCGCTCCAGCAGCGGCTCCGGCGCACTGCCATCAACCTCTTCGAGGAATGGCGCGCCGCGATGTCCTCGAAGGCTTGCGACCGTCTCTACCGTGTCGGACAGGCTCTCTTGGTCCTCGCTCTATCCCTCGCCATCGTCGCCATCATTTGGTGGTACGACCAAGAGGTGGATATCACTGGGAGGCATACCCTTACCGTCCATCGGTCGGTGCGAACCGGTCAAATCGTGAAGATTGTGGACCATAGGAACCGGGAGATCAGGATGACTTCCGAAGAGGTTGCCAAACTGAAGCATGTGGAGAGGATTCCCGTGTGGTAGGTCATTGGCTGACCTTGGTAGCAAAAGGCGTCGCTCGGCTTGTCCAGCGGCGCTTTTTTTGTTATATTGCTGGGGCATTCGTTCGGCCGTTTTGATACGCGCGCATAGCTCAGTTGGTAGAGCACATCACTGATACTGATGGGGTCCTAGGTTCAAATCCTAGTGCGCGCACCCGTAGAGCCAAGGCCCTCTGTTGAGGTTCTTTTTTATCAGCTCAATCGGACTATTATCATTCACGTTTTATATCCCACCCAATGATCAACCTCGAAAAGAAGACCAAGATCGTCTGTACTATCGGCCCAGTAACCAGCAGTGTTGAAAAACTCTCAGCGCTTCTTCAGTCTGGTATGAACGTCATGCGTTTGAACTTCTCTCACGGCGACTTTGCTGAGCACCAGGTGAAGGTCGACAATCTCAAGGTAGCAGTGGCGAAGACGGGAATTCCATGTGCGGTGCTTCAGGACCTCGGTGGACCGAAGATTCGTATTGGTATGTTCAAGACTGAGTCCGTCACGCTCAAAGAGGGTGCGTTCTTCACGTTGACCACCGACAAGATCGAGGGTGATGAGACTCGTGTTTCAGTAAACTACGCACCATTGCCAAAGGAGGTGAAGGTAGGCGGTTACATCATGCTCCACGATGGCAAGAAGAAGCTCCAGATCGTCGAGATCAAGGGCAGTAATGTGAAGTGTAAGATCATCGTCGGTGGAGACATCAAGGGCAAGCGTGGTGTGAACCTCCCAGGTGCGTATCTTTCGATTGCCTCTCTCACTGACAAAGATAAGTCGGACATTGCCTTTGGCCTCAAAAACAAGGTGGATTTCTTCGCCTTTTCTTTCGTGCGACGACCGTCCGATGTTGAGGAGCTCCGAGGTATTTTGAATAAAGCGAAGTCCGATGCGAAAATCATCGCGAAGATCGAAGACCAGGAAGCAATCGAGAACATCGATAAGCTCGTGGCTTTGGTAGACGGCGTAATGATTGGCCGAGGTGATCTCGCGATCGAAATTGGCGCAGAAAACATGCCGATCACTCAGAAGATGATTATCGACAAGTGTAATGCTGCTGGCAAGCCAGTGATCACTGCGACCCAGATGTTTGAGTCTATGATCAAGAATGCGACCCCGACTCGAGCGGAAGTGTCCGATGTGGCAAATGCGATCTTCGAAGGCACCGATGCAGTAATGCTCTCTGAAGAGACCACTCTTGGTGACTACCCAGTCCAGGCTGTCTCAATGATGGCTTTGGTGTCAAAGACCACTGAGGCAGGCATTGCAAAGGAGCATGAGGCAATGTGGGAGGTTTCAGGCGTCGTGGAGTCTGTCGGTGCTGCGGCTGTCCAAATTGCTCACGACATTCGCGCAAAGGCAATTTTTGTCCTCACCAACAGCGGGCAGTCTGTCTTCATGGTTTCAAAGAACAAGCCGAATCTGCCAATCATCGGTATGACTCACAATGTTCGCACAGCCAACCAGCTTCTCTTGAGTTATGGTTGCAAGCCGGTATTGGTGCCAAAGATGCTCACGCTCGCCGAGGTCAGTAAGCAGGTGCGAGATATCGCGAAGCAGTACAAGATCGGTGTGAAGGGTGATAAGGTGGTGGTGGTCGCTGGCATGCCCCTAGGCAAGACTGCCGAGACCAGCGCGGTGATGGTGGAGGTTATCTAGCCTCTGTCTAACAGCGCGCTTCGAGCCAGGGTGGCTCGCAGAGAGCACGTGGCGGAACTGGTATACGCGTACGTCTCAGAAGCGTATCCCGTAAGGGGTGGGAGTTCAAATCTCCCCGTGCTCACCTTTAGAAGAGCGACCCATAAACAGGTCGTTTTTTCTTTATTCTTTCCTCATATTTTCTTTATCAAATCTTAGCTCTTTCTTGAACACTTTTTAGCAGTTTCTTTAGCGAAGGTATGTGATACTATTATTGCCATGAAGGGCGCATATACCATTCCAGATTCCAATTTAATCATGACCCAGCCTATCCCAGGGGCCAAAAACGGCCATGCTCGTCAGTATGTTTTGCGCGTGCAGGACATGCCTTCCGAAGACAAGCCTCGGGAAAAAATGCTCAAGAACGGCCCCAGCTCACTCACGACAAATGAGCTGCTCGCTGTTGTGTTGAGTACCGGCACCACCAAGGAGGGGGTGATGGAAATGACCTCGCGAATTCTGAGAGAGTATGGCGACCGGGCGATCATTGGCCGCGCCAACGCAAAAGAGTTGTCTGAGAGTCTCGATATTCCAATTGTGAAGGCGATGCAGATCGTGGCGGTGGGCGAGCTCGGACGACGTTTCTTCGAAAAGAAGGATGGTCCGCTCACCACGATCCGTACTGCGCAGGATGTTTTCGAGTACACCAAAGACATGCGCGATCTGCCCAAGGAACATCTTCGCGGTATCTATCTCAATACCCATCACCGCATTGTGCACGATGAGACTATCTCGATCGGTACGATCAATACGAGCATCACGCATCCACGAGAGGTGTTTAAGCCTGGTATCGAGTACGGTGCCGTGGCGGTGATTTTGGTACACAATCATCCTTCTGGAGTGGTGACACCAAGTGAATCGGACATTGAGATCACCAAGCAACTCGTGACAGCGGGGAAGATTGTCGGGATTCATCTCATCGATCATGTTGTTGTGGGAAAAGATTCTTTTGCGAGCGTGAACGTCGATTACAATTAGAATGCAAAAAACGGAGAGCTGCGGATAGATAACACAGAACACATGCTACAAACAAATGAATATGTGCTCGCCACAGTGATCTCACTGCTGCGAGACGGGAAAGTGCCGGCCGAAAAGAGCAGGGTGCTGGAACTGTATTTCAATGACCTGTATAAATTGCTCCTGCGAAAGCTGGCGGATTTCGACTGTCAGGTAAGGGTTGGGGAGGAAGAAACCAAAAAGCTGAGGTCGCTCCTGGAAGAGCTGATTGTTGTGAAAATTATGATCGGAGGTAGTACAGAGGTTGCCGAAAGTGGTGCCTGGAAGACTCAAAAATAGGCCATATTTTAGAATGTTTGACAAGTACCCCTGGGGGTGCTATAATACATGTCAGCTGGAGAAAACACACTAAGAGGCTTTTGCTCAGTGCGTCGTTCGCACAGAGATTCTACCTCGCAATCAGAAAGTTCATCCCATGACTCATCGTGCTACCCCAAATAGTCCGTCCTGTCAGAAAGCCAAAGTGTTCACCACCCTGACCCGACCGGGGTTGGTGGTGGACATTGGTCCCGATGGCGAGATTGCCCCGCGCTGGATGCAGGTAAGCAGATTCATTCCGGTGTCACGCGGCAACCCTCGCGGACCCATGGTGTCGCTCGGTCTTGCGGCGAACTGACTTCCTCTCGCAGCCCAACAACTCGCAAGCGCCCACAAAGCCTTGCGAGTTTTTCTTACCAGTTTTCTGCCACTACTTCCCGCAAATTACACACACCACCGCACCATCCCATTTCCAGCCATTCGCAACGGCTTTTGAAAGTCCAGCCACAGCGAGGACGCCGTTCGGTGTTACCTGCACGCCTTCTTCGCGGAGCATTTCCACTGCCTTGGCAATTTCGTCGTTTGTCATAATCCAACCAGCACCACCGACCTCACACACCACCTTTGTCAGCGCATCCTTTCGATGTCCGACAGTATCAACAATGGCATCAGCAATAGAGCCTTGGGTCTTTGGACTCACCATTGCCTGCATTTTGGCGATCAATCCGTCCTTCTTGTCTGAGGTGCCGACAGCATCCGCGATCGGGTGGCAGGTGTCCGTTTGGACTATGTGAATTTGGGGAATGATATACCCAGTATTCTGTGCTTGTATCTTCTTGAACCCCTCATACAATCCCTGCGCTCCAGTACCCGAAGAAGCTGGCATGAACACCGCCTTCAGGGAAGGAATTTTAGCGAGTTCGCGAGCGAGCTCTACATAACCATCAAGGGCAACGTCGTCGGTCGATTGGCGGAGGCCGGTGATTCTCGGATCTTTCACAGTCTGCAAAAAAGTCTGTAACGGCCGGTCTACTTGAGTGATCTGAATTGCGCCGCTCGCATGCTCCGAAAGAATTCGACGTTTTTCATCAGGAATATTGCGACCAATGAAAACCTTGAGTCGATACATCTCGGCGGAACTTCCAGCGCCTCCAGCGTTCTCGGCAAGTTCGGCATTGTGTTTGGCACAATACATCGCGGCGGCTATACCTGCATTGCCCGAAGAGGAGATGGCAAAGTCGCGTGAGCCGGCTTTGGCATAATGCTCGATCATGCGCGGCAAAGAACGCCCTTTGTGGGAGCGCAGGGGGTGGAGGTCTTCACGTTTCAGGTACAGGGGGCCAGAAAGACCGAGCTTCTTGGCCAGTTTTTCGTGAGAGATCTGGGGGGTGACCATGCTTTGAATACTACACCGTTTCTAGTAAGATATAAAGCATGAAACACACATGCACCTGCCCGGAATGTAAGAATGAAGTCGACTTGTCGGCGTTTCCCAATATCGTTGCGGGGCACGTAGTCGAGTGTAATGTTTGCGGTATTTCACTACTCGTGTTGAGTGTCGACGAGGACGGCAAAGTTGACGTGGAGATTGCGGATGAGGGGAAGTAGTCTCAAGTATCTAAAATGCAAAAAGTTACTTTCAGCACAATCCTCATCGGTGTTTCGGATCTAAACAAGGCCCGGCCTTTCTACGAAAACGTCCTCGGCTTCGTATTCGATGAATTCCGCCCGCCCTTCGCCTCGGCAACCTTGGGCGACATCGAATTTAATATTGAAGAAAACGCCGATTACCGCGCGCCGGATTGGGCGCAGAAGAATATTGGCGGGAGGAAGTCCTGTACCTTCCAAGTTGCTGATATCGTGGCTTTTCTCAAGGAGGCTCAACAACATGAAGCGAAAATTGTACACGAAGCAGTCAAACAGCCTTGGGGTTGGTATACTGCGGAGATTGCTGATGCGGATGGTAATGAATTTGTTATCGAGCAGGAGGCCAAATAAAGACGCGTGAGAGAAACAAAGAACTATATGAAACTAAACAACATTGCTGAAACAGCCCTCTACGTCCGTGATATTGCCGAAGCTCAGAAATTTTATACAGAAGTTCTAAAAATGGAGGTCATTGACATGACGCCGGACCGAGACCTCTTTCTGCGTTGTGGCGACTCTGTACTGATTCTTTTTAATCCGGAACAGACCAAGAAAGATGGCGGCGTAGTGCCGACCCATGGTTCTGTTGGGCAAGGACATATCGCCTTCGGTATTCCTGAGGCGGACTTTACACCGTGGACAGCACAGCTTGCGAAGAACCGGGTCGCGGTAGAAAAGACTGTCGATTGGGGTGATGGAGTGCATTCTATCTACTTCCGCGATCCGAGTGGGAACAGTCTCGAATGTATTTCGGAGAATTGTTATCGGTGAACACGTATCTAGCGGTATATTTCGTGACCTCCAATCTTGAGAAGGTGCACAATGCCACTTTTTCCATACTCAAATACGATACGAAACTGGTGATTCACGGAAAAAGAAAAATAGTCCTTCAGCGGTCCGTGAAGTCGATGTGTCCTTAGGCTAGTGTGTTTTGGTTCTGCCTGGAAAAGGACGATTTTCTTTTCTGCAAAAGTTTGGATCTTGGGCGACAGAACCTCAAGCTGTTCGATGAATTTCTGAGAAAACAATACTTTAGGCATTCTTCCTATTCTTTAAAATAGTCCTTATATTACCTTCATAAAAACGCCCTTCCTTAATTTGCTGTGAGGCTTCAAATATTTCGTTCACTTCGATCTGTTCGCGCATCTTTCGAAGCGCTTTACGCACAGCTTGGGCGCGATTCTCTGCTTCGCCAGAGGTGATCACTTTGTCGATAAAATCAAGCAAATCTTTGGGGAGAGGGACTGAAATGGTGGTCACTGGTAAATATATTATCTTATAATATATTATCATACATCCTCACCTACGAATGTCAAATCGATGTGTGTGCCAGTTTCTCCACCACCGCCTCAATCATCCCGCGGAAGCTGTGTGAGCCGAGGAAGATCACCACGTCCTCTGGGCCAGTCATTTCTTGTGCTGCCGCACGCACAAGCTCATCATCGTCCTCGACATAATGCACCTGCGTATCCTTGCTGAGAATCTTTGCCAATTCGTCGCCTTCGAGGGGTTGAGTTTCGGCGGTGAGGCTCGCGTCGATCTTCAATTTGGTGAGTCGGGGAATAAGTACAAGGTCTGCTGAGGTAAAAGCGCCGGTATACATTGCTTGAGAAGCGCGCTGGCGGCCGCCGATGTTGGGCTCAAAAATAGCCACGATTTTGCCTTTGTATACTTCGCGAACACTTTCGAGCCCGGCTTTTGCTTTGTCGGCTGTCGGTGCGTGAGCATCGATGACTGTCCCTCGCACACTCTCGCAGCGCTTTTCGAGTCGGCGCTTTAGTCCAGCGAACTCTTTGATCGCTGACAGTGCGACATCGGGCGCAATGCCAATCTCGCGAGCCATGGCGAAACAACCAGTGATATTTTCGGCGTTGTACGCGCCAATCATCGGGCTGGTCACCGCATATTTTTTCGCATCCGGCGCATGGACGATATCGAAGCTCAGTCCGGCCTTGGTGTGCGAGACGTTTTCATATCGATAGTCGGCAGAAGAGTCTTTGCCATAGCTCACGTGCTGGACGTGTTTGTTGGCGAGCAAAATCTTCACAAAAGGCGAATCTACACAGGCGACGACGCGCTTCTCGCGCAGGCTCGACGGCACTTGGTCGAGGAGTTTCTCAAAGGCGTTCAAATATTCTGCTTCAGTGGGGTACAAGTCGGCATGGTCCCAAGAGATGGCGGTGAGGAGAAGGTGAGTTGGTTTGTAGTAGAAAAACTTGGCCTTTTTGTCCCAGATTGCCGCCTGATATTCATCGCCCTCGACGACGCTCCAATCGCTCTCGGTGATCTGTCCGGCATCTCGGCCAACAGCTACGCCTCCAGAGAAGAAGCTTGGTGCCATGCCCGCTCGCTCCATAATGAAAGCCAAGAGTGCACTTGAGGTGGTCTTGCCCCAGGTGCCCACGCAGACAATCGAATTCTTCTTTACGAGAAATTGTCCGATCGCTTCAGCGAAGGAGAGAAGGGGAATACCCTTTTCCTTCACGTACATCACTTCGGGATTTTGCAGACTAGTGCCAGCACCTCCTGCTACGACGATGTCAGGCGTTCCGACTTTTTCAGGATGCCAGCCAGCGTGATACGAGATGCCCGCTTCGGTGAGAGTGGTGGAGACGGGCGGGTAGAAGCCCTTGTCGCTACCAGTCACTTTCCAACCTGCGCGCTTGAAGGCCACGGCCAAAGCACCCGTTCCAACGCCGCAAATACCGATGATGTGGAGGTGTTTTTGGTCCGTCTGAGTGCCTTTTGATATCGCCGATTGCATGACAGGCATTATAGCTTAATTTAGGGTTTCTTGAACAATTCTTAGGTGTTTCTTGAGACTTTCTTAGCAATTTCTCTATCGCCTCTTTGTTACGATTATTTGGTGGAAGATATCGAGAAAATAATTCAAGAGTTTTTTCCTCAACCCGCCGGGTTTTTAATACTCGATCCGGACAGGCTCATGGAACTCGCTCTCGGAGTAATCATAAGCCGAAGGACGATTAAACACATCGTTGATTCTAGGAAGGCTGATGGCTATGACGCCTCGGACCTAAGGCAAATGCTCGCACGCATACCCGAGGTAATTTTTCATCCAGATGTAATAATTTCGAACACGAACCAGAAATACGTCGGTAGTTTTATTGTCGCTAAACTCTACACAAAAGAGAAGCGAGCATTGTTGGTGGTAGAAGTTTTAAATCCGAACGAAGTACGGATTATCAGTGCTTATTACAGAGGTCAGAAACGTTTCGAGAAATTTAAAGGCTCAGCTAAAGGATTCCAAGTAAATAACAATAATGTGCCTTTGGAGGGGCGGAATGGCCACGTCTTAGGTGGGTCTATCCCTCATCCTATCATCGCCGGTATTGAAACCGGTGAAGTTTGCAGACTCCTTCCTGCGTTTCAAAAGCACACTGCTGGCATCTACTTCGACTGAAAAAAATCTACTATCTACTGCAGGTATTCTATGTCACCAAAAAATGAAAGTCAATTACTTCAAAATCTCCTTCAATGGCTCGATATCCTTCTGCCACTTCTCACCGTCGAACCATTCGAGGCCGGAAAACTGGAGCTTGTATGTGTCTGTCGGGCGCTGAAGGGAGCCGAGGTATGCGTACTGGAGGCTTTTGTCGCCGACCCCCGAAGTCGTGTTGTTTTGCTGCTTCGCCCACTCGATCGCCTTGGTCATCATGCCGAGGCCAAGACTTGAGAGTGCGCCGCCCGGAGCGGTCTCATCGTCTAGCTTGTAGAAGGGGTAGCTGTAGTGGAGAAGGGTGTCGGTCTTGAGAGCGATGCAGTATCCGACGACACGGGCGCCCTCCTTAAACACCAATAGCGTATTGAAGCTGGTCTTGTCCGCCTCACTGAGCAATTCTTTTATTTTGTTCGCGCTGAAGGTGTCCTCACCAAATTTGGTAGTATAAAAATCTTTCGCGAGTTTGTGGATGGTCCAATGGTAGTCGGCATAGGGAAGTGGGTGCGTTTCGATCGACACCTTCTCTACCTTTCGCAAGATGCGGCGGTTCTCGCTGGAGAGCTCGAAATCGGCCAGTCGGATCCGCACGCTACGAGTCTGATTGAAGGTGCTTTTGTCTACGCGCGTCGCGACATAACCCTGTTCGTACAGGGCGTCCAACGATGTTGGGCTAAAATCCGTGACGATTTTTGTATTCCAGTTGAGATAGGACATGTGTTTCGTGCCGAGAGCCAGCGATCTGTGGAAATTAATGCAGCGCCACCCACACGCCGAGGATCACGAAGGCGAGGTGGATGATCCAGAAACGCATGATGGTTTTTTCTTCGCTCCAACCCTTGAGCTCGAAGTGATGATGGATTGGTGCCATCTTGAAGACGCGCTTGCCGAAGAGAGAGCGAACTGCGACTTGGATGAGCACCGACAATGCCTCGATATAGAACATGAAGCCGAGCAAAGGGAGTGCGACGATGAGCTTCAGTACGAGTACATTGATTGCGAGCAACGCTCCGAGTCCGAGCGAACCAACGTCGCCCATCTGGAAACGCGCCGGTTTGATATTGAAATAGGTGTAGGTGATGAGTGCTCCAGTGGTGGTGGCGTTGAGTACGGCCATAGAAGCGAAGCCGCCGATCCAACTCAACAGAGTGAGTGCGCCAAAGGTGGTGATGAGCATGCCGCCAGCGAGGCCGTCCATACCATCGGAAATGTTTACGGCGTTGGCGGTGAACATTACGGCAAAAATAATGAGGGGGATGAGCCAGAAGCCGATACTGTATGAACCGTCAAACGGCATGTTGATCACGCGCCAACTCTCTCCAAGCTTGAAATAAATCCACCACGCCGCAGCGGCACCCGCGAGGAATTGTAGGAGAAGTTTTTCATGCACATGCACGCCTTTCCCTGGGTGGCGGGAGAGCATGGTCGCGGCGCGCTTGAAGATTTCCCACGGCAGGGTGATCACAAGCCAAAGTCGCACGTACCACAGCTTGTGCACGCGGATGAGGATGAGAGTTTGCGAGAGCTTGCGATTGCGACGTTCGGTGCCGAAAATATTGAGCAAGTCGTCGATACCACCGAGCACTGAAGAAAGGAGCATTACGCCGATCGGCATCCAGGTGAAGTGTCGGTCCCAATTGAAGATGAAGGTGATGAGGGCTACTGTCACGATGACCAACAAACCGCCCATCACAGGCACGCCCACTTTGTCGCGACGGGATTCAAGGGCGAGCGATGGGTCGTATTGGCTTTGGCGGACGATTTTGTACTTGTACAGAAAATGTGTGAGAAACGGCGCCCACAGGAATGCAAAAAGGCAGGCGACTAGCGCGAAAGCAATCTGGTCGGATAGGCTATTTTGCAGGACGTCCAAATACAACATATAGGGAAAAGAATACCACAAAATGGCGGTTTTCCAAGGGTCCAACGCTTTTAATTTTTCGATGCTAATTCATATTTTTTGTCTGCTAGTGTTATAATCTGCATGATATGGGAATGGAAATGCACTTAAGTCAGAGTCAAGGGCATGAATTGCGTTTAGAGCAAAAGCAGGCACTGAGACACTTATTGGAGTTGAGTCATGGATTACGACACGAAGCACTCGAGTCACCTGCTGTTGGTATTGAGGGTCTGAAGTCGGCAGATTCATTGCTTGTTCAGAAAAAACTAGTTGGCATATTGATCGGAGGTTTATCCGAGGCTGTCTGGAATCCAAAAAATAGAAAAAAAGATTTTGATGCACATAAAGATATCGATGTACTAGTTCCCATAATTCCAGAGGGTGTAGATATCGATGATTTTGAAAACGGCATAGATTGGTGGACCCCAAGAGTTTCTCGTTTAAAGATCAATCATCCGTTGGGCTACACTGAAAAGGTGCAACCATTTTGGGAAAATGCTTTGGGGGTCCGTTTGAGTTTCGGATTAAAATCGTTTGATGCAAGGAGACTTCCATCTGGCCTCTACATACCCTCGAGAGAATTTATTTTAAAGATGCGAGAGGTCGAAGCTTTTGCACAAATTGATTCGCGAGTTATTGTCTCAGATGAAGAAATCCAAGGATCTTTTCTCGAGAAGTTGGAAAAGAAAATTAAAGACGAAAAATCCTCAGTAATCAAGGAGGTTTTTCCTGACAGAGAGACATCTTCTTTTCAGGTTGATTCACTTGATCATGAGACAATTTTAGCAATCAGGCGCGTTGTGGATTCTGAATATCTTACCAACCCAGTTTTAGTTGAGACAGTAATTACAGGTAAACCATCTGCGAATTTTATTCGGAAGCAGATGGGTGTCTTTGAAAAATTAAACCTTCCAGATGCAACAGTTTACTTCGATATTATCAATGAAGAAACGGGGGAATGTGTTCTGCCGGCAAGGGCCTTTGTAACAAGGGCTACTTTAAACCGGTTGATCACAGAAATTACTAAATTAGATTTAGGTAATTATGCTGACCACGGCATCCTTCCGTTCCTTAAGCAGGTAAGGGGTGATTTTGAAAAAGAGAAAGAGTCTTTAGGTAAGGTTGCTTAGCACTACTACTTTATTTGTGGTCGAGGTCTAGAACCAATTCAATCGTCTCAACGAGGTAGTTTCGGCCTTCGCTGCGCGCTGATGAGTGTAATTTTCCGCACCGGCTTTGCTATGTTCTTCCCATACTTGATCTGAGAGCTTGATGAGTGGGTCGGTGACAGTGATGGTTCCCGTACGTATACCGTGTCCGTACATACCGTCGGAAGGCCAAGCAACAGAATGGGTGTAGGTGAGGGTGGTGTGAGTGGTGGCTTTGTCGACAGCGGTGATAAGGATGATGTGGTCGAAAGAGCGCGCCGCGGTGTTGTGGGTCATGACAATGAAGTCGCCTGGCTGGATGTCGGAAAGGTCAATCTCACGGCTATTGGATGGTTGGGCAAAAGTGATGGCTCCGGCGTTTTGCGCGGGGCGCAGGCGGGCGATGAGGCGGCGCAAGAAAGAACGGTGATGAAAAGAGATGTGTGAATGCATTGCGCCTGCGCCCCGCGCACGACTTTCCGCATCCAAAACATGGTATACGAATCCTGAACAGTCGATACCGAGATGGTGGTCGGCGAGAAATTTAGTCTTATCGCCGCTAGCGAGAGATGCGAGGGTAACTTTTTCGCGAATTGCAAAAAGTTCAGCTTCCTCAACAATCTCTTCTGGCAGGCCTTTGCCGGCGAGGGCACGCAGGCCAGCTGCAAGATTGTGTCGACGATTGTTGTAATACGGCGCTGCGACTCCGAAGGTTGGGAGTGAAAGATAGTTTGCAAGCACATCTCGAGCGGCCGCACTTAGTCGATGTGCTAGTTGTTCTGAGGTGGGTTGCATAACGGTGAGTCGATTATACCTTTTTTGCTCTGGATGCGAAGGAGGTCGCTGTTTGGCTTGGTGTTTGCGTATTCGATAACGGTGTAGCCTTCGGTACGTAACGCTTCGGCTTTGTCGAACATGACACCGGGCGAATTTTTCAACTCATTTGCCACCAAGGCGGTGAGTCGTTGGATTATTTGACCTCCTTCGGTAATTCTCTGTAATTGTGCATCACTAGATATTTCAGCAGTGAGTGCCTCTAGATGTGCTTCGAAGGTGGTGAGAAGAGAGGTGTTTGTTTGGGCGGTGTTTGGAGTGAGGGCTTTTTCGGTCGCACGCGTCGGGCATTGCAACGCGGATTCAAATGTGGTCGAGGCGGGTTGGCGAGCGTTGATTTCGATGAGATAGAAACACTGGGAGGATTCATCGAGAATGGCGTCGATGCCGAAGAGGCCTTTCCAGCCGAGGACAGCGAGGCGCGCGCCGCAGGCGCGCGCCATCTCTTCGTATTGCTTGCGAAGCTCTGCCGAAAGCGCTGCGCCTTTTTTCCAATCGTTCCCGACAGTTGAAAACGGAAGGTCGGTGAATGGTGCCAATCCCGTGATTTGATAGCTGATATTACCGACAAGTGTTTTTGGTCGAGAAAACGCGCCAAACAAACCAAAACCGTTTCTGAGCACACGCCTCATCGGCACCACACAATTGTTGCTCGTATACATTGAGCCTTTCACAAACGGACTCACACGTACCTCGCGTTGAGGAAATTGTTTTTGGATCTCAGTAAGTTGATCCACACTCTTTACTAAAATGGTGCCTTCCCCTGTGTGTGTGTGAGCAAATTGCAATACAAAAGGTACACCTTCCCATGCGAGGTCCATGCATACGGCGAGGCGAGTGCCGGGTATTAAAAAGCGGGCAGCGGTGCCGAGCGAGCTGATCTGCGTAATCTTGTTTTCGAGGCGTTCAGCGAGCGAGGCGGAGGGATTCAGCAGCTTCCAGCCTTTTTCACGCGCAAGTCGCTCGATCCGCGCGGTATTTTTGAACACAACTATTCCAGGCTTTTTGCCGCACGCCTTAGTAATATTTTTTACAAACGCCTCGGTCGCAGGATGTGCCAAAAGGTCGATTGTGTCGAGTTGTGAGCCACTTGCGTTGCTGCTACTACTTGTAGAGACGTTTTCGCTACGCACCAACAGCACCTGATCGCGAAATTTCGCTTGCACTATTTCGGCATACGGGCTCATGTTGGCGACAATATAATATCCAGCCGGCAGGGAGGCGAGGCCTGTGGCACGTTCGATGTCGCGGGTGACGTAGAGAATCGGAGTCCTCATGAAATTTTCAACAGTATAGCATAATACACAGCCTGGACTTCGCGGATTCCGTGATATGATTGGCCCATGAAATTGAAGATCAGAATTATTTTTTCTTCAGCTATCTTCACCCTTTTTCTTCTTTCGCCATTTTGCGGTATTCCGATGGCTTGGAAAGCCTATCTCGCGATGATTTTTTCGGCGATCACGATCCTCTCAACATACCTTCTTCATCGACAAATACTCCTCAGCTCTCTTTTGATGAGAAAAGGCGAGCGAATAACCGAAGCATATAGCGAGAATGGCATACAACACAGTACTCATGTCGGTGCGTGATCGATGGATCTTGGGCGGCATTGTAGCCGCGCTTGCAATTGTTTTGCTGTTGTTGCTTGTCGTATTGCCACGGGCGTATCCGACGTATGGACAGGGCTTTGGCCCACATCCGTGGGGGATTGGTCTGCCGACCGCGGAAGAATTGCTTCTTGAATCGCAACGCGCGCAAGTGATTTCGAATTTTGGTGGAAAGAATGATCCGAATTCGAAGGTCAGAGTGACACACGTCGCAACGCCCGAGCCGCTAAAGGGTATCTATATCACCAGCTGGATCGCTGGCACAAAATTGTTGCGAGACAAGGTCGTCGATGTGATCGATGCGACTGGCGTCAATGCGGTCGTAATTGATATTAAAGACGCCACCGGACACATTGCTTTCCCCGTCACTGATCCGGAGTTGAAAAAGTACGGATCGGACAGTGCGCGTATCACCGACATTAATGAATTTATCGCCGAACTGCACGAGCGTGGTGTGTACGTGATTGGGCGAATTGCCGTCTTTCAAGATCCACTCTTTGCCGAAAAGTATCCGACGTTGGCCGTAAAGCGTGCTGATAAGCTTACTCAGTGGAAAGACCACAAGGGCATCGGCTGGATGGACGCTGGTGCGAAAAAAGCGTGGGATTATACGATTGCCATTGCCAAAGAATCCTACGCACACGGCTTCGATGAATTGAATTTTGATTACGTGCGTTTTCCTTCCGACGGCAACATGAAGGATATTTATTTTCCTTATAGCGAAGGCAAGGTGAAGGCAGATGTGCTGGAAACCTTCTTTGCATATTTGCATCAGCGGCTTTCGGGTACTGGTATTGTTACTTCGGCCGATCTCTTCGGTATGACCACTACCAACAAGGGAGACTTGAATATTGGTCAAGTACTTGGGCGAGCGCTGCCATATTTTGATTACATCATGCCGATGGTGTATCCATCACACTATCCTGTCGGCTTTTTGAATTTGAAAAACCCCGCCGCCGAGCCGTATCAGGTCGTGAAATATTCGATGGACGGAGCCGTGGCCAAGAAAGCGCTTGCTGTCGCTGCGGCGAGTACGACACCAATGGCGGGGTTGCGTCCTTGGCTACAAGACTTTGATCTCGGTGCAGAATATACTGCCGAAATGGTGCAGGCACAGATGAAGGCCGTGTACGACGCAGGTCTCACTTCATGGATTCTTTGGGATCCGAAAGTGCGGTACACCAAAGGTGCCTTACTTGCCGATAAATTGGCTGGGGATAAGGCAAAGATGGGGAATTGACAGAATACACAAGAGAGGTATAGAATGTTTATCCAGTGAGTGGATGGGGTTGGAGATGGGGTGACCATGGGTGGTCAGTTGTCTCCTGGCATCTGCTCGTAGTAGTGTCGGCATACACACAAGCCATTATGGCTGCAGCAAAAGCAAAACAGCAAGGACAACCGGAAACAATCCAGGTTGTGGGTTCAGGCACCACCGCAGATGGCAAAGCGTATCGGGTGATCAAGCGGCCCCACGAGGACAGTCCTCTTTGGGGTCGCGAAGTTCGCGCCATCGGTCCGCGAGTGCTCGATCGCGATGGCTGTCTCCTGGTGTTCGAAGATGAGGTTGGCAAGCTCAGCAGTGAGCCGCCTCCTCGCCGCTTCGCGCATCCTTCCATGGGTTTGGCATTCGCCTAATCCCTGTCGGTCAGCAGACGCCGTTGTGCTCACAAAGTTGTGGGTGCAACGGCGTTGTTTTTTTGATATAATTCTTGTACGTATATGGATGAGAACAAAGTCACGTACTTTGCTCAGACTGACTCTCGCAACAAGAGGGTGCCTTTTGGTATAAAACGAAAAGATCGTAGCCGACACATGTATGTCATCGGCAAGACGGGTATGGGAAAGTCGACGCTCCTCGAAAATATGGCAGTGCAGGACATTCAAGCTGGTGAGGGTATCTGTTTCATCGATCCGCACGGCAAGACCGCAGACCTGCTTCTTGAGTATATTCCTGAGCATCGCAAGAAAGACGTGGTGTATTTCGCGCCATTCGATCTTGAACATCCGATCGCTTTCAACGTAATGGAGGACGTTGGGTACGACAAGCGTCACTTGGTGTTGTCTGGCTTGATGAGTACCTTCAAGAAGATCTGGGAGGATGCATGGTCAGCTCGAATGGAATATATTTTGGGCAATACTATTTTGGCGTTGCTCGAATATCCCGGTGCGACACTGCTCGGTGTGAACAGAATGTTTGCCGACAAAGAATATCGCCGTCGTGTGGTGGATAATGTGAGCGACCCCGCAGTGAAGTCTTTCTGGAACGACGAATTCGCGAAGTATACCGAGAAGTTTGCCGCTGAAGCGACGCCGGCGATCCAAAACAAGATCGGACAGTTCACGGCGAACCCACTGATCCGCAATATCATCGGTCAATCGACCTCTTCGTTCGACCTGCGAAAAATCATGGATGAGAAGAAGATTTTCATCGTGAACTTGTCGAAGGGGCGTATCGGTGAATCGAATGCAAACTTGCTTGGAAGCATGCTCATCACCAAGATTTATCTCGCGGCAATGTCGCGAGCGGACCTCACTGACAGCGAGCTGAAGAAATATCCGAACTTCTATCTGTACGTGGACGAATTCCAGTCTTTTGCCAACAAGTCGTTTGCAGACATTCTTTCTGAGGCGCGAAAGTACAAGCTCAGTCTCACTATCGCTCACCAATACATCGAGCAGATGGAGGAGGAGGTGCGAGCGGCGGTGTTCGGCAACGTCGGCACGATGATCACCTTCCGCGTTGGTGCGTATGACGCTGATGTGTTGGAGAAGGAATTTGCACCGAAGTTTTTGGCGGAAGACCTTGTGAATCTCGGCTACATTCAGATTTATCTGAAGCTCATGATCGACGGAATCAGCTCTCAGCCTTTCTCAGCGACGACTTTGCCACCGATCAAGATGCCGGAGAAAAATATGAAAGACGAAGT
Source organism: bacterium (assembly GCA_037130265.1). Lineage (GTDB taxonomy): Bacteria > Patescibacteriota > Minisyncoccia > Phycocordibacterales > JBBTRF01 > JBBTRF01. Next base: position 19,045 of record JBAXTI010000002.1, read on the forward strand.
CGTGCAGGCTTCTCGTGCATTATTCACCCGTCCTCGTGCAGATGTGGAGGGGGAGATCAAGCAGTGGCATCAGCCGCTCAAGCCAGAGCCAAAGCCGGAGGCGGCATCGGCAGCGTCGAAAGGGGTAGCGTCCACTGTGTCTGCTGTTACGGCTGCGGTTTCTGCGGTTGCACGTTCGGTCTCGGCACCGGTGCGTACCACTTCGGTTGCGACACCAGCCGCCCCGGTTCAGGTGGTACCAAAGGCTACTCCTACTCACACACCCGCATCTCGTGCCGAAGCCTCGATCATTCCGTCAATCGCGATGTCTCAAGTTGTGCAAATTGCTCCACAGGCTCCGCGACAACAGAGTGCTCTAGTTCAGATGCCGGTGGCGTCTCAGTCCCAACATCATGCTGTCGCGCATCAGGTGGCGAAGCCGATTTCGTTGAGCCAGCTCAAATCGAAGACAACACCTGATTCACAGACTGGCCCATTGAAAGAGAATATTTCGGCTTTGCGCCAGGCGCTTGCTTCGGCAATGAAGAAGGATCCGAAAGAGGCGAGTGTGTCGACAGAGACTTCGCGTGTATTGCCGCCTGTCCAAGTTCGGCAAACACCTCAGCCAGCAGCGACTACTCCGGTGTCTGTGCCAGCATCTGTTCCCGTGTCATCGGTAAAAAATGAGTCACGAACCATCAAAGAGATCCCGGAAAACGAACTCCGTAGGTTGCTAGAAGTAGAGAAGTAACAAGAAGAAAAAAATGAATAAAACAATAGTGATGACGTGCGCCTTGTGCGCCGCGATGGTTTTTCCTGTGGCCGTACAAGCAAGAATTGAATTTACTGAGGTAATGTATGACCCGGCCGGTACCGATGCGGGTCGAGAGTGGATTGAAATCCACAACACTGCAAGTGAGACGGTCGATGTGAGCGGTTTGAAATTATTTGAAGAAGGGGTGAATCATGGTTTGAAGGCGGTGGTTGGAACGACTACACTGGCAGGTGGTCAGTATGCGGTGATTGCCGATGATTCTGCGAAATTCATGGTCGATTGGCCCGCGTATTCTGGGACGTTGTACGACAGTAGTTTTTCGTTGAAGAATACTGGGGAGGTGTTGGTGTTGAGGGGCAAAGATGTCGATGAGGATGTGCTGACTTTTGATCCGATGATAGGCGCGGCTGGTGACGGAAACACACTGCAAAAACAGCTTTCGGTCGAAGGTATTGTGTCGTGGGTCGCCGTGGCACCAACGCCTGGGGGCGCACCGCGTGCTACGGCCCCTTCCGTGCCCGCTTCATCTATCCAGAGCTACGGCACCTCGGAGGGGAGTGTTCCGGCTACAAGCACTCCAGTCTCCGTACCTCAATCTGAGCCAGAGAATATTTCGCCTACCATCACTGCGCCAGCTCCTTCGCAGCCGCAGGGCGGGCTCAAGTATATCCCCGTGGATCCGCAGATCTTTTGCAAGATCAATGGCAAGGCCGAGCTGTTCGCGGGTGTTGAGGCAACATTTTCAGCCCAAAGTTGGGGGTTGAAAAAACAACCGCTGCAAAATGCTCGCTATGTGTGGAACTTTGGCGACGGTCAAACAAAAGAAGGCCAGTATGTGCTGCATACCTACACACAGCCTGGGACGTACGAGTTGTTTTTGGCGACGGCCTCGGATGTGTATTCGGCCACGGACCGTCTGCGTGTATTGGTTCGCTCGCCGCAACTGAGCCTGAGTCATTCGGAGGAGGTGATGATAATCGAAAACCTGGATGCTGCTTCTATGGATCTCTTTGGGCTCAAGGTGAGCCAGTCAGGGCGGCCAGACTTCGTGTTCCCGGAATACTCGATGGTGTCTGGCCGTGCCGAGATGACGATCGATGTCGTGCAATTTTCGCAGACGTACGCTGAACCGGTTCGTGCTTTTGAAGCACCGATCACTCTGCAATATCTGAATGGGCGGGTAGTGGCGACATCGACAGCTCGTGAGGCGAAGGCGGTCGTGGTGTCGGCACAAAAGGTCGCTACCAAGGCGGCCCCATCGACGATAAAGAAAGCTCCGACAAAATCGACGAAGACGGTGGCAAAGCCAAAGGTCGCGAATATGGCCGCGCAGACGATCGACCTCACGGCGAGTAGTAGCGAGGGGCAGATCATCACTCTCGACACGACAGCTAAAGAACGACGGCTGAACTACTATGGCGCCACAATCGGCGTGCTCGCATTGCTCGCTTTTGCTTGGTGGTACCTTTTGCGGTAAAATGAGCCTATTCTATGAAGCGAATCCTCATCTTCTCGCTGGTCTACTATCCGCGCTTCATTGGTGGGGCAGAAATTGCAATAAAGGAAATTACCGATCGAATTCCGTCCTCGGAGATTGAGTTCGACATGGTGACGTTGCGTCTCGATAAGCGGCTACCAAAATACGAAAAAATCGGCAATGTGAATGTGTACCGAGTGGGCTTCGTGGGTGACTGTGTTGATTCCGCAGACTCGCTGAAGTTTCCTTTGAAACTGAATAAATATCTTCTGCCGTTTCTCGGTGCATGGAAGGCTCGGCAGTTGCATCGGGAGAAAGCATACGATGCATCGTGGGCGATGATGGCAAACTACGCGGGCTTCGCTGGACTATTCTTCAAATGGTTGCGTCCGGATGTGTCGTTCTTGTTGACGTTGCAGGAGGGTGACCCGATTCCGTATATCAAAAAACGCGTCGGCTTGTTGTACCCGATATTTCGACAGATCTTCGTGCAGGCCGATCATGTGCAGGCGATTTCTCAATATCTCGCCGACTTTGCGACGGAAATGGGGCATATGGGCAAGGTGTCGGTGGTTCCGAACGGTGTTGATGTCGAGCATTTTGCTCGTCGCGCGCCGGACATCGAGTTGACTGCATTGAAAGATTCGCTGGGGAAGAAATACACCGATGAATTTTTGGTGACGACTTCGAGATTGGTGGTGAAGAATGCGGTCGGCGATATTATTCGCGCGCTCGCGCTGTTGCCAGAGCAGGTGAAACTTCTCATTCTGGGTGTTGGTTATCAAGAGGATGAACTACGTTTGCTCGCGCGCGATCTAAAAGTCGCCCACCGAGTACAATTCCTCGGCCATGTGCCGCACACCGAAATGCCGAAGTACTTGCACATCTCCGATGTCTTTGTTCGTCCCGCTCTTTCGGAGGGATTTGGCAATTCATTTATTGAGGCAATGGCTGCAGGCATTCCGGTGATCGCCACCCCTGTCGGAGGTATTGTCGATTTCCTTACTTCTCCTGAACAGACAGCAAAGATGGAGTCTGAGCGTGGCAAGTATGCAGCCAAACCGCCAACAGGTCTTTTCTGTCAGGTGGAAGATCCAAAAAGTATTGCTGTGCAGGTGAAGCGTTTGGATGATCGGCTTTTGCGCGATTCGCTTGTGCGAAACGCAAAGGCGATGGTTGTTGAAAAGTACGATTGGACACTGGTCGCTCGCGCAATGAAAGAATTTCTCGGCAAGGTATAATACATTCCATGAAGCGATCTCAGCTCCCTGCAGTAGTGATGATCTCGACCGATGTCTCTATTCTCAAAGAGGGTAGTGCGGCACATCGGCGCATGCGCGAATACGGTACTTTATTCGCTGAGTTGCATATCGTGTTGTTCACTCGACGGTTCGGAAAGCGCGCGCCGAGAATGGGTGGTGTGTCTGGCGGCGGGAAAGGTGGTCGGGGTGTGCTTGCTCCTGCTACGATTCAGATCGGACAGAATGTTTTGGTGCATAGTACACAGTCGTGGAATCGGTGGTGTTTTGTTGATGACGGCGTGCGCGTGGGTCGCGCGGTGCTCGCGCGGCTTTTAAAGCGCACGCCGTCGACCCAGATCGTCATCTCGACACAGGATCCATTTGAGACCGGCCTGGTGGGAAAGAAGCTCGCGGAGCGTTTCGGTGTTGCTTTGCAGGTGCAGGTTCACACGGATTTTCTGTCGCCATATTTTTGTTGGCCAACGTTATCTTTTGTCGGTTTGTTGAATCGCTTTCGCCGCCATGTTGCGCGCGCGGTGCTCGCGCGCGCTTCTTCGGTGCGTGTGGTGTCGGAGCGTATTAAAAAATCACTCATCGGCAGCCACATCTGGCACCCAGACCATATTCAAGTTTTGCCGATCTATGTTGACCCATTTGCCTGGGCGCTTTCGCAGGATGTACATGCTCGTGTAGGGGGTGAAAGGGAGGCGGATTGGGTGCATTTGCCGCATTGGGAGACGGTCGGTTTGATGGCCTGCCGGCTCACTAAAGAGAAGCAGGTAGACCTCGCTTTACGAGCCTTTGCCAAGACGGTGAAAGTGGCCCCTAAAACAGGCCTAATTATCGCCGGGGAAGGCCCTGAAAGGCCTCACCTTGAGCGTTTGGCTCGGAAACTGGGGATTGAGCACTCGGTGCTTTTTGTGGGCTGGCAGAGGCGTTTACTGCCTTTCTTCCATTCGGCTGACTTCCTGCTCTCCACCTCGCTATTTGAAGGATATGGCATGACCATGGTGGAAGCGATGTTGGCTGGCGTGCCGGTCATTGCGAGTGACACTGGTATCGCGGGAGACTTGCTGATCGATGGTCGAAATGGGTACGTGTTTTCGTTGACTGCCCACAACTCAAAAGAGGCAGAGAACCAACTCTTCGCGAAAATGACCAAGCTCATCATGCATCCAGAATTGCGTCAGCGTTTCAGTGAAGCGGCGACTCGCGATGCTCGCAAACACACGTACCCGAGCCACGGTGCCTACCTGAAGGCGTATCAGGAGGGTGTGCTTATGGCGCTTTCGACGCATTCGCGCTAGGCTTGAGTGGTTGTTGGCATATCCCTCGCGCCACCTCATTATTCGTCCAAATTTCTTCCATGAAACTCCTAATTATCACACAAAAAGTCGACCAAAATGATCCGATTCTCGGGTTTTTTCATCGATGGCTCGTCGAGTTTTCGAAGGTGTACGAAAAGGTTACGGTGATCTGTCTGCAAGAAGGTCCGCATTCTCTACCAAGCAATGTTTCCGTCTACTCACTTGGCAAGGAGCAGAATTTAGGGCGAATATCCTACCTCATCCGCTTTTATTCTCTCATCTGGAAACAACGCGCCGAATACGACAAAGTGTTTGTGCACATGAACCCGGTCTACATCATTCTTGCTGGATTCCTCTGGCGTGCGTGGGGTAAGAAGATCGCCTTGTGGTATACGCACAAGCTGGTAGACACTAAGCTGTTGATCGCACTTTTCCTAACCAATGTCGTATTCACGGCTTCGATAGAAAGCTTCCGTGCAAAATCTCCGAAGGTGCACGTTATGGGGCACGGTATTGATACCGAGCTGTTTGCTCCCGCGACGAAAGCAGGTGTTCGCTCGGCGGAGCAGCCTGTAGAAAAAAGGCCATTTACGATTATTTCTGTCGGCCGAGTCTCGCTTGCGAAAAATCAAAAGCTGCTGGTCGATATTGCGCGAGTATTAGTCGCCACGACGCCAGACTTTGTGATCGAAATTGTCGGCGGTCCAGTCACAGCGATTGACCGAGAGTACGACAAAGAATTGCGAGCCTTCATCGGCGCTTCCGGTCTTTCCGAGCACTTCCACTGTTTGGGTGCGAAGTCGCAACAGGAACTCATTCCGATCTTGCAAAAAGTGGATGTGTTGGTCAACCTGAGTGATACTGGCAGTCTTGATAAGGTGGTGCTCGAAGCAATGTCTATGGCGAAGATTCCCGTTACCTGCAATGAGGCATTCGAAACTCTGCTTCGTCCGAGAGGTTTGTTTGTCGACAAGGCGGACATCGATGGTTTTGCTGAGTTATTACATACCCTGGCCGTAAAGACTGAGGCTGAACGCCGAGCTGTCGGTGCCGAGCTCCGCGGGTATATAATGGAGCATCACGATCTCGGCAACCTTATCCGTCGCATCGCGAACACCCTATGAAGTCGACAATTACAAATGAGAAGCAGGTAGACAAAGAGCATTACACGTTCAAGAATTATTGCTATCCCGATCGTTGGGCCAGCTACTGGTACCAGCTACGCGAGGTCCTTTCTTTGGCACCAAAAACAATGCTTGAGGTGGGCGTTGGCGATGGTGTTCTCCGTGATTATGTGAAGCAGGCAAAGCAAATCACATATACCAATATCGACGTAGCAGAAGATCTTCATCCAGATACTGTTGGGTCGATACTCGCCATGCCATTTGCGAATAAATCCTTCGATCTCGTTTGCGCGTTTGAAGTACTTGAACATCTACCCTTCGAGCAATTCGAAGCCGCGTTGGCTGAAATGGCTCGCGTCTCAAAAGGATCGGTAATTTTCAGCGTGCCGCACTTTGGCCCGGCGGTGAAGTGGAAATGCAAGATCCCTTTTTTGCCCGAACTCACTTTTGCGTTCAAGGTGCCATTCCCGATGAAGCATAAATTCAATGATCAGCATTACTGGGAGATCGGCAAGCGTGGTTACTCGATTGGTAGGATTAGGGGCATCTTGCATCGCCGTTTCCAGATCGTCAAAGAATTCGTGCCATTTGAAAATCAGTATCACCACTTTTTTGTGCTGCAGGCTTTGTCGTAATAACGGCAGATCGATTTCAATCCTAACTCCAATGAATGTCTCCTATATCGTCAACGCTCGCATTCCCACCGAAAAAGCGCACGGCTTTCAGATCATGAAGGTGTGTGAAGAATTCGCGCGAAAGGGAGTCAAGACCGAACTTGTCGTGCCCAACAGGAGTTCAGCTATCGTCAAAGACCCGTTTTCATATTATGGGATCGAATCTTCTTTCCCGATCCGGCGGCTCGGCGTTGATGTATTTCGTTTTCAGAGCCTTTTTGGAAGTATCACCCACGGCCTCCAGAGTCTCGCTTTTCTTTACTCTCTCTCGCGATACACGCCCTCGAAGGAGACGATCATTTATACTCGAAATCCCGAGATTTGCTGGCTTTTTCGTCTGAGAGGGTACCGTGCTGTCTACAATGCTCACAATTGGACAAATACTCATCCCAGTATCTTTCAGTTGCTCACCCGGTCGGCGAGTGGGGTGGTGTGTAATTCATTCGGTACGGCCAAGGAATTCTCCACACACGGCTATCAAAAGGTGTTCGTGGCTCCGAATGGTGCTGATGTCGTGACATTCTCGCGGATCACCGAAACAAAGGAAGTGCTACGAGCACAGCTCGGCTTGGCATTAGAAAAGAAGATCGCTATGTACGTCGGACACCTTTATGGTTGGAAGGGGGTAGACACAGTACTTGCGGCTGCCGCGACATCAAAGGACAAGAATAACCTCTTTGTGCTGGTGGGTGGCACTGAGACAGATGTCCGGACGTGTCAGGAGCATTGTGTTCGTGAGGGAATAGACAACATCCTTGTGTTGGGACACAAGGAGCGCGCAATGATTCCGCGATATCTACTCTCTGCCGATGCGCTACTCTTGCCAAATGTTCCGACCACCAAAGAATCGGAAAACTACACTTCGCCGATCAAAATGTTCGAGTACATGGCTTCCGGTGTGCCGATTATTGCCTCAAATCTCGCTTCCATTGGTGAAGTGTTGGATGATTCCACTGCCTATCTCGTACCGCCGGCAAATCCAGAGGCTATTCTGACGGCGTTGCACGACATTGATCCGAAAGCGCCATCTCAAAGAGCTATACATGCCAAGACACGGGTTATGGACTATACTTGGGACAAGCATGCGGAGAAGGTAATCGCCTTTCTTCAAACATTAGCTTAACTTACTATGTGTGGCATCATCGGTATCAATGAGCAGAACGAAGCGCAAGTGCGGATAGCCGCCAGCCTTTTTGCGTATCGCGGTCCAGATGCGACACGCCTTTTTTCTGATGCGCGGGTGACGCTTGGACACCATCGTCTCTCGATCCTCGACATCGATCCGCGCTCGCATCAGCCGATGGCTTCGGCCGACGGAGCTTTGCGGATTGTTTTCAATGGCGAGATTTACAATTTCAAGCAGGTGAAAGAACAGCTTTCCGGGAAATATCAATTCAAGACTACTTCAGATACGGAAGTGCTCCTGTGTGCCTATAAAGAATGGGGTGTGAATATGACCGAGCAGATTCGCGGCATGTATGCTTTTGCGCTCTACGATACCGCACAGCAGAAGATCGTCCTCATGAGGGATCATGTGGGGATAAAGCCGCTGTACTATTATGCGAAGGCCGGAGTGTTCGCCTTTGCTTCCGAAATGAAGGGTCTCACAGCACTTCTTTCAGCCAAAGGACTGTCTCTGAAGGTACTCGCGGATTCCGTGGAGTTGTTCATTACCCTCGGGTATGTGCCGTCGCCGTACACTATCTACGAAGATGTCTTTCGAGTTGAGAGATCGTCCGTTGTAGAATACGATCTCTCGGCAAGGGCAATTTCAAAAAAGGCGACATATCGCCAAAACGTTTCAGTAGTGAAAGGGGAAGAAGAATTTGCTCAATTACTAGAAACACAAGTCCTCTCGCATCTTGTTTCTGACGTGCCGGTTGGGGTATTTTTTTCCGGCGGTACGGACTCCTCTCTCGTTGCCGCTATTTTGCAGAAGCATCGCATCAGTTTGGAGACGTTTAGTATTGCCGTCGATCGAAAAGCTGAGGATCAGGCTTACTTCAAGCGTATTGGTGTGGCACTGCAACTGAAGACAAATGTGTTTTCGTTTGGCGTCGACGAGTTTGATGCAGTGTACGAAGAGGTGATGTCGAAGATCGACGAGCCGACGCATGACAATTCTATTTTTCCGACCTATTTTGTCTCGAAGAAGGCCGCCGAAAAAGTGAAGGTGGTGCTGTCTGGCGAAGGCGGTGATGAGTACTTTTTCGGTTATCACCGCGACACGGTATTGTCAAAGTTGTCTGCAAAGCAGGATTATAATATTACCTGGCTCGACCGCCTCTTTTTCCTGATGCCGAATGTGCGCTCGAAAAATGCACTCTTTGAGCGTTTTTTTATTCTTTTTGGCCAGCCGTTTAGTTTTTATCTGCTGCATATGTCGCCTTCGAAGGACCTCGCAAGTCTCGAGGGGTGGCGTCTCTGGAAGGGTTTGTTCAGGCAAAATGCCACGACGCCACGTCTGCTCGATCAGGACTTTTATCTCGAAGGTGATCTGCTGAGAAAGACTGATTTTGCCACCTCGTATGTTTCGATAGAGGGTCGCGTACCACTCCTCGATGTAGATGTGGTGCGAAATAGTACACAATTTTCCGATCAGAGCCTTGTTGGAGGCGTTTCGAAAGCTTTTCTGAAAAAAATATTGACACGATATTTGCCGAAGGAGCTGGTGTATCGCAACAAAAGCGGTTTCGGCATTGATCTCCGAGGCTTGTTCAAGAGCTCGCGCCTCTTGAAAAGAGAGTTGGTCGAGGCACAGCAATATCTGAGGGAACGCTTACTGTTGCGGCCGGAGCATGAGAACGCGGAGCGCTTGATGGCTCGTTATCCAAACCTGGCTTTCGCTCTCATCTCTTTATTCCGAGTGTTGAAGAATGTTGATTTCAGTGGTGGAGCCGATGACAGTCGTTCGTCTTCTGTATTTAAATAACATACGAATCAGCCTTCTTTTTGAAATGATGTCCTTGATTGTCGAAGTCCAAGTACAGTTCCTTTTTTTGAAAAGGGAATAGGCAGAGGAATAAAAAACGGGAGAACGGTTTCTTCGGATGTAATCTCAAAAAACGATTCAGTGTGAAAAATACAAGAAGTCTTTTTTCGAGAAAGAAGTTGTAGGGTGCAATAACCACTTGCTCCTTACGGTATTCTTCCATGTTCTCGCTCAATTGCCCCGCCCTCTTCCTAAAGGTGCTTACTTGTTTATTAAATGACCAAAGTGGTGCATGTTGGGAAAAAGCAAACCATAAAGCATAATCACCAGCAAGGCGATATTTTGAGATATCTGGACACGCCTTTTTCCAGAGTGATTTCTTCCAGAATACACTAGCCTGTTCCACAAAGTAAGCGCTTCGCCCGTAGGCTCCTTTCTGAAGCCAGTCACGTCGATATGTCAGACATGCCCCAGGAGAAATGACACTACCAACCTCATTGCTCGTTGAGTCGATTCCTTTAATCCACTCAACCTCTGGATCTGCAGAAAAAATGTTACAGACCGATGCAAAGGCGCCAGCAAGGTAGTTGTCGTCCGAATTAATGTAGGCGAATATCTCGCCGGTTGCGCGGGCGAAGCCTTTTTCTATCGCATCGTACATCCCGCCATCTTTTTCGGAATACCACTTGAGCGTGACTTTTTTACAGCGTCCTGGATACTCGCCTTTACACAACAGTTGCTCATAGGATTTCACAATGGCAATCGTTTCGTCGGTAGATCCACCATCTTGGATGATGTATTCAATTTCGAAATTGCCTTCTTGCGAAAGAACGCTATCCATTGTTTCTTTGATATATTTTTCGCCGTTGTAAACCGGGGTAATGATACTAAATTTTAATTCTTCCCCTGGTGTCACTTTGCAAACGAACACTGCTTCGGTTCGGTAAAGATGCCTCTCTACTAGGGTGAAGCCAGCTCGAGTGAGTATCGATTCAACGGAAGATCGAACAGGGGATCCTTTCGCGGAGTGTAGATGGAAAATAAGAGTGCTGTTGGTCACTGATCGTAACGTTAAAATGAGCTTCGTAGCGTCACGAAGTTCAGTAGGAGTGGTCGAACAGAACACAACATCTGCCGTTTTTTTATGCTGTTCAGATGATATGTCGATAACAGAAGTTGAAGTCGCTTCGAGTCTTCGTGCAAGGAGTGAATTTGAATCATCAGACTTCCTTTTGTCAGTAAAGATCTCGGCAAACGATTTTCCTGGAACGTATCGTTGTATAAGAGCCTTTGCGTCTGGATGTTTCGGTCTCGTCATGTTCCAGTTCATGGTCCAAAATATTTTGCGTACCATTTTGAAGATGAGACTTGAAAATGCTGGCGGGAGGCTACTGTACGTATACGAGGCTGCAAGTAGGTCCTTCATCGGTTCCCACTTGTCGCGTCTTTCGACAATGACCGTCCAGTTTTTTTTGAGAATAGGTAGAAGGCTTTCGTTGTTATCTCTCGCGTATCGATGTACAAAAAGTTTCTGTCGCGGATTTTCATAGGGAAGACAGTCGATCAAAAACATAAACGAGGAATCTATGACGTGTATTTCTTCGGCATTCTCGATTACGGTGCAATAGTCAAAAATGTTTTCCGTCAGGTTTTTATTTGGCTCGAACACTGCGCAATGTTTGCTTATCAACTCGCGCTTAATGAGATATTTTCTTTCCGGGTCTTCATGTAGAAAAGCGTAAGCCTCTTTGTGCGGGACTTTTTCAAAAAGGCCCCGCTCTCTTTCAAGATCCCTTTCAACAAAAAAGCTCTCCCATTTTTTTAAGAGGGGGAGTCCGGCTATTTCGTAGAGCTGTTTTTCGAACTGGATACTATGTTTGCTCCAGATGAGATAGCTATGGCCAATGATCTTAATGACATCAAATTCCATTTCTTCCTTTTGGGGATTGTCGAGAAAAACTGTATTCTCGTTGAGTTTCAAGGGTGTTTTGTCTATCTCGAAAACACGTAGATTTGTTAAGTCACGGTACATAAAGCGCACTGAAGGGTAGTTGTGTTTTTTGGCAAAAATGGTGACGTGTTCGTACTGCTTGCAATACTCCCTCACCATTCCATGGCATATGATCTGGTCACCCATTCCAAATGGGTAGTAGAGTAATACCTTGAGTGCTTTGTTGTTAGGGACATTCATGGGGATCGTTTTTATTCGGTAATAATAGTCCAACTCTTTTTCAGTATCGGGAGCTGCCACTCTGGGTTCTGTCGAGAATATCGATGTACAAAACGTTTCTGTTCAGGGTTCTTGTAAGGCAGGCAGTCAATAAGGAACATAAAAGAAGAGTCGATAACATGAATTTCCTTCGCTTTCTCTATGGTCCTACAATAGTCAAAAATATTGTCAGTGAGCTGTTTGTTGGGCGTAATAACGTAGTAATCTTTGCCGACATAGGTTCTTTTTATAACAAAGTTTCTACTTGGATCTTCGTGTAAGAATACGAAGTCCCCGATCGGTGCAATCTGTCTAATGAGCGAATGTTCTCGATCAAGATCTCTTTTTACCAAAAAGCTCTCCCATTTTTTCTCCAACGGAACTTCGGCGATTGCATAGAATTGCTGTTCAATCTGAATTCCAGATGTTGCGTCCAGATTATCGAAACCAACAGTAAGAACTTTGTTGTATTTCAAATTCCCAAAACAGTTATTGAGAAAGATACGTACTCGAGCCTGCGCATCGTCCCCCTTGATGACGGTAAGGTTTTGTAGGTCACGATACATGAAGGCTACCGAAGAATAGTTGTGGGCTTTTGCAAAGATAGTCACTCGATCATACCTTTTACAATACTCTCGGACGATGCCGTGGCACATGATGTGATCACCTAGCCCGAGGTGATGATAGATGAGAATACTAGACATAATTCTTTTTTATTGTCTTAATTTATCTGCCATAGAAATGCACCATCTTCTGATGGGAGAAGTATAGCATTTCTTATATTTTATGCTAAAATGCCCGTATGAACGAGGCTATTTGGGGGAATGGCGCTTGGCGTCGGAACTAAATTAACCGCATACTATGAAGAAGATTCTCATTATAGGGGAAAGTTGTCGAGATATCTTTGTGTATTGCAAGGCGAATAGGTTGTGCCCCGATATTCCTGTTCCGGCACTCAGTATTGTGAGTCAAACAGAAAACCCGGGTATGGCAAAAAATGTCGAACGCAACATTCGGAGTATTTTTGAAAATTGCGACATTGTAACCAATGATGGTTGGGAGAAAGTGACAAAAACAAGATACATGCATCTCGATAGTAATCATATGTTCATTCGCGTCGACACCGACCACACTATTCCACGCATCGATGTTAAAAAAGTTCCTCTTGGATATGACATCGTCGGTATCTCTGATTACAACAAGGGCTTCCTCACTGACAAAGATATCCAATATCTTTGCGAACATCATCGTAATGTGTTTATTGATACAAAAAAAATACTGGGTGAGTGGGCAAACAAAGTGAAGTTCATCAAGATTAATAACTTCGAGTATGAACGCTCCAAGCACTCGATTCCGCCGAAACTCAAAAATAAGATTATCTATACAAAAGGAGAGGCGGGTGCGCATTACAAGGGTAAGATGTACCCAGTAAGGCATAAAGTCGAAGTGAAGGATGTTTCCGGTGCGGGCGACAGTTTTTTCGCGGCACTTATCGTAAGGTATGCCGAGACGGAGGATATTGAAGAAGCTATCCATTTCGCGAATGAGTGCGCATCTAAGGTGGTGCAGCAAAAAGGGGTCTCGGTGATAAAAAGACCCTAGGTTCTTTCCTTAAATTTTGCTGCTGAATGAGGCTAGACACGGTGCTGTCCTTAGGATATTATTGCTCGGTAATTAGTGAATATAGCATATCTATTTTTTTACCTCGTTTTCTCATGAAAGATCCGAAAAAGCCGATGAAAGCAGCTATTCTCGAGAAGATCGACGAACCTTTGGCGATTAGAGAGGTAGAGTTAACGGACCTTGTTTCTGGCCAGGTATTGGTTCGGGTGTTGGTGAGTGGTATTTGCGGAGCACAGCTTCAGGAGATTGCGGGCAATAAAGGCAATGCAAAATTCGTCCCTCATCTCCTGGGTCACGAAGGCTGCGGCATTGTTGAGGCACACGCTCCCGATGTTACTACCGTGAAGGTTGGCGACAAGGTGGTCATGCATTGGATGAAAGGTGATGGCATTGAGGCTGATTTTCCGGTCTATATTTTGAATGGTAAAAAAATCCGCAGTGGCAAGGTGACGACCTTTAGCGAATACTCAGTCGTCTCCGAGAATCGCGTCACTGCCGTGCCACACGAGACGCCAAATGATCTCTGTGCGTTGCTTGGCTGCGGATTGTCGACGGCACTTGGAGTGATGGAGAATGAGGCACAGGTGAAGGTAGGTGAGAGTGTGATGATCGTGGGCGCCGGCGGCTTAGGACTCAATCTTTTGAACGCGGCGATAATCGCCGGCGCCAAGCCAATCATCCTCGTCGATGTACACGAAAGCAAACGCAAGATGGCGGAGGCTCTCGGCGCGCACCTTTTCATTAATTCAAAAGAAAAAGGTATCAAGGAAGAATTGATTGAAAAACTGAATCTGAAAGATCTCGACGTCATTGTTGACACTTCTGGCAACAAGCACGCTGTGGAAGGAACCCTGCCATTGCTCGGCGGTAACGGCCGCTACATTTTTGTCGGCCAGCCGAAACCGGGTGAGACAATTGAGCTCAAGAACGCGCACCACATGTTTGACGGCAAGGGTAAGATGATTAAGGCCACTCAGGGCGGCAAATTCAATCCGACCAAGGACATCCCGCGTTATTTGCAAATGCATAAGACCGGCGCGCTTAAGATCCATCACATTATTAGCCACCGCATCGAGCTCGACAAGATTAACGAGGCGATTGACATGGTGCGCAACGGCCAGGCTGGCCGCATTATCATTGATATTTGCCCAGAATAAAACGTTCTCCCGAGAACTCACCACATGACTATCGTTGCTAAAACGAACAGTTCTAAAGCCTCTTCGCTTCTTGAGGCGTACAAAAAGATGCAGCTGATCCGCATCACAGAACAGGAGATCGCCAATTTTTATTTGGCAAACAAAGTGATGAGCTTCGTACACTTTTATGTCGGCCAAGAGGCGGTTGCGGTGGGTGTTTGTGCGGCGCTCGCAGCCGGCGACAAGGTCCTCGGCAACCATCGCTCGCACGGCCATTATTTAGCGAAGGGTGGCGACCTAAAGCGCATGGTCTGCGAGTTGCTTGGCAAATCGCACGGCTCTTCAAAAGGGAAGGGTGGCTCGATGCACATGATCGACAAGTCGGTGAATTTTGTCGGCTCGACCCCGATCCTCGGCAGCGTCGTGCCGCTCGCTTGCGGCGTCGCTTTCGAGCAGAAATATAATAAAAAGAATGATATTACTGTTTCGTTTGTCGGCGACGGCGCTTCCGAAGAGGGTGTGGTGTACGAGACAATCAACCTCGCGGCGTTGTTCAAGCTTCCGTACCTTATCGTCGTCGAGAACAATCTCTACTCGGTGAATTCAAAGATCAAAGACCGCCGGTCCGAAGGCTACAGCGTCGAAAAGATCGTCACCGGTCTCGGTGCCCGTTACCTGAAAGCCGACGGTAACGACCTCGAAGACGTGCTCGCGATGGCGACCGAAGCAGTGAAGGTCATTCGCGCGGGTGGTGGACCAATAGTGCTCGAATGTATCACCTATCGTCACATGGCCCACAGTGCGCCGCTTTTTGACGACGCCCAAGGCTATCGCGAAGAAGATCCGATTGAGAAGCGCTTGGAGCGCGACCCTATCAAGCGGTTGAAGCAGACCCTTTTAGCCGCCGACGTTTCGGAAGAGCAGTTCGCACAGATCGAAAAAGAGACTTTCGACACTATACTCGCCGCGATTGCTTTCGCGAAGGACGCACCATTTCCAGCGAAGGAGACTTTATATACTGACGTCTACGCGAAATAAAATCAGAATCACGTTTCAATAAAAACATGCCCGAACGAATAATTAAATGTAACGAAGCGATTAAAGAAGCCACCGATCAAATGATGGCTGTTGACCCGAGTGTGTTCGTGATCGGCCTCGGTGTTTCGTACAAGAATGGTGCGGACGGCACCACAGCAGGATTGAAAGCAAAATATCCGGAGCGAATCTTCGACGTCCCCGTCTCTGAAGCTGGCTTCACTGGCATGGCGGTGGGTGCGGCGATCAGTGGTTTGCGACCGATCGTTCATCATGGCCGTATCGAATTTGCCTTGCTCGCTTCTGATTTTATTTTTACCCAAGCCGCAAAATGGAACTATATGTTTGGCGGCGACAATCCGGTGCCCGTGGTCTTCCGTATCGCCATCGGTCGTGCATGGGGCAATGGTCCGCAACACACACTCTCGACGTATTCGATGTTCGGCAATGTTCCAGGTTTGAAGGTGGTGATTCCGTCGACGCCGTACATGGCGAAAGGCTTGCTTGTCTCCGCTCTCCGCGACCGAAACCCTGTCGTATTCCTCGAGCCTCGCTATTCATATGCTATGAAGCAACACGTGCCCGAAGAGATCTACTCCGAACCGCTTGATAAGGCAAAGGTGTTTCGAACAGGGAAGAGTGTGACTGTTGTCGCGTACGGCGACGGATTTATTGGCGCGTTGCAGGCCTGTGAATTGCTCAATGCGGTAAATGGCAATGGTACCGCCACCGCAGACCTTGCCGACATCGATCTGATCGACCTCGTGAGTATTAATCCCGTCGACCACGAGACTATCGCTCGCTCGGTGCAGAAGACCGGACACTTGTTGTGTATCGACACAACGATTGACTCGTTCAGCGTCGGTTCGGAAATAATCGCTAAGGTTGCGCAAAATACTGCGGTGCATTTGAAAAAGCCACCAGTTGCACTTGCCTGTCCGAATGTCGCGTGTCCAACCTCGACCGCACTCACCGAATCTTACTATCCGACCAAGGTGGATATCGCGAACGCCATCCTCGCTCTGCAAGGGAAGCCGGCAATCACGCATCCGCTCACTTTTGATGATTTGCATACTCACGCGGCGTTTGTGATCCAGGGGTAAAAAGGAGCTAGATCGTTCAGAAAAGCCCTAAAATTGGCCACAAAACTTCTATTGACAGTAGTATTGAAACATGCTACAACTCAACCTAGTCAGGAAATGCCCTGTTGGCAGGTCTTGAATTTTAAAAACGGCAAAAGCCGTAAAAAGCAACAAACCAGGCCCCAAAAAGGCCGCAAACCTCTTGAAAGGAGGCCGCAGTGCAACAGCACACACTCAATGCCGTGACCCTTAACGTGGGCCGCGGATTTCCGGGTATCGAAAAGACGCTCGGGTTCTTCCATGGACAGGCCGCCGACGTCTTACTCTTGCAGGACCTTCGCGCCGATCACATCGGCGCGTTTCTCGTAATCTTCGGTCCTTCGGCGCATTTTGTGCCGATGTGTTACCACTTCTTCAGGGGTGGCATCGGCTGGGTGCCGGTCGGTGTCGGGATTTTCTCGAGACATCCACTGATCAACGTCTCGGCCTATGCCTACGTCGGTGCCGTGCAACCGGTCCAGAATCTGGATGGCTACGCACACGATGCTCAAGGTGCCTCCTTCGCGACGGACCTAGATCGTCTCCGCAAGACGGAATCTCGCCTCGCGGTCTTCGCCGACGTCGTCGTCCCGGGCTGTGTGCCCGTTCGTTTCGGTACCACTCACGGGGTTTGGACGCCCGGCGGTAAGGCCGACGATCATCAGCGCAAAGCCATGCGTATTCTCCGCAGTATCATGGAGGAACGTATGATGGATGGTGCCGTAATGGCCGGCGACTTCAATGCCGCCGCTGGTGGCGAAATCCATCAGATGTTGACCGGATCCTCGGTTTATAACTACCGGATGCCACACGGCATCACGAATACGGTGGATTGGGTGAAGCGTGGCAGATCCGGACCGCACTTGGTTGTGGACCAAATCTACGCTGCACATCTCGACATTGCCGGTGTGGATGTGCATTCCGGAGTGAGCGATAACTTGGCGCTCACCTTCACGGTGCAGCTTCGGCCGGATCACTGATCGGCCTCATCCGCAACACTAATCCAAGCAGTTCTTTCGCGACTCCCCTGATCCCTTATCGGCCTTGCGGAGTTTTTTCTTTCCTTAGTTTCTCTGTCATTACTACTTCCGCCACAGATACAGCGCGATTGGGAAGTAGTAGCTATTTTTGAATGTCTCTGCGATTTGAAAATTGAAATCACGATCAGCACCACGACCCATGAAAGACGGCCAGACTCTATTTTTAAGCTTTCTGAATTGCACTTTTTCTATGACCTCGCGCTTGAACATGGAGACACCAGCGGTGCCAGGGTAAGGTGATACGTTGCCGAAGAAGAGCTTGTTGAGCAGGCGCAGGCGTTTGTAGTGAAAGTGAGTCAATTCATTCAGGTGTGGAGAGATCTTGGCGACCAAACCTTTGGCTTTTTGTGAGAGCTTATAAATATCCGCTGGTCCAAGGATGTTACCGTCTATTTTGTATTCCGCTTTTGTGCCGACCAGATCTTCTTTGAAGCGTATGTAATCGGTAGTGATATGTGTCGCGTTGTGTTTGATGAGAAGGTCGTGTTGAATCTCCAATCGGTTTAGTAGGGATGCATCATCGCCGTCTTGGAAGGTGATCAATTCGCCGCACGCTTTGGCGAAGCCAAAATTGCGCGCGGCGTAACCGGCGTTGGTGTTTCGTTTCAGTATCGGATCGAGACGATCGACATCGTCGCTGGGTAAAGCATAGTAGTGGATCCGCGGATCTTCTTTTGATATTGCTTCCACAACCCGCCTCGTGTCGTCGATGCTATTGTCGTCCACCACGATCACCTCCATGTTCGTGTACGTCTGTCGAATGATTGATTCGATAGCTGTTTTGATCGTCGCACCATTGTTGTGCGCGGGAACAATGACCGAGATCAGTGGTCTTGCTGGAGTTGTCGCGGTACTCGTCGAATCATTTTTCATGGGCGTAGTATATCATCAATGAATTGGCCGTAGGCGAAGGAAAAATGCTCTTTCGTGTGATGTTCTCGGACATAGTTCCAAGCAGCGCGCGCCATCTTTTCGAGCGTTTCCGGCGCTGTTTTTTCGATGGCACGCGCCTGGCGACAGATCGAATCTACTGTCGGCTTTTCTAGAATAATCGCCGGTGCTTCTTCCAGTAAACCCGTCTGCTTGGTGACGATCGGAAACACGCCGGCGTGCATCGCCTGAATCACCGCCCCTGAAGTGCCTTCTGAGGCCGATGGGTAGATGAGGGTAGCACATGTATTTGCGATTGCGATGAATGTTGTATTTCCGACTACCATGTCCCCAGCCTTGTCTATCCTCGGTCGCGGATAGCAAGAGATGTTCGGTAATGTCAGTTCCTGAGCGTACGTCGATCGAAACTCTTTTTCGTATGTCGCAGGACCAACAATATGCAAGTGCAAATCCGGCATGGTCGCAAATGCTTCCACTACTAGATCGAGACCTTTGAGAATAGCGCCACCACCGCTGAAAAAGAGGAAGTGTTTTCGGGCTTCTGCGAAATTCTTGCTCGAGATCTCAGAGATTTCAAATGTCTGTGTGACCGATATCGGAATATGTCGGATCGGCTTGTTGAATCGTGCGAACGTCGCGTGCACTGTTTTGTTGCCGAAGCCTTCGAGAAAATCGGCGTAAGCGGGGTTGTTTAGTCCAGCCTCGACTCTTTGTGCAGGTATAATAACGCCATGCCGCTGCTTCAGGTCGGCGAGTCGCGCGGCTTCAGCGGCATTCTGAAAGCCGCTCTCCGATGAAGTGATATGCATCACTTTTTTGCACGAAGCCTGAAGGGGTGAGGTGCCGTTGGCACTGGCGGTACACCACCGCTCCAGATTTTGGCGGACATCGACGACGACGTTGTACGGCTTTCGAGGCATAAAAGAGGTATTCGACGCATCGATTACGTCGACTTCATACCCTCGCATCGAAAAGAGTCGCGCAATCTCGGAACATTCCCAATAGTTGGTGTGCGGGTCGGTGAACCTCTGCCAAGGAAGCAATGAAAAAGGGCCGGTGAGATAGGATAAGAGCACTGTACCACGTCTCTGTGTCTTCGTGTGAATCGTTACCGTGCCATACAGTCGCCTGCGAACCTTGTTTCGATAAGTGATGAAGACTCGATAGTACCATTTTAGCCGTTCGAAGTGCACAGTGTCACTTTTTATCCATCGACGGATCTGCTGCCTGATTAGTGTTACTTGCGAACGAAAAATTTTCTCATAAAAAGCGTGGCCATATTCTTTGGAGAGCGTGACCCCGGTCGGCGTGCGCAGGCCATTGGCGACCACGAATGGTTGTTGAGGCCACCACGCCCATATCTCCGCGAACACTTTTTTCGTATATTCCGGTCTACAGAAAATGATAAAAGCGACCGGTGAGGTGTTTTTATTCGGCGACATGATATTTTTTGTGAGACTGCAACCAGATCTCTAGGCAGTAGAGCACCCAAATCTTGTAATTATATTCGTCACGGCCCTCATCGAAAAAGTGGTGGAGCATTTGATCTACGAACAGTTTATTCAAGAAGGAAAATACCTCAGCCTGCGGATTGCCGAGCGTCTTTCGCACCTCTGCCTTGAAGCCGCCGGCGCGCAACCACTTTTTTACCGGCGCGCCAAAGCCCTGCTTGCGTCGATGTACGAACTCCTTCGGCATTACTTCGCCGAGGAGGTCTTTCAGAATGCGCTTATACATCACGTTGTTCGTCTTGTATTCTTCCGGCAGGTTATAGACATATTCAGCGAGTTTATGATCCAAAAAAGGCGAGCGGATCTCGAGCGAATTCATCATGCCCGCGCGGTCTGCCTTCACCAAAAGTAGGCCGGGCAGGTAGGTGGTGAGGTCGAACATATTTATTTTTTCAGCGGATGAAAGTTTCGAGTCTTTTACCTGCGAATTGAGGATGCTGATTTTGCTGGCGCACGAAGACGCAACCTTCCACAATTGCTTTCGCTCCGACGGGCTGAACACGCACACCATCTGTAAATAGCCTGACAAGGGATTCTGGAACATTTTTTCCACAAAGTTCTTTCGATACGACAAATTCTTGTGCCGAGTGTACCAGCCGTAGCCTAAAAAGAGTTCGTCTGCGCCGTCGCCGGACAGCGCCACTTTCACCTTGCTTGCCGCGAGACGTGATACTAGAAATTGCGGAAAATCCGAAGAATCAGCATGCGGCTCGTCGAAGTAGGCGATAGTCGAACGTAATTCATGGATCGCATCGTCTTTCGCTTGCAGCGGGTAGTGGTCCGTACCGATCTTCTTCGACGCCTCGAGTGCAAAGGGAAGTTCGTTGATGTAGTCCTGGTAGCCGACAGAAAAGGTTTTGATCGGCGCTTTCGAAAATGACTGCGCAATGTGGGTGACCAAGGTCGAGTCCACACCGCCCGACAGGAACGAGCCGATCTCGACGTCCGCAATCATACGCTTTTTTACCGCTGCAGTGAGTAGGGTGCGCACCGTCTCGCGCGCCTCTTCATAAGTTGGGATTTTCTTTGTCCGTTTTTCCAGCTGCCAATATCGGGAAATTGAAAGTTTGCCTGAGTCCACAGTCGCCTGCGATGCTGGCGGCAAAGTATGCACATTCTTGTACACGGTCCTCCATGGTGGAATGTACATGAGGGTTAAGTAGTCATCGAGCGCGCTTGGGTCGAGAACACCCTTGACCATGCCACTTTCGAAGATTGCCTTGATTTCCGAGGCAAAAATTAGCGCGCCGTGTTCATCGTGCGCATAATAGAGCGGTTTTTTGCCGAAGCGGTCGCGCGCCAAAAAGAGTCGCTGCTTCGCTTCGTCCCAGATCGCGAAAGCGAACATACCTTCCAAATGGATCGGGCAGTCCTCGCCGTACTCCTGGTACGCCTTCAAAATGACCTCGGTGTCGGAGTTTGTCGAAAAAACGTGGCCTTTCGCAGTAAGTTCAGTGCGTAGTTCGCGATAGTTGTAGATCTCACCGTTGAAAGTGATCGTGAGCGGCGCTTTGTTGTCGCGCATTGGCTGATGTCCACCGGAGAGGTCAATGATCGAGAGGCGAGTCTGGGCGAGGATGCATTGATCGAATTGCACAATCCCTTTGTCGTCCGGACCTCTCTTTGCCAAAGTGCCGAGCATCCGGGCGAGCGCCGCGTCGTCGTAGCTTTCAAGACTGATGCCGCTGATGCCGAGGATGCCGCACATAGGATTATGGTTTTTGGGTAAATTGGAAATCGAACATTATTTTGGTCTGCGGAGGCGGAAGCTTCTTTGTGCGGTAGAATCCGTTGTTATCGAGGTTTATTACGGTCGCATCGAGGACTTTGTCAAAGACCTCGGAGTGCATACTGTCTGATGCCATGAAAAGGCTGAGCAAGTACTCGCCGCTCTGGAAATTGATATTTTTGACTTCCACCGAGATCTCTCCTTCGCCCGGTCGAAAATCCAGCCTCTGCTCGAGGACGTTGTTGGTGATGTTGGTGAGGTCTTCACCCTTGGTATTTTTGATATCGATGGATATCTTGGTGTCCTTGAACGTCTCATTCGTTTTATTGAAATAGGCGATGTCTAAAACGAGCGAGCCTTTTTCGTTCAAACCGCCACCTCGCAACTCGCATGAAGTGAAGCGCACCTTGCCGCTCCCTTTGCGGTCCTTGCGCGCACTGAGGTCCGCTTCGCCGAGTTCTTTTCGGGTGTGGAGGTAGAAGTCGATGACGTCCTTGGTGGAACCGACCATCTTCACCTTGCCGCCTTCTATGAGCACGCACTTGCTGCACAGTTTTTCAATCGCCGCCATGTTGTGGCTAACAAATAGAATGGTGCGACCCGTCTCCCTCACCACCTCTCCCATCTTGCCAAGACACTTCTTTTGGAAATCGGCATCACCGACGGCGAGCACTTCATCTACGAGTAAAATATCCGGCTCCATGTGTGCGGCAACAGAAAAGGCGAGGCGGACATACATGCCGCTGGAGTAATAGCGGACGGGCGTGTCGAGGAATTTTTCGACGCCAGAGAAGGCGACAATTTCGTCGAATTTTTTGGCGATCTCATTCCGCGGCATGCCCAAGATCGCGCC
This sequence comes from bacterium, assembly GCA_037130265.1. Classification (GTDB taxonomy): domain Bacteria; phylum Patescibacteriota; class Minisyncoccia; order Phycocordibacterales; family JBBTRF01; genus JBBTRF01. Next base: position 41,702 of record JBAXTI010000002.1, read on the forward strand.
ATTCAAAAAGATATTTTCTCGTCCGGTCAATTCAGGATGAAAACCGGTACCCACCTCAAGCAGGGAAGCCACGCGGCCGCGCATGATGATCTCGCCTTCAGTCGGCGGAGTGATGCCTGTGAGGATTTTCAGTAAAGTGGATTTGCCCGCGCCGTTGGAGCCGATGATGCCGATGATCTCGCCTCGCTGGACATGTAAATCGATATTTCTTAGTGCCCAAAACTCCTCTTTGGTATCCATACCGATCGCGGCTTTCGCTCTCAGCTTCATGTAACGAAAAGGGTTTTTGAACATCGATGCGAGCACATCGCGTAACGCGACATAGCCGCCGCGATTGTGGCTGATTACATACTTCTTGCCGACGCCCTTAATTTCGATAATTGGTTGCATATTTTTTGGTGTGATTTCAATCATGGTATTTGCCTACAGGACATCAGCGAAATATTGTTCGACTTTTTTGAAATATACCGTGCCGATCACTAGTAGGACGAGGCAAGCAGCAAAAGAGATCGACACGAGCTGCCAATTGATTGGCGCAGTTTCCAAAAGGGTGGCGCGCGCGGTCTGAATGACCCCCATCATCGGATTGAGGGCGAGGAGCCAAGAGTATTTGCCAGCAATGCTCGCCGGATAGATCACCGGGGTCACGAAGAGCAGGGTTTGGATGAAGAATGGCAACACAAATCGCACATCGCGATATTTCACATTGAGCGCCGCGAGGAAAAGCCCGCCGCCGACCGCCGCCATAAAGGTGATCACTAGGAGGAGTGGGATGATTGCAATGCTGGCAAGGCCGGGAACATAGTCATAGTAGATCATCATGCCGGCGAGGATCACTGCGGCAATGGCGAAGTCTACGAGTTTGGTCGCCACTGATGAAAGCGGTAAAATTAATCGAGGAAAGTATACTTTAGTGATGATCGATTTATTGGAAATAAGAACGCTGCTGGTATCACTCAGTGCACCGGAGAAGAATTGCCAGAACAACAGGCCGACATACACGAAGATCGGGTAAGGCACGCCGTCGGAGGGAATGTTGGCAAGCTTACCGAAGAACAAGCTGAACACCACCATGGTGATGAACGGCTGGAAGATCGCCCAGAGCGCGCCGATGCTGGTCTCTTTGTAGCGCACTTTCAGATCGCGCCAAGTGAAAAAGTAGAGCAGTTCTTTGTAGCGCCAGACCTCCTGTAAATCTTCGAAAGTTAGCACCTTTTTTGGGCGGATGAAGGTCTCGATTGTCTCAGTGTGTGTGTCCATTGGTGTGTTGCGAAAAAGAATATTGAAATATTACCACCTATTGAGCTTTTCCACGACCCCCTTTTTGGCGCTCAAGTAAGTGCGGGCGGCACCGCGTTCGAGTTCTGGAGAAACGAGGCGGAGTATCTCCTTGCCGAGAATACGGTATTGGCCGCCGACTTTGTTGGCACGCAACAAACCACGCTTCAGGAGGCGCTTGATTGTACTTTCGCTGATCCGCAAGATATCCTGTGTTTCGTTGGTCGTGTAGATACCAAGCGGCGCGACCCCAGTGACACCATTTTTAACGGAGACATTTTGTGACCCTTTGCTCATATATATTAATAATAACAAAAATGTCAAAACATGTCAAAAGGTGTCAAGATACATTCAACCTCCAACTTCAATAATTGTCCCCTTCTTCCAAATCTGCTATTCTAAAGCCTCATATGTCAAAATTGTCGATCATTATCCCTTGTTTCAACGAGGTGCGGACTATAGATGTCCTCATTGCTAGGGTGGAAGCGGCACCCCTACCGAAAGGCTGGCAGAAGGAGCTGGTGATTGTTGATGATTACTCTACTGACGGGACTCGAGGTAAGCTTACGGCGTACGAAGGTAAACATACTGTCGTCTATCGAGAAAAGAATGGTGGCAAAGGCGCCGGTTTGAAGAGCGGCATGTTGAAGGTGTCGGGTGACTACGTCATCATTCAAGATGCCGATTTTGAATACGACCCCAACGAGTACCAGCTAATTTTGGGCGAGTTGGAGAAAAGCGGTCGAAAAAATGCAGTGGTTTTCGGCTCGCGCCTCATTGGGCAGAATAAATTTTTTAACGCCGTCTATTTTTATGGCAATCGGACGATGACCGCGGCCTTCAATTTTCTGTTTGGTAGCCATATCACCGACATCACCACTTGCTACAAGCTCTTTCCTCGAGAAGCAGTACCTTTTCTCATGCGCTGGTCGGAGGATGGTTTTGTGTACGATGCAGTGTATCTGACCTACGAGCTTTTCCGTTTTGACAATCACATCATTGAAGTGCCAATCACCTACACCGCGCGTACGCGAAAAGAGGGGAAGAAGGTCAATTGGAAGCACGGAGTGAAGGCATTCTACGCTATGGCTCATGTGAAGGTTGTCGAATCGATGATTGGCCGACCGATTGCCGATCTCTTTGCAAAATACGCCCAAATCGTGCGCTTTTTCATCTCCGGTGGCGCAGGGGTATTCACCAACCTGTTTTTACTCTACGTCCTCACGGAACTCGTGCATATTCACTATCTCGTATCAGCAACCGTCTCGTTCCTCGCAGCTGTTTGCGTGAATTTTTTGATGCAAAAATTCTGGGCCTTCAAAGACGACCATGCCGACGCCGAGAAAGACGACCGCGAGCAGAAAGCCACATATATCCAGGCGATCCATTTTTTTGTAGTGCAGCTGGTGAATCTCATTGCGAATACTGGCCTGCTATATGTTGCTGTGACTCATCTCGGTTTACAGTACCTCTGGTCCGAAGCCATCATTTCCGCGTTACTTGCCTCCGTGACCTATTTTGTAAGTAAAAAATACATCTTTTCCAGCCAGAAAAATTAACGCACCTTTCGAATCGTGTACAAGCTACCGAGGTGTTCGGCTTGTAAGAATTCTCTCAGAGGATGTGGCTCTTGGGGTGTCCAGCGGTAGCGGCCTTCTGAATGGAAACAGGTTTGTTTCTCGAGTTCAGTTGCGTTACAAGGTCTTTCGTCATCTTGCGTGATGAGCCAGATTGTTTTTGTTCCGAGATTCGTCTCCGGTGAAGTAAGCTTTTTCATTATAGTACCGAGCTCTTCTTGGTTGTATGCGAGGTAGGTGAGCGGCTTAAAGGCGACCTGCTCCTTCACAACGCCTGGATGCTGCATCAAAAAATCGAAACGGCCCATGCTTTGACGTTTTGGATCAAGTATGAGCATGGATCGGTCGTTCACTGGCAAGGTCATACGCAGCGCTGACCAATGTTCGACGAAGGCAATGCTTGGATCGTTGTATTTTTTCATCAGCGTTTCGAGGAGTAGTTTTTCAGTCGACGGTTTCCAGTACAAAGAGATGGATTGAGTACCGATCACGAGGAAGAGGGTCGAGGCTAGCACGATACCGCTCCAGCGTATGCACACACCCTGTTCGGAGATCCGTGCATCGAGTAATTCTGCCAATACCGCGATTGAAAAGGCACAGGCGGTGGTGAAAATGACACTATACCGTGGTGCTGATCCAAAACCGATGGCTATATGGAAGATCAGATATACAAAAATCGGATGAGTGCATGCAATGAGTAGATACAGTCGGTCCTTTTTTTGGTTGGTTGCGCTATCGTCGAATTTTTTCATCAAGAAATAAATACCGATTAGCGCCAGGACAATATAGAGGAAGACTAGCGGCTGGCTCTGGACTGCGGTGATCGCCGGCTTGTAGATGCGCGAGAGCCAGTCAATATGAACATCATCGCTTTTGTAGGAAATATTCGAAAATGAGCCACTCATCCAATTCATGAAGATCGCGCGATAGATGAAGGAGATCTGCGTTATGCCGGCCACGATCACCCAGTACCAGTATTTTTTTACGTGCCGCCAGAGGTCGGCGAAGGTGAAGTGTTTCAGTGCGAGCGCGTAGATGCCGATGAGACCGATCGAAGCGGCGCCGACATAATTTTGGCAGAATGCGAGCACACCCATCCAGAAGAGCAATGCTACGTATCGGTCCTTCTTCATAAATGGCTGGCCGAGGTGGCTCTGGTGTGTCTGATAATACTGTTGGGCGATAAATAGCGCGCTCGCCACCGCCATCAGCATGAGGTGCGTTACCCAGACCTTTGCGGTGTGGAGCATCTGTAGCAGTAATACGTCAGAAAGTAGGAGTATGGCAAACAACGAGAGGGTGAGACCGAGTGTTTGCGGAATTTGCTTCTTTCGAAAGAAGAAGATACTGCCTGCCAGTGCGAAAAGAGCGGTTGCGCCGTTGATGAGGCGTAAAAAATGCAGTAATTCGCCAGTGTGAAGGGCGATATACACTTTGGTTGTCAGGATAGAGAAGCCCGACTTCAATACGATAGCAGTGATTATTGGGAGGATGGCCAAGGTGTCGATGTAAGTTTGCACGCCACCATAATAGTTGCCCGAATAGGAGAATTCCCAGCCCGGGAGGGTGCCTTTTTGGATCGCCGAGAGCGAGCTTGTGAGAAAGTAACTCTCATCGACGATGATGTCGGGGTTATTGCCGTAGGGATTTGGTGAGAGGGTTGTTACGACAATAAACATTGCCACCAGTGCGACAAGGGTATGTTGTATATTCTTCATTTCAGAATTGTAGCATGGCTGATATATGCACGGTGCCGCTCCAGTGTTGTATAATGCTTCAATGCATACTGTGGCATGGAAAATCTGGCGCGGGCAGTCTCTGGCGAGGATCTTGATGAACCGAGCGTTGTCAGCATACACGATCACCGGAAGGGTGGTGGACATTGGCGGTGGACGTTCGCCGGATTATTTTGAGTATCTGAAAAAAGAAAAATTCACATCGATCGAGCTGGTAGACTTTTCTTTCTCAAGGATCGATTTCGAAAAGGATGCTCTACCATTTGCTGATGCGAGCGTCGATACAGTGCTCTGCATGAATACCCTTGAGCACGTCTACAATTATCGCTTTCTTACCGCCCAGATGTACCGCGTCCTTAAAAAAGACGGCAAGCTGATCGGATTCGTGCCCTTTCTCATAAACTATCATCCCGACCCCCACGATTTTTTCAGGTATACCAAGGAATCCCTGACCAAGATATTTATTGAAGCTGGTTTTGCCGATATCTCGATTCGCTCTGTCGGTGGTGGGTCTTTTTTGGTGAACTACAATATGATCATGTTATCGCTGCCGAAGGTATTGCGCGTACTGATGTTCCCTTGTTATCTCATTCTCGACAGGCTTTTTTTGAAATTTAGGCCAAAGGCGGCTGAGCGCTATCCGCTCGGCTACGTCTTTGTCGCCACCACGCCAAAATAGTCCTGAGCCATCAATATTCGTTATTTTTCGTGTATGCTTAATGCTATGTCCTCACAATTCTACCCAAGAATTTCCATCGTTACCGTATGTTTTAATCGTGCGCAGTATATCGCCGAAACCATCGAGTCGGTGCTTTCTCAGGGTTATCCCAATTTGGAATACATCGTTATCGATGATAATTCGACCGACGGGAGCTGGGAAGTCATTCAGAAATACAAAGACAAACTCGCATACATTGAGCAAATTCCTGGAAAGCGGGATACGCCAGTGGAGTCCCTCAACTATGGCCTTTCAAAAACAACCGGCGAGATCATGGCCACGATAAATGATAAGAATATTTACATGCCAAAAAGCCTTTTTGCTGTGGCCGGAGTATTTTCGGCTTTCCCTCAAGTAGAATGGCTTACGGGTGTGGGTCTCATTATAGACAAGGGCGGTATTATTACTAATATTATCCCGATACGGAAGGGTTTTTATGAGCATCTTATCAATCTGCCTTGGAACATCCAGCACGAGTCCACTTTTTGGAGGCGTTCACTCTGGAAACGTACCGGTTCTCAGTACGACCCAAAGTATTCCTGGGTCTTCGACATGGGATTATGGCGAAAATTCTTTTTTGAGGCACCACTATATCATCTCAATACGGTGGTGGGAGCCTATCGAAAGTTGCCTTCGGCTCGTACAACACTGAACAAGGAAGAATTCTATCATTACTGTGCTCTTGCACGCCAAGACATGCGCACGCAAGCAAAAAAAACAGATCTCGCATATGCAGAATTGTATCGAGCACTTAGATATTTCAAGCCAATCTTGCGAAACATTCCCGACGCTGTATACGCAAGAATTCCTTTTTTAAAAAAAATGTCACACGATTCGATTGCCTTTCAAAACGTTACAATTGATGACTTCGGTCCGGGCCACTTAAGGTTCCGTCGGTACAAAAGAAACCCATTCCGCACCATGTTTCCATGGTAATTGCCTAGTATATTAATAGAGCATGATGGTCAGGTATTTGTTGGGGAAGTATGTTTTTTTGTTGAGATAGTAGTTCCAGTCCATTACCTCATTTTTTGCAATAACGTGTGGAATATCACCGTAGTAAGCCGCAAAATGGCTTAATGTACTGTCTGAGCCAATTACCGCATTGCACGAAGCCAGTGTAAAAAGGTCGGTGACAACATCATTCTTGCTCACGGTTACATTGAGTTCGTAAAACAGCGAAAGGTCAACGGGTCCGTCCGAGGCGACGACGAATCCGACCTCCTGAGCACTCTTTCCGTAGTTCCGTAAATATTCTCTGAGGATTTCGACAAATCTCACCTGATCAACGAAATATTTTCCGTTCTTGAAGGTCTTGTAGTCGCTCTGACGGATGTGAACGCCTACGACGTGCGCGTATTTTGAACGCAAAGGTTCAAGTAGGCTATCGACTTTTTTAGAAATACTCATCGTTGGGGCAATTATCCCCACTATTTTATGGTGATGCTTCCGTATACCGTCAGGATTACGAAATACACCACCATTTATCGCAGAAAAAAAAAGTATATCCTTATTCGAACCCTCCATTTTTTCAAGCAGATCGATTTTTTTAGAAGTTGCAACTGTCGGTGGTAGGTAATAGGGGTCAGTTGAACTTTCGTTCGAGTACACGATTGAATTTTTTCGAAAAAAAGTGATTGGCCTAACTACCACAGTTTTGTATCCGGTTCGCCAAAGACGGACGAACAATGATCCTTTTCTAAAATTTCTCAATCCAATTCGACGAAATGGCACGGAGAAAAAACGAAGTGTCCAGTTTTTAGAACAGAAGCCGTGAAAAGATGAAGTATGCTCAAAGAAAGAGTAATTTATACAAGGGTAATTTCGTTCAATGGCGTATGCTAAAATACTAATGTAATTCCAGAGCTGGTTGGCTAACTCCCCGCCGTCGTGTTGGAGAATAATGACTCTCTTCAAATTCTTTTGCCTCATTTCGCTCTTCCCAACTAGCCACTTCAAAGGATTTTTAGACATATCCAAAAAGTATAAGGTGTATGGTCGGGTTTGTAAAATATTAAGCTCGGACTGAAAAGGTGGCACCTTCGGCTTCGGTGCGGTATAGTTATGCGCATGAATACTGAATATATTGCAAAATGGGTGGCGCGCATTGGCGTGTTCCTGCTCTTGGTGGTTCCGTTTGTTGTGGCCGACGGCAGTCTTTTTCCCAACTCATTCTTCCCGTTTATTACCGGCAAGGCATTCGTCTTCCGTATCCTTACGGAGATTATTTTGGCAGCGTGGCTCGTCCTCGCCTTTGTAGATGAACATTATCGCCCTCGCTCATCCTGGATCGCTCGGGCGGTTGGCATCTTCCTCCTTGTAATGTTTATTGCCGACCTCGGCAGTGCCAATCCATTTAAGAGTTTTTGGTCTAACTTCGAGCGCATGGAGGGTTTTGTTACCTTAGCGCACCTCGGCGCTCTTTTTCTTGCGGCCGGCTCGCTTTTGAAGACTGAAGCACTGTGGAATCGTTTTTGGCAGAGCTCTTTGGTGGCGAGCGTGCTGATGGCGGCATACGGTTTCTTCCAGCTCGCTGGTTGGGCGGCGATCCATCAGGGGAGTACACGTCTTGATGCGGCACTTGGCAACTCTGCGTACCTCGCGGTGTACATGATCTTCCACGTCTTTATTGCGATTTTCCTCTTGCTTCGATACGTAAAAAAGTATGCAGGCACTACGCAGTGGTCGGCATGGTTGCCTTCTTTGTACGGCGTCGTAGCCCTGATTGATTTTATTGTTTTGTACTATACGGCAACACGAGGAGCTTTAATCGGTGTTGTCGCCGGCGTTCTTGTGATCGCTCTTGGATTGACCTTGGGGACTTTCTTTTCCTCGACATTGTCCGACAAAGAGCAGGTGTTGTTGCGAAAAATCGGTGGAAGCATTTTGATTGTTGTCCTACTCGGTATTGGCGCACTCTTTCTTGGTAAGAACAGCGACTTTGTGAAAAAGAGCGAGGTACTTTCTCGATTTAGTAATCTCGCTACTTTCAAAGTTGCGTCAATTGCTGAAGGCGAAGGGAAGTCCCGTTTCAATATCTGGTCAATGGCATTAGATGGGGTAAAAGAGCGACCGATCCTTGGTTGGGGACAGGAAAGTTTCAATTATCTCTTCTACAAGTACTACTCACCAGAGATGTACGACCAGGAGCCGTGGTTTGATCGCGCACACAACGTGTTTCTCGACTGGCTTGTGGCCGGTGGTTTTCTTGGCCTGCTTTCATACCTGTCGATTTTCGCAGCACTCATTGTATTGGTCTGGAAAAAACACATGCCATTCAGTTTGCCAGAGCGTCTCACTCTCATGGCATTGGTGGTTGCGTATTTTGTCCACAATATCTTCGTGTTCGATCAGCTCGTGAGTTATCTCTACTTCTTCCTTGTTCTCGCGTACATTCATGCGCTGTATCATCACACCCGCGAAGGGCAGGGTACGACCAAGATGGGTGAGTGGTGGAAGTCTCATCAAAAAACCCTTCAGGAAGGCGGTACCCCTATCGTTCTTGTGCTGTTTGTCGTGGTCGTGTGGTCGGTAAATTGGAGTGGTTTCGTGCAGGCGACTGGCTTGATCGATGCTTTGACCCCACAGAAAGAAGGCTTGGCGAAAAATATCGGGATCTTCAAGGATCTGCTCGATCGACGCACTATGGGATTGTACGAGACACGCGAGCGTTTGGCGGAAGTGGCGGTGCAGATGAGTCGGGCCAATGTTGACCAGACACAAAAGACGGAGATCTTCAACCTTGCGTATGCTGAACTGAAAAAGCAGACCGAAGAGATTCCAACTGATGTTCGATATCTGTATTTCATCTCGTCGTTCCTGTCTTCGTATCAGCGATATTCCGAGGCGTTGCCGTATGCGATGAAGGCGGTGGAGTTGTCGCCAAAGAAGCAAATGCTCCTCATGAATCTCGGCAGCATTTATTTGAACATTGGCCAGGTGAAGGAAGCGTCGGCAGCATACAAGACTGCATTTGATCTTGAGCCGAAGTATGAAGAGGCGCGATTGTCGTATGCGTTGTCTGCGGTATATGCGGGCGATGAAGTGCTGCAAAAACAGCTTCTCCAGTCGGTGTACGGAACAACCTTGATGAGCGATCAGCGATTCTTGCAGGCATATATCAATACAAAACAGCCGCAGAAAGCGATTCATGCTTTGAGTGCCTTGGTGGCGTCTACGGTTCCGGACGATATTCAACTTCGTCTGAAGTTGGCGTCGCTGTATCTGCAGATTGGAGACAAGGCGGGGGCGATAGCTCAGGTGAAAAAGGCTGGTGAGCTCCATCCGGAATTTGCTCAGGAGGTGCCAGGGTATCTGAAGGAGATTGCGAACTACAAAGGGAATTGATAGAATAGGTAGGTGAGTGACTGACAACCTGTTGGACACCCAAAAAATGTATACGTGAGCCCCCGCCTTGGCGGGGTTTCGCGTTTTTGGCCGGCGCGGTATGATAGTGGGACGAGCGATACGGAGAGCTCGCCAAGGGACCTTTTGAGGTCCGTTGTGTCCGGCGATGGTGAGCGGCTGCACTCACATAATACATTACATTGGAGCCGACTCCGCTCACCATCACTCGACGCAATGCCGACCATCGACACCGCCTTTTGTTTTCCAACGCAATATATTTCCTGACATGATTGTTATCAAAAAAAATGTGCCACTGGCCAGCCTGACAACATTCCGCGTCGGCGGGGAAGCCGCGTTTTTTTGCGAGGTGCGCACGACGGCGGAATTGGCGGAGGCGGCTGCTTTGTTTGCAAAAAATCGAGAACAATATCGAACATTTTATATTCTCGGCGAAGGTTCGAATACGCTGGTGTCTGATGGGGGGTATTCTGGCTTGGCGGTGCGCGTGTTGATCAAGGGGGTGAAGTGGAAAGAAATCGTCGATGCCGCTGCGTGCGACAAAGTGGAGGTGGTGTCTGGTGCAGGCGAGCATTGGGATGATCTTGTCGGACTCGCGGTGGGCAAGGGGTACTATGGATTGGAAAATCTTTCCGGTATTCCTGGTACGGTCGGTGCGTCGCCTGTGCAGAATATCGGTGCATATGGTGCCGAGGTGAAAGACACCATTTCTTTTGTTGAAGCATTTCATTTTGAAACCGGCGAGACTCGCATGTTTACTCCAGAGGAGTGTTGTTTTGGATATCGAAGTAGTTTTTTCAAAAGTGTAGAAGGAAAAAAATGGGTGATCACGAAGGTTGGTTTTTTGCTCGACAAAAAAGGTAGGGTCAATATTGGCTACAAGGATCTGAAAGCGCGTTTTGCGGAGCGATATTCGAGTCAGGTGTCTCTTACTGAGGTGCGTGAAGCGGTGTTGGAGATTCGAAAGAATAAATTGCCGGATATTTCGCTACTTGGGACGGCCGGATCGTTTTTCAAGAACCCGATCATCCGTGCGGAATTGTACAAGGAGCTGCTGGAGGAATATCCAAGTATGCCAGGGTTCGCGGAGAGCGATGGGCGAGTGAAAGTGCCGTTGGCGTGGGTGCTCGACAATGTGTGCGGGTTGAAAGGGTGGAAAGGTGACAACGGTCAAGTCGGTCTGTACGAGAAGCAGCCGCTCGCGCTGGTGAATTTTGGCGGCGCGACGGCTCAGGAAGTGTCCGACGCAGCTGAAATGGTCGCGGCGAAGGTGAAAGATATGACAGGGATTGAGGTGGAATGGGAAGTGCAAAAGCTCGGCTAGGTATGCTACTATTGTCCGACCAATGAAACCGACTGTTTTAGAGCGATTTGGCAAGCTATTTGGTGATGACAACGAGAAAGCCTTGAAAAAGGTGCGTCTTTTGGTGCCCAAAATCAACGCCCTTGAGCCGGAAATAGAGAAGTTGACCAATGAGCAGCTCAAGGCAAAAACAGCTGAATTTAAAGCACGTGTGGTGGCAGCGGGAGAAACTAGCGAGGCTCGAAAGGCTGCTCTAGATGCGTTGATTCCAGAAGCCTTCGCTGTTGTTCGTGAGGCGTCCCGTCGTACCCTCGGCCAGCGACATTTTGATGTTCAGCTAGTGGGCGGTGCGATTATCCACGGCGGGGGTATTGCGGAAATGCGTACCGGCGAGGGCAAGACCTTGGTGGCGACCTTGCCGGCATATTTGAATGCCCTCGCCGGTAAGGGCGTGCACGTGGTGACCGTAAACGACTACCTTTCTCGGCGAGATGCGGTGTGGATGGGCAAGATTTATTCATTCCTTGGTCTATCGGTGAGTGTGCTCAATCACGAAACGTCTTATTTGTATGATCCAGCGCATGTCGCGCCGACCCAAACTGAAGCCGAAGTGCTCGAGAAGAAGGAAAGTGAACAAGGATTTTTCAAGGTGGTGCATGAATTCATGCGACCATGTAGCCGACGCGACGCGTATCTCGCTGATATTACTTATGGTACCAATCACGAATTCGGTTTCGATTATCTGCGCGACAATATTGAGTATGAATCAAAAATGCTCCGTCAGCGGGCGCCGTTCTGTGCCATCGTCGACGAGATCGATTCTATTTTGATCGACGAAGCGCGTACACCGCTTATTATCTCCGCGCCATCACGCGACTCTGGAGAAATGTATGCGCAGTTTGCAAAGATTGCCACCACTCTCGAGCAAGAGACCGATTATACTGTCGACGAAAAATTCCGCTCGATTTCTTTGACCGATGCAGGTATTACTAAAGCCGAGAAGGCTCTCGGTGTCGACAATATTTATACTGAAAAAGGCATCGCCTATGTACATCATCTCGAGACGGCAGTACGAGCGAAGGCGCTGTATCATCGCGAGAAGGAGTATGTGGTGAAAGATGGTGAGGTAATGATTGTGGATGAATTCACTGGTCGTCTTCAGCCTGGCCGCCGATGGTCCGAAGGATTGCATCAGGCTGTCGAAGCAAAAGAAGGCGTGAAAGTACAGCAGGAATCTCGCACCTATGCTTCGATCACGTATCAAAATCTCTTCCGATTGTACCCAAAACTTTCCGGTATGACCGGTACTGCACTTACCTCAAAAGAGGAGTTTTTCAAAGTGTATGGATTGGAGACTGTTTCAATCCCAACCCATCGCGAGATCACGCGAAAGGATCACAACGACCAGATCTTCCAGACTGAGGCGGGGAAGTTTCAGGCGATTGCGCGCAAGGTGAAGGAGCTCAACACCAAAGGACAGCCGGTGCTCATTGGTACGGTATCGATCGAGAAAAATCAGCTCTTGTCGGCCTTTTTGAAGCAGGAAGGTGTGAAGCATGAGTTGTTGAATGCGAAGCCCGAATACGCGGAGCGAGAGGGCGAGATCGTGGCACAGGCGGGCAAGCGCGGTGCGGTGACCATTTCGACCAACATGGCCGGCCGAGGCGTGGATATTAAATTGGGCGGTGCTACCGCAACACCCGCTGAATACGAAGAAGTGAAGGCGCTCGGTGGTTTGTTTGTGCTCGGTACTGAGCGCCATGAAGCGCGTCGCATCGACAACCAGCTTCGAGGTCGCGCCGGCCGACAAGGTGACCCAGGAGACACGCAGTTCTTCGTCTCACTTGAGGACAATTTGATGCGTATTTTTGCTTCGGACACCGTGAAGAAGATGATGGGCCGTTTGAATATTCCGGAAGATCAGGCGATCGAAAATATCATCATCACCAAATCGCTTGAAAGTGCACAGACGAAGATCGAAGGTTTTCATTTTGACGCCCGAAAGCAGGTGCTCGAATATGATGATGTGTTGAATCTTCAGCGATTGAGTATTTACGAGAAGCGCCGAAAAGTTTTGCTCGGTTCGCAATCTGATGTAGATGCCGCGCTCGAACAGTACGTCGCCGATTCTGGATCTGTCGAATTGGCTGAGGCGATCCGCAAAGTGATAGCAGAAAAGCGTGAGAAGCTCGGCGAGGCGGAATTTTATGCCACGATCCGCCGCTTGTTGCTCCAATCGGCCGACCTTTTCTGGGTGGAGCATCTCGAGGCGATGGATTATATCCGATCAAGTGTACGTTTACGTGCGTATGGTCAGCGTGATCCGCTCGTGGAATACAAGAAGGAGGGTTTGTTGTTGTTCAAGCAGATGGGGCTCAGTGTTCGCGAGCAGGTGTTGAAGCTGTTGCCAAACATTGGCGCTGGTGCCTTTGTGGCCGACGAAAAAGCGATGCGTGAAACACAGAAAAAGATGCATTTGGTCAGTGGCGATGAGTCTGCGCCGGCCAATGCTGCGGCCTCGGCGGCAAATGCTGGAAGGACTGCGGGCGGTGGCGCTGCCGACGGCACCTTCGCCAAAGTCGGCCGAAACGACGATTGTCCTTGTGGTAGCGGGAAGAAGTACAAGAAGTGTCATGGGCAGTAAAAAGTAATGTCCGAACAAACTCACGACTGGAAATTCTATCTCACCTCGGCGGAGGCCTGGGAGGGGATGTTGTCTGTGTGCGAGCAGGCAAAGTCCTCGATCGATTTTGAAGAGTTTATTTTTGAGAATGATGCTGTGGGGGCGCGCTTTGCGGAGGTGCTTTCACGCAAAGCGCGCGAGGGCGTTCGTGTCCGCCTACTCATCGATATGGTCGGTAGTCTTTTCTTGCTTGGTGCACTGATTATCAATCAGATGCGCGACGCGGGTGTCGAGGTGGTCTTTTTTAGTCCGGTTCGCCCTTGGAAATTTTTGCGTTTCAAAGTGTGGCTCCTGCGTGACCATCGCAAGCTCATGATAGTGGATCGTCACGTCGGCTTTGTTGGTGGGGTTTGTGTCGGCGAGCGCTATGCGGATTGGCGCGACACTTTTGTGCGCATCGAGGGGGCTATCGTTGTACATATTCAGGAGGCTTTTGATCATATGTGGTGGACAGCGAAGAAAGATTCCGAAAAAGTGTTTCGTTTTCCGGAACATCGTACAACCGAAGATGGTTTTCGTCTGCTCACGAATGCTCCGCATGCTCGCCAGCGCTTCATCAATTCGACCTTTGTGGACGTGATGCGCAACGCGAAACGCTCACTGTATCTCACTACGCCGTATTTTGTACCTGATCGAAAGTTCTTCCGTGTGCTCCGTCTCGCGGCTCGCCGTGGCGTGGATGTGCGGCTGTTGCTCCCCGAACGCTCGGATCACCCGTACGTGGATCTGGCATCGAACGCTCACTTCCGCAAAGCGCTGAAGTCTGGCGTGCGCATCTATCGGTATCCGAAGGTGATGATCCATTCCAAGACGATGATTGTGGATGACGAATGGTGTTCGGTGGGTAGTGCAAACCTCGATAACCTTAGCTCGTTTTCGAATTATGAGCTCAATCTCACCTCCGTGGAACGTCGTTTTGTTGAAGAATTGCGGAATCAGTTTTTGGGCGATATCGCCGGCGCCAAAGAGGTGAAAGCCGAGGAATGGAAGAACCGCCCGGCCATCTTGAAGTTGCTCGAAACCCTCTGTTTGCCATTTGGTAGGTTCTTTTGATATGATTCTCCTCGCACTCTCGATTTTGAGATGTCGCGCTGTTTAGTATTTCTCTAGGACTTCTTTATTCATTCTTTATCCTAATTTCACTCCCGCAATGAAGCACATCATTTCCAAAATTACTGGCCGAGAGATTCTCGATTCACGCGGCAATCCAACCGTCGAAGTCGACGTTTTGTTGAAGGACGGCTCCATGGGCCGCGCAGCGGTACCTTCTGGCGCATCGACCGGTTCGCATGAGGCTGTGGAGCTTCGTGATGGCGATGTGAAGCGTTACCTCGGCAAAGGCGTGGTGAAGGCTGTGGCCAATGTAAACGGCGCTCTCGCCAAGGCATTGTGTGGAAAGGCCAAGGGCCCAAAGAAAGATGGTTGGGAACAGCGCTCTCTCGACGCGGCCATGATTGCTCTCGACGGTACTCCAAATAAAGGCAAGCTCGGTGCCAATGCTATTCTCGGCATCTCGATGGCATTTGCTCGGGCGGCGGCTGAGGCAGAAGACAAGGCATTGTTCCGATACTTCGCGATGATTTCGAAGACTGGCAATGAGATGCGTCTCCCCGTGCCAATGATGAACATTTTGAACGGTGGCAAGCATGCAGAAAAGTCTACCGACTTTCAGGAGTTTATGATTATGCCAGTTGGTATGAAGTCTTTCAGTGAAGCGTTGCGAGCGGGCGCGGAAATCTTCCACACATTGAAGAAGATTTTGCACTCTCGAAATCTCGCGACAACTGTCGGCGATGAGGGTGGTTTTGCGCCGTCACTTGGTACCAACGAAGCCGCTTTGACCGTGATTATGGAGGCGATTACTAAGGCAGGATACAAGGCGGGTAGCGAGATCGCTATTGCTCTCGATTGCGCGGCGACCGAGCTCTACAAGGCCGGCGAAGTGGGGAAGGATGGCGTAGCGAAAGAAGGAACCTACTTCCTCGCAAGTGAAAACAAGACACTCACCAGCGCTGAGCTCGTCGATATGTATGCGTCATGGTGCGGGAAGTACCCGATTGTTTCTATCGAGGATGGATTGGCAGAAGACGACTGGGCTGGATACGAGCTCCTCACCAAGAAGCTCGGAAAGAAGGTGCAGATTGTTGGTGACGACCTCTTTGTTACGAACATTGCTCGTCTGAAAATGGGTATTGAGAAGAAAGTGGGCAATTCAATTTTGATCAAGCTCAATCAGATCGGTACTGTTTCTGAAACTATCGATGCAATCAACATGGCGAAGGATGCTGGATACACCTCGATCATCTCTCACCGATCTGGTGAGACTGAGGATTCGACCATTGCAGACTTTGTGGTGGGTACTGGCGCGGGTCAGATCAAGACCGGTTCACTCTCACGAAGCGATCGAGTGGCGAAGTACAACCAGCTCCTCCGCATCGAGGAAGCTCTTGGCAAGAAGGCGACCTATCCAGGAAAGGGGGCATTTAAGGCGTAGTTAGGACATGCACGAGTCTTTTTTGGTCTTGCGTCTTTCTAATGGTTCGTCTATAATAATACTACTCTAGCCGTAAATCCGGCTCCGAGATTCCTCCCAGCGATGGGAGGTTTCGTTTTTTTAGAAACTGCTCTTAATACTTTCCAATAATTTTTCAAAAGGATTTAGGTCCATCCTCCACATTTTTCGCAAAAGTCTCTGAGCACTTATTGTTCGTAATTGTGAAAAGATGATCCCTCGATACACTCCTTCATGAAGATGTTTGTAGATGTAACGATCGTCCTTTTCTTTTCCTGTCAGCGGAGCGATCAGAAGCTTGTCCTTATTATATTTTTTCAAGACGATGACAGGTCTCTCGAATTTTTCATGCTTTCCATCCTCCTCTCTTCCAACGTTAACGCCCAAGCTCGCCCACCACACCTCGCGTACATTGAAAGGGGTAGAAAATTGAGCATGGTTAAGCTCTTTCTTCACGATATTCCACCTGTCGAAATCTTTCAGGTATTCCTGCGGGTTCATCTATCTAGCCTAACAAAACAGCGATAAAGAAACTGCTAAAAAAGGCTAAAGAAATACCTAATTTTTGTTAAAGGAATCATTAAAATAAAAAACGCACGGAGAACTAAATCTCCGCGCGTTTGCGTTTTCTCTCGATGTTACTCGAACGCTACTCCCGCAGCTTCCGATACCTTCGGCACAGCCACCAGGCGCCGAGCGCGAGCGAGGCGCCTGACCAAGCCCATGTCACAGGAATTCCGGCATATTTTGCCGAAAGTCCGGAGAGTCCTAGGCCGATTGCCCCGCCAATATGGTGTGCCATCTTTGCACAAGACTCTGTCGTTGCACGGATTTCCGAGTCGGTGATCATGCGATGTATTGTCGTCTGAGAGACAGGTCCAAACACGCCTCGAGGTATCTGGCTCAGGGTGAACAAGATCAACGAGAAGGGGAAGGGGCAGACCGCACTTGCTATGACCAATATGCCTGTCCACACCATTGACCTCTTCAATGTCGAGATAGGCTCTGTTTTTGTGCCACCGAAACGCAGGGCGACCTCACCCCCGACAGCACCACAGACCATCCACAGGCTCAAGAGACCCGCAAGCCAAAACACAGACACGTGTTCTTTGAAGAGTGGCTGCCAGAGCATGTTGGTGCCCATACAAGCGAACGATTGTATGGCTGAGAGGAGTGCGAGTGTTCTAATCGTCGGGTCTTTCCGCGCGAAGGTGACACTGGCGCAAACTTTTCGTTTTAGTTCAACCCAGTGCGCGCGTATCGCGTGCGACTTGCGGACGAAGTAGTTTTCCTGCATCAGGTATTTTGCAAGTATGGCGTGCCCGAGCATGAGGATGCCACTGACAATCCAACAGCCGGGCGGATAGAGCGAATATATCCATGCGCCGGTGAGGCTGCCGAAGATCCCGAACACGACCCCCACGCTATTTTCTCGTGTGAACAGGCGTGCTTTGTATGCCTCAAGTTCATCGCCACTCATGCCGGCATGTTTCAAGCTGTCTACTAGCCAAGCGCCGAAGGCACCCGACACGCAGGTGCTGCCGATCGCCAAGATCGCTTCGGCTGTGGCGAATCCAATGAAGGAGTCGGACAATCCGTAGATGATGAGACCAAGTGACCACAGGAGACTCGCCAACACATACAATGATTTTCGTCCGAACGTGTCAGCGTAAGCGCCGGTCGGTATTTCTGCCAGAAAAAGTGTGCAGAAGAACGCGATGTTAACGCCGTTGGCGAGGGCGTAGTCGTGCAGGTGGTTCATCAGGAAGTCCATATAGACTGCTCCGTGAAATGAACTACCGCAAAACGTGCCAACGCCTTCGAGCCCGAGGTAGAGTAGGCCGATCTGTCGAGGTGAATGCTGTTTCATAACGATGTGACCGCTGTATTTTGTTGTGAAGAACTACACGGCCGCAAGATCATTCTTGCTAGTTGAACCGTACTGAACGCGGAACGAAAAATCCCGACTTCGTTCAGTCGGGATTTGTCTAAATGGTATTGGTCTCAGAATTACTGATTACAATAGGGATTTACACACATTGCGACTGAATAAAATGGGCTGTCGGTGTCCTTTCGGGACGCGACAAAGGCGCCATAGAGGGTGGCGTTTGATCCAATATTCATATGTTCGCATGGGTAATGCATGGGGCGAATTATAGCACTTATCAATACTAAAGTCAACACTAGAAATGCGAAGCGAATACGAGGTAGAATAGATGTTCTATGATACAAAAAAAGACCCAAGTCACCCTCATTATCCTCGACGGTTGGGGCTATCGAGAAGACTCGAAAGATAATGCAATCGCATCGGCAAAGACGCCGAACTTCACGCGACTGTGGAATGCCTCGCCACATGCGTTGCTCCAGGCGAGCGGTGAATATGTCGGTTTGCCAGATGGGCAGATGGGCAATAGTGAGATCGGCCACGCCACGATTGGTGCGGGAAAAGTGATCGACACCGAGCTTGTGCGTATCGGCAAGGCAATCCGTACTGGCGAGTTCGACAAGAATCCTGCTTTCATCGCGCTCTTCGATCATGTCAAAAAGAATCACTCGACACTGCACGTGCAGGGGCTGCTTTCCGATGGCGGAGTACATAGCCATCAGGAGCACCTTTACGCATTTTTGAAGGCCGCGAAGAAAAATGGTGTCACTCGTGTTGCTATTCACGCTTTCACCGACGGTCGAGACACGCCACCTCAGAGTGCGGCGAAGTATTTGAAGAATCTCGAAAAGGTTCTCGCCGAAGTCGGCGTTGGTTTTATCGCGACAGTGTCTGGCCGATTCTACGCGATGGATCGCGACAACAATTGGGACCGTCTCGCCAAGGCAGAGCAGGCGATGTTTGAATGCAAGGGCAATGTCTGCACGATCAAGCCGTCGGCACATGTGGAGGCGCTCTACAAGCAGGGCAAGCTCGACGAACATCTTGAGCCGATCGTGTGCATGGGTCTCAGTGCCGATGGGTCCGAGGGTTCAGGGCCAGGTGCAAACGGCTGTGCTATCGAGGAAAACGACGCGGTCCTCTTCTTCAACTTCCGCGCTGACCGTGCACGCATGCTCTCACAGAAAATGCTCGAGAAGCAAGCGAAGAACAATGTCTGCTTCGCTACTTTTACCGAATATTCGACTGAGTTCAAATGTCTCGTGGCGTTTCCGCCAGCGACCATCGAGACTACACTTGCCGGCGAAATTTCCAAAGCAGGTCTGACCCAGGCCCACATCGCGGAGACTGAAAAATTCCCACATGCTACCTACTTCCTCAACGGCGGACGCGAGGAGCCGTACGCAGGCGAGCGACATATTATGCTCGCGAGCCGTAAAGATGTGCCAACCCACGACCTCGCACCAAAGATGCGCGCAGAAGCTATTGCTGACAAGGCGATTGAGGAAATCAGTGCAGGTACGGACTTTATTTTCATCAACTTCGCCAATCCCGACATGGTGGGACACACGGCCAATGTTCCAGCGATCATCGAAGCGATCGAAGAGACCGACAAACAGCTCGGCCGAGTGATGGATGCAATTGTTGCGCGTGCTGCCAAGGCGGGTACCAGAAACCTGGCGTTTATTACCGCCGATCACGGCAATGCGGAGATCAACATTGACCCAATCACCGGCACCAAGCACACTTCGCATACGTTGAGCCCGGTCCCTGCGATTTTGGCTGGCGCAGTGGGGCAGGGCGCGGTTGGACAGGCGAGTACGACAAATGACTCGAAAAACGCCGCATCTTTGCCAAAAATCCACGATGGTGGCCTCTCCGATATTGCACCGACTATTCTAGCACTCATGAATCTTCCACAGCCTGCGACAATGACAGGAAAAAGTCTGCTATAATCTGAGCATGTCGATTGCTCCTCCGAATCGTCTCCAACTGAATTTTTTTTACGTTCTCCTCGCGGTAATTTCTTTGACGTGTGTGCTTATTTTTCTTCCGTACGTCAGCGCGTTGTTTTTGGCGCTGGTGTTGTCGGTGATTTTTTACCCGCTCTACCAGAGGCTTCGAAAGATGACATTCGGGTTCGATAGTGTCGCATCGGCGGCGACTGTAGTTTGTATCAGTATTCTTATTTTGGTGCCGTTGAGCATCTTGCTGTACTTCCTTTTTCAAGAAGTGAAGTCGGTATACAGCTACTTCACCGATGGTGGCGGCAGTGTCGTGTGGGCGGATTATCTCGGCCGAATGCAGGGGTTGCTCGGCCGTGTGTTGCCTGATAATTTGGTACCAGAAACAACGATTGGTGATTTGGAAAATTATCTCAACCAATTTTATCAGTGGATCGGTGCGCACTTCCAAGTCATTTTCACCAATGTACTGAGTATCTCCGGCAACCTATTCATTTTCGTTTTAGGATTGTATTTCTTCTTTCGAGATGGTGATAAGTTTCGAAAGATGGTGCTCAAATTGTCGCCACTCAATGACCGCTACGACGAAACAATTTTGAGACGAATGGCCGTGTCCGTGAACTCCGTCGTGAAAGGTTCGCTTTTTGTGGCTGTGTTGCAGGGCGTATTGATGGGTATTGGTTTTTGGGTATTCGGCGTACCGAACCCTGTCCTCTGGGGCATGGTCTCGGTGCTTGTATCGCTGGTTCCTGGCGTCGGTATTGCAATCACTTTTGTGCCGGCCGCTCTGTATCTCGCACTCTCGCACGGACTCGGTTCAGCGGCCGGCATCTTTATCTGGAGTATGTGTGTTGTTGGGGTAACAGACAATATTGTCCGCCCACTCATTATCGAGCGTGGTGTGGCGATTCATCCATTCTTGATTCTCCTTTCCGTATTCGGCGGTCTCGGTCTCTTCGGCATTATCGGCTTCTTGGTAGGTCCAATCATCCTCAGCCTTCTTTTCGTGCTTATGGAAATGTACTCAGACATTGTCACTCCTCGGGCGGAATAAAGATATCCCCAAGTGGCAGGTCGGTATGCTATATTGAGTGGATGAAATGGTTTCAAACAACGTGCATTGTTGCGCATAGTGGCAGTTTCCATCCCGACGACCTGTTGTCGGTGGCCACACTCCGGGCGCTACTCAAGGCTCGAGGTGTACGCTGTGTGAAGGTGGTGCGTACGCGTGAGCAGTCGGAAATCGCGAAGGCAGATTTTGTTGTTGATGTCGGTGGAGAATACGATCCTTCACGAAATCGATTTGATCATCACCAGGCCGCAGGTGCCGGTGTGCGGGCAAATGGTATTCCGTACGCTTCTTTTGGTTTGGTGTGGAAGGCATATGGTGCAGAGTTGTGCGGTTCGGAGAAAGTGGCAGCCGCGATCGATGGTGAATTGGTGCAGGTAGTGGACGCGATTGATAACGGTGTGGAAATTTGTTCGTCGGTCATCGGCGATGTGCACCCGTATTCTTTTGGGCACGCACTTTCCGCCTTTTTGCCAAGCTGGAAAGAGCTCGCCGATACCAAGGTGACAGCAGACACTGCTTTTGCTGAAGCGCTAGTATTCGCTGAGACGGTGCTGACTCGAGAGATCATTCGCACAAAAGATGCCGAAGAGGGTCGGGTGAATGTGGAGAGGGCGTATCGAGAGGCGGTAGATAAGAGAGTTGTTGTGCTCGATCAGTCCTACGTGTGGGGTGACGTGCTTCGTGGGTACTCAGAGCCGCTCTACGTAATCTATCCGCAGGGTGGAGAAAAGTGGCATGTAAAGGCAGTGCGCAATGATCCGAATTCATTTAAGAATCGCAAGGATTTTCCAGTGTCGTGGGCGGGGAAGCGTGATGCAGAATTCGCCCAATTGACCGGCGTTTCTGATGCGCTCTTTTGCCACAAGAACCTATTTCTGGCAGTGGCCAGTTCGCTCGAAGGAGCCAAAAAGCTCGCGAAATTGGCCATTTAGGCGTTTTTAACGTATAGTGTTGGAACTATGGCCTTTATAGACGACATTGTTATTCATTTGAAGGCCGGCAACGGCGGTCACGGCGTGGTCCGTTGGCGTGCAGAAAAGGGCAAGCCAAAGGCGGGTGCCGCAGGCGGAAACGGTGGCCACGGGGGCTCGGTTTTTCTGCATGCGATCCGTGATATCGGTGTGTTGGTACGCTATGCCACCGAGAAGAAATTTAGCTCGGAAGATGGCCTTTCTGGCATGAAGAAGAGTATGGATGGTCGCGGCGGCAAGGATTTACATCTCGATATCCCGCTCGGCTCGATTGTCACCAACATGACGACTGGCGATGTCTATCAATTTTTGAAAGATGGCGAAGACATCTGTGTGCTTGATGGTGGTCGCGGTGGTCTCGGTAATGAATATTTCAAATCATCGACCAACGTCACCCCACTTCAGCAGACCGATGGTAAAAAGGGGCAGGAGGCGGATTTTCATATCGAATTGCAGCTTATCGTAGACGCGGGTTTTGCGGGCTTTCCCAATGCCGGCAAATCCAGCCTTTTGAACGCGCTCACGAATGCTCGCGCGAAGGTGGCGAGCTATCAATTTACCACACTCGAACCAAACCTCGGCGACTTTTACGGTTTCATTCTCGCGGATATTCCAGGACTCATCGAAGGTGCGTCGGCTGGCAAAGGTCTCGGTCATAAATTTTTGCGACACATCGCCCGCACCAAACTCGTATTTCATTGCATTTCTCTCGAGAATGAAGACATCATGCAGGCGTACAAGACGATTCGTGGTGAGCTCGAGGCATACAGTCCTGAATTGGCTGAGAAAAAAGAGCTCATTATTCTCACAAAGACCGACGTGCTCACTCCCGAGCAGGTAGAGACTGCTGTGAAGAAGATGAAGAAGCTCAAGAAAGATGTGCTCACTGTTACCATTGCAGATGATGCTTCAGTAAAGGCGTTTGCCGATAAGCTCGTTGCGATTTTGCGAGCAGAAGAGAAGGCTTTTGCGGTGGCGGCGGAAAAAGCGGCTCTCGAAAATGAAGGCGAGTTCAAGAAAGACTAAAGAAAAGATCAAGGAGAGATAGAGAAATGTGAGAGGGGCAAAATTATCAGAGATATGAGAGAATAGCGGTATGACGAAGTATATCCCTACAATCGGATTGGAGATTCATGCGGAGCTCGCGACGCGGACGAAAATGTTCTGCGCCTGCACGAACAATACCGACGAGAAATCGCCCAACACTAATGTCTGTCCAGTCTGCATGGGACACCCAGGCACCCTACCGGTGATCAATAAGCAGGCAGTGAAGCTCGTGCTCAAAATGGGGGCGGCTGCCGGTGGCAAGCTCGCAGATTTCACAGAATTTGATCGAAAGAATTATTTTTATCCGGATATCCCGAAGGGGTACCAAATCAGCCAATACAAATATCCGCTCGTGCAAGGTGGGGAGATTGGTGGTGTTGCGCTCACACGCATTCATCTCGAGGAAGATACTGCAAAATCAACACACGACGCTGGTCTGGATAGTCTGGTGGATTTCAATCGCGCAGGGTTGCCGCTCATGGAATTGGTGACTGAGCCAGTGATTCACGACGCGCAGACCGCTTCTCGTTTTGCGAAAGAATTGCAGCTCCTCCTCCAGAGCCTCGGCGCGGGCGAAGCTAACATGGAAAAGGGTGAGATGCGTGTAGAAGCAAACATTTCGATCGCTCCCGAAGGTGCGACGACGTTCGGTACGAAGGTGGAGGTGAAAAATCTCAATTCGTTCCGTGCGGTGGAGCGAGCGATTGCATACGAAATCGCCCGACATACGAAGATTCTCGATGCTGCCGAACATGCGAAAGGCGCGGGCAGTGCAGTTCCGACAGAAAAGATCGTTCAGGAAACTCGTGGCTGGGACGAAAAAACGCAGTCGACTTTTTCTCAGCGTGCCAAGGAAGATTCGCATGACTATCGATACTTTCCTGACCCTGATCTGCCGAAGCTCTATATCAGCGAGATCCCAGAATTTTCTCTCGCAACTCTGACGGCCGAATTGCCAGAGCTTCCGTGGCAGAAACGTGAGCGATACCAGAAGACATATGGACTTACACCAAAAGAAGCCGAAGTGCTGGTCGGTAGTCCAGAAATCGGCTCGTACTTTGAGTCAATTTTGAAGGGGTTACCTACCGCCGATTCAAAAAGCGTGAAGCTTGCGGCGAATTACCTCCTCTCAGATTACGTAGGATTACTCAAGTCGGTCGCCGTAGGGGGCGAGATTTCTGCTGAAATGCTTGCAAAGATTCCGGCAGTAGCTTTTTCAGAATTGATCCAAATGATCGCTGGCGGGAAGCTTTCGTCTCGGGCTGCAAAAGATATTATTGCGATCATGTACAAAGAGGGTGGTACGCCGCAAAAAATCGCCGATTCTCTAGGACTCATCCAGAAAAGTGATGAGGGTGAGCTCAAGAAAATCATGGCGGATATTATTGCGCAGAATGCAAAAGTGGTGGCGGATTATCGTGCTGGCAAGGCGGCAGCGCTGCAGTCGTTCATCGGACAAGGTATGAAGGCAACAAAAGGCGGCGCGAACCCGGAAATTCTCAAAAAAATCGCTCTCGAGCTACTCGCATAAGTAATTCCTTCGAGTTGTCCACACTTTTGGTGAAAAAAAGCTGGGGGTAAGGAATGATTTTTGTAGTATACTATGTGTATTCGGTCCTTCCGTAATATATACATAATAATGATGAGCAAAATTGGAAATGTTGCGGCGGTCGGTCTCCTGGTAGCTGCGGGGTACTCTCTTTCGCTGGGAAGTGAAGGGCGGGCACAATTGGCGGCCGCTTCGATGGTCGTCGTTGATTCTGGTTCATCAATATTGGCCAGCGCTCGAGATTTTACCGGAGAGTTTTCTGAAGCCGTCCAGCACCTTTCTTTTGCGAATGTGTATGCGATAGTTGGCGAGCTCTCTGGAATAGCTTCTCCAGATAAGCAAACGTCTGAGGGGTTGGTTGTTGCCGAAAAAACAGATGGGCTCGCGGATGCAAATCAGGAGGAGAAGATACGGAGTTCTTTTTCTGACAAAGTGATCATTCATCAGGATGCTTCAAAAAAATCCGGGACGATTACGCCGGTGTTCAGAGGCGAAGAGGGTGATAAGTATATGTACGTGATGGTTCCAGTAAAGAAATAAACTAAATAAACAAAATGAACATTCAGGTGAAAAACAACATTGGCCAATCAGTCGCCCTTTCCTTGGTGGTCAGTCTCGTCATGTTTGCTTTTTTCCCGATTTTTGAGCCGGGATTCGCGGTCGCGGCTACGGCTGCGGATAACGTCGTTGTTACATTAAACGTCAGTGCCGGTATTTCGATCACTTCACCAACTGACGCCACGATGAGTAATACGATCGGCGTGTCGGTAAACAAAGCGATTGCCACCACCACGTGGAACGTGAAGACTAATAACGTCGCCGGCTACACACTTGCCTTGAAATCTGCGACTTCTTCTACCCCGGCAATGAAGCAGGATACTGACAACACAAAAGTGATTGCGGACAATACCACAGGTGCCGTCACTCCAGCCTTGTGGGGTACGATGGGGGCGAGTACCGCTGAGTTTGGTTACAGTGGATACGGCACCGATGTGTCGTCGGGGACGTACGGATCGGATACTAGCTGTGGTGCGACAAGCACTCCCTCGACGGCACTCAAGTACACTTCTTTGAGAGTCACCGACCGGACGCTTTCTTCTCGTTCGTCGACCACCACCCAGGCAGGGGTCGATACCGTCGTGTGCTACGCCGTGGAGCAGGGTAGTAACTTCTACATCGCCTCTGGAACCTACACAGCCACCCTTACGGCCACTGCTACAACTCAGTAATAACTAGGTGTATAATACGAGTATATGAAACCCATATTTTCGCCATCTTTCCTCATACTCATCAGTGCATTTTCCATCGGCTCAATTGCGTTGCCATTTTCTTTTGCGGCAGCAGCGAATTCGGATTTTCAAATCAGTCCGGTGAATGTGGAGTCAGTAGGGGACTTTGTTCTTGAGCCAGGAAAGATTGATCTATATCTTGAGCCGGGAGAGACTGTCACGCGGACGATTTTTGTGACGAATCGTAATCCACGAAAAGTGGCATTTAAGATTGAGACAGAAGATATCGAAGGAAACAATGATCCAATAAACCCAGTCACCCTCCTTGGTAGTAAGGTGGGACCATATCCGTTCAAGGACGCTCTCCGTACGCCTAGTGATCGATTTACTCTGGATTTTGGAGAGAAGGTTGCTATCCCGATCCAAATCAAGATCCCGCAAAATGCCTCGCCGGGTGGACACTACGCCGCGGTGATTATTTCTAACGAACCGGACAAGGCAGAGAAAAATGTCGGCGGTGCTCGAGTAATCTCACGTCTCGGTGCTCTGTTTTTTGTGAGAGTAAAGGGTGAAATAAAAGAAGAGGGTCAGCTGAAAGAGATCCGCATTGCTGGTCCGTCGCATTGGTTTTACGAAAAAGGGCCATTCACTTTTGAAACGCTATTTGAAAATACCGGTACGGTGCATCTCGTGCCGTATGGACAGATTCGATTGAAAAACATTTTCGGTGAAACAGTTGGTAGTGTCCCCGTAGACGGATACTTCTCTCTCCCTGGTTCTCTGAGGTACCGACAGGTGGCGTGGTCGTCTGGTTTTCTACTCGGCAGATATACAGCTACTGCAGAAATGTATCGAGGGTACAAAAACTCGAACGACATCAGCGATACAAGAACTGTTTCTTTTTGGGTGATACCAAAAATGCTGTTGCTTGAAATATTTGTAGTGATATTGCTGATTGTTCTTGCGATTCGCTACGTTTCGACTCACTTCGAATTCCGAAAGCGCGAAGTATAATAAGGCTTTTATGAGAACTCTGCTCCTTTCGATTCTGAGCCTTTGCGTCATCTCAGTCGCGTTTCCGCTCACTGTTTTTTCTGCAGTGATGAGTAGTGGAAGCTATCAGATCCAGCTCGACTCAGTGAATGTCGGAGGTCTCGATTCCGCAAGTGCAAGTTATGCGAGTCAAGATACGTTGGGTGAAACGGGGAGTGGTGGCTCTGCAAGTGCCTCCTACAATCTGAATGCTGGGTATCAGCAGATGGAACCTTCCAGCATCTCAATCACTAGTCCGTCGGGTGCTACGATGGGGGCCGTGAGTGGATTTTCCGGTGGGACAAGTAATGGTTCCACTACATGGACAGTCATCACGGATAATTCTGCCGGATATTCGCTTTCAGTGAGGGCGTCGAGTGCTCCGGCGATGCTGGGTCAATTGAACGGCAGTTTTATTGCGAATTATGTGCCAGCCACTTCTGATCCAGATTATACTTTCGGTGTTGGTTCCGCGAGTTCGGTTTTCGCGTATACACCAGAAGGGAATCATGTGGTGCAGCGATACAAAGATAATGGCGCCGCGTGCAATGTGGGGAGCGGAACGACGGCGGATGCTTGTTGGGATGGCTTCTCGACATCAAACGTGCAAGTGTCGGGTAGTGCCAGTGCAAACATGCCGTCAGGCACAGATACGACACTAAAATATCGTGTCGGTATCGGCGCTTCAAAATTCCAAGACTCCGGTACCTATGAGGCGACTATCATCGTGACAGCAACGACGTTATAATACCAGCATGCTCAGATTTGCTATTTGTGCCGCGTTCATATTTGCAACGCCACTCTCGCTTTTTGCGGCGACAGATTCTGATTCGGTGCAGATCCTTCTCAGTGTCAATAACATTGCTTCGACAAGCGCGACCACTACTCCACCGACAGATGGCGGGGGGCATTCGAACGCCGCTACTACAGGGAATGGTTCTCCTGTCGGACCAATTTCTCCGACTGGAAATACAAAGATTACCGTACCGATTTTTGATGGGAATGTGGTGGTTGTACCAGTGCAAAAAGAGCCCGGCACTCTGATATTTCGATGGAAAACAACAGTCCCTGTGACGGGAACGCTAGAGTGGGGAGAAACTATTTTATATGAGATTGGGAGTAGGAACATTGCCAAAAATGTGGCTCAAAATAAGGCTAATTTTGAATACACATATCAGCAGACAGTAAAAACATTTCAACCTGGAGAGCGATATTTTTATCGTGTCAAGGTTACCGATGAAGACGGTAGGGTGTCCGGATATCAGGGGGTGTATGATGTGCCACTGTCACCGGCGATCGGTCCTCTAGAAAACGTGTCTGGTTTCTCGATTAAAAAAACAAAATATGATTCTGAAAAACGCGAAGGTCGGGTGTTGCTGAAGTGGCAGAATCCAGATTCAGATACTTTTTCTGAAGTACGAGTGGTTCGCTCACCGTTTCATTTTCCGAAAGATGTACTCGATGGAAAGGTGGTGTACGAAGGAGGCGATGAAGCGGTGCTGGATGTGATACCTGCGCCCGCAGAGGATCAATATTACTATGCAGTATTTGCAAAAACAAAAGACGGAAGATATTCTTCAGGCTCGATAGCAACATCTCGTCAGGTATTTGGGGGTACCGATACGTTCGAAAAAACAAGTCGCGTAAAGGACGGACTTGCACATTTTTCGCATCTCACTGCAAATAATTTTATGTTCATACGGCACGATGGGACGGATAGGGTGCCACTCTCAGCATTGTCTTTGGCACCAGCGCAGGTGGAGGCGGGCGAAGTGGTCACCCTCTCCGCAGACTACGAATTGTTTCCCGAAGTGTTGAAGACGATATTGGTACATATTACGCCATCAAAATTCTCGTCAGCGATACTTCCTGATGCTGCTGGGCCGGCCAAAAATACCGAAAGTTTTTTGCTCAGTGTCAATGCCGACAGTAGTTCGTATGAAGCCACGTTTTTCGTGCCAAGTGAAGGAGGTAGGTATGACATCGAGGTGCAAATTCTTGACTATCACAACGATATGTTGCAAAAAATCGTCACTCAAAACGCTTTTGAGGTAGAGGAATCTAAAACGAAGTTTGATGTTGCATTAAAAAACGCCAAGAGTCAATTTTTTGTAGATAAAAAACCCTTACTGTTAGCCATATTTTTACTATTCATCCTCCTGACTCTTGCGCTTCGCAAAATAGTGAGTTTTTCTTAGAAAAAAGTCGATATAATCCACAGTCTGAATTGTCAAAATACTGCTAAAATAAAGGCTAATCGGACGGAAACGACGATTAGAAATGAAGCGTGTTTTTCACACAATTTCTTCGAGCGTAAAAAAAGCCTTTCTGGTCTTTTTCCTACTCAACTTTGTTTTCTCTCCAGTCTTCAACGATATCCTTCTCAGCTCGAATCTCGGCGCTCCTTTGGCGGCGAGTGTTGCAGAGGCAGCTTTCAATCAGCAGATCAACTACCAGGGCAAGCTCACCGACACATCCAACGTGGCTGTGTCAAATGGTTCGTACAACATCGAATTCAAGTTGTACACCTCGCTCACCGGCGGCACTGCGATCTGGACCGAGACTTGGTGTAAGGGAACTTCGTGTTCCGGTACTGGCACTGACAGCCGTGTCACTGTTTCAAACGGCTTGTTCAGTACGATGCTCGGCAGCACGACGGCTTTGACTGGTGTAGATTTCAATCAGCCATTGTATCTCGGTGTAAATATCGGTGGATCGGCAAGTACCCCAACTTGGGATGGTGAAATGACCCCGCGAAAAATTCTCGGTGCAGTCCCGGCTGCATTCGAAGCGAAGCGACTCAACGGTTTGAACGACACACAGTTCTTGCGAACCGATACCACCAATGCAACCTCGACCGCATCGACGTTCATCACTCTCACGCAGTCTGGTGCTGGAAATATTTTGAATCTCGTCGGACAAGGTTCCGCGAGTGTCTTCACCGCACTCTCAAGCGGCAACGTCGGCATCGGCACCACCTCCCCTGGCCAGAAGCTTTCAGTCGCCGGAGATATTTTGGGAAACAACATTATCGGTAGTTATTTTACGGCGACAACTTCAACTGCCACTTCGACTTTTAAAGGCTTGAGCGCAACTGCTATTGCTGCCAACAAATACATTACCTCCGACGGTACATTCCAATTCACCTCACCATACGCGGGGACACTCAATGTCACTACTCAACAGATTGGTCAAAACGCAATACTCAGCGCGACATCGCAGACGGGTAAGATTTTCAGCTTCGTCTCCAACGATACTTTGGCAACCATTAGTACTCAACCCGGTGTGCCGCTCGTGTTGAATACTGCGGGCAGTGAGAGGATTCGAATCGGTACCGCTGGTCTTGTCGGTATCGGAACTACAACCCCATGGAGGACCCTTTCCGTCAACGGCTCATCAGACCTCGGCACCAACGCTCTTGCTGGATACTTCACCGCCACCTCATCAACCGCCTCCGTCTTCCCATACGCCTCCACCACCGCACTCACGGTATCTGGTACCAATGGTCTCCAGCTCGCATCAGCATTGAACGGTCCTCTTCAGGCAAATGGGGGACTTGTCTCTGCCACCACCTCAGTCGGCGTTTTGTACGGTGGCACCGGCCTCACCTCTGCGCCTTCATACGGTCAGCTTCTCATGGGCAATGCCTCAAATGGATACACTTTGTCTGCCACCTCTTCTCTCGGCCTTCTCGGTTCATCGACGGTCTCGTCACTCACCTCAAGCTATGTGCCAAAGTGGGGAGGTTCAGCGTTTTCAAATAGCAATCTGTATGATGATGGGACAAATATCGGTATTGGAACCACGACCGGACTGTCGAAACTTACCGTAAACGGCATCGCACGGTTTAACAGCAATCAGGATCCAGGCGATTATTTCTACACCAATGGGATTTCAAGTGATGGTCGTATTGAATTCCGTTCTGCTGATAATGGCAACGGCGGAAATCAGCGAATATTTATGTCTTCTGGGTACAGTACTGGTTGTGTCGGATTTGGAAATAGTGCCGATAGCGCTTCCAATAACTCTTTGAGTTGTGGAGGTAGTACGGGCAACTCCATCGTCGCGACTCCAGGTGCACTTTCGATGGTTTCGGTGAATATTGGAGGTATTCCTGGTGTTGGAACAACTAAGGGTTTAAACATCGCTACTCCATATAGTGCAAGTGGCATCTCAACTAGCTCAAATAGTATGGTCGACATTAGTACTTTTTCAGTCATTGCAAACGCCGCAACAGGTCAACGTCCGGGTATTCATTTTACAGCGCTTCAGTACGCTTTTGGTGTCGGTGATACGTACGCAGGTGCCGGTGATGGTTACAGTACTCGGGCAATGACGATCGCAAGTAGTACTGAGATTGGTATCGGTACCAGTACTCCATACGCAAAGCTCTCACTTCTCGGCACTTCTGCGACAATGTCGACCTTTGCGCTTGTGCCAAAGGCTTCTCAGACCGCGAATATTTTGGATATTTACAACACCGCCTCGACTCCTGTCCTTACCTCGGTGATTACTGCCGCAGGCAAGTGGGGTATCGGCACTACTTCTCCAGGACAGATGTTGTCTGTCGGCGGAGATATCTTGGGTAATGTCCACATCGGTACATACTTCACTGCAACCTCCACTGCCGTGGCTTCTACCTTCCCATACGCCTCAACCACTGCACTCTCAGTCTCTGGAGCTTCATACTTCACTGGCCTTTCAACCTTCGCCAACCTCCTCGCAACCGGCTCCTCAACTCTCCAAAACCTCACTTTCATCAACGCCACTGGTACCAACGCGACGACAACGAACTTCTTCGCGACCACCGCTTCATCGACAAATCTCTTTGCTTCAAATCTTGCGGTGGGAGGAAACGTGCTGACAACAAGTGGGGGAAATGTCGGCATCGGGACGGCGAGTCCAAATGCTAAATTACACGTATCTGCTCCTTTAGATGATTTAGCTCCTCCCGCTCTCGGCACAATTAGTGCAAACACATCGGCATATTTCACAAATCAAAATCCACTCTACGGTTTGATGGTTGGAAGTTTGACAGGTGGCCCTACTTATTTGCAAGTACAAAGAACAGATAGTGCCACAGCGTATAGTTTATTGTTGAATCCAAACGCAGGCAACGTCGGCATCGGCACCACTTCTCCAGCCACCACTTTGTCTGTTGCCGGCTCTGGATACTTCACTACTGGTATTGGTGCGGGTGTACTCAATACCACCACAGGTACTATCAAGGCAAGCGTGAGCTATGACACGTCAGATTCTACTGGTCTGTACAAGATAAATGGCTCAACGATGTTGTCTGCTTCGACCACTAACGCCAACTATTTCTTCGGTACGAGCCCGGCAACGCTTCAAACAACCTTCTCAGGCACAAACAACTTTGGCCTCGGCTTGAACGACCTCAACGCCAATACCACAGGCTCTGGAAACGTCGCGATGGGTCGAGACGCGATGTTGGCAAATACTACGGGCGCCACAAACGTGGCGATCGGTTATTTGGCGTTCCGCAATGCAACCACTTCAGGTTCTGATAACGTGGCGATCGGTAACTTGGCGCTTGCGGGGACGGCGAGCGTTGCAAACACGGGCAGTAACAACGTTGCCATTGGTCCATCAGCTCTGTTTGCTAACACATCGGGTGCTAGTAATGTCGCTATTGGTCCGAGTGCGCTCGCCTCAAACACCACCGGACAATTCAATATCGGTATTGGAAATCAGGCCATGACATCAAACGCGGCAGGACAGAACAACACGGTCCTCGGTGTCAGCTCGATGAAGTATACGAAAACGGGTAACTACAACGTTGCCATCGGTACTTCGGCGAACCAGTACAACATGTCAGCTACCTCTACGACTATCGTTGGAGAAGAGGCTGCGCAGGGTGTGAATAATGTTTCTTACTTCCAAAATGTAACTGCTTTGGGGTACCGTTCGTTGTATGCCATTACAACAGCAGATGACACCACGGCTGTCGGTTATGGTTCTGGTGGGTCAGTAACGAGTGGAGTACAAAACACCTTTGTGGGTTCAAACTCAGGTGGAGGTGTTACGACGGGTTCAGGCAACACACTCATTGGATACAACACAACCGCGACCGGAGCTACAATCTCAAATGCTATCGCTATCGGTTCGGGAGCGTCGGTAGGTTGTTCGAACTGTGCGGTGTTGGGCGGTACGAGTGGATCCGCAGTGATTGTCGGTGTGGGCACTTCTACTCCATATGCAAAGTTGAGTATTCAAAACGGTGTTGCCGCTACTACTACTATGGCACTTGTTCCTGCTGCTTTACAAACTGCCAACATCCTCGACATCTACAACACCGCCTCGACTCCTGTCCTTACCTCGGTGATTACTTCCGCAGGCAAGTGGGGTATCGGCACCACTTCTCCAGGACAGATGTTGTCTGTCGGCGGCGACATCTTGGGTAACGTCCATATCGGTACATACTTCACCGCGACCTCAACTACCGTCGCCTCAACCTTCCCATACGCTTCTACTACAGCACTCTCAGTCTCTGGAGCTTCATACTTCACCGGCCTTGCCACCCTTGGTAACGCTTCTACCACCCAGATCGGCTCGACCGGTTCTGCTTACTTCGTGACAAGTGGAACGGGAAGTGTGGGTATCGGCACCACCTCTCCCGCTACCACACTCTCTGTCGTTGGTAGCATTTACAATACAGGCGGTATCGGAGTAGGAAAGCTAAATACTACAGCCAACACCATTGACCTCGGTGTGGGTGCCACAGGTGCTACGTCAGGACTATACAAAATCAACGGTACCACTGTCGTCTCCGCTTCCTCGACCCTCAGTAACTTCTTCTTTGGAACGCTTCCTCCAACACTCAGTACAACCATGACAGGTTCTAACAACAACGGTATCGGTGCTGGTGCATTAAACTCTCTCACCACAGGTCTTGAGAACAATGCTATCGGAGTAAACGCTGCTGCAAACCTCACAACTGGACAGTACAACATCGCTATTGGGCGAGATGCGATGCTCGCTAATACCGTCGGTAATAGAAACATTGCTATTGGCTATTTGGCAGACCGAAACGCTACATCTTCATCTGTAGATAACATTATGATTGGTCAGAGTGCGGGTGCAGGTGTTGCGGCGAGTGGTCGAATCAGCACCTCTATTGGAAACATCGGTATTGGTAACAGTTCCCTAAAACTTGTAACGTCTGGTACATATAATACGGCGGTTGGGTATGGCACTGCTTCAAACCTAGCAGATGGTTCACAGAATATGTTCTTCGGAGCCTTTTCGGGAGCAGCCATGACTTCGGGAGGAGGAAACGCTGCGATTGGGTACAATGCAATGGGACTCACAACGTCGGGTTCAAACAACCTAGCAGTCGGCACGAATTCTCTAATGGGAAACATCACAGGTATACGAAACGTATGTGTCGGTACGGGCTGTTCACAGTATAACCAATCAGCAACTTCCACTGTTGCCATTGGATATGCGGCGGCACAGGGTTCAAGTAACTACAGCGCACAAGGTATCGTAGCAATAGGAGATGCGGCACTCAGCTCGGTAACAACAGCTTCGGACTACAATACCGCTATCGGGTATCAAGCTGGATACAGCAACGCAAACGGTACAGGAAATACATACATTGGCGCAAGTGCTGGTGTCAACAATACGTCAGGTTCAAATAACATCATGATTGGGCGAGCTACAGACTTTGCTGGCAACATTTCCTACTACATGAACATTGGAAACTTCCTATACGCTACCTCAACAACGGCAGGAAGTGCCTTCGGGTCGTTCGGCATCGCTACCACAACACCTTCTGCTCGGTTCTCAATTAAGGGACTAGGTACTGGTACTGGTCGTTTACTCGCTTTCTCCGACTCAAGCAACGTGGAGCGACTGACGATGTTTGATAACGGTAATGTCGGCATCGGCACCACTTCTCCATGGCGAACACTTTCGGTGAACGGCTCATCTGACCTCGGTACCAACGCTCTCGCTGGATACTTCACCGCAACCTCGACCACCGCTTCCACCCTCCCATACGCTTCCACCACCGCACTCTCCGTCTCCGGAGCTTCATACTTCACCGGCCTTTCAACCTTTGCCAACCTCCTCGCAACCGGCTCCACCACCCTCCAAAACTTCACCTTCGTAAATGCAACTGGTACCAGTGCTACCACCACCAACTTCTTTGCAACCACGGCGTCTTCAACTAACCTCTTTGCAAGTACCGCCAATCTCAACGCAGCAACCATCGGTACTACTCTCGGAGTCACCGGTGCTACTACTCTCTCCTCAACTCTCAATGTCACCGGCCTCACCACCCTTGGCAACGCTTCTACTACCCAGATCGGCTCAACCGGTTCTGCGTACTTTGCGACGAGTGGGGGGAATGTGGGCATCGGGACGACATCGCCTGGTTCGAAACTTGATGTAAACGGAGATATCAATGCGAACACTTATTATCGTTATAAAGGCGGGATATTTGTCAACGCATCATCAACTAAACAGAATATGTTCGTCGGTATGGGTGCTGGAAATCTCACCACAACTGGAATTGGTAATACTGCGATTGGATATAATTCTGGCGCTGCACTAACAACTCAAAATGCCAGCATTAATCCTTTTCCAGTTCAAGCTGACACATTCATTGGAACGAACGCTGGCGCAGCGAATACTTCAGGAGATTCTAACGTTTTTGTAGGTTACAATGCTGGCGCAGTAAATACTTGTGGTCGCTCGACAGTTGCAATCGGTGCCTATGCTGGGGCGAGCTATGTGAGTGAGCCTGGATGTCCAGATATTGAAAATGGACTAAACGTCTTTATCGGTTCAGCTGCTGGACAATATATTACTGCTGGTTTGCATAACGTCTTTATTGGTGAAGATACTGGGCTACTCATGCAAAGTGGCTCGAACAACACCTTCCTTGGTTCGCATGCGGGCACAGGAATACTTACTGGCAATGAAAGCACATACATCGGCGGTAGTGCTGGAGATTTCGCTTCAACTACTGGTGATGGAAACATCGGTATCGGAGTAAGATCTGCTCTATATCTTGATGGTTCCGCACAGTATAACGTTTTTCTTGGGAATGGCGCTGGCGCAGGTACTGAGGCTAATCCTAACGTAGCTTCGTTTAACACAGCTGTTGGTACTGGGGCAGGTTATCTGTTGACTACAGCCACTGGCGCAACTTTCTTGGGCTATCAAGCTGGATTGCAGGTCACCACTGGATACAGTAACACTCTTGTCGGTTATCAAGCCGGGTGGAATCTAGTGAGCGGTGTAAATAACACCTTCTTGGGTTATCAGGCTGGTTATAATACAACTGGTTCAGCAAATATTTTCCTTGGTGATCAGGCGGGAGCTTCTAATACTACTGGCTCAAACCAGTTTGTGGCCGGTGGAGATCATGCAAACTATCTCATTAGCGATGTATATTTCGGTCGAGGTATAAACAGCGCGACTCCTAGCACGTACACTATCCACGGAACTGGTGGCCTCGGTACAAATATTACTGGTGGTGATATCAATATTGCTGGTGGAGCAGGAACAGGATCTGGAGTGGGTGGAAATATCATTTTCCAGACTTCGAATACTGGGAGCTCAGGAACTACTTTGAATACGCTCTCCGAAAAAATAAGAATTACTAATTCTGGGAAAATAGGCATCGGTACTACAACCCCATGGAGGACGCTCTCCGTGAACGGATCATCCGATCTCGGTACCAACGCTCTCGCTGGATACTTCACCGCAACCTCGACCACCGCTTCCACCCTCCCATACGCTTCCACCACCGCACTCTCCGTCTCCGGAGCTTCATACTTCACCGGCCTTTCAACCTTTGCCAACCTCCTCGCCACCGGATCTTCCACCCTCCAGAACTTCACCTTCGTGAATGCTACTGGTACCTCAGCTACCACCACCAACTTCTTTGCTACTACTGCATCTTCTACTAACCTCTTCGCAAGTACCGCTACATTCAACGCCGCTTCAATTGGTACCACTCTTTCAGTCACTGGCCTTACCACTCTCGGCAACGCTTCTACTACTCAGATTGGTTCAACTGGTTCTGCATACTTTGCGACGAGTGGGGGGAATGTGGGCATCGGGACGACGACGCCAGATGGAAATTTAACTGTATATAATCCGTCAGGAGCAAGCACAGTAGATATTATGGGAAGTAGTGCTGGGTCATTGCTTAGGATTTCCCAGGGAAGCACTTTGGCTCAAGGAACAATTGATTTGGGAGTACACTCACCACAGGCTGGTTTATTCCGTAGTGGCGGCACAAGTGGATTTGTTGCGTACGATACTGGGACTGGTGACACTATATTGAATAATGTTTTCGGTGGATCTAGTTTGTTGAGATTAAATTACGGTGGGACTACGGCTTTGGCAATAAATAGTAGTGGCAACGTCGGCATCGGCACCACCTCTCCTGGCCAGAAGCTTTCAGTGGCGGGAGATATCTTGGGTAATGTCCACATCGGTACATACTTCACTGCAACCTCCACTGCCGTGGCTTCTACCTTCCCATACGCCTCAACCACTGCACTCTCAGTCTCTGGAGCTTCATACTTCACCGGCCTTTCAACCTTTGCCAACCTCCTCGCAACCGGCTCCACCACCCTCCAAAACTTCACCTTCGTAAATGCAACAGGAACTAATGCAACGACAACGAATTTCTTTGCAACTACGGCGAGTTCAACTAATCTTTTTGCTTCAACTGCCACCCTCAACACTGCTTCAATTGCAAATACTCTCAATGTCACCGGCCTCACCACCCTTGGCAACGCTTCTACTACCCAGATCGGCTCAACCGGTTCTGCGTACTTTGCGACGAGTGGGGGGAATGTGGGCATCGGGACGACGAGCCCGACGACGGCTTTGTTGGCAATCCAAAATAGTTCTGGACATTCATTCGATATATTTAGCACCGCAAATGGTTCTGCTGGGACAGCGATGACGATCAATGTAAATACTAGTTCAGCAAAAGCTCTGCAGATCAATTCAAATACGACAGACACCCCAATTACTGTGACTCACGTAGATCCTGGAAACGTCCGAAATGCGGATATTTTCGGTATCAATATAAGTGAGACCCTAAACTCGATTGGCAATATCGGTGCCAATGATTACAAGTACGGTGGCGGAAACTTTGAGGTAACACAAAATGCTTCACCAGCTACTGCAAAAGATGTGTTCGGTGTTCGAGGAGTTTCAACAGCAAACAATGTTAATTTTACTGCGTACGGCGGATATTTTAGTGGTAACTCAACGAACGGTACAGCTTACGGTGTCTATTCAGCTGCCGGAAAGAACTATTTTAACGGCAACCTCGGCATCGGCACCACCACTCCAGGCCAGAAGCTTTCGGTAGCGGGGGATATTTTGGGTAACAATATTATCGGCTCATACTTCACGGCGACTTCGACAACCGCTTCCTCGACTCTCAATTCCGCCCTTGGCATCGGCACGACAACCCCAAGTGCACGTTTGGCGATCACTGGATACGGCACCGCTGACACTGGCCGAGCTTTTGCGATCGCCAATAGTTCAAATGCTGAAAAGCTTTACGTGACAGACAGTGGCAAGACACGATTCAGTAATTTTGTGGCAATTAACTCTGATCCAAGCACAAACAACGGCACCGGCGCGACTCTGTACGTAAAGCAGACTACGGGCTCGACAGGGTTCCCGTTCCAGGTTGTGAACACTTCAGATACAAACCTGTTCAGTGTAGATACATCTGGAAATACAAACACAGCTGGCTCCGTCACCGCTTCTGCAAATGGATTCATTACTTCGTCCAGTGGAGGCGCTGCCTTCTTGCGCTTGACGCATACCTCCGGACGCTCATTTGAAGTTCGCAGTAATAGTTCTTCGTATTTCTCTATCTACGACGCGACAGCTTCTGCTGATCGGTTGGTTGTGGCTGGCATTGGCACTGTTGGTATCGGCACCACCACCCCCTACGCTCAACTTTCTATTGTCAGCGGTGCCGCAGCCACCACCACTCTTGCCCTCAAGCCAGCCGCATCTCAAACCGCCAATATCCTGGATATCTACAGCAATGACGCAACTCCTGTCTTGAAATCGGTCATCACAGCGGCGGGCAAGTTCGGCCTCGGCACCACCTCCCCTTGGCGCACCCTCTCCGTGAACGGCTCATCAGACCTCGGTACCAACGCTCTTGCAGGGTACTTCACAGCTACTTCATCAACTGCCTCAGTCTTCACATATGCATCGACGACCGCAATCTCTGCATCGGGTTCGGCATACTTTGCTACGAGTGGGGGAAATGTGGGTATCGGCACCACCTCTCCTTGGCGAACTCTCTCGGTCAACGGCTCATCCGACCTCGGTACCAACGCTCTCGCTGGTTCCTTTACCGCAACTTCTACGACTGCCACTTCCACCTTTGCTGGCTTTATTGACGTCAATGGTACCGGCTCCAATGCCACTTCCACCTTTGCTTCAAATCTTTGGGTGAAGGGTGCGATGAAGATCGGTACAAACTCGATCTATCTGAATGGTGCAGCGACTTCCACCTTCGGTGCAGGTATCAATCTCACCACTGGCTGCTTCTCGGTGAACGGTACTTGTGTTGGTGGTTCGAGTGCGGCAGTGGCAATTGGTAGTGCTATTACTGGCGGTACCGCTGGCTCAGCGCTTTTCGTGGACGTTTCTGGAAATATTGCTCAGGACAATACGAATTTCTTCTGGGACAACTCGAGCAAATATTTAGGAATCCAAACTGCCACCCCAGGGTATCCTCTTGATGTAAATGGCACCGCTCATGCGACGACCTTGAACGCGGGCACCATTACCGACGGTGCAGGCTTTACTGTTACCGGAGGCACTATTGGTGGGGGTGTATGGAACGGCACAGCAATCGGTACAACGTACGGTGGCACTGGTATTAACTCTTCAGGCTCAACTGGTGTGGCTCAGATATCTTCAGGAACCTGGAGCGTCGGAGCTATCGATATTAGTTCCTCAAGCAATGTCACGGGCACATTGTCAGTGGCAAATGGCGGTACTGGCGCGACCTCATACACCGCTGGGTCAATTACTTTCTCAGATGGTACGAATCTTACGCAGGATAATGCAAACCTGTTCTGGAACAACTCGAGCAAATATTTAGGAATCCAAACTGCCACCCCAGGGTATCCTCTTGATGTAAATGGCACCGCTCATGCGACGACCTTGAACGCGGGCACCATTACCGACGGTGCAGGCTTTACTGTTACCGGAGGCACTATTGGTGGGGGTGTATGGAACGGCACAGCAATCGGTACAACGTACGGTGGCACTGGTATTAACTCTTCAGGCTCAACTGGTGTGGCTCAGATATCTTCAGGAACCTGGAGCGTCGGAGCTATCGATATTAGTTCCTCAAGCAATGTCACGGGCACATTGTCAGTGGCAAATGGCGGTACTGGCGCGACCTCATACACCGCTGGGTCAATTACTTTCTCAGATGGTACGAATCTTACGCAGGATAATGCAAACCTGTTCTGGAATAATTCCACAAAGGCTTTGGGAATTGGCGATACTGCTCCTGGTGCGAAGCTTTCGGTAGTGGGTAATGCATCGATTGGTTATGCGACTGGTCAGACCGCGCCGACAAACGGATTGTTAGTGGCTGGTAGTGTCGGCATCGCCACCACTTCTCCAAGCCTCGCAACGTTTACTGTTGAGGGAGGTTCAGGTGCCACAACAGCTTTCTTCACAGGGAGCGTCAATAGCTATCAGGAGGTGCTTAATCAAAATCGAAGCAATGGTACGAGTGCTTCGACTGACTTTGTTGCAGTAAACAATATCGGTAATGCAAGTTCTTACTACGTGAATTTGGGTATTAATAGTTCTGGTAATGCCGACCCTTCTTACACCCTCTTCTCCGCAAATGACGCCTACCTATACTCGAGTGATTCAGCCTTAAACCTCGGTACTGCAAGCACTACCAACACGAACGCAGTCATCAAATTCTTCACTGCTGGCACGGTCGCTGGCAAGGAGCGTGCCCGGTTCAGTTCGACGGGTAACTTCGGCATCGGCACGACCTCCCCTGGCCAGCTCCTTTCAGTCGCAGGTGATATTTTGGGCAACAATATTATTGGCAGCTACTTTACGGCGACGAGTACGACAGCGACATCGACCCTCGCTGGGGGATTTACCATGGGTTCAAGTGGTCTTAATGCGTATGCAAACGGCAAGGTTGGCATCGGCACAACCACCCCACAGTGGCTGCTCAACTTGCAGTCATCGACCGCTCCACAGCTTGCTTTGTCGGCTGGTGCAGGTATAGCACAGTGGGCATTTAGAAATGCCGGTGGCGACCTCTACTTTTCTACCACCACCACCGCCGGTACAGCGACCACGAGCACCGCCGCTTTCTCGGTCTCTGGTTCCGGCTTCGGTACCACCACTCTTCGCGGGTTGACCATCTCTGGCCAGGCAACCTCAACTTCGAATGTCGGCTTCAATCTCACAGCGGGTTGCTTCGCGGTGAACGGCACTTGTGTTGGAAGCAATAATGGTACTTCTCAGTGGACCACTACGGGTTCAGATATTTACTACACCACCGGCAAAGTGGGTGTAGGCACCACAACTCCATGGGCTAACTTCTCAGTGGGTACTCATAACCTGGCGATCACCACACCGTCTTTCGTGATTGCTTCTTCGTCGGCGGCCCTCGCGACGTCAACTCAGTTTATTGTCACAAATGGCAAGGTCGGAATAGGTACTTCGACTCCAAACTGGATGCTCCAGGTGGCGAACACCCGTCCGTCCTTTGCGCTTTCTGACACCAATGCCGGTGCCAACTTGAAACACTGGACACTTTCGTCGCAGGGCGGTAATTTCTACTTTGCAACATCTTCCGATGCGTTGGCAACATCGACCACCCCGGCAGGCATGTTTAATAGCAGTGGTTGGTTTGGTATCGGTACCACCTCACCATGGGCACCGCTGTCGGTTGCCGGTATTAGTGCGGCTACTTCTTTCTACGCCACCGCGACTACTTCGACTTCTACTATGGCCGGCAGCTTGAATGTGGGTAACGGTGCGCTCTTCTACGATTATGCCGGTGCGTACACTAGTATCGACAACTTGCAGATCGGTGCGATGGCTTTCGATACCAACGCCGGTGCTGTGAGCTGGGCAGATATGCCAATCACTTCAGCGGCTGCCGCAAGTACTACGGAAAGCTACACCGCACAGTTGGGAGGTAATGCCGTGCTCACTATCTACGGTGAAGCTGATGGCGCCGGCGGCGTGAACACCCTCCGTGTTGGTATCGGTACCACCTCTCCGGCTGGTGCTGCGGCTGGTCCGCTCACCATGGCTTCGGGGGCGTATGTTACTACCGGTGGTACTTGGACCAACGCTTCGAGCCGAGCTGGGAAGGAGAATTTTACAGCACTCGATTCACTTGATGTGTTGCAGAAGATCAACGCCCTTGATGTGACCCGATGGAATTACAAGAGTGAGTCAGCAGGTACTACTCATATTGGTCCAGTGGCAGAGGACTTCTACGCTGCGTTTGGTACTGGTAGTGGTCCAGGTTCTATCTCGACCATCGACCCTTCCGGTGTCGCGCTTATTGGTATACAGGCGCTGTCTCGAGGCTTTGATATCTCTCATGCAGGTACAACCACCCCTTCTATTCAGTCACTCTTTGTGGGCACCACCACTCCGGCTCTTTCGATCGACGCTGCTGGCAATATCGGTATCGGTACTTCCTCTCCGGCATACAAGCTTCATGTGTTAGGTGATATCGCGGCAACTTCTTTTGTAAATATCAGTACACGTGAGGCCAAGAAGGATATTAGCTATCTCTCAGCAGCGGAAAACGAAAGCGCACTGAACAAAATAAAGGGCCTCAATGTTGCGACGTATCGATACAATATTGAGTCGGAAAGTAACCCGCTTC
Organism: bacterium; assembly: GCA_037130265.1. Lineage (GTDB taxonomy): Bacteria > Patescibacteriota > Minisyncoccia > Phycocordibacterales > JBBTRF01 > JBBTRF01. Next base: position 84,548 of record JBAXTI010000002.1, read on the forward strand.
GACTGGGTCTCATCGCTGAGGAGGCACCTGCCGAGATCCTCGCGGCTTCAGGAAAGGGTGTGGATATTTACAAGCTTTCAACCTTTATCCTCGCCGGAGTGAAGGCACAGCAGGTGAAAATCGAGTCCCTCGAATCTCGAGTCGCGCACCTCGAGGCGGTGCAGGGCGGTGGTTCAACATCGAATGGTGCCGCCGGCATTGCCGAATATCTCAGCTCGATGGGCGCCCAGCTCTCCGCTTCGGTGTCACGATTCCGCAATGTCCTCGCTGAGTCCCTCACCGTCGGTACTGCCGAGAAGCCATCGGGCATCACTCTCTATGACGAAGTCACCAAGCAGCCATACTGCTTGAAGATTTCTGGTGGTGCACCGGTGAGTGTGCCTGGCGAATGTGCTGCAGTATCTGCAGGCGGTACTTCAGGTACCACTAATACCACGACAGGCGGGACCACTCCTGGTGGTTCAGGGACTACGACTACTCCAGTGGTAGGTGATACCGTTGCACCGGTCATTACAATCAATGGCAACAACCCGGCAAATATCGACAAGGGGGCTTCGTATAATGACCTCGGCGTAACCGTGACCGATAATATCGATAATAACCTCGGTATTACCACCACAGGCGATCAGATAGACACCACCGTTGCAGGCACTTATACTGTTCATTACAGTGCGACAGACGCAGCAGGGAATACCACAAATGCAACTCGCACGGTGATTGTGTCAGAAGTCTCTGTACCGAGTGCGGCTCCTGATGTCTCTGTGTCTACGAGCACAACTACTCCATAATCCACATGCACACTTACTTCTCTAAAATTTGTTTCGGCGTCAGTCTCACGGTTCTTTTATTGTGCAGTGTGGTTCCTGTGTATGGAGCTGCAAAAATCAATACACCAGTGACTGGTCAAATGAATACAGGGCTTGTTGGGTACTGGACATTCGATGCTCCTGATACGAGTTTTGTATCGAATACTGTTACTGACAAGTCGGGAAGTGGTAATACCGGAACAATGATCAGTATGGCTACAAGCACCTCACGAGTCCTCGGCAAGCTTGGACAGGCACTCTCTTTTGATGGGGTGGCGAAATATATCTCATTGCCAAATCTCGATAGGCAGGCCCCTTTGTCCATCGCTTTTTGGACAAAAAGAGGGAGAACCGGGCAGGCGAGTGACAACATTATTGGGGGGAGTTGCGGATCGTGGGGGATTGGATTCAATGCAAATAATACACTTTTTTTGACAAACACGTGCGTGAATGTCGCAAACTCAACGGGTACTATTGCGGATACTACAAAATGGCATCATGTAGTCGTCACCTACGATGGTTCGAATGCTCGTTTTTATTTCGACGGAGCTCTGGATTCTTCTCCGGTGTATGCAAGCGGTACGTTCAATAGTAGTGCGGTGGCGTATACGATTGGCAGAGTAAATGTTACTGCCTATTACAAGGGTTCGCTCGATGATGTGCGTGTGTACAGTAAAGTTTTGAGTCAGAGAGAGGTGACCACTTTGTATACACTTGGCCAAGAAACCATCCAGAAGTCACAGAATAATAAGGTGACTAGCGGCCTGACGCATCTGTGGACATTTGATGGTGCTGATCTCAATACAATTACAAAAACCGTGTATGATCGAGCTGGGACCACCAACGGTACTATTGTGGCTTTGGCGACAAGTACTCAGTTGGTAAACGGCGCTCTTGGTCAGGCTTTTAATTTTAATGGAACTAGTCAGTATGCTTCTTTAGCCGATATTAATACAGCCCTTAATCCACCGGCAAGTATTGCTCTATGGATAAAGCGCGGACAAACCAGCGCTGCCGCTGATGAGGGTATAATCGGGTACTCCGGTTCTGGATGCACCGGTCAAAATGTGTGGGGGGTCGGTATTGCTTCTGGAGCGAATGCGAATAAACCATTTCTTACTGAGGTTGGTATTGGCGCGCAGTATCCAACAGGCACTATTACCGATCGTAATTGGCATCATTTGGTACTAACGCTAGATGGTACGAATATTCGTTTCTATATTGATGGAGTTTTGGACTCCACGGTGGCAAATGCTACTACCTTTACCTGCGTTGCTTCTTCTGCGTTTGCCATTGGAACAGTTAATACTAGTGGTTGGTACAAGGGAGCGGTCGATGACATCCGTATGTATAATAGAGTTTTGTCTGCGAATGAGGTTAAAAGTCTCTATTCGATTGGTAAATCTACCATCCAGAAATCACAGAATACAAAGGTAAATACGGGGCTTGTTGGACTATGGTCTTTTGATGGGGCAGACATGACTTCAACTGTAGCCACCGACCGAAGTGGCAATGGTTATAATGGCACACTCACGAACATGACCCTCAAGAATGTAGTCACCCCAGGAAAGATTGGCCAGGCTCTCCAGTTTCAAGGTGGTTCGGCGTATATACTCACCGCTAACGATATTATGAGTAATCCGACCGGTCTAACGATCGCATTTTGGATGAAGTCGGCCACTATCCCTGCATCAACCCAACGCGTGTTCTCCGTTGAAGGAGCTTACGTGATCACTCTGACCACGGCCGGCAAACTGCAGGGCATTGTGGATGGTGCAGAAGCCGAGTACGCGCAGACTTCTGTTATCAGCGATAACAAGTGGCACCACGTCGCGTTTACGCATAATGGCGCAATTGCGGGTGGAAGGATCTATGTCGATGGGGTGGCGAGTAGTACGTTTACGGGTTCCTCGTATAGTGGATTCTATAATATTAACTCTCTGACACGCCCTGTCGCCATCGGTGGAAATGTTTCCCCGAACCCCATCTCGCCATTTATTGGCTCGCTCGACGATGTTCGGCTGTATAATAGAGTCATCACCAATGCAGAGATCACTCGTCTCTATAGCATAGGAAAATAAATTACGCACGTTTGAAGAAAACACTGCTATAATTAATTCCACTCTAATGATCAGAGAGACTTACAAAAATTCCTCACCTCTGGCAGTTTTATTCCTGCTCGGGACCATTTTCTTGCCGATTTTTGCCCACGCATCAGCGAAGGTGAATGTCTTGGCTCGACCGAAAAACACCTCAGGCCTCATAGGGTATTGGTCTCTGAATGGTGCGGATATGAACGCTACAACTGCATTCGATCGTAGTGGAAATGGATACGACGGGACTTTTCAAGCCATGGGCCTCAGGAATGTTATATCGGGAAAAGTCGGACAAGCTCTTTCTTTCGATGGTTCAACTGCGTATATTTCACTTCCGAACCTTGATCGTCAAGCACCTCTTACGTGGTCATTTTGGGTAAAGCGAGCAAGATTGGGCCAGGCGAACGAGGATTTTTTTGGCGGTGACAGTAGTGGTGCGTGGGGTTTTGGATTCAATGCTGACAATACGATGTTTCTTACAAACGTCGGAATTAACAGCGTGAGTTCGACTGGTGCCATTGCAGATACAGACTGGCACCATATTGTGGTGACGTATGATGGATCAGACGTCAGTTTTTATTTTGATGGAGTTTTGGACTCGGCGCTGAGCTATTCCAGCGGCACGTATAATAGTAGCGGTGCCGCATATGCAATCGGCAGGGTGAATGTCAGTGCATATTTTGAGGGTAGGCTTGATGAAGTGCGCATGTATGATCGTGTATTGGCTGCCCCCGAGGTGAGGACTTTGTATCAGGACTCGGCAGCGAAAATTTTAGGTCCATCGTCTGGGAACTCTAATGTGTCTAGTGGTCTTATTGGTTTTTGGTCTTTCAATAAGGAGGATGTGGTAAATGGAGCGCTTGTCGATCGAAGTATTTCGGGAAATACAGCATATCTTCAAAATATTGCTACTTCAACGGTTTACAGCGCTGGTCGTATTGGGCGAGGCCTTACTTTTGATGGTTCTGATGACTATGCGGTGACAGGCGCTACGACCTGGGGTATTACGAACACTCTTTCGATGTCTGCGTGGATTAAGACAACGGCTAATGCTGTTTCGATCGCTGAGCTTGGGCGCGTCACTGTCTTGGACGAGGCTTTGCTGTACATTCATAATAACAGTGCGGCAATCTTCTTTTCTCAAGGGGCTGGTGTATATACTGGAGTATATGGTTCTAGGCAGGTCAATGACGGTCAGTGGCATCACGTGGTCGCTGTTTCGACTGGGCCAAGTATTGCCTGTGCAAATGTAAGGATATATGTGGACGGTGTTCGTGATACTGAGAATTGTATTACTGAAAATGTGTCGAGTCTAAGTGACGCATCGCCACGCAGATTCTTTATTGGTTGGCGAGCTTGGGGTGGTGGTACCTCTGAGATATACAATGGTAGTGTCGATGACGTGCGTCTGTATGGTCGTGCGATAAGTGCTAGTGAAGCTCTGCAGCTGTACCGCATGGGAATTACTACAAAAGCCAATGTTTCGCAGAATACTAAGGGTCGTAACGGTCTCGTGGGTCTATGGTCTTTTGACGGGGCCGATATGGTGGCCGGGACAACAGCGTATGATAGGAGTGGTAATGGGTATGATGGCATATTGAGTGGTCTGTCTGCTCCGAAGATTGGCGTGGGAAAAATTGGTCAAGCGCTTCGGCTGCATGGGACGAGCGGTTATGTAAGTGTCTCCAATCTCGATATGAACACCTTAAGTACTTTTGGTTGGATTAACACGACTGTAGTGGGCAATCAGGTTATCGTGGCGACTCTGGCAAATGGTGGGTGGTCATTCTTCCTAGGGGCAGGTAATAACCTCACATTTCTCAAGAGAGGTATCGGTGGGGTGACTTCAAGTGCTACTATCGGGACTAATGGCTGGCATTATGTCGGGGTTACCTATGATGGTGCGACGGCAAAATTTTACATCGACGGTGTTTTGGATAGTTCAAATGCCTATAGTCAGACATTCAACAATGGCTCCGTTGGGTACGGTTTGGGTGGTATTGAGATCGGTGGATACACCGTCACTGGCCGACTTGATGATGTTCGCGTCTATAATAGGGTCCTCACGGCGAGCGAAATTAGAACGATGTATAACCAAGCTAAATAATTCTGCTATAATTATGACCATGAAAAAAACACGAGTAGCGATTAATGGTTTCGGGCGAATCGGACGAGCTTTTTTGAAGGTTGCACGCGAGCGAGCGTTGAGTGGCGAGACGGGTGCAGATGATCTCGAGGTTGTGGCGATCAATGACCTTGGTGATATCAAGAGTTTTGCATACTTGCTCAAATATGACACTGCGTATGGTCCGAGTGGAATCGATGTGAAAGTGAAGGCCGACAATTCCGCACTTATTATAGACGGCAAGGAGGTGGCGTTTGTGAGCGAGAAAGACGCGACAAAATTGCCTTGGATGAAGCTCGGTGTTGATGTGGTAGTGGAATCGACTGGCCTGTTCACGAGCTACGACAAGGCTCAGGTGCATATCACTGCAGGAGCGAAGCGTGTGGTAATTTCCGCGCCGGCGAAGGACGAAGCCGGAGTCGCCGGCGCACCTGCTGTGAAGGGCGAAACTGTTTTAATGGCCATGAACGAAGAGATGCTCGCCACTTGCCAGATCACTTCAAATGCATCTTGTACTACCAATGCGGGCTCTCCTTTGTTGGCAATCTTGGACGAAGCTTTGGGTGTAGAAAAAGCGTTACTCAACACTGTGCATGGTTACACTGCCAGCCAGTCTTTGGTAGATGGACCAAATAAGAAAGATTTCCGTGAGGGTCGTGCAGCTGCTCAAAACATCGTCCCATCTTCGACTGGTGCGGCAATCGCCGTCACCAAAATCATCACTCATTTGCAAGGGCTTTTTGACGGCGTGTCGATGCGCGTTCCTGTGGTGACTGGCTCTATTGTTGACGTCACTTTTATATCGAAGAAAAATACTACCACTGAGGAAGTGAATACCATTTTGAAGAACGCCGCTCGCGCGCCACGCTGGAAGGGTATTTTTACCGTCACCGAGGAGCCTTTGGTCTCGAGCGATATCATTGGCAATCCGCATGCCTCTATCGCCGACCTCGCCTTCACTCGTGTCGTCGGTGGCAATTTGGTCAAAGTGATGGCTTGGTACGACAACGAAATGGGGTACACCTACACCCTCGTGGATCATGTGGCGAAGGTGGGGAAGTTGGTCTAATACTGCCCTAATTTTCTTTTTAGCTAGAACTCATCAAAACTTGAGCATTTCTTAGTCGTTTCTTTAACATTTCTTAGCGATTTCTTGATCGGACGTTTCCTATAATAGAGGGATGTCTCAAAAAGATTTTGATGGGTGGAGCGAAGTTAAAAAACGCACAAATGCTGAGTCGCCACGACTCTACACGGTACGTGAGATTTGGTGGTGCCGACTTGGAGTAAATATTGGTACGGAGCAGGATGGGAAAGGTGAGAATTATTTGCGCCCGGTGATAATCCTCAGAAGTTTTGGTGCGGGTGCATGTCTCGTTGTTCCCCTGAGTACCTCACCTCGCGTGCACCCTCTCCGCCTACCAGTCGGTCTTATTGATGGACAGGAGGCAAGAGCAAATTTATCTCAGATCCGAGTCATAGATACTCGTAGGCTTGTAGAGAAGATTTGCTTTCTTGAAAAAATAGTGTTTGCACAAATAAGAAAAGTCGCCAGAGACATGCTCTAGGCGACTTTTCATACTTTCTCCCTCCCGCGAGGGTAAGGCCGAAGCCAACTATTCTTGTATTATACACTGTCGGGAAATAGGTGCAAGAAGATGTTGGGGCGAAGAGGTGAGTTGCTCAAGAGGGTGATGTGTTAGAATGGTTTCAACGCTAATCCAATGAAAAAAGACTTCAAACCAACGATCCTCTTTGCTGCCGACCATGCCGGCTTTGAGCTGAAGGGGCAACTTGTAGAATTCGTGAAAGGGCTCGGATATGAGACGGAAGATATGGGCGCACACACACTTGACCCGAATGACGACTACCCGCCAATCATGGCACCGGTTGGTTTTGCGATTGCTGCTGACCCTGAAAAGCGTAAGGCAATTGTCCTTGGTGGCTCTGGGCAGGGTGAAGCGATGGTCACGAATCGTTTTCCTGGAGTCCGTGCGACTGTCTACTATGGCAAGGATTTGGAGATTATCCGACTCAGCCGAAAGCACAACGATGCGAACGTGCTCTCGCTCGGCGCTCGTTTTTTGACTATTGATGAGGCGAAAGAAGCCGTGAAGCTGTGGCTTGATACGCCGTTTGTCGGCGAGAGTGCTGGTGTAGCAGCTGCGGAGGCCGAGAAGGAATGTGAACGTCACACGCGTCGAATAGAGCAGATCGACCAAATAGAGTAGAATAGGGTCATGGAAATCATCCCCGCCATTCTTCCGATGCATTTCGCAGAGCTTGAGCAGAGGGTTGCTCAGGTGCGAGCGGCGTCTATTGCTGAGCTCACGACCATTCAGATCGATGTTTGCGATGGCAGATATACTCCGAATGCTACCTGGCCGTATCGCAAGCCCGACCAGTCTTTCGAGGCAATTTTGCGCGAGGAGCGAGGCCTGCCTGGCTGGGAGGATTTTGATTTTGAAATTGACCTCATGGCCTGCGAGCCGGAAAAGCTCATTGGCGATTGGATGACTGCGGGTGCGAGTCGGATTATTGTTCATTTGGACGCACTTTCTGCTGAAGTGCCAGCGGCGATGAGCGAGCTCGGTCGCATTGTTGCCTCAACGAGGGGGTTGGTGGAAATCGGTATTGCGGTCGGTATTGAGACCTCGACTGAAAAGGTAACGGCCGTCGCAACACAATACTTGGGCGATATCAGTGTAGTGCAGTGTATGGGCATTGCTCACGCCGGTTTCCAAGGTCAGCCATTTGATGAACGGGTATTGGCGAAGATCTCCGAAGTGAAAGCCTTGTTTCCGAATGTGCCGATTGCCGTTGATGGTGGGGTAAATCTCGAAACCGTAGAGCGTTTGATTGAGGTGGGGGTTTCGCGAGCCGTCGCAGGGTCTGCAATTTTTGAAGTTGGGAGTGTGCGTGAAAATATCGAGGCGCTCGGTGGATTTTGATCTATCTTCATAAAAATTTTAACAAAAATTAGGGAAAACTTTATCGAAAATTAGCAGTTTCTTTATCGGTGGTTTGCTACGATGGACGTTACTTATGTCCAACGAAGAAAAGGTATTAGAAAAGAATATTGAAGTTGCGTATGTTGAAATACAGGAGCTCGTTGCTGCATTTAGGCTGCTTCCAAGTGATTGTCGCATTGAGCGTCCAGATAGACTGCTGCTGGTAGGCGAACTGAGTCCAGAAGTCTCTCGCGCCTTAGGTGTCCCCAGAACGGTACTCGTTAGCTTGAGGTCCTTGAAACATATTGTTGAGCGTAGAGGTGAGGATGCGATGGAGATTGTGCAGGATATTCCAAAGATACTCTCTCATCCGACAAAGGTTGTTGATAATTCGACCAATCGTCCGAGCAGTTACCTTTTTGTGCGAATGAATGGAAAAGCGAAAGCTGTGGTTCTTGAAATAACAAAAACGCCCGATGGAAATCGGGTCGTTTCTGCGTTCTTTGTAGATGCGAAGACCTACAAGAAACTAAAAGATATTTCTGGGAGGTCGGACGTTCCTCCATTGGATGTTTCACCCGTGGAATCCATTTCCACTGCTCAGAAATTGTAATGTCTCAGCCCTTGCTGAGTATCGAAACCGCCCTCGTTGGCGGAATCTCGGAGGCCGAAGCCCCTAATACAATTATTGTACCAGAGCTGAAACGTGCGTCAAGTTCGCGTTGAAATTGGCATGCTGGTGAAGGGGGGATATTTGTCCACGCCACGTTGCCAAAAATGAGGTAAAATAGACAGACATGGCGCTCACCGACGCAAAGGTAAAAGAGTTGGAGCTTAAGGCGAATGATATTCGCCAGTCTATTATAGAGATGCTACTTGAGGCTGGGTCGGGACATACGGCGGGGCCGCTCGACATGGCCGACATTTTTACCTATCTGTATTTCCATGCACTCAAGCATGATCCGAAGAAGCCGAATTGGCCGGAGCGCGACCGTGTTGTGCTTTCGAATGGCCACATCTGTCCGGTACTCTACGCGGCGATGGGGCACTCAGGGTATTTCCCGGTGAGCGAATTGAAAACATTGCGAAAATTCGGCTCACGTCTACAGGGACATCCGCACCGCGAATTCTTGCCGGCTCTCGAGACTAGTTCGGGTCCGCTTGGCTCAGGGCTTTCGCAGGCTGTTGGCATGGCGCTTGCTGACCGCATCGATCATGGTCGCACCTCAAGTAAGCAATTTTATTGCCTCACCGGTGATGGCGAGCTCGACTGCGGGCAGATCTGGGAGGCGGCGATGCTTGCGGGCAAGGAAAAGATTCAAAATCTCACGGTTTTTGTCGACCGCAACAATATCCAAATCGATGGCTTCACCGAGGATATCATGCCGCTCAACCCGCTCGGCGACAAATGGCGTTCGTTCGGCTGGCATGTGCAGGAGATCGATGGCCACAGCTTTGCGGCAATCGACCAAGCCGTCGGCCAGGCACAGGCCGTGTTCGATAAGCCTTCGGTGATTATTGCCAACACCATCGCCTCGAAGGGTGTCCCCGAATTCGAGCGCATGTTCGAATGGCACGGCAAACCGCCGAATAAGGATGAGGCGGAGCTGGCGCTTCGTGAACTAAGGACTTGGCGTGGGAAGATTAAGGCTGAGCATGAATAATTTTTATGGAATCTTCAGAACAAATAACGCGACACAATCTTAGGAGGGAGACCGTTGAGCTCGGTGTTCGAGACCAGGTGCGAGAATATCGTGTGGTGCTTGAAAAGTGCGGAACAGCGTCAGATGTTCTGAAAATGACTAGTGTGGATAATTATCAGCTTGAAGGTCGAATGAATATGACTCGTGAGACGGCATATCTAGTTCTACTTGATGCTGGATATACCGCCGAAGAAGCTATAGCGTATCTGGAGGCTATTCCAAGGAGAGAGATCGATGAGAAAGTATTTGTTGACGCTGAAAAATGGGATACTGACCCATATTACCGGAGACTCAAGGAGAATGATTTTGAAGATAGATTGGCTCGACTGCATAAAGAGGTAAAATAATAGTATCCAAATGGAAAATACAAATACAAAAAGATATTGGCTAAAGGGTGGAATAGTGGGGGTTGTACTAGCCATCACAACGTCAGTCTATTTCGCTTTTCAGGATCCGTGTGCCGGGTCGTATTTATTTCCCGGCGGCTCTCTTGGATTCGTGTGTCCCGAAGTTGATGTAATCGCAAATCTCCGGAATTCAGTTTGGTACGAAATCATGGCAGTAATTACGTTGTCGGTCGGAGGCGTTTTTGTTGGCTGGCTTTACGAAAAAATTAAAAATCGAAAATCTACTACCAATTCGTCTAATCTCTAATTGCCAATACTCGCATTCTATTAACATGCTCAACCCTGCACAAAAACTCAACCCAAAGCTTTGGGATAAAGATGTCGAACAACTGCCAATCCGCAAGGGGTTTGGTGAGGGTTTGCTTGCTGCTGCCGAGATGGATGCGAATGTTGTGGGGTTGTGTGCGGACCTGACGGAATCGACCCAGATGCACCTCTTCAAGAAAAAGTTTCCAGAGCGGTTTGTGGAGATGGGTGTCGCTGAACAGAACATGGCGAGCGTCGCTAGCGGCATGGCGGCGATGGGGAAGATTCCGTTCATTACCTCGTATGCGATGTTTTCTCCAGGCCGAAATTGGGAGCAAATTCGTACGACGATTGCATACAACAATCAGCCGGTGAAAATCGCGGGTTCACATGCAGGGATTTCGGTGGGCCCAGACGGCGGTACGCATCAGGCGATAGAGGACATGGCACTCACGCGGATTATTCCTAAAATGGTGGTGATTTCGCCGTGTGATGCCATCGAGGCGCGCAAGGCGACCATTGCGCTCGCGAAGACAAAGCACCCGACGTACATTCGCCTTGCGCGCGAGAAAACTCCGGTGATGACCACCAATGACTCGCCCTTTGAGATTGGCAAAGCACAAATTCTCTGGCAGCCGGCCGTGGGGAAGTCTGAAGTCGGGATCATTGCCACTGGTGCACTCGTATACAAAGCATTGAAAGTCGCACGCGAACTCGAAAAAGAGAAGATCGGAGTGACTGTGCTCAATCTGGCAACTATCAAACCACTCGATGGAAAAGCGATCATCCGCCTCGCGCGCGAATGTGGACGCATTGTAACCGTCGAAGAGCATCAGATCGCTGGTGGCATGGGGAGCGCGGTTGCAGAACTGCTCGCGCGCGAGCATCCGGTGCCAATGGAATTCATCGGCGTTCATGACGTCTTTGGTCAATCTGGTACACCTGACGAGCTCATTGAGCACTATGGGATGGGAGAGTCGCATATTGCGGCCGCAGTTCGAAAGATTTTGAAAAGAAAGTAGTAGAAAAAATGATATCCCGATGTCCGACGCTTCTTAGATGATTTTCAAATGGAAGTCGCTCGGTGCTTTCGCGAGCCAGCCCTGAATCGCCTTTTGATCAAGAAGGCCTTCTTGCGCACCAACGTATTGCACCACTGACATAGAATTGATCACTCCCCACTGCACCGCTTCCTCTAGTGATTTGCCCATCGCAAAAGCGGCAACAAAAGTAGAGGCGTACGAATCGCCTGCGCCAGTACGCTCAAGCGGTGGCTTCGGATCTGGATAGATCGGCATGTAGTAGGTGATCGGCACTCGGCCGTTCTGCGCATCCGAAACATAGCCACCCTTCGGCCCGTCGCTCACGTGGACGATTTTTGGCCCGAGAATATGCAAGGCGTACAAGATTTTTTTGATATCTGAACGATTTGTGCCGGAAGAAATGCCGGTGATTCGTTCGGCTTCTTCGACGTTGCAAATGAACACCTCGGTGCGTTTGTAGAGTGCGGCGAGTTTTTTGGCGCCGAGTTGCATTTGAAAAGTGCCGGGCTGGAAGGCGAGCTTTACTTCTGGGTGATGAATAAGGTAGCCGATAATTTCCTCGTGGTATGCCTCGGAGTTTGAACCAAGTGAACTGAGATAAATCCATTTTGGTGGAGGTGAAATATGGGGAAGTCGATACGGATACTGTTGATGTTTCACCAAAATGGTGCGCTCATCGCCATACCAAAGGACGTAATGGTAGTTGGTGGTCATACCTCTATGAGCACTGATGTATGAAGTCCCCACTGACTCTTCTTTGAGTTGGGCGAGACACTCCTTTCCGTTTTGATCATCACCAATATCGCTCACAAGTACCGATCGGAGGCCGAGTCGGGCAGCGGCGACTGAGGCATTGGCAGAATTGCCGACAGCCTTCACCACCGTCACTGATTCAAAGGGTACTTTATCAGCAAATTTTAAACAGATCTCGCACTGTGTGTTGTCGATACCACAAGTGACATGTGCGTCTTTGAGGCGAATGAATGCGTCGGTCGTAATATCGCCGATCGCGAGGAAATCAATGGGTTTGCCAAACATGGGGAAATTATAGCATGGGCTCCGCCTGTGATGTGTGGTTATGGAGGCGTCCTCGACTTTTTGATTGCCCGCGGATTTTGCATACAAAAGTATGAAGAAAGTATGCAAAATCCGCGGGCACTGGTTTTTTGTGTCGTCCTCTCTCGGATGTATAATGTACTCTATGATTTTCAAAGAACGCACATCCAATCTGCTCGTCAAAATCCTATCTAAGATTACAAAAGAAAATCTCCACGAGCCGATAGATTTCGGTTCTCCGGTAGGGAAAGAGTTCTGGTAAGATCCCCCGTCAGGGTCTATTTTGACGTGATATAATTGTGCACATGAAATCCCTTCGAAAATACATCGCCGAGGCCAAGGCGAGCAAGCGCGCAGTCGGCCACTTCAATATCTCAAATATGGAAGGTGTCTGGGCGATTGCAAAGGCGCGGGAAACGGTATCGAAGGAGCTTGGTTGGCAGGTGCCAGTGATCATCGGCGTCTCAGAAGGCGAGCGTGATTTTTTTGGTGTGAAGCAGATCGCGGCGGTGGTCAAAAGCCTTCGGGCAGAGGGTGCACCGATTTTTTTGAATGCCGATCATACGTATTCTCTCGAGCGAGTGAAGGAAGCGATTGATGCGGGATACGACGCCGTCATTTTTGATGGCACGGAATTGCCGTTTGAGGAAAATGTACGTGTAACCAAACAATGTGCGGCCTATGCCAAACAGAAAAAAGGATTTTTGAGCGAGAAGGTGATCGTGGAGGCCGAGCTCGGCTACATCGGCAAGTCCTCAAAAGTGCTCGAAGCTGTGCCGGAGGGTGCCTCTATCTCCGAAGAAAGTCTCGTGAAACCCGAACAGGCGAAGGAGTTTGTCGCTTTGACAGGTATCGACATGCTTGCGCCAGCTGTGGGAAATATTCATGGCATGTTCGCAAAAGGGAAGGATCCTGCGCTCAATATCGCCCGCGTGGCTCAGGTGTCGATGGCGACTGGTGGCACCCCGCTCGTATTGCACGGTGCTTCCGGAAACACCGATGAAGATATTCGTGCGGCGATTCAGGCCGGTGTAGCCGTGGTGCATGTGAGTACTGAATTGCGTGTGGCGTATCGCACTGCGCTCGACGCTTCTCTCGTAGCTAATCCAAAAGAAGTTGCTGGATACAAATACCTCGCTGCCCCACGAGGGGCGGTGCAGAAGGTGGTGGAGGAGAAATTGCGAGTGTTCTCAAAGTAAGCACCAAATGCAAATATACGCGACCGCAACACGTGCTTCCACCCTGTGATATACTTTTTGATATGAAAAATGTATTTGTCACCCGAAGGATTCCGCAGAACGGTCTCGATATGCTCGAGCAGAAGGGCTATGCGGTCACCGTGAGTACGAAGGACCGACCCCTCACCAAAAAGGAGTTGATCAAGGCGCTCAAGAAAGGTTCTCGACACGATGCGAGCTCCGGCGCACCATACGATGCGGTACTTTCTTTGCTCACTGATCCAATTGATGCCGAAGTCATGGCTGCAGCGCCGAGCGTGAAGATTTTTGCGAATTACGCGATCGGGTTTAATAACATTGACATCAGCGAAGCGAAAAAGCGCAATGTGTTCGTGTCCAATACCCCTGGTGGCGGGGCAGACCGTGTCGCTGAGCATGCGTGGGCCTTTATCCTCGCGCTCACGTGTCGAGTGGTGGAGGGCGATGAGTATATCCGAAAAGGTAAATACAACGGTTGGAATCCAATGATCTTCCACGGCACTAAATTGGCGGGCAAGACGCTCGGTATTATTGGCACGGGCCGAATCGGTGCGGATGTGGCTCATCGAGCGGTAAACGGCTTCGCCATGAAGCTCTCATATTACGATGTGGTCCGAAATCCTGAGCTCGAACAAAAGTACGGCGCTGTTTTCTGCGCGACTCCTGAAGAAGTCCTCAAGGTGGCCGATGTGGTGTCGCTCCATGTTCCTCTGATGCCTACAACTCATCACCTCATCAACGCCGACCGCCTCAAATTGATGAAGCCGACAGCATATTTGATCAATACCGCTCGTGGGCCAGTGGTGGATGAGGTTGCTCTTGTTGAAGCTCTCAAACTTGGCGCCGATCCAAAAACTGCCGGCAAACAGGGAATCCGCGGTGCTGGCCTCGACGTGTTTGAGTTTGAACCAAAGCTCACGAAAGGGCTCGCAAAGCTCCCGAATGTCGTCCTCACGCCACACATCGCCTCCGCTACCGAAGAGGCCCGACTCGACATGGCAAGAATGGCCGCACAGAACATTATTGACGTCCTAGAGGGTGGAAAACCATCGAATTCTGTCTATTAGTAGAGGGGTGTATCCGCCTAGCGGCCCCTGGAGTTGCCTTTTTCCGAGAAATAGATATACTAGTCCTCTATGATTACCTTACACATCGAGCCTCGAGAAAAGGCACAAAAGCTGGACGCATTACGCCAGACAGGCAAAATGCCAGCAGTATTTTATGGCCGAAAGGAGAAGGCGACTTCTGTCGCGGTCTCTCAGGCAGAATTTACCAAGGTCTACAAAAAGGCCGGTGACTCTTCTATTATTGAGCTCAAGGATGTGAAAGGTGGCGAACATCAGGCACTGATCAAAGAGGTGGATGTTCATCCCCTCACTGGTGATTTTCGACACGCTGATTTTTATGTAATTGAAAAGGACAAGAAGCTCCAGATTGAGGTGCCAATGCATTTCGTCGGCATCGCTCCGGCGGTCAAGGATTTCGGCGGTATTCTCGTGAAGGTGCAGCACGCGTTGAAGATCGAAGCATTGCCAAAGGATCTTCCTCAGGCAGTGGAGGTCAACATCAGTTCTCTCGCTACTTTGGACAGCCAGATCCTCGCCAAGGATGTCGTGCTTCCAGCAAACGTTGCTCTCGTACAGCGTGCAGAAGACGTTGTTGCGTCTATCGCAAAGCCAGTTGAAGAGAAGGAAGAGGTGGTCGCAGCTCCAGACCTCGCAGCGATCGAGATCTCAGACAAGAAGGGCAAGAAGCCTGAAGAGGGCGCAGAAGGTGCTGCTACAGCTCCTGCTGGTGGTGCAAAGGACGCAAAGGCTGCTCCAGCGAAGAAGTAATAAGAAAACAAAAACATTTTGGAGGACACGCATAAATCCCTACTGGGATTTTGCTCCGGCTCGCGCCAGTCGCGCTCCGCAGTTCCTCCAAAATGTTTTTGTTTTCTATAGGCGAGTCTTCTCAGAATACGCATTTGCCCAGGCATTCTTCTGGGAGAGTATTTGCTTGTGAAAGACAGTGCCCGCGGATTTTGCATACCTTCTTCATACTTTTGTATGCAAAATCCGCGGGTATGAAAATGTGACGACACCCCACCCTCTCTGGCTAATCTGGTATAATTAAACGATGCAAATCCGAAAACGGATAGCCGTTTATTCTTTTGTGTTAGGGGCCGCGACAATGGCGGTATTTTCGTGTTTTTCGGGCGGATTGAGCAGGCTAGATGCTGCCAGCCTTACTCCTGAGCAACGTATCGCACTCCAGTCTCAGCTCAATGCTCTCGAGAAAGAGATTGACGACCAGCAGGCTATCCTCGATGCGAAGCGCAATGAGCGCGTATCCCTCGAGCGAGACGTCTCGATCCTCACGGCACAAATCACTCAGGCGAAGCTCGCGATCCGCGCTCGCGACCTCACTATCCAAGGTCTCGCTGCGGATATTAAAGCCAAAGAAAAGACTATCGGCGTACTTTCCGATCGGATCGACCAGCAGAAGACGTATGTCGCTGAGTTGTTGAATCGAGAATCCGAAATATATGCTTCTTCGCCGCTGGAGATCTATCTCACGAAGCGCTCGCTGTCGTCACTCTTTGAAGATGCCGATCAGTTTGGCGCGATCCGAGAGGCTCTGCGTTCTTCCTACGCCAAGATTGGTGAGGATCGCAAGGCGACTCAGGTGGCTCGCGATGCTCTGCAGGACAAGAAGGATGAACAAGCCCAGCTTTTGAGTATTCAGAAGCTTCAGCAAGCACGCTTGGTGCTGCAGGAGGCAGAGAAGAAAAAGATTTTGGTCGCCACCAAAGGCGTGGAGGCAAACTATCAGGCCGTGTTGAAGGACAAGACACAGAGCGCCAACTCAATCCGTGCGCAGCTCTTCCAGCTGCAAGGTTCGGCAGCAATTCCGTTCGGCAAGGCCCTCGAATATGCTCGGGTGGTAGAGAAGAGGACGGGTGTTCGAGCGGCTTTTATTCTCGGCATCATCACCGTCGAATCCAATCTAGGACAGAATGTCGGCAAGGGCAATTGGCGTGTGGATATGAAGGCTCCTCGCGACACAGTTCCTTTCCTAGCGATTTGTCAGGAGCTTGGTTTTAATCCAGACAAGATGCTCGTGTCCGCAAAACAGTGGTATGGCTACGGCGGGGCGATGGGTCCAGCGCAATTTATCCCCTCGACGTGGATCTTGTACAAAGACCGTATTTCGGCAGCAACAGGGAACAAGCCGCCGAATCCATGGGATCCGGAAGATGCTTTCATGGCGACAGGTCTGCTTTCTCAGGATAATGGTGCGGCGAAGGGGACTCGTTCCGCCGAGCGTCTGGCCGCGGTCCGCTACCTCGCCGGCTGGACCAATGCTACCAAGCCCGCCTACGCTTTCTATGGCAACGAAGTGCTTGGATACGCCGACACATACCAGGCGCAGATCAATATCTTGGGGAATTAGTGGTAGTACGGCCGGAAAAGCCGAGCCTTTTCAGGCTTTTCCGGCTTGATATTGCCACTTTTTGACCTTTCTGGTATACTCGCCAGACATACAAATTCCATGAAAAAAGACATTCATCCAAAGAACTACCGCCCAGTGCTCTTCGTTGACAACTCCAACGGCGCGCAGTTTCTCATTTCTTCAACCGTACAGACCAAGGAGACTGCCAAGGCTGCAGACGGCAAGGAGTACCCTGCATACCACGTGGAAATCTCTAGCACCTCTCACCCTTTCTATACTGGCAACGAGAAGCTCCTCGACGCAGCCGGCCGAGTAGAGAAGTTCAAGACTCGTTCAGTGAAGACGATTGCTGTAAAGCCAAAGACCGCTTCCGCTAAAAAGGCCAAATAGGTTTGGCTCAAGGCGAAGTTGGTAATGGATCTCCAAAAGCACAAGCAGAATCATAAGACGTCATATCTCGCAGAAAGCTGGGAGCGTTTGGACGTGGAAGAAAAAGAACTTCGTGGCATGATTGAAAAGGATGCCGGCTTCGCTGAATTGGGCGCCAAAGAACTCGAAACCATCGCTGAGCAGAAGAAGGCTCTCGAGGCACAATTGAAGCAGATCGAAGATGCCGACAAGGAGGAGGAAGAGTTTCCAAATGAAATCGTCATGGAAGTTCGAGCTGGTGCTGGTGGGGAAGAGGCGGCATTGTTTGCGCAAAAATTGGCTGAAATGTATCAGCGTTTCTGCGAGACGAGAGGTTGGTCTTTCCATCCGCTCGATGAATCTGAAAGCTCTCTTGGGGGCTTCAAAGAAGCGGCTTTTGAAGTGCGTGGCAAGGATGTATACAAACTTCTCCGTTTTGAGACAGGTGTGCATCGTATCCAGCGTGTGCCACCCACTGAAAAGATGGGACGCGTACATACCTCGACTGCCTCCGTCGCAATTCTCCCAATGCGCAAGAAGGTCAATGTTGATATCAGCCCAGCCGATATTCATATGGAATTCTCCCGAGCCGGCGGCAAGGGTGGCCAGAACGTGAACAAGGTGGAAACCGCCGTGCGTCTCCTCCACAAGCCATCAGGTATCGATGTGCGTTGTACCAGCGAGCGTAGTCAGGCGAAGAATCGCGAGAAGGCGATGAGTATCTTGGCAGCCAAGATTGCCCGACTCCGCGAGGAAGAAGCTGCTGCCAAATACTCTGGCAACCGTTCGTCCCAGATCGGCACGGCTAGTCGCTCCGAAAAGATTCGTACTTACAACATTCTCCAGGACCGCGTCACCGACCATCGTATCAAGCAATCTTGGCACAATATCGAAGGCATCTTCCGTGGCGAAATCGACGACATTATTCAGGCCGTCTGCGAGGCGGGAGGCGGTACCGCTCCTGCTGAAGAGGGGGAGACTGATAGCGAATAAGAGGGAGGTACAAGCATTTTGACGAACCTCTCGCAGGCCGACGGGCCGAGCAGGAGGCAAAAACCTAGCAAGGTTTTATGCCGTGTTCGGGAAAATGCTTGTACCTCCCTCTCCATTTGCAATAATTTCTCCCATCTGCTACACTATTTCCCTATGTCAGATACCACCAAAACCCCAAACACCGGCCTCATTGAGAGCTTGTTTAAAGCAGGTTCTCACTTTGCGTTGTCACGCGCACGACGACATCCAAGCGCTAAGAACTTCATTTTCGGTGCTAAAAACCGAGTGGAGATTTTCGACCTTGAAAAGACCTCAGAGTCTCTCGAAAAGGCGAAGGCATTTGTAAAGAACCTCGGCTCAGAGGGTCGACAGATCCTTTTTGTCGGTGGTAAGAGCGAAGCTCGTGTTGCAGTACAGAAAGGTGCTGAATCTATCGGTATGCCTTTCGTCGCAGGACGATGGATCGGTGGTACTTTCACCAACTACTCAGAGATCAAGCGCCGAATCGAGAAGATGGAGTCTCAGATCTCAAAGCGAGAGAATGGTGAGCTCCTCAAGTACACCAAGAAAGAGCGACTCATGATTGACCGAGAGATCGACAACCTCCAGAAGTTCTTCGGCGGACTCGTATTGATGAAGGAAATGCCAAAGGCGATTTTCGTAATTGACGCAAAGCGTGAGGAGATTGCAGTGCACGAGGCCAACAAGACCGGCATCCCAGTGATCGCTGTGTGTAACTCTGATTGCGACCTCAACAAAGTCCAGCACTCTATCCCAGGCAACGACGGTGCACAGGCAAGTATCGCTTTCTTTGTGAACCAGATCGTGGCGGCATATCAGGACGGCAAGAAGAATCCAAAGGTTGCCCCAGTAGCGGCAACAACACAGCCTTCAATGGCTACAGCCCCGAAGGCGTAATAGCCTCGTCGAGAAGTCTTTTTGGACACTCGATTTGCTTGGCGGTTTTATTGGCAACATAGTATACTATTGCTCATGACTACGATTTCAATGGATCAGGTAAAGGTGCTCCGCGATCAGACCGGTGTGTCTATCATGCAGTGCCGAAAGGCCCTCGAAGAGGCTGCGGGTGACATGGAGAAGGCGATTATTATCCTTCGCAAGAAGGGTGGTGATGCAGCGTCAAAGAAGGCCGACCGAACCCTTGGAGCAGCTGCTGTGCAGTCATACATTCACGGCGCTGGCACTGTCGGCGCAATGGTGCTCCTTTCAAGTGAGACAGATTTCGTGTCCGGCAATGAGGATTTCAAAAAGCTCGCCTATGAGATTGCGATGCAGGTCGCTGCAACCAATCCAGAATTTGTGAAGACCTCAGACATCACTCCTGAGGCAAAGAAGGTTGCTGAAGAGGTGTTTGCGAAGGAGGTCGAGGGAAAGCCAGAAAACATGAAGGCTAAAATCCTCGAGGGCAAGGTGAATGCGTATTTCCAGGACAAGGTGCTCATGGAGCAGCCATACATCAAGAACCCGGATCTCAAGATTGCCAATCTCATCGAAGCAGCAATTCAAAAATTCGGTGAGAAGATTGAGATCAGCAAGTTTACGCGCTTTTCAGCAAGATAGCGCCTCCGACGGCTGAGCCGTCCGTTTTATGACGACCCCTTTCACAATCTTCCTCCTCTCACTCATCGCACTGATCTTTCTGATCGTGCATAAGGTGATCGAGTTGCACAAGGGTACGTCCTTGGTGTCTACAGAGATGCGCGACAGGGGTGATGAGATCATTGTCGAGAACGTGATAGAGAAAGTGAAGCTCTTTTTGGCCAAAGGATGGCTGGCGGCACGCCGAGCGATTCTCTCGTCCCGCGCTGTCACGCAGCGTGTCACTGTGAATGTGTTGCATACGGTGCAACGTACCACAGTGAAGCTCATCGATCGCATGAAACATGCTGGTGGTGGCCGAGGCGGGTCAGCAGGGGCAAAAAAGAAGCCTGCGGGCTCGGTATCATTTTTCCTCAAGCATGTGAGCGATGAGGCGAAGCGAGTAACAACCGAAAGTGCTGTCGCTGCCGCAGAGGCCAAAGAGGAGGCGGTTGAGGAAGCAAAGATAGAGAAAGCGGAAGTGTAGGTCTCGGAAGTCTTGAAAAATAACGCCACCTTAGCTCAGTTGGTAGAGCACCCGTTTTGTAAACGGGATCGCGTCAGTTCAAATCTGACAGGTGGCTCCAAAAAAGTTGTGCCGGTAGGACTTTCGGGCTAGAATTACCGAACAATGTCAGAAAGCCAAAAAACAGCGCCGAAAGGTCACCTGCACCCGATTACTCAGGTGATTCGCGAGATTCAGACTATCTTTGCGGAGATTGGTTTTGATGTGGCGGTGGGGCCGGAGCTTGAGACGGAGTTCTACAACTTCGACGCTTTGAATGTGCCGAAAAATCATCCAGCGCGTGATATGCAAGACACCTTTTGGCTCAAACAAAAGAATGCGAAAGGGGAGAATCTGCTTTTGCGTACGCATGCAACTTCAGTGACTCTGCGCATGCTCGAGCAGCACAAGGACGATCTGGCGAAAGTAGCGCCGTTGCGACTGATTGCACCCGGCAAGGTATTTCGCAATGAAGCGACTGATGTCACTCACGAAGCGCAATTCTTTCAGCTCGATGGCGTGATGGTGGACAAGCAGGTGTCGATGGCGGATCTCAAAAATACTCTGACATATTTCTTCAAGCGTCTGCTTGGTGACGATGTCGAACTCCGTTTCCGTCCGAGTTTCTTTCCGTTCGTTGAACCTGGCGTGGAGATCGATATTCGTTGGAAAGATAAATGGCTCGAGGTGATGGGAGCAGGCTTGCTGCACCCAAATGTGCTCACTGCCGCCGGCATCGATCCGCAGCAATGGTCGGGCTTCGCTTTCGGCGGCGGTATCGACCGCCTCGTGATGCTTCGCTATGGCATCGACGACATTCGCTCGCTGTACACGGCGGATTTGCGGCTGGTGAATCAGTTTTAATTGTTCTCGCAAATGAACATCAAAGTTATCACAGATTCAATTTCTCTCAACGAGCTCAAAGAGCTTGCAAAAGAATACTACATTACCATGATCAAGGGCGTTGTTGATATTGAAAAAGAAATAGTAGCTTTTGGCGGTGAGTATCACATGGATGCAAACGTAGTTTTGCTCGAAAAAGGCCATCAGCAGGGAGACATCTGGGGATTTAACGTAGTTTTCGATCTTGATTCCGAGGACTGGATTGAATATACTTCTCTTATCAACATCCGGCCGCTGAAAGGAAACCGAAGTATGGAAATCACTGATCGGCAATCCGTGAAAAGATCAAAATGATCGTAAATGCAAAGATAAAAAATAATTTCACATGAACACAGAACGCACAGAACTCTTCTATATGGCGAATTTAGGGAGCGAGGTATCTCGTTATCTGGATGCTATCGCGAAGGCGGATGCGAAGCAGGCGGCGCTGGCGTGGTGTAGGATTGAGGCAATGGAAAAAAAATGCAGATTCTCCCGCTCAGACTTGGCGCTAAAAATGAGATGCGCACCATACTTGGTTTTATTGCCCATCCAACGGAGAGTGGATTGTCAATTTTAGAAATGAAAAGCCAATGTTCAGGTTATTTTGAACCGTTTGCTTTGCGATTGGCGACTCAGCGATAGTCCGTAGTCAAAATGCCACAAAAGGGCCTTGCTGAAAGGCGTTTTAAGCATAGCCAGACGTGCTATTGACAAAATAGCCACAGTGGTATATAATAACATCAGTATCAAAACGTCGGTCTTTGACACGAAATTGCGAAAAT
This sequence comes from bacterium, assembly GCA_037130265.1. Taxonomy (GTDB): domain Bacteria; phylum Patescibacteriota; class Minisyncoccia; order Phycocordibacterales; family JBBTRF01; genus JBBTRF01. Next base: position 106,808 of record JBAXTI010000002.1, read on the forward strand.
TGCGAATTTCGCCACAGCAAAGAGCGGCTTTCAGGCGGGTGTCCGGCAGGACCTCTGCACTGAGCCTTTCTCCGCTGTGGCGAACCGACTCCGATCAGACTGACACCTTGTACGCTTTGTACGAAACAGTATTGATTCCGGAGACGCTGTAACCGCGCAAATACACATGAAGACATCGACCAAAGAGCAGCTCAACCAACTGCTGGCTCAGCTGCTAGTTACCGCCGACAACCGCAAAATGAGCCATGACCAGATGCAGATGGCTATCAAGGACACTGCTGGTCTGGCCGAACGCTTCCACGCGTTCATCGACGGCTACGAGGTGCAAACGACCACTCCATCGAGCATCCCCCTCGCTGCTCACAAGGCGCGCGCCATGTCGGAGCTCTTCCGCGATGGCAACGGCGTGAAATACTACTACCGCGACGGTGATCTGGACGACTGGTTCACCGCCAACTCCCCGGAGTGTCTGGCTGGCACCGCGCGCTTCGTCGAGACACCGAAGGTGATGACGTTCAAGCATATGGCACAGTGGGTCACTGGACTCCAGTCAGAGTCCTTTGCCGACCTCTCCCGTGCCATCGTCGCTCAAAACCTCTACCTCACTCCCGAACAGTGGAACGATCAGATCGTCGCCACCCAAAAAGGCGAGGATATCCTGCTCACCAACGGCTACGCCTCCTTCGCTTTTGCGCGGACAGGCAAGAAACTCAAGGACGAGAAAGGTGGGGAATACGACGAAGTAGTCATGTTCGACGCCGACCGCAGCGACGACGGCCGGTGGCACGCCTACGTCCACGGGCTCGGCTTCGACGGCGGGTGGGATGCCGACTTCGGGCTCCTGCTTCGCAACTCGCCCTAGGGCCCTTGGACACTTTGTCCCTTCGGCCCCTTCAAATCACTTCGCCCAGCATTCCGATGCTGGGCGATTCTTTTTTGTATTTTTGAACTTATTTTATATAATCAAGCTAAGAATTTGCTGGCATGCTCGGCGAAATCTTAGTGTGGCGAATTCTGCAACATTCAAAAAAAGAAATAGTTGGTGCCTCGCTCTAGCGAGAAACAGTCTCGGTATACAATTCAGCCCGAAGAGTATTCGATGGGCAGTGTCACAGATGGGGCGAGGTACAAATGTTCTACGCCAACCGCAACGACGACGGCCGGTGGAACGCCAACGTCAACAGGCTCGACAACGACAACGAGTGGAATGCCGACAACAGGCTCCTGCTTCGCAACTCTTTCTTTTCTCCCGCTTTACCGCGGGAGTTTTTGTTCTAAGTAATTGATCCAGCCATGAAGCATTTGTCCAGCAGCGATCAATTTCTCATTCAATAGGATAAATTTTTTATCCTCGAATATTTTCATCTCCCAGCCGACAGATAAAAAGAACTTGATAAAGTCCAGATGTTCTTGAGCAGCTGCTATCCGCAATATTTTTTGTTCACCACGATAGTAAGTGGCTTGGTAAATGAGCTTTAATGTCTCGGTAAAACAGTCCTCGATCTTTGACGCGATACCGAATCGAACTGGCTTCGGTAGGTGTTCGCTATAAGCGAACCACAAAGAGTAGGTCTCTTTTAAGTGCTGGAGCACTGGCAAAATCGTTCGGGGGGGGGGTAGACTTCTGAGGGTGAGAATTCAATTGGTTCATGTCTACGAAGATATCATATCTGTCGAAAATCTGCTTCTTGCGTGGCGTGAATTTGTGAGTGGTAAGAAACAAAAGAAGGATGCGCAGGAGTTCTCGCTTCGGCTCATGGATAACATCTTCGAGCTTCATGCGGAGTTGGCAGCTAAGACATATACTCACTCCGCTTACAAAGCATTTTCGATTTCCGATCCGAAGCCCCGCAGTATTCACAAGGCGTTGGTGCGAGACCGGCTTTTGCATCATGCTTTGTATCGAAAATTATACCCATTCTTTGACCGGACTTTTATCAGCGATTCGTATTCATGTCGGCGCTTCAAGGGTACCCATCGAGCGATCGACCGCTTCAGAGTGTTTGGGCGGAAAGTCTCGCGCAACCATACTCGCACCTGCTGGGTGCTCAAATGCGATATTCGAAAATTCTTTGCTTCCGTGGACCATGCCATTCTTCTGGATATTCTTAGAAAGTACATTGCGGATAGAGATGCTCTTTGGCTTATCGAGCGGGTGATCTTTAGTTTTCATAGCACCGCGGGAGGGAGGGGACTGCCTCTCGGCAACCTCACCTCTCAACTTCTGGTGAATGTCTATATGAATGAGTTCGATCAATTCATGAAGCACCGACTCAAGACGAGATACTATATTCGTTATGCCGACGACTTTGTAATTTTGTCCGATCAAAAACAAGTTCTTGAGAGTACCTTGTCGGAAATTGGACATTTTTTGGTACAGCAACTACAACTTTCACTTCATCCCGACAAGGTCTCTATAAAAACACTGGCCTCAGGTGTCGATTTTCTTGGGTGGGTGCACTTTCCGCACCACAGGGTACTGCGAACCGTGACAAAGCGGCGAATGTTCAAACGGCTTGCCTCGACGGCTTCCATGGAGCCATTGTCAGCCCTTGCAACTGTTCGTTCCTACCTTGGTTTGCTCAGTCATGGAAACGCTCACTATCTCCGTGAAAAAGTCGCACAATACGAGCGGAATATGCTAAAATGACCGCACTACTAAACGACAGAAAAACAGGCTTATTTCAATGAAAGTCTCCCACAACTGGCTCCAATGCTATTTCGACAAGCCGCTTCCGACGGCTGAGAAGCTCGCTGAGCTTTTCACATTCGGCGCTTTTGAAGTGGAAGGGATTGAGAAGGTGCTCGGAAACGCAGCTGCCGGCGACGCAGATGTGGCGAAGGTTACCGACACCGTCATCGACGTGAAGGTGCTACCCGATCGCGCTCACTATGCGCTTTGTCATCGAGGGGTCGCGAGCGAGATATCCGCACTTGCTGGCATCGCGCGCAAGCCGCTCACGAAGCCGCCTTTCCTCGAGGCCTCAGCTAGGAAAGTTGAAGTAAAAAATCTCGAGCCGAAACTCTGCACTCGGTACGTCGCGCGCTATGTCGAAAATGTCATCGTCGGCAAAACTCCCGACTGGCCACGGCTCTGGCTCGAAGCGATCGGCCAGCGCTCCATCAACACCGTCGTCGACGCTACGAACACGGTGATGTTCGACATGGGCCAGCCACTCCATGCTTTTGATGTCGATAAAGTGCAGGGACCGATCACGATCCGCCTCGCCAAGGTCGGCGAGAAGATGACGACACTCGACAGCAGTGCTGGAGCAGGGAAGGAGATTGAATTGACTTCAGAGATGCTCGTGATTGCTGATGATGCTGGCGTGTTGGCGGTAGCCGGGGTGAAGGGTGGTTCGCGTGCGGCCGTGACCAGTGAGACCAAAAATCTCATTCTCGAAGCGGCGTGTTTCGACCCCGTTTCCGTTCGCAAGACCAGCACCAAGATCGGCATTCGCAATGAGTCGTCGAAGCGTTTTGAAAACGAGATCACGCCGCACCTTGCACCTGACGCAATGTATTGGCTAACCGCGCTCATTTTGGAGCAATCGCCGAAAGCTGCGGATGGCAAGATTGCAGCAAAGGCCGGCCCGGTGACCGATATCCACGGCGAGCTCCCGGAAAAAGTTAAAATGGAGGTCTCTGCGAAAGATATTTCTACCATGCTTGGTGTGCAGATTTCCGTAAGTACAGTCGTCAACCTGCTCAATCGGCTTGAGCTTGCCGCAACCGCAAAGGGCGACATCATCACCCTCACCATTCCTCACGATCGCCTCGACCTGCGTATTCCTGCCGACATTGCCGAAGAAGTCGGCCGTCTTTACGGCTACGACAAGATTCCGTACACAGCGCCGGCAAAACACTCACTCGTCTCTTCCAACAAAACCTTTTATTATTGCGAAAAGATCAAGAATGCTCTCATCGCTGCCGGCTTTTCTGAAGTATACAGCTACGCACTCACCGCCAAGGGTGATTTCGAGATCACCAAACCACTCGCTGCGGACAAGGGCAAGCTCCGCACCAATCTCGCCGACGGCATGACAAAGTCGCTCGAGATGAATGTTCGCAATGCCGACCTGCTCGGTCTCGAGACTGTCGCACTTTTTGAAGTCGGCACGGTGTTTAGTGTCGCTGCCGAAACCACATCACTTTGCCTCGCTGCACAAATGGTGAAGAAAGTGAAAGGGAAGAAGAGTGAGGATGTCCTTCGTGTGGCCATCGCTGAGTTGGAAAAGACGCTCGGCGTTGCGTTGCAGACAAAGATTTCTCCAGTGGGTACAGGTGCTCTTGCTGAAGTTGATCTCACGTCACTTATTGCCACTCTCTCCGCACCAACCTCATACGCTGACCTTGGCCTCACCCGCGCGATCGATACAAAATACAAGCCTTTCTCTGCGTATCCGTTCATCACTCGCGACATTGCATTGTTTGTTCCTGCTGGTACCGATGAAGCCGCTGTCCGCGACACCATTGCCGATTCGCTCAACAAGATTGCAGGCGATCTCGTGGTAAAGGGGCCTGATTGTTTCGATCGATTCGAGAAAGAGGGGAAGCTCTCTCTCGCATACCGCATGATTTTTCAATCGTATGAAAAGACACTTTCCGACGAGGAAGTGAATGCACATATGACTGCGCTTCACGATAGTGTGAAGGCGAATGGGTGGACGGTGCGATAAAAAACCCCGGCACACAGTGTCGGGGGGGGGTGGTTCGGTGAGTGTTGATTATTTTCAGCGATTTCTGCCAAGTGCGGCGAGGAGCTGATCCTCAAATACTCTGCGCAGGATCTTTTCTGTGAGATAACGTCGACCTCGAACTGACCGTTCTGTCTCCCCGATCACTGTTTGGAGCTTGCTGATACCAGGCCTGCTTAGGACGATGAGGTTGTCTGCTTCGAGTTGACCCATCAGTATGGTGAAGGCACTGTTATCCAAAAGTGGACCTGTGTGTGGCTTGATGCCGAGAGATCTTAAGACCGAAACGGGACCATATCCTAGGGCTCGGATGAGTTGATGCGTTTTTGCAGGAGAGAGCGAGCGCTGTCCGCTCTTGGCCAGACTTATGAGTGTGCCAGAGATACCGATCCCTTTGGCTATTTTTGCTTGAGATACACCGGGCTCGCTCAGCTTTTTTTTGAGCCAGGGCTGTATTTTGTGCCAATCGTACCAATGTCTTCTCATGGGGTGAATGGGTGGAAAGGACGCTGTCGAACATCATTAAATCACACTTCCAGATATTTTTCTAGGCTCGAAAAAATGAGGCCTTTCTGGTATAATATACTGTACAAACAACAACATTATGGCCAAAGATCCAGAAGAGAAAAAGACGGCAAAAGGAGTAAAAGAGGCTGAGTACGGAGCGGATTCCATTACCGTCCTCGAAGGGCTCGAACCGGTGCGAAAGCGTCCTGGTATGTACATTGGTACTACAGGCCCCGATGGTTTCCACCACCTCATCACGGAAATCTTCGACAACTCTCGCGACGAAGCGATGGGTGGTTTTGCGAATGATATCGAAGTGGCCCTGTTGCCCGCACCAAAAGGCAAGAATGGCGAGAAACTCGGACTCGAGCGAGTGCGTGTGGTAGACAACGGCCGAGGTATTCCGACTGGTATTCACAAGGCGACCAAAGTGTCGGCGCTTGAAACTGTTATGACCGTGCTCCACGCCGGAGGTAAGTTCGGCGGCGAAGGCGGATACAAAGTCTCCGGCGGTCTTCACGGTGTGGGTGCTTCGGTAGTGAACGCACTTTCGACCATGTGTCGTGTGGAAGTGCACCAGGATGGTGGAAAGTTCATGCAGGAATATTCTCAGGGCAAGAAAAAGGCTGCGGTGAAGAAAGTTGGCAGCTCAAAGCTCCATGGCACCGTCGTCACCTTCCAGCCAGACCCGATCATTTTCGGTGAGCAAACCTTTGATGTTAGTCGCATTATTGGCCACATGCGCCAGCAGGCATATCTCGTGCGCGGCCTCCGCATCAGCGTCATCGACGCTCGTGGTCATGCCGATTCAGATGTCCTCGAAGAAGCACTCGACGCAGCTTTTTATGTTCGTGAGCTTGGCCTCGATGCACCATCACAAACCTTCTATTTCGAAGGCGGTCTCATGTCACTTGTGAAGTTCTCGAACCAGCTCCAGAAGCCGATTCATCGAAATGTTTTTTATGTAGAAAAGGAAAAGCGCGCGGAGGGCGTGGAGTCTGTTGAGGTCGCCTTGCAGTATGTCGATGACATTTCATCGCGTATCATGCCGTTTGCCAACAATATCTACAACGCCGATGGCGGTACCCATATCACTGGCTTCAAGACAGCACTCACTCGATCGCTCAATACCTACGGTCGCAAGAACAATTTGATCAAAGAAAGCGAAGACAACTTCACCGGCGAGGATGTTATTGAAGGTCTCACTGCGGTGATCTCTGTGAAGATGCGGGAGATTCAGTTTGAGGGTCAAACCAAGGGCAAATTGGGTAGTGTGGAGGCTCGCGGTGCTGTCGAAAGCGTCTTTGGCGAGGCGTTTGGAGCGTTCCTCGAGGAAAATCCCGATGACGCCCGCTCGATCGTTCAGAAGGTGATTTTGGCCCTCAGAGCGCGAAAGGCAGCCAAGGCGGCAAAGGATTCGATTCTCCGAAAGGGTGCTTTGGATGGTATGACGCTTCCTGGAAAGCTCGCCGACTGTCAGAGCGGCACTAGTGCCGAAGACTCCGAGATCTTCATTGTGGAGGGAGACTCTGCGGGCGGTACGGCAAAGATGGGTCGCGACCGTCGCACTCAGGCTGTGTTGCCGTTGCGAGGCAAGATTTTGAACATTGAGCGTGCACGACTCGATCGTATGCTCGGTTCTGAGCAGATCAAGAACCTCGTCGTGGCTATGGGTACGGCGATTGGCGATACGTTCGACATCACCAAGCTCCGATATCACAAGGTGATCATTGCAACAGATGCCGACGTGGACGGTGCTCACATTCGTACGCTTATTTTGACATTGCTCTACCGATACTTTAAGCCGCTGATTGATGGCGGATTTATTTACATCGCCCAACCGCCACTCTACAAGATCAAGAAAGGCAAGGAGATTTTCTACGCATACAGCGACATCGAAAAGGCGAAAGTGATCGGCAAGGAGAATGTCGAGGAACTCCAGTCTTTGGAAGGGAATGACGACTCTCCGGAAGGCATTGCGGAAGCAGAAGCGGCGGAAGCTGCTGAGGCGAAGGCTGGTGCAGCGGGCGAAAAGACAAGTGAAAAGCCAAAGGGTCCGAAGATCACTATCCAGCGATACAAGGGTCTTGGAGAGATGAACTCCGACGAGCTCTGGGAGACCACCATGGATCCAGCCCGACGTATTTTGAAGCAGGTTCGTATCGAAGATGCCGCGGAGGCGGACAAAGTGTTTGATATGCTCATGGGTACCGATGTGCCGGCACGAAAGTCTTTCATTCAGTCGAATGCACGATCTGCAAACATAGACATCTAGGAAGAGAATACAAAGGCATTTCTCAGAGCACGGAATAAAACCTTGCTAGGTTTTTTCCTCCTGCTCGACCCCTACGGGTCTGCGCAGAGGCTCTTCGAAATGCCTTTGTATTCTCTTCTCGTTACCAATGGTCGCAGCACGCGTGTTCGACTGAATGGTGTTTGACATAATTCACTATTTTGTGGCAGTATTAAAACAGGAGCTGTGGCGGACCATTCTATGGCGAGCAATGAACACGGCTTAGATAGTATGCAAAACAGTCTGTCGGCCCGATCGGTATCTGGGTTGGGACGGACGCAATTGAAAGGAAAATGGCATGACGACACCTTATGTTGTCAAAAAATCAGTAGCAAAGCGCAAACCGACGCTCGATGAAGTTCTGACCTACATGTCGCGCATCAGCGACCTCGGTCGCCGGTTTACGGAAGGCTCACTTCATCCTACCTCGGTGCTGGATACTCTCCAGTGCATGCAGGAGGGATGGGGGATAGGATCGGGGATGGAGGAAGTTCCCGCAGAGCAGGTGTCTCGAGGTCGCATTATTCCCCTCTTCGCCCACCAGCCCCGCCCGATGTCGGAGCTTTTCCGCAACGGCGATGGTGTGGAATACTCCCACCGCGACGGCGATTTCGACCGTTTGTTCACTGCCAACTCCCCGGAGTGTCTGGCTGGCACTGCTCGCTTGGTCAAAACCCCCAAGGCCATGAAGTTCAAGCAGATGGCCCAGTGGGTGACCGGACTCCAGACGGAGTCCGTCGCCGACCTCGCCCGCGCCATCGTCGCCCAGAACCTCGACCTCACCCCCGCTCAGTGGGACGATCAGATTGTCGCCACGCAAGCAGGTCAGGACATCCTCCTCACCAACACTTGGGCCAGCTTCGCCTTCGCGAAGACTGGCAAGAAGCTGAAGGATGAGCAGGGACAGGAATACGACGAAGTGGTCGTGCTCGGTGCCGACCGCAGCGGCGGCGGTCGGTGGCACGCCGACGTCGACGGGCTCGACTACGGCAGCGAGTGGGATGCCGACAGCAGGCTCCTCCTCCGCAACTCGCCCTAGGGCACTTGGACACTTTGTCCCTTCGGCCCCCTCAAATCATTTCGCCCAGCATTCTGATGCTGGGCGATTCTTTTTTACTCAAGACATCAGTCCAATTTGAGTGACGAATACATACGTAGAAGAAAACAACACGTCGTTTCGAAGGGCCTCTGCGCAGACCCGTAGGGGTCGAGCAGGAGGCAAAATTCCAGAAGGAATTTATGCCGTGCCCTGAGAAACGACGTGTTGTTTTCTTCTACGTACCTTTAGTTGCTCAAATTAACGTACATCTTCCCCTTAATAATATTGTTCGTCTTGTTGGTTTCCTGCACGCTGCCGATTGGGTCGACGTTGATGACGAATTCATTCTCCGTCTTCTTCAAAATACTATCGAAGCCGAGGGTAAACTGTGCGCGGTCACCAGGGTTCAAGGCAGGCTGGCTGTTCGACTGGAAGATGTATCCAGGGAAGGTAGGAAGCACAGCGGCGAAGGTCCAATCCTTTGCGGCCTTGGTGCCGAGGTTTACGATCTCAAAACGGATCGCAGCTCGCTGGTCGGGCTTCACTTCCTTTGCTGGTACGAAAGCAAGAGTCTCTTTGTTGATGTAACCGGTTTCCAAAATGTTGGCGGTCAAGTCGATGCTGCCATTCGGGTTGCTCGTGCCCGCAGTCGAGATGCCGGTGCCTGGGATCTGCACAATCTGCGTGTTCTGGAAGCTGCCGTTGATGCCTGTGTTGCTACCAGTGTTTGAGGTGTTGGTGTTTACCGTATTGTTTGCACCAGTAGTACCAGTGTTCGTATTGGCCGCAGTCTTTACCGGAGGCTTCACTGCATCAGCACTGGTCTCGCCGGTGATAGTGATGGTTGCACTGGATCGAGTCGATGGAGAAGATTCTTCGTTGCGAGTGAAATACAAGCTGACAGGGAGGTTCACGGTCGCGCCCTTGGTTGAGTAGCCGACGAGGGCAAGAGAGTTGTCGTTGTTGAGGAAATGGAAAACGGTGTTACAGAAAATGATGTCGTTTGAACCACGACCCACGGCTTCGAGGTGGACGCCTTCGATGCACGGATAGCTGATGGTGTATGAGCCGCCAACAGGGGAGGTGCTTGAAGTGTCGAGCGCCCACTTGAGAGTGAAGGTGTCGCCAGAGCCGATGGTGTACGCGTCGCTAGAGACGACGAGTTTCTCGGCAGGGATGAAAACAGAAGAAAGCGAAACGGCTGCTGCGGCAACACCGCGAATGATAGCAGGTGTTGCTTTCACGAGACCGAAGCTAATGACGGCCAAAATCGCAATGAGACCAACGATCGACAGGCTCTTCATAGAAGACTCGTGGATCTGCTTGATTTTTACAATTTTTGGGTGAATTTCCTTGTTTTCCATAGTTGGGGCATTATATACCATAGTGTGGTACTTGTCAAGTGTCGGGCAATGCGCTAGAATGGTCGAACTGTGGCAAAGGAGCAGATTTCCGTGGGCAAGCACTATCTCGCGATCAGCGTGGCTATTCTCTTTTTCTTCATGCTCGGCTCTGTTTTGGGCGTTTTTGGCCTCTTGCCGCACGATATTCAGCAGGCGGTGCAGCCGAACCCGATCTCGATTTCGAGCCTATTTTCATCCTCTACGAGTCCTACCATGAATCTTCCCTCCGCTGCGGAGGCCGTTCCTGCCACAAAGGCCGAAGAGCCGGCCGTGCAATACGAGCGTGGTGTGGTGAAGGAGACCCCTCTGCATATCTCGATCCCAAAGATTGGTGTGAGTGTGGCAGTGAAGAATCCTACGAGTACGAACGCAGCTGTGCTGGACGCAGCTCTCATGGAAGGTGCGGTGCGGTATCCGACTTCTGGCTTGCTTGGCGAGTCGAAGAATGTGTTTCTTTTTGGTCACAGCGCTTATTCACGAGTGATCAAGAACCGCGCATACCACACTTTTGATGGCGTAGAGAAATTGGTAGAAGGGGATGAGGTGTATGTAGATAGTCTCGACGCGCGCTATGTCTACAAAGTCGTGCGCGTCTCGTTTTTGAAGGATGTCGACGCCTATATCGACCTCGAAAGCGACGTGCGTATGCTCACCCTTTCCACTTGTAATGCGGTCGGAGCCAAAGATGATCGCGTCGTGGTGCAGTCTCGATTTATCAAGAAAATGCCGATTCCGTTGGCCAACTAGACAAAAAAGACTATTTGTGGTAAGATACTGTAATACGAAATATTTCAATGAAATCAACGGCTACTCATCATATGAACACTTTCCACACCCCACGTATTCTCTCTAGCGTTTTTCTTGCGGCATTCATCGCCGTCCTCGCTTTTTCTGTTGCACCCGCAAAAGTGCATGCGATCAGCTTCGGCGATGTTGGAAACTTTTTTAATCCATCTGGCTTCGGTGTGCCAACCATTCCAAATCCAATCGATATTTTCGTAAACATTCCAATGGATCCAGTGGTCGAGACCAAGGGTGTCAGCGACCTCGGCTATAACACCGCGCATATTCACGGCTACGTGAACCCAAACGGTTCTCCTGAGACATGGTCATTTTTCGAATGGGGTCCCACAACCGGCCTCGGCTTTGTCACTGGTACGTTGGCAATTCCTGTTCCGTCTGACACTGATTTCACTCTCACCAATCTCGCACCGAGCACTACCTACTATTATCGCGTTGTCGGAAAGAATTCTATTTTCACCGAACGTGGTCCGATCAATAGTTTCACCACACTCGCGGCGCCAGTCGCTCCAGTAGTTGTACCTCCGATTGTTGTCCCTCCTGGGACCGGTGTACTCGTACTCGGCTCTTGTTCCTCCGCTCCTGCCTCGCCACTCACTGGCAACACTGTCACTTGGTCTATGAGTGCAGCTCCAGCAGGTGGCACCGGCACATATACGTATGCTTGGACGGGTACCGACGGTCTCACGAGTACCACCGCAACAGCATCGAAAGTGTATTCTACAATCGGCTCAAAGGCCGCTTCGGTGACTGTCACCTCTGGTGCGCAGATTCTCACTATCACTTGTGCTGCGACCACTGTGGCGAACAACCCGAGCCCGATCGCTTTGAGTGCGACGATCGCACCGAACCCTTCGGCGACTGGTGTCGGTGGCGCCATTTCTTGGACAGTTACTCCTGCTGGTGGCATCGGCGGATATACCTACTCGTGGTCTGGTGGCGATAGTTTGAACGGCACCACACAGACGGTTTCTCATACGTATTACACCCCAGGTACTGTTACTGGTACCGTGATCGTCACTTCTGGTGCGCAGACTGTCACCGTGAGTGCGACAGCGACTGTCACCAGTGCGCCAGCTCCAGCTAGTGGTGGCGGTGGTGGCGGGGGAGGAGCAAATCCTCCGACCGTTGTCTTGTCGGACACTCGACAGGTGCAGGCCTCTACTCTCGCATCCGCAGCTTTTGTCTATTTGAATCAGGTTCCCTATACCGGCATTGAGGACTACATCGCTTCGATCATCTTTTTGATCGGGCTTCTTGCGGTCTCGTTTGGCGGTTCATGGTATTTCGTGTTTCGGAAGGCGGCTTAAAAAGTCAGATGACGATATAAGAAGGACTTGTCCACAGCCTCAGTACGCCACACTTGACTAACACCCGCAAGGGTGTTATTCTTTTTACATGTCTCCTGAATCTGAATTTTTTCATCCAACTTTAGAAAAAGTCGAAGAAATGAAGGCGGGGGGCCGAGAATGCAAAAATCCGTTCGTTTCCATTGAACAGCTCGAAGCCGAGTGTTATGGAGATCCCCTTCTTGAAGAAATCCTGCATGACACGTTGGAGCAGTGTGACAGATACACTGAAACAGTGCTCCAGTTTGAGCAGGTGATTCTCCGAGGATTGGATGCGAATGCTGATGGCACAAGGGCTGAGATCGATGGAATTCGAAAGCGAGTCCACGATACCACCATCGAGCAGATCAACATTCTTGCACGTTCTTTGAGAAAAGCTGGAAGAAACACCGACTGGTTGACAAAAGTCACGGTCGCAAGTCGCGCGGGGTATGCCAAGTTCGCTTTGACGACTTCGTTCGAGCGCATTCAGGCAATCTCCGTATAACCTATAACGAAAGGAACTCATATGACCCAGTCATACTCCACGCTAAGTAAGAAGCAGAGAGCCCAAGTCCTTCGCTATGCGGAGCTTGCGTTTAAGACAAAGCATGATGCGAAAGACGAAGCAATGCTACATGAGATGAAGCTGCTTCAAGTCAGTCTTGGTTTCAGCCCTACGGACATTATCGCAATGGCCCAGGAGAAGCTCACCTCTCCTGATGCCGAGTAGACAGTCATTCGCCCTTCTCACGATCGGCAACTGAAAACGGACACCCTCCCGGTGCCCGTTTTTTCTATTTAATTTTTCACTGCGTATTTCTGCTGTTACCCCTTCCTCTCAATCTCCTCCGCCAATTTCGCCACCACCTCCTCGGCCTTCATTTGACCGAGGTTGCCCTTGTCGCGGCTCTCGAGAGTCACTGCGCTGGCCGCTAGGTCCTTGTCGCCGATCACGACGAAGTATGGAATCTTGTCAGTCTTTGCCTGACGCACGAGCTTGCCGAAACCTTCATTGCCAAGGCAGAGCTCAGAGCGGACACCCGCCGCTACGAGTGCGGTGTGTGCTGCACTTGCTGCTGCGTGGTGTGCTTCGCCGATCGGGATAATTTTCACCTGTGTAGGTGCGAGCCAGAGAGGGAATGCGCCGGCGTAGTGTTCAATGATGATACCCATGAAGCGCTCGAGTGAACCAGAAATTGCGCGGTGGATGACCACTGGTCGCTCCTTGAGGCCCTTGTCGTTGGTGAAGGAAAGGTCGAATCGCTCGGGAAGGTTGAAGTCGCACTGGATGGTTGCGAGTTGCCATTCTCGGCCGATGGAATCCTTGAACATGAAGTCGAGCTTTGGGCCATAGAAAGCAGCTTCACCCTCCACGCGCTTGTACGGGAGGTTGTTTGCCTTAGCCGCCTTTTCGAGTGAGCTTTCCGCGGTGTTCCAGACGTCATCGGTGCCGAGGTATTTGCTGCGATCCTCGCCACGCACAGAGAGACTGACCCAGTACTCCTTCATCAATCCAAATGGTGCGTAGAATTCTTTGATGACATTCACGATTGTCGCCACTTCCTGCTCGATCTGCGCGACAGAACAGAAGAGGTGTCCGTCGTCTTGAGTGATAGCACGCACGCGAGTGAGGCCACCCAATTGACCGGACTTCTCATCGCGGTACACAGTCGCTGGTTCGAAATATCGGACCGGCATTTGGCGATATGAAAATTGATTGTCCGCGAAGATCTGCATGTGGTGTGGACAGTTCATTGGCTTCATGATGAACTTTTCCTCCTTGCCCTGCACACGGAAGAGTTCGTCACCGAATTTCGCAGCATGGCCAGACATGACATAGAGTTCTTCGCGAGCGATGTGCGGTGTCCAAACACGAGAGTAGCCCTTGTCCTTGTGGAGGTTCCAGAGGAAGTCGGAGATCTCGTTGCGGATCACCATGCCTTTTGGCTGCATGAGAGGAAGGCCTGCACCGACGAGTGGGGAAATAGTGAAGAGGCCCATTTCACGTCCAATCTTTTTGTGGTCGCGCTTTTTTGCTTCCTCGACCATCGTTTCATGTTGATCGAGCGCTTCTTTGGTTTCGAAAGCGAGGCCATAGATGCGGGTGAGCATTTTGTTCGCCTCACTGCCACGCCAATAAGCGCCCGCGATGTGGGTGAGCTTGAAGCTGTTTACTGGAATTTCCTTCGATGGATCCTCCGCGTGTCCGCCTCGACAGAGGTCGGTGAATTCACTTTCGCCTTCGCCACAAGTGTAGAGGGTGATTTTTTCTTTGCGCTCGACAATGCCGTCGATGAGTTCGAGTTTGTATGGATTGCCTGCAAAAATCTTCCGCGCGTCGGCTGGCGACACTTCAATGTGTGTGAATGCGTGCCACTCGTGCAAGAATTCGCGCATCTTCTTTTCGATCTTCGGGAGGTCTTTTTCGGAGATGCTTGCCTTGGCCCCAGGCATAAGTGTCGCTGACGCTCCCTTACTCTCAGCGTTGAGCGGAAATTCGAAGTCATAATAGAAACCATTTTCGGTCGCAGGGCCGATGGTGGTCTTCGCGTCCGGTGAGAAGCTCAACACTGCTTTGGCGAGCAAGTGTGCGAGAGTGTGGCGCTTGTGTTCGAGAGATGTTTTTTCGGATGCGGGTTTCATGGCGATTTTGTGAGGCGATTAAAGAGTAACGATTAATAAATAATAATGCGGAAAAGAAAACGCCCGAGCAAATGAACGACGAATCATTCATTTGCTCGGGCGGGGAAGTCTTAGCGCTTTCTGCGTCCATGACGCACGCCGATTCCTCGTGGTTCCACCGGGCTTCCTGCATGCTGACACTGGTCGCACTGGCAGGCACTCTGGCTTTTTGGGCCGACAGATTAGGGCTTTTGAGGCCTTGCTTTTGGCAACTGCGGTTGGTAGCCGCGGCAATCTCTATGGGCAAAAGTATACTACACGTCTCTGTTGTTGGCAAAAGCGTAAAAAGTGACATAAAGAATATAAAAAGAGGCCACTCTTGCGAGTGGCCTCCGTCTTTGTCCGTACTCGACGGACTCGAACTCCTTCATGGCTCGCACTATGTGCGAAGCGTTGCCATCTCTCCGTCAAATAGAAAGATTACAACGTTCTATGAACTGACCATAACCTCTGCAACGAGAGATTTTGGCATGAAGTGTGCCGAGGCAGTGCGGTTTCTACCTTTGTTTACTATACGGTATTTTTGAGCCTCCCGTCAATTTTTGGACTTTTGTTGATTGCTATCATACCAACGCCTTCACCTTCTCCACAAGCAAACTCACCTCGCCGTTGCGGTGGGAGATTTTGCCTTTTAGGGCGATGCATTTTTCGAGGACGATGAGGGATTTGAATTCGACGAGCGTTCGGGGGAACACCACCGCTTCCATGGAGCCGGACAGGTCGGCGATCTTCATGAACACCATTTGTTCACCTTTTTTTGTGGCGATCGGACGCATTTCTTCGATGATTCCAGCAATCACCACGAGCGTGCCTTCCTTACCCTCCTCGCGGATCTTTTTCACGTTCACATCGCGCTTATCGAGGATATCTCGATACTTGTCGAGCGGGTGGCCGGAAACGTAGAGGCCGAGAAGCTCTTTTTCCCAAGCGAGGCGGTCGGGCATGGGGGCGGCCGGCACGGACTCGAGCTTCAGGGTGGCACCGCTGCCGGCCGCGGCACCCGAAAGGCCGCCAAACAGAGAGTCTTGGTTTGCCGCTGCTTTCGCGAGTTCCTTGTTGTACATGAGCAAGGTCTCAATGTTTGCGAGCATCAAGCCGCGCTCGCCGAGCTCGTCCAAAGCACCAGCTTTGATCAGCGCTTCGAGCGACTTTTTATTCAAATTCTTGTCCTTCACTCGCTCCAAAAAATTGGTGAGCGACGTGAATGCGCCGCCCCGCTTGCGCTCATCAATGATTGCTGTAGCTGCGCCTTGTCCAAAGTTTTTGATCGTCACCAATCCGAAGCGAATGCGGTCCTTGGTTTCTTCAGCGCTTGCTGGGCGGCTCGTACCTGAGGCGGTGGTCACAATCGGCTGACCTTTTACAATAGTGAATTGGCTGAAGCTTTCATTCACCGACGGGGGCAATACAGGGATCGCCATTCGTTTACATTCGGTGATGATTTCACCAATTTTTTCCACATCACCAGAGTCGGCGGTGAGTACTGCCGACATATAGATGGCAGGGAAGTTGGCCTTCATGTATGCGGTCTGGTACGCAACGCGGCCGTATGACGCTGCGTGCGAGTTGTGGACAATGATGTCATTAGCAACAAAATTGTGGTGCGTCGGCATGCTGATGTCGTATGTCATTTCCTTGCCAGCGGGGACAATGGAGACTACCTCGTCCCAATAGATGTCTGACTCGGAGTCTGAAGTCTTTTTATTGATGACGGCAATTTTTTCTCCAATGTTCAGTACCCCCAATTCTTTCCAGGCATTCAACGTTAGGAATGGGTGATTGTCGGTAGCACGAATACTGCGGCCGCTACGGGTTTTTAGAGTGAATACTTTTTTTACACCGTTCTGCATCACTGCTGATACTTTTTGTGACACGAGTTTTTTTGCCTCATCCAAAGAATGCAAAGAAATACGCCGTTCGCTTTCGTACAATTCCTTCACGGTGAACACCGCCCCACTTTTTGCGTCGGTAATTCGTGTGTCACCAGTCACGCATTTATTAAATCCATAGGCCGCAAATGGCTCAATCAAAAGCCAAAGCTCCTTTGCGGTTTCTTCGGTCATACCATTTTTTACTAACCCTGCAATAAGCTTGCCCTTCTGCTCTTCCATTTCCTTCGGGATCTTTTTACCCATCGCCTTTCGGAGCTTGTCGGCTTCGAGCCATGAGTAGCCACCGAGCTTGATCGCGGTGAGCATGACGTCGTCCTGATAGGTGATCACACCGTATGAACGATCCAAAATATCTTTGAGACGCGGGTCCAAATAGCGAATCTTTGAATGGTCGTGTTTACGCTCGATATAGTCTGGAATCTTTTCCATCGGGCCCGGGCGGTACAAGGCCACCATCGCGTTGATGTCGTGGATGGTTGAGGGCTTGAGGTCTTTGAGAAATCGCGTCATGCCCGAGCCGTTGAGCTGGAAAAGGCCGATCGTCTCACCGCGTGCGAGCATTTCGAATGTTTTTTTGTCTTCGACGTTCACGTTTTCGATGTCGACGGTGACACCTTCGATTTTTTTTACTCGATCCACCGCATCAGCAAGAATGGAAAGGTTTTTGATACCAAGAAAGTCAAATTTAAGCAGGCCCATACCGTCTTCGCCGACGCCGTGCATGTCGTATTGGGTGATGATTTTGTCTTCGCCCTTGGTATCGTACTGGAGTGGCACGTATTCGGTGAGAGGTTGAGGGCCGATCACCACGCCGGCAGCGTGCACGGAAATGTGGCGGGCACAGCCTTCGATCTTTTTCGCCATCTCGATAATCTGCTTGGTGTCATCGTCTTCTTTGTATAGTTTTTTGAGCTCGGGCACTTCGTCGAGTGCGCGATCGATGGTCATGGGGAAGCCTTGCGCACCCATCGGAATGAGTTTGGAAATACGGTCACCGACTTCATAGCCGAAACCCATCGCGCGGGCGACGTCTCGCACCGCCCCTCGCGCCATCATTGTACCGAAGGTGCCGATCTGAGCGACGTGATCTTTACCGTATTTTTTGCGGGCGTATTCGATCACCTCATCGCGGCGGTTGTCGGCGTAGTCCATATCGATATCGGGCGCTGAGGGACGCTCTGGGTTGAGGAATCGTTCGAAGGGGAGTTTGTATTCGAGCGGATCTACATTCGTAATATGCGCGAGGTATGTCACGAGTGATCCCGCGACCGATCCTCGAATAGTGGTGAGGATATTGTTTTCGTGCGCAAAACGGAGCAGGTCTGACACCACGAGAAAATATTGCGCGTATCCCTTGTCTTTGATGACTTTGAGCTCGTACTCAAGACGCGTGAACATCTCCGGTGTTTCGGCGATCGCGCGCTTTTTGATGCCCTCCGTTGCGAGTCTTCGCAATTCGTCATCATAAGACAATCCGCTTTCGACGATGTAGTTTGGAAACAGCCATTTGCCGAGGGTGAGATCGAGGTTGCACATTGCCGCGATCTTTTTTGTGTTGTCGAGTGCTTCAGCGCCAATGTCGCTACCATCTATGCTACCTGGGGCGCCCCGACCGCCGCTTTTTTTGAACAACTTCTCCATCTTCTTCGTCGTCATGAAAGAAAAGTCGGTATCGTCTGCGCCAAGGCCACCGTTGCCGCCGCGATCGCCGCCATCGCCGGAGCTGTTCACCATCATCAACGTGTTGCGGGCTTGCTTGTCGTCGGGAGAAATGTAATAAATGTCGTGTGCGGCGACGAGTGGAGTGTTTGTCGCTTTGCCGAGCGCAATGATGTGCTCCATCAATGCCTCGTGACCCTCGATGCCAGTGTGGTGGGTGATCTCGAGGAAGACATTTTCTGCGCCGTAGGTGGTTTTGTAGAAGCCAATTATTTCTTTCGCTTTTTCCTGGACCTCAGGGGCTTCCGGACCAGCCGCTCCGCGCAGTGCCGCCGCCACTTCGCCTCCGAGGGAGGGGATAATGCACACCAGCCCGGCAGGGTATTGTGAGATGAGCTCGCGATCGAGTCGCGGCTTGTAATAGAAGCCGTCAAAGTGCGAGATGGTCACCAGCTTCACGAGGCTTTTGTAGCCGGCGTGGTCTTTCGCCAGGAGTATCAGGCGGGTGCGACGGTTGTCCACGCCGGCTTGCTTGTCTTTGCGACTACGCGCTGCGATATACGCATGCACGCCAATGATTGGCTTGATACCAGCTTTTTTGCAATCTTTGTAAAATTCGATCGCTCCATACAAGCTACCGTTGTCTGTGAGGGCGAGTGCCGTCATGCCGTCTTCTTTGGCCGCCTCGATGAGGTCGGGAATTTTCGGCAGCGCCGCGAGTAGGGAGTAGTGGCTATGGACGTTTAGGTGCGTGAAAGTCGGTGCGACTGGCGCAACGCTCGCTGTCGCGGCTTTTGTCGCAGGGGCAGCATCTTTTTTTGTTGGTTCAGTGGCCATGAAGTTGCCTGGTGGGGAGCGCAGGGTCGCTGTTTTAAGGTGCTGTCATTATATACTCACATCGTTTAAAAGGCCAAAACAAAAACGTCCCGAATGGACGTTTTTGCGAAACAGCACCCTTACCAATGGAGTAAGTGTACACGACCGTTGCTGTTTTCGTCAATGATGGACCTAACGGGGATCGAACCCGTAAACGCACTTGGTAAGGGTGATGTTTCTGGAACCACCAGTAGGCCCACGACATGAAGTACCAATTCATGTTCGCCTGTAAGTGTACAGAAGGGACGATAGAGAAACTGCCAAGAATGTTTCAAGAAAGTACTAATTTCCGATAAAGAAACAGCAAATTTTTGATAAAGTTTTGCATTACTTAAATCCTATGCAAAATAAAGGTATAGTAGAGCGTATGAAGTCTCGTGCGAACAAGCGCTACGTCATCGGTATCGACGAAGTCGGTCGCGGGCCACTAGCTGGTCCAGTGGCGGTGGGTGCGCTCGTGCTCAAAAAGCCGTTACCAAAAGAATTTCGCCGACGTACCTTCGATTCGAAGCAAATAAGGCCTGTCGAACGTGCGCTTTGGTACGCCCGCATCTGTGCCGCTCAAAAAAGCGGACATCTCGATTTCAAGATTACTTTTGTGACTGAAAAAATCATCGACACGAAAGGATTGTCTTTTGCGATTCGTTCGGCGCTCGAGAAATCGCTTCGTGGCGTGCTCCGCTCCTCGTATCTCGCGCCGGCCGACTGCGATATTCGTCTCGACGGGGGACTGAAAGCACCTGCTGATTTCACTCGTCAGAAAACTATCATCAAGGGCGACGCCTCCGAGATCTCCATCGGCCTCGCTTCCATCGTCGCCAAACACCTCCGTGACAAAAAGATGATTGCCCTACACAAAAAATATCCTCTATACGGCTTCGATGTGCATAAAGGCTACGGCACCGCGAAACATCGGGCGGCCATCCGCACGCACGGCCTTTGCCCGCTCCACCGCCGTTCGTTTCTGACCAAAATTGCCCCCTTTGCCACATTCCATATCTAGATAGTTGCCAAAATACCCATATCGTGTATACTATTAGGCACTATGGTAGTACGAATGCGCGCCAATCGATCTCACACCGGCAATCGCCGATCCCATCACGCTTTGACGGGACCGCGGATTTCTGTTGATTCAAAGACTGGTATTCCTCATCAGCGACACCGAGTGTGTCTCGAAACCGGTAATTACCGAGGGATGCAGATCCTCGATGTTGCTGGATCAGCGGTAAAGCAGGCGAAGAAGGTTCAGGCAAAGCTCCCAGCTAAGGCAGAAAGCAAGCCAGCTAAGAAGGAAGTCAAGAAATAGGGTAAAATAGAGAGGTCGACGGTCAGCTCTTAACACAAACCAAGCACACCACATGGCAAACAGACATCTAGCTCGATCGGTCGTGATGCAAGCCCTCTTTGAGTGGGATTTTGCTCATCGACCCGACAGCGAGATTAAGGACATTCTCGTCCGCGATGCCAAAGAGTTTGCACCTGGTTTGACCGACTATTCCTTCCTCACCGCGCTCGCGGAGAGCATTCTCAAAAAGCGTCCAGAGCTTGACGATATTATTCAGAAAGCAGCACCTGAGTGGCCAATAGACAAAATTTCCGTAGTCGACCGAAACATTCTTCGTCTCGGACTCTATGAGCTTTTGTTTGCGGACCGCGAGGAAGTGCCGGCGAAAGTGGCGATCAACGAGTCGATCGAACTCGCGAAGACCTTCGGCGGCGAAAATAGCGGCAAATTCATCAACGGTGTACTCGGCTCCGTATACAAAGAGCTCGGCGAGCCGGGCAAGGACAGTGCTCCAAAGGCGAAAAAGAAAGTTGTCGATCCAAAAGATTATCCGATCGAGAAGCTTGGCGGTGCAGTAGTGTATGCGCGCAAGGGCGACGAAATCTATCTCGCGATGGTGCACGACATCTTTGGTCGTTGGACGCTCTCAAAAGGTCACTACAAGGACGAGGAGACCGACCAGCAGGCTATTAAGCGTGTGGCGATGGAAGAAATGACTCTCGATGTGGAGATTCAGCAGGAGTTGGGTCGCAACGAATACATTGCTTCCGACCCAGAGAAGGGGAAGCTCCGCAAGCAGGTGCTGTATTTCATGGCCGAGTCGCCTTTTGTACCAGTGAAGCTTGCAAAATCTGGCGGTCTCGACGATGCCCGCTGGTTCCACCTCTCCGAGATTCTCGACTTGAATTTGTATAATGATATTCTGCCAATCGTGACCAAGGGGGTAAATATTCTGACCGGCGCCGCCGTCGCGAGTGAAGAGGTGAAGGCGAAATAAACGAAAGATGAAGAAACATAACGCGCGCTGCGCATAATTTACCAAAATGGACTTCTCAGTTTTTGAACAAATCATCGGCGTCACTTTCAAAGACAAAGCGCTTCTGCGCCAGGCTTTTGTGCACCGTTCTTTTATCAACGAGAACAAAGGGTCTCAGTCCGAGCACAATGAACGTCTCGAATTTTTGGGCGATGCCGTCCTCGAGCTCATTTCGACGGTGTATTTGTATAAAAAGTATCCGCAGAGCAATGAAGGCGAGCTCACTGCATATCGTTCCTCATTGGTGAACGCGGTCAATCTTGCCGATGTCGCCGCGAAGCTCCAGATGGAGAAGTTTTTGCTATTGTCGCATGGCGAGAGCAAGGACAAGGGTAAGGCGCGCCAGTATATTTTGGCCAACACGATCGAGGCACTCATTGGTGCGATCTATCTCGATCAGGGGTATCAGGTGACCGAGAAATTTTTATCGAAGAACGTTTTGTATTTGATCGACGACATTGTAGAGAATAAGGCATGGATCGATGCGAAGAGTTTGTTTCAAGAGAAGGCACAGGAGGTAGATGGCGTGACGCCGTTGTATAAAGTGATTCGCGAGGATGGTCCGGACCACGACAAGTCTTTTACCGTAGGTCTCTTTATCCGTGACAAAAAGATCGCGCAAGGCGAAGGGAAGTCCAAGCAGGAGGCTGAGCAGGAAGCGGCGAAGGAGGGAGTGAAGGTGAGGGGGTGGTAGTGAACAAGGAGGTTGACTTGTGTGGTAAGAATCAGTAGTGTGATGAAAGAACCAGCAATCACGCTGGGAAAGTTTGAAACCTTGCCTTATGAATGCTACTCCCGCAGTCCTTGGTCTAAGCGACGCGCTTGCTGAGATCGTGAGCCTCCGCGGTGGAAATCTCACTTGTCCGGCATCAATCGTCAGTATGGAAGAGCAGCGCGAGAAAAACTTCCAACACATCTGGGCCGCACTTCAGAGGCTTAATGCCGCCTTCCGAGCTGAATGCGTTCGGAATACGACGTTGCTCTCCATCATTGAACTTGCCCGCAAGAAGGTCTGTGGCAATCCATACACGAACATGTTTGGCGATGATCCACGTGAGGCACTAATCGGTTCTGTTTCCTCCGGCGCGGGTATCGTGACGCTCTACCGGTTTGGCTACAGCAATATGGAGAATGTTCTCACCTTGGCAATCCTTCCGAACAACGAGATCGGGTTGGTAGAGAGTCATCACGCTCCAGATCTGCGGTTTTTCTATCACAAACGGGTGGTTCCGTCAGAAAATCACCCGATGACATACAGCTGCATTCTGGGGCAATGGCTTCGTGAACTCTCCGACACCGGCAGTCCTGGGACGGAAGAATTCATCAATATTGTCCTCTATCGTCTCCAGCAAATCTTGGTTGGGGAAACGTCGTGAAACAACCCTGCCTAATTATCGCAGTTGCCAGAGAGGTCTCTGGGGCTGCGGTTTTTTCTTTTCAAAAATCCGCATTTTGTTTGCCTTTTGCCTCCCAATCCAAAATGATATGATGTTGGGTATGCTGAAAGGTCTGGAGATTTCGGGGTTTAAGTCGTTCGCGAAGAAGAGCGACTTGGGTTTTAATACCCCAATCACGGCGATTGTCGGGCCGAATGGTTCGGGAAAGTCCAACGTGGCGGAAGCGTTTCGTTTTGTGTTGGGCGAACAGTCGATCAAGTCGCTGCGCGGGAAGCGCGGCGAGGACCTCATTTTTAATGGTTCCAACAAAGCGTCGAAGCTCAATCGCGGTTCGGTGAAGGTGACATTCGACAATACTCGCCGCGCGATGAATCTCGACTTCGACGAGGTGACGATTGAGCGCGTGGTTCATCGTGACTCGTCCAATGAATATTTCATCAACGGCACTTTGGTACGTCTGCGTGATGTAATTGAACTTCTCGCCTCGGCACATGTCGGTGCCACTGGCCACCACATCATTTCTCAAGGCGAGGCGGATCGTGTGTTGAATACGAATATGTTCGAGCGTCGCGAGATGATCGAGGATGCGCTCGGTCTAAAAATATATCAATACAAGCGACAGGAATCCCTCCGCAAGCTCGAGAAAACCGACGAGAATATCAAATCGGTGGAATCGTTGCGTCGCGAGATCGTCCCGCATCTGAAATTTTTGCGCAAGCAGGTGGAGAAGCTCGAGAAGGCTCGCGAGATGAAATTGTCGCTGGTGCAATTGTATAAGGAATATTTCAAGCGCGAGGAATTATATGTGAAGCACCAGAAAGAGTTGTTGGAAAAGGAAAAACACGCGCCGTTGGCGGAGATGAAGACGCTGGAAGCCGAATTGGCTCATGCCAAACAGACGCTTGAAGCGTCGCAAAAAGAAAGCGGGCGGAGTGGCGAATTGTTGGATGTTGAGGCGAAGCTGAAGGGCGAGCGGGCACAGCGGGATGTATTGAATCGCGAGCTGGGGCGGTTGGAGGGTGAAATCGCGGGCGTCGAACGAGCGATTCGTCGAATCGACCAGGCTTCGGCGATCGAGGAAAACAAGACGGTATATCTGCGTGACGTGCGTGCGTTGGTGCAGGGCATTGAGGCTGATATCGCACAGGCGAATGAGGGAAATTTCCGTGCGGTTTTGGCAAAGATTCGTGAAGTGTTTAGCGGCTTCATTTCAAGCAACCGTGGAGATGTCGGCGAGTCGCAAAAGGATGAGATGCAAAAAGAATTGGTGCGCTTGCGTGCGGAAAAGCTCGATGTGGAAAAGCTAGCCGTAGCGGTGCGCGATGCCGAGGCTGAATTGACCAACGAATATCTCCGCCTCAAGAACGAGATCGAAAAAGAAAAGGAAGGTGGTCTCGAAGCCGAGAAGACTATTCTCAAAATCATGGCTCGACAGAATGAGCTCAATGGCAAGCTCTCGAGCCTGCGTGCGGTGGAAGAGCGGGTTGCGATTGAAGTGGAAGATTTGAAGCGGGAAATGGGTGAGGCGGGTATGTTGGTGGGTCGCGAGGCGTTCGACTATGCGGCATTGCTCTCGACGGCTGAAGAGATTGTGGCTGTCACTGGCGAGGTCCGCACGATGCAAATGGAGCGCCGCAGGGCCATCGAAAAGATCAAGATCCGCCTGGAGGAATCCGGCGGCGCAGGCGGCGACGAAGTGATGAAAGAATTTCGCGAGTCCGAAGAGCGCGATGCTTTTTTGGCCCGTGAAATCGAGGACTTACACAAGTCGGCCGAATCGCTCACGACTCTCATTAAGGAGCTTGAAGAAAAACTCAACAGTGAATTCCGCACTGGTGTCGACAAGATCAATACGCAATTCCAGAATTTCTTCTCGCTTATGTTTGGTGGTGGTACCGCCTCGCTCGCTCTCGTGAAAGAAGAAAAGAAAAAGCGCCGATCTGCGCTTAGCTTGCTCACTGGCGATGATGGTGGCGACGAAGTGTCCGACGGAGGACTTTCTTCTGGAAACTCGAGCGACCTAGGCGAAGACGGCGAGCCCGAGAAAACCAAGGAAGGAATCGAAATTCAAGTGAGCTTGCCACACAAAAAGACCAAGGGCTTGATGATGCTGTCCGGCGGGGAACGAGCGCTCACTTCGATCGCGCTCCTCTTCGCGATGTCTCAGGTGAACCCTCCGCCATTTATCATCCTCGACGAGACCGACGCCGCCCTCGACGAAGCGAACTCTCGCAAGTATGGCGATATGATTGAAAATCTTTCTAAATATTCTCAGCTCATCCTCATCACCCACAACCGCGAGACCATGTCCCGCGCTGGCGTCGTGTACGGCGTCACCATGGGCAGCGACGGTATTTCCAAGCTCCTCTCAATTGCTTTTGAAGAGGCGGTGAAGGTGGCGAAATAGTTGATCAAAAATTCATAATTTCTCTACTCTTTCTTAGCAGTTTCTTGAACACTGTTTTGGTATGCTTTCTTTGTGCATACTGACGAAGAAAAATTTGAACTACTCAAGGAACGAGTTAGGTCTGAATACCAAAAAGCTGGTAGGGTATTTTGTCCCTATCTGCAGGATGTTGTGGCGTTTAACCACCTCGGTTTTAATCACTTTTTTCTAAAAGGGAATGGGAAAACTCGGACTAGGCAGGATTCCGCTCGAAGACTCTCCCTGTTTCGGTTTGTAAAAAGAGTACTTAGTAATTCTTACACTGTTCAGGATATTAGAACACAGAACCGATTCGAAAGGGTTAAAATGGATTCAAAATGGGAGACTGTTCTTTGTGAGGTCCGTTATTTCGAATTTGTCTCTGTTATCGATGGCTTTA
This sequence comes from bacterium, assembly GCA_037130265.1. GTDB lineage: Bacteria > Patescibacteriota > Minisyncoccia > Phycocordibacterales > JBBTRF01 > JBBTRF01. The sequence goes on from JBAXTI010000002.1 coordinate 132,531, forward strand.
GGGTCAAAATAATCCTAAAGCAGACTGATAATGTTCCAGTGTTCTTCCTCAGTGTCATCCCATTTTGGAAAGAACAGTCCAAAAGTGATGATGAGGTGATGGATTTTGATGGAACAAAGTAAAAACACCGCGAGCGCGGTGTTTTTACGAAAACTTGGCTACAGCTTAATTGGCCGTACAGGGCATGCCCTCCAAGTCCACTAATTCTATTATTTCACCAACACGTAGTCAAGCGCCTTTCTCTCCATATCTGCGGCAACAATTTTGAACTTCACCACATCTCCCAAGGTGTACATCTTCTTGGTCTTGTCGCCAACGAGTCGGTAGTTTTTCTTGTCCAAAGAGTAGAAGTCGTCGCCGAGGTCGCGGATTTTCGCCATGCCTTCGCACTTGGTTGTATTTTCCTCGATATAGATACCCCATTCAGTCACTCCAGTGATGGTACCGTCAAAGGTCTGGCCCACCTTGTCCTGCATGTATTCCACCTGCTTGTATTTGATCGAAGAACGCTCCGCCTCGGCAGCGATCACTTCACGCTCGCTGGACTTTGCTGCCGCTCGTTCGTAGGTGACGATCTCGTGTTCCGGGATCATGTGTCCGTCTAAATAGTGTTGAAGCACACGATGCACCAACACGTCGGGATATCGGCGGATCGGGGAAGTGAAGTGCGCGTAGTGTTTGAACGCCAAGCCGAAGTGGCCGATGTTTTGGGTCGAATAGATCGCCTTGGCCATTGAGCGAATGGTCGCCGTGCGGATCAGCGATTCGTGCGGCGTGCCTGTGACCGAATTGAGCATTCGCTTAATCGACTTTGAGGTAATTTTGCCATCGTGTGACTCCAGCTCGTAGCCGAGTGCCTTGATGAATGTTGCGAGATCGGCGAGCTTCTCTGGATCCGGGAGATCGTGGATTCGATATAAAAGGGTAGGGCGCTTTGTTTCTTTTTTGCTGTCGATGGTGTGTACAAAAAGGGCTACTTCACGATTGGCGAGCAACATGAATTCCTCCACGAGCTTGTGCGCATCAAAACGCTTTTTCAGAATGACTCGGAGCGGCTTGCCGGTGCCAGGCTCGAGCTCAAATTTCACTTCGTCTTTTTCAAAATCAATTGAGCCGTCAACAAAACGCTGCGCGTTGAGCTTCTTCGCGATACCGTTCAATGTCATGAGTTCTTTGGCGTACTTGCTGCCAAGGTCCTTACCGTCCTTGTCATTTCCCGTCTCGCCCATAAGCACGGCTTGCGCCGTTTCGTAGGTGAAACGCTGGTCTGAATTGATCACCGTGCGGCCGAACCATCGTCCCTTCACTTCTCCTGCGGCATTCATCACAAACACCGAAGAAAACGCAGCCTTGTCTTCGTGCGCATTCAAACTACAGAGGTCGTTCGACAACACTTCGGGAAGCATTGGGATGGTGCGATCCACCATATACACGGAGCAAGCGCGCTTGGTCGCCTCTTTGTCGAGCGCACTGCCGGGGCGGACATAGTGAGAGACGTCGGCGATGTGCACGCCGACCTCAAAGAGCTCTTCGCCGTTTTGCCCAACAACTTTCTTGAAAGAGATGGCATCGTCAAAGTCTTTTGCATCATGCGGGTCGATAGTGAAGGTGAGGGTGTCACGCATGTCACGACGCTTGGAGATCTCGGCTGGAGGAATTGGTTTCTGGGTGCGCTCAATCTCGTCCGCTTCCGCCTCAACCTCTTTCGGGAACACAGTGTCGAAGCCTTTTTCCAGTACGATTGAATACATCTCGGCGTCGTTGTTGCCTTTCTTGCCAATGACGCTGAGTGCGACCGCCTGTGGATTTTTGCCTTCTATCCACTCGGTCATTTCGACCATCACTTTCATGTCGGCAGCGAGGTCTTTCAGGGCGACGTTCTTCGTATCGGATTTTCCTTCGACGATCTCAAAATCGCGATACATGCGTCGGTCGTCAGGGATCAAAAAATACTTGCCCTTTTCAATCTCCACCACGCCAACAAAACGAGTCTTGGCTCGTTGAATAATCTTGGTCACTTCGCCTTGTGGGCGAGGGGATCGAGGGTCTTTTGCGGCAGGTTTCACTTCCACTTCGTCACCATGCATGGCGGTGTGGAGGCGGTCTGGCTGGATCTCGATATCGTCGGCGTCCTCAGGTGCATTCTCGATAGAGAGGTACCCGACGCCTTTTGAGCTGACAGAGACAGTGCCACGATAGAGGTCTGAGACGCTCTCGGCAGGAATTGATGAAGATTTCATAGATGAATGTCCAATGAATATAGCAGAAAAATCGCGTCTTGGCCATGGCTTTACTTTCCGACCCAAAAGTGGCATTTTAAGGACAGCACAGTTCTCCACAATCACGTTTTGGAGACCAATCCTCAACCCATATGAAAGTCTATGTTACTCACAGCTGAAAGTTTAGTGTATGCTGACCGTCCAATGTCGGTGGGGGACATTATCTCTCTGCCGGCTCAACGCGGAGCGTTTCCGCGTAGTCTCGAACGGCTCCCGGAGGTTTGTTCCGCAAGTTGGTTTGCCGAGATTGCCGCGCAGCAAGTTATCAACGGTGATCGTTCGCCTGCGATCCTCATGGAGGCACTTCAGGGCCACTATGGTCACATGTTTCAACAATGGAAGCGTGAACCTGGCTGGATCAAGAATCGACGCGTGCCAAGCACGGTGATCCATGAAATTCGTCGGCAACACGCATTGGGCGGTTCGTCGCCCGAGCTCGTGATCCCGCATTCCGGACATGGCGGGGTGCATTTCTGCATTCCTAGCGTTGGGCTTGTTGCTGATGCCGAACGCGTTTGTCGCTTCGATCGGTTGCGAGAGATCCGCCAACTATCAACGTTGCCGACTCCGGTAGCCGAGCATGTAGCTGGCGGTTCGGTAGGTGAAAAACCGGCACGCTGGCGCTTTGCGCACACTCGCGCTGAACACAGCCGTTTGGTGGCCGCTGTGATGACGCTCTTGGCTCATAACCTCGGACTGCATCCGCTCGGCCAGGCCACTGTGGCTGGTATTGGACACGACACGCTAACTGCCGCTGGTGGTGATATGACGCACAAACTGGATCGGGAGGCCTTTGATGAGGACAAGCATTTCGCGACCTTTGCGCGTTCGCCGGCTTTCGGCGAATTCGCTCGGCACTGGGGCCTGTCGGTCGAATTGATCACGGAAACCATCGCTGGTCGCGGTCTGCTTGGCGACATTCTCGACTTTGCGGACAAGCTTGCCTATGTAGGTCTCGACGTCCATATGTATCTACAGGCAATCTCCAAGAATGGTCCACTCTGGTATCCGAAGGGATTTTTGGAGATCGAGGGTTTAGTCCGAGAACATCCGGATGTCTGCCGTGTGTGGGAAACTGCCGAAATTCGCGAAGGGCAATTGGTGGTCGGCGACTTCGAATCGCTCGTGGCCTTTCTCCAGCTCCGCATGCTGCTCTTCCGCTGGCTCTACTACAACCCTATGTGTTTGCCGTGGGAGAATGCGATTGCCGAACTTGTTCTTCGGCCGATGTATGAGTCGGGTTTTGTGACGCACGATGAGCTCTTGCAACATGATGACCGATGGCTGTCTCGGCAGATGGATGTGTTTCTCGAAAGACCTGCTCGCTCAGGTGGTGAGGGTTTCTTGGAAAGCCTCGAGCCGCATGCCGTCGGGATATCTTTCGAGACCTATCCGACCGTCGAAATCGCCAGGGCGAGGGCTCGTCAGTTCAATGACGATCTGTCGGTGAGTGTTGTGGTGGACGAAATGCCACCCATGACCAAAACCGGTGCGGATCGCTTCCGTGTGTGGGACCAGGGAAGGGTGAAGACCTTTCGCCGGGCGGCACCGAAGCACGCATCAGCGCTTGATGCTCTATTGCACGGCGACCGCTCGGTGGTGGTTGGCATCCTAGACCTCCGGGCATTGGAGATTCCGGAACGAGTTTGGCCGAAGCTCAACAAAGCTCACTTTTGAGTCCGTGTGTATCAAAATTATGCGAGGCGCTGGGAAACCCCCAGCGCCTTTTTTCTTTGGCGCCGGGGCAGAGGCTCCGCCCACCCCCGCCATATATTTGACCATTCTTTGGACTTCTGTTAGAATGGCCGACATGCTAAAAATACGTATGCAGCGCGTGGGACGAGTCAATAATCCATCATTCCGATTCGTCGTCACCGATTCTCAGAATGCTACCCGAAGTGGTAAGTTTTTGGAGGTACTTGGTTCTTTCGACTACCGAAAGGGCGGGGTAGACACCATTGATGCAGAGCGCGTAAAGCACTGGATTTCAAAGGGTGCGCAGGTTACTGACAACGTGCACAACTACCTCGTTGGCAAGAAGATTCTCACTGGCAAGAAGAAGAACGTCAACCCAGTCAAAGTTGTGAAGAAGGAAGAGCCAAAGGCTGAGGCAAAGGCCGCTCCAGCAGCTGCCCCTGCAGCAGCTCCCGCAGCAGAAGCTCCAAAGGCGTAATAGAGCCATTTTCTCGTACACAGGTGCGTTTGACGCATCTTTTTGTGCATACTACAATAGAAGTCGTTACCACTAATTTTCCGAACTATGCAAGTAGAACATGATGCGCAGTTTCTCGAGTATTCCATCAAGGCGCTGGTAGACAATCCGAACGATGTAAAAATAGTGCGAACTGTCGACGAAATGGGCGTTCTTTTGACTCTCACTGTAAACCCGGCAGACATGGGTAAGATTATCGGCCGAATGGGTAATACCGCGAAGGCGATTCGAACATTGCTCCGCGTGGTCGGCATGAAGAACAATGCTCGTGTGAATTTGAAGATCAACGAACCAGAAGGTGGCATGCGCTCAGAGCGACCATCGAAGACTGTCGATGAGGCGATGGCGGATTTGAAGATCTAAAGACGTCGCGAGACGAACGCAAAAAGAGCTTACCTCTGGAGACACGCCGTAAATCCTTGCTAGGATTTCGGCTCCGCTCGCCACCGTCGTGGCTGCGCGAGGTCTCCATCGAGCAAGCTCTTTTTGTTTTGTGTCGTCTGAAGTGATGTGGGGCGGAGTTTGTTGGCGAAGTTTTTAGAGTACCCGCGGATTTTGCATACTTTCTTCATACTTTGGTATGCAAAATCCGCGGGTACCGAAAACCGGTGCTGCACCCACCCAGGACCACAGAATCAGTACACTCGAAACCGTTATTTCGGCGGTATTGTTTTATTCACAAAAATGTGTTTTAATCAATTTCTCCGAAACACACGATGAAAGTCAAAATCACAAAAAACGCCAAGACCTCGGTGACATTTCATATTGTCACTCTTTTTCCGCAGTCATTCGACTCGTATCTCGCCGAGTCGATTTTGAAGCGTGCCATTGAAGACAAAAAGATCGCGGTGAAATTCTACAACCCGCGTGATTTTGCTGTGCAGCCAAAGAATCGCAAGCAAACCTACGCTGAGCGACGCGTGGACAACCGGCCATTTGGTGGTGGTCCGGGCATGGTGATCGAGGCACTGCCAGTGATCAAGGCGATCGAAAAAGCAGTTGGCCGAAAGATGTCGGCAAAGAAGAGGGGTGTTGCTAAGTCTACGTCGCCAGCTTTCATTTGGCTTACACCATCCGGTGCTCAATTTACTACCGAAGTTGCACACAATATTGTCTCAACGTCTTCTAGTGCAGCGACAAAAGACATCGTAATCGTCTGCGGTCGCTACGAAGGTATCGATGCGCGTGTGAAGGAGGTGTTTCCGTTTCAGGAAGTGTCGGTTGGGCCATTTGTACTTACGGGCGGGGAATTGCCAGCCATGTTGATGATCGACTGTATCGCACGCCAGGTGCCCGGCGTGCTTGGCAACTTCGACTCCCGCGAAGAAGCTCGCAACGCCAGCCCGGATGTGTACACTCGTCCCGAAGTTTTTGTATACAAAAAGAAAAAGTATCAAGTGCCACCAGTATTACTCTCTGGCCATCAGGCAAAGATTGAGGAATGGAAGAAAGAGCAGCTTGCCAAGCGTCGGGCCTAATGTGATATACTTTTCGGCATGGAAAACCGAAATACCAACACCAATGTCGCCATTGCGGTCGCGCTCGTCGCTGTTCTTGTCGGCTATTTGACTCTCGCGCCGTACAAGGGACGGACTGTGCCGACACCGAGCGTATTGAACACCGATTCGTATAGCACCACGACCCCTATTACTCAAACAAATCAGACAAATACAAACGTAACCACCAACACCATGCCAACATCTGCAAAAACTGTCACCATCGAAACCAACAAGGGCACCATCGTCTTTGAAATGTTCCCAGCAGACGCGCCGAAGACCACAGAGAACTTCGCAACTCTCGCACAGAAGGGTTTCTATGACGGCGTGATCTTTCATCGTGTCATCGACGGCTTCATGATCCAGGGCGGCGATCCTACTGGTACCGGCATGGGTGGTCCAGGCTATACTTTCGAGGATGAGCTCAATCCAAACACTCCTTCATACAAGCTCGGATACCAGAAGGGAATGGTGGCAATGGCCAATGCTGGTCCCAATACCAATGGCAGCCAATTCTTCATCATGCTGAAAGACACACCGCTTCCTCATGCGTACACCATCTTCGGACGTGTGATCTCTGGTCAGAATGTTGTCGATGCGATTGGTAAGGTGCAAGTCGGTTCAAACGACAAGCCGGTCGAGGCGGTGGTGATGAAGAAGGTGACGGTGAAGTAAAACATCCTCACATGAATCCCGAATCATTCTCAGTACACGAGCCGGCTCCAGAGGAAGGCCACCACGAGGAGGCGGAAACAAAGACCGAAAAAAGCGATTTTCTCAAACCGCTGAAAAAGCTCGCGGCTTTCGCGAGTATTGCTGCCGTGACGCATTTTGCTGGTGTTGGTGAAGCTGTTGGAGCTGATTTTGAAAAGGGTGCGCCCAATAAAGATGGTGTGAGTTCTTCCGAAAAAATGGAATCGATGCGGATCAGTGACAAGTATCGTGGCATGAAGAATGTTGTATTGACCACTGAAGAATATGCGCGCTTGAGGGAAGAATTACCGAAAACGCAGGGCGTCGGCGTGATTAAAGAACCATTCCACTATTCGTGTGTAATGCTTAAGCCAGGAGAGAGACTGCAAGATTATTTCAAGGGCATCGGTGCAAGTATCTATAAAGAATACGATTCGAGCGTTCGTTGGACGAAAGATCTGATGGGGAAGAAATAGATATAAAATCATTCGCCCCAAATGGAAACCGTTCCTCAACAACCAGTAGTGCCCAATTGGGAAAAGAAAAGTCCTTTCGAACAGGTTGATTTGAAAAAGGTTGCTGATTCGATCCATGAATTCTTCCCGAAAATAAAAACGGAGACAATCGAACTGTTGGGCGAGGGTACCCATAGTTGGGCGTTTTTGGTGAATGACGAATACGTATTTCGGTTTGCTCAATCTGTAGAGGCGGCTCGCAACCTGAGAAAGGAAATGATGGCACTGCCGATCATTGGACGCTACACCACTTTACCAATACCTCAATTTGAATACATCGCGCTGGATAATGAAGGCAAGGGTTTTTCTGGCTACAAATGTATTCCTGGAAAAAGTTTTACTCGATCCGTCATCGATTCGCTTAGTCCCGAGGAGCGAAAGACTGCCCAGGATGATCTGAAGCAGTTTTTTCAGGAGGTACATTCGATCCCCTTGGACCTTATGGAGTATGCTGGGGTTCGATTAAATACTATTCGAAGACGGGCGGAAAGAGCAAAAGATGAAGCCTTGCCTGCTATTGCAGAATTTCTTACGCCGGAAGAAATTGTGCATTTCAGGAAAATGATTGAAGAATTTTTGGGAGATGAGAAAAACTTTTCTTACAAGAAAACGTTTCTACAGGGAGATGCAAATCCTTCGAATGTTCGTTTCGAAGAGACGAGTAGGCGTGTTGCAGGTGTAATCGATTGGGGGAATGTGACTATCGACGATCCGCTTTTTGATTTTGTAAGACCCTACCTGGGCTTCGGGAAAGTCTTTACTGAACAGATTTTGCCAGACATGTCCGAAGAGGAGAGGAAGTTCTCAATGGAGAAGATCCGCAAGATGGCAATATTTCTTGTGATTGGTTCTGTGCATTACACCAAGGATGTGTACGGAAATGCAGCTGCCGTAAAAAGAGTTGAGCGGCTAAGGCGGATGAATCCTTAGTTGGTGGACAAAATGCTGCGGAATGTCCCCTTGACATTTCCTCCCGCTTGGTATAAGGTACCCTTTACCTAACGCAAGAGTGAGTTACGGCTCGTTTAGGGGGTTTAGAGAGGTTAATCATTGAATCCCAGCTTGCATACATTCTATCGATAAAGAAAACAGAGAGAAGCCTCACCCGAGGTCTTTTTGCGTTTTGTTTTTGTCGACAGGGGCGTGCGCATCGTGGGGTTCGGTGATTGATTGACCCGGCTCAGGGCGGAGCCAATTATTAACGCGACTAGCATTTTCATACAATGTCATCACGCATTGAGGCACCACGTATTGAAGACCCAGCGGCAAAGATGTCGGTGGGCAAGCGCGAGAAGAAGCACTTCTCGAAGTATCGCGAATCGCTCATTGCGGTTCCGAGCCTCGTAGAGGCGCAGACCAAGTCCTTCCAGTGGCTTGTTGAGCACGGTCTCAAGGAAGTATTTTCAGAGTTTTCATCAATCAAGGATTACGCGAACAAGAAGTTCGAGCTCGACTTCACCGGTTTCAGCCTTGCTGAGCCAAAGTACGACGAGCACTATGCAAAACACAACAAGCTTTCGTACGAAGCGACCTTGAAGGCGACTGTCCGACTCAAGAACAAGATGCTCGGCTCTGTAAAGGAGCAGGAGATCTTCATGGCGGATTTCCCGATCATGACCAATCACGGTACTTTCATTATCGGAGGTATCGAGCGAGTCATCGTGCCACAGTTGGCGCGATCTTTCGGCGTGTTCTTCACCGATCAGGAAGTGAAGGGTAAGACACTCTTCGGCGCGAAAATCATCCCAGCACGAGGTGCGTGGATCGAAATCGAGACTGATGCAGACGGTTCTCTCTATGTCCGCATCGACCGAAAGCGAAAGTTCGGCATCGCATCTCTCTTGCGAGTGCTCGGCGCAGCGACCGATGGCGATATCCAGGCACTCTTTGCTGGCACCGCTTTCTCAAAGCAGCATATTGATGTGTCTTTGGCGAAGGATCATGCGAAGACTGTCGACGAAGCATACGTGGAAATCCACAAGAAGCTTCGAGACGGCGACATGGGTACCGTCGACAATGCGAAGGAATTCATTAAGTCTATTTTCAGTGCAGAGCGATACGATCTTCACAAGGTGGGTCGTTTCCGATTCAACAAGCGCTTCGAGAAGAGCATGGAAGACAAGGCTCTTGAGCGACGCACTATCAATTTGGACGACGTTGTGACCATCATTAAGCACGTCATCTATTTGAACAACACTCCGAACGCGACTGCCGATGATATCGATCACCTCGGTTCACGACGAGTGCGTTATGTTGGTGAATTGATCCAGCAGAAGATCCGAGTCGGTATGTCTCAGATCAAGCGAAACATTCAGGATCGAATGTCGACTGTTGAGCCAGACATCACTCAGCCTTTGAACTTCATTTCTCCAAAGCCTCTCCAGGCTCGTATTAAGGAGTTCTTCACGACCAACCAGTTGTCACAATTCATGCAGCAGGAAAACGTGCTCCAGGAGCTCGAACACTTGCGTACCCTTTCGGCACTCGGACCCGGCGGTCTCACCCGAGAGCGAGCAGGTTTCGAAGTGCGAGACGTACATCCTTCTCACTACGGCCGACTCTGTCCTATCCACACTCCTGAAGGTCCAAACATCGGTCTTATTCTTCGTCTTTCAACCTACGCACGTATCAACGACTTCGGTATGATCGAAGCACCATACGCAGTGGTGAAGGGTGGCAAGATCACCAAGGAAGTTCGATATCTCAACGCTCTCGAAGAAGAGAACTACAACGTTGCTCACGCCGCGATCAACTACGACAACGACGGCAACATCACCGACGAGATGGTGGAGGTTCGCAACAACGGAACACCAAGCTTCATTCCAAAGAATGATGTGCACTTTATCGACGTCGGCACCGGTCAGCCGTTCTCGATTGCGACTTCGATGATTCCTTTCGTAAACCACGACGACGCCAACCGTGCGCTCATGGGTTCGAACATGCAGAAGCAGGCCGTGCCGTGTTTGGTGCCAGATGCACCGCTCGTTGCGACCGGTATTGAAGAAGTAGCCGCTCGAGATTCAGGCCGACTCATCATTGCTGATGAGGAGGGTACGATCTCAGCGGTAGACTCAACAAAAATCTCTCTCAAGAATGCGAAGGGTAAGGAGAAGACGTGGAACCTCGTGGCCTTTTCACGAACCAACGGCTTCACTGCTTTCCACCAGCGACCAATCGTGAACCTCGGACAGAAAGTGAAGAAGGGCGATGTACTCGCGGATACGTCATCTTCAGATAATGGCCAGGTAGCGCTCGGACAGAACATCCTCGTCGGATTCCTCTCATGGTCTGGTTCCAACTACGAAGACGCAATCATTCTCTCTGAGCGATTGGTGAAGGATAGCAAGTTCACCTCGATCCACATTGAAGAGTTTGTCATCAACGTGCGAGACACCAAGCTCGGACCCGAAGTGACCACTCCAGACATTCCAAACGTCGGCGAAGCGAAACTCAAGAATCTCGATGAAGACGGTATTATCCGTATCGGTGCGGAAGTACGATCTGGCGACATTCTCGTCGGTAAGATCACTCCAAAGGGCGAAACCCAGCTCACTCCAGAAGAGCGACTCCTCAAGAGTCTCTTCGGTGAGAAGGCGCGAGATGTGAAGGATACTTCAAAGCGAATGGAGGGAGGCAAGCGTGGTCGCATTATTTCAGTAAAGATCTTCTCACGAGAGAAGGGCGACAAGCTCGAGTCTGGCATCATCAAGCGAATCCACGTGGAGATCGCGCAGCTCCGAGCCGTATCAGTGGGCGACAAACTCGCAGGACGACACGGTAACAAGGGTGTTATCTCAAAGGTGCTTCCAGTAGAAGACATGCCATACATGGCAGACGGTACTCCGATCGATATTATTTTGACACCGCTTGGTGTGCCTTCTCGTATGAACCTCGGACAGATTCTCGAGTTGCACTTGGGTCTCGCAGCGAACACCTTGAACTATCAGGCAATCGTGCCTCCATTCGCAGGTGCGACTGATGCGGAAATCAAGAATGAACTCGTGAAGGCAGGCTTTGCGGCAGACGGCAAGATGAAGCTCTTTGACGGACGAACCGGCGAAGCCTTCCAGCAGAACGTCGCAGTGGGATACATGTACATCTTGAAGTTGCATCACATGGTGGAAGACAAGATCCACATGCGATCTATCGGACCCTACTCGCTCATTACTCAGCAGCCATTGGGCGGAAAGGCTCAGGCCGGCGGTCAGCGATTTGGAGAAATGGAAGTCTGGGCGCTCCTTGGTCATGGTGCCGCTCATACATTGCGAGAAGTGTTGACGATCAAGTCCGACGACATTGTCGGTCGTTCAGCAGCCTTCGACGCTATTGTGAAGGGTCAGCGTATCGTGCAGACCAACGTACCGGCTTCATTTAATGTGCTTTTGAACAACCTCCGAGGTTTGGCACTGGATGTCGACATGAAACGGGACGATGGCCTTAATGGGGGTACTAAATAACTCACATCACCATGAAAGAATTTACACCAACAAACAGCAAAGCAAAGGCAGCGTTCAACGACTTCAGCTCGATCGTGTTGAAGGTTGCATCACCAGAACGAATTCGTGAATGGTCATACGGTGAGGTCACGAAGCCAGAGACCATCAACTACCGAACTCAGCGTTCAGAAAAGAGTGGACTCTTCGATGAAAAGATATTCGGACCAGACAAGGACTACGAGTGTTACTGTGGAAAGTACCGCGGTATTCGATACAAGGGAATTGTCTGTGAGAAGTGCGGAGTGGAAATCACCCGCAGCATCGTACGACGAGAGCGCATGGGCCACATTGAGCTCGCATCCCCAGTGTCACACATCTGGTTCCTTCGAAGTATGCCGTCTCGAATCGGTCTCCTCATGGGTATGCCAACAGCAGACCTCGAAAAGGTGATCTACTTTGCCGGCTACATCATCACTTCGGTGAATGAAGATGAGCGATCAAACTTGCTCAAGGATCTCGATTCAGAATACAAGTCGAAGGTGAAGAATCTTCAGGACGAGAAGTCAAAGGAGGCCGTAAAGGAGCTTTTGACCAACGCGAAGAAGGAGATTGAGAACGTCCAGGCAGGTGTGGTGCTCGACGAAGTGTCATACCACAACTACTCAGTGAAGTACGGAACTCTCTTCGAAGCGAAGATTGGCGCAGAAGCAATCTACGAAATCCTCAAGACTCTCGACCTCCAGAAGCTCCAAGGCAAGCTCGAAACCGAGCTCGAGAAGGCAAGCTCTCTCGACAAAGAGAAGATCAGCAAGCGACTCAGTACGGTGAAGGCGATGATCTCTTCAGGTATTCGACCTGAGTGGATGTTCCTCACCACCATCCCAGTCATCCCTCCAGCACTTCGACCGATGGTCCCATTGGACGGCGGACGATATGCGACTTCTGATGTAAACGACCTTTATCGACGTGTGATCAACCGAAATAATCGTCTCAAGAAACTCATCGAGATTAATGCTCCTGATGTTATCTTGCGAAACGAAAAGCGTATCTTGCAGGAAGCTGTCGATGCTCTTATTGATAGTTCGATCCGACACGGTAGTGCAAGCGCGGGTGCTCTTACTCAGGCACAGCGACGACCGCTTAAGTCTCTTGCGGATAACCTCAAGGGCAAGCGAGGTCTCTTCCGTGCAAACCTTCTCGGAAAGCGTGTGGACTACTCAGGACGATCAGTAATCGTCGTTGGTCCAGACCTCAAGCTCAGTCAGTGTGGACTTCCAAAGCACATGGCGTTGGAACTCTTCCGACCATTCGTTATTTCGAAGCTTCTCGAGCGAGAGTTGGCATACAACATTCGTGGTGCTGGCCGACTCATCGACGAAGATATTCCAGAAGTGTGGGCGATCCTCGAAGAGGTGATCAAGGGCAAGTACGTTCTTTTGAACCGTGCTCCTACCTTGCACCGACTCGGTATTCAGGCCTTCATGCCGATCCTCATCGAAGGTAATGCGATCCAGGTTCACCCACTCGTGTGTACCGCTTTCAACGCGGACTTCGACGGAGACCAGATGGCGGTCCACGTACCACTCGGCGAAGAGGCTCAGGCTGAAGCGCGCGAGATCATGGCTTCGGACAAGAACATTCTCAAGCCTGGTTCTGGTGAGCCAACCGTGACCGCGAAGCTCCTCGATATTATCCTCGGTTGTTTCTGGATCACGAAAGAAATCAATGGTGCAAAGGGCGAAGGTAGCTATTTCGGTACTCCTGCAGAGGCGATCACGGCTCACGACTTCGGAGAGCTCGATTTGCGAGCGAAGATCAAGCTCATCGCGCCAGAAAACGCAAAGTACGCGAAGCTCGAAGGTAAAATGTTTGAGACGACTGTCGGCCGAGTACTTTTCAACGAAGTGCTTCCAGCAGACTACGCGTTCATCAACAGAGAAATCACCCGAAAATTCATGGCCACTATCGGTGATGATTTGATCAACAAGTACGGCATGAAGAATGTCGCTCCGATCCTCGACGCGGTGAAGACCTTTGGATTCAAGTACGCGACCTACTCAGGCGTGACTTGGGGTATCGACGATGTGCAGGAGCCGGAAGGCAAGGGCGCGATCATCGATGCTTCAAAGCTCCTTGCGGACGAAGTGCAGAAGAATTACGACATGGGCTTCCTTTCAAAAGAAGAGAAGACTGAGAAGATCATTGAGGTGTGGCTCGGTGCAAAGATTGAGGTAGAAAAGCTCATCCCAGCGAGCTTGCCAAAGGACGGTTCTGTTCACGACATGGTGAACTCCGGTGCCCGAGGTTCCCTTGGTCAGATCACGCAGATGGCGGGTATGAAGGGTCTCATTCAGAGTGCATCCGGTGCGACAATCGAGTTCCCAATTTTGAGCTCGAACAAGCAGGGTCTCTCTCCGGTGGAATACTTCATCACCACTCACGGTTCACGAAAGGGTCTCACTGACACCGCGTTGAACACCGCGAAGGCCGGATACCTCACTCGAAAGCTCTTCGATGTATCTCAGGACGTCATTGTTGCAGAAGCAGATTGTGGATCGAAGGAAGGCATGGTGATCAAGAAAGAGACTGCATCCGGTATGGAGGTGGCTCTTGCAAAGAGCACCAAGGGCCGAGTCTTGGCAGAAGATGTTCTCAATGCTTCAGGCAAAGTACTCTTCAAGCGTGGCCACCTTTTGAACAAAGAGGATGCCGACAAGATGGAGGCTGCAGGTATTACCGAAGTGAAAGTTCGTTCACCATTGGGTTGTAAGGCGCTCTACGGTGTCTGTGCACAGTGTTACGGAAACGACGTCGGCCGAGGCGAGCTCGTACAGCTCGGTGAAGCGGTTGGTACTGTGGCAGCACAAGCGATCGGTGAGCCTGGTACCCAGCTCACAATGCGTACCTTCCACGCCGGTGGAGCCGCATCAGCAGGTGGAGACATCACTGCCGGTCTTCCTCGAGTTGAGGAAATCTTCGAGAAGCGTTCGCCAAAGAATCCTGCGGTGGTAAACCGTCTGGACGGCGTCGTCACTGAGATCAAGGATTTGGGCAAGGAAAAGGTCTTCACTGTCATTCCAGAAATTCCAGAAAAGTCGAAGGGCAAGAAGAAGGCGGAAAACGAATATGTCGCAAGCTTCCGACGAACTCCGTTGGTCAAGGTGGGCGACAAGGTGGTGAAGGGACAGCTGCTCACCGATGGTTCTGCTGATATCGACGAACTCTTCAAGTATGCCGGTCACGAGAAGACCGAGCAGTACATCATCAACGAAGTTTCAAAGTTGTATGAATTGCAAGGTGAGCCGGTCTCTCGAAAGCACATCGAAGTGATCGTGCGCCAGATGTTCTCTCGCCGAAAGGTGAAGCATGGCGGCGACACCAAGCTTTCTTCAGGAGATGTGGTCAGCTCAGCATACTTTGCAGAAGAGAATACGCGAGTAAAGGCGCTCGGCAAGGACGAGGCAAAGGGCGAGGCGGTTGTCATGGGTATCACAGAGATCTCTTTGACCCGACGAAGCTTCCTTTCAGCGGCTTCCTTCCAGCACACTACTCGAGTACTCATCAACTCAGCGATCCGAGGCACCGAAGATCATCTCGCTGGTTTGAAGGAGAATGTTATTATCGGCCGATTGATTCCTGCGGGTTCTGGCTTCGCGGCCAGCCCAAAGGCGGCAATCACTGCCAAGGCGGCAGCTGATGCAACCCCGGTGTATCATGTGGATACGATTGCTCCAGCAGCCGTTGCGGTGACGGTGAAGAGTGAAGGAGAGGTAGAGAAAGAATAAATTTTTTAGAGAATCTCTAAGTAAAAAACGCACTTCTGTGCGTTTTTTACTTCATGATAGAATACCCCTAATGTCCTCACAGGTAGAGCAAATCAAGGAGCGCCTCGGCATCGCCGATGTGGTCGGGGCGTATCTCAAATTGGAGAAGGCTGGTGGGAACTATAAGGCCCGCTGTCCTTTTCATAATGAAAAAACGCCGTCGTTTTTTCTTTCGCCGGCGCGCAGTAGCTACTATTGCTTCGGCTGCGGAGCGAAGGGTGACATCTTTACCTTCGTGCAGGAGTTTGAGGGCTTGGATTTTGTCGGTGCATTGAAAGTGCTTGCTCAGAAGGCCGGTGTCGAATTGGTGAAGGAAGATCCGAAGATGCGCAGCGAGCGACAGCGATTGTTTTTGTGTTTGGAATCAGCAACAATCTTTTTTCAACGGACCTTGTATGAGAATGCTCAGTACAAAGCGGTGGTGGAATATCTCACTGGTCGCGGGCTCACGAAAGAGACGATTAAAGAGTGGCGTATCGGCTATGCGCCCGACGCGTGGCAGATGTTGTCCGATTATCTGAAAGGGAAACGGTTTAGTGAGCAGGACATGGAGAAGGTGGGCTTGATCAAGCCACGCGAAGCGAAAGAGGGCCCGACTAGTGCGACAGCTACTGTCGGTGCGGGTGTCGCCAGCGCTTCTGCGAGTAGTTTTGGCACCGGCTATTACGACCGTTTCCGCGGACGCATCATGTTTCCGTTGTTCGATAGCTCTGGACGAGTGATTGGTTTTTCGGGACGCATTTTTGGCGAGGATGATGGTAAGAGTGCGAAGTATCTGAACAGCCCGGAAACTGAACTCTTCAAGAAGTCGGAGATGTTGTACGGCTTTCACAAAGCGAAGTTGGGGATTCGCGAGAAGGGATATTCGATTTTGGTGGAGGGGCAGATGGATATGTTGATGTCGCAGCAGGCTGGGTTTGTGAATACGGTGGCGGTGTCGGGGACAGCGCTCACGCTGCAGCATTTGGAATTGTTGCGACGATTGTCGGAGCGAGTGGTGATGAGTTTCGATCCGGACGGCGCCGGCGTGCGTGCCGCACTGCGCGGCGCCGAGATGGCGATTGGTCTCGGTATGGAAGTCCGCGTGGCAGAATTGCCGAAAGGGGAGGACCCAGCATTGTTCATTCTCAATCATCCAGACCAGTGGCGAGAAGTGGTGGAAAAGAAGGCGATTCATGTGGTGGAGTTTGTCGTCAATCATTTGCTGTCGATGAAGTTGGACGGCCGCGCTCTCGCCAAAGAAGTTGGTGCGAAAGTGTTGCCGTTTATTGTGCGCCTGACCAGCTCGATGGAGCGATCGCATTTTGTGTCGATGATCTACAAAAAGACCGGCATCAAGGAAGAAGCTATTTGGGAAGATGTGAAGCGATTGGAAAAGATGGTGCCAGTGCAAACTGCCCAAGCTCTCCAGACGACCCAGGTTTCGCAAAAAGCGAGTACGGTAAATGTACCCGCTTCATCGACCAGTGGAAGCACGTACACAGATTTCGTGCAAAACGCGACGCGTCGAAAACACATTGAGCGTCGACTCGCGAGTATTGTGCTGTGGCAGAATACGTTGCCGACGCCGATGTTTGGAAATGAAGAAATGATCAAGAAACTCTCAAGTGCACTCCAGCCGGTGCAGTCGGCGATTTCTGGCAACGGCCTGGTCGGAGGGGCGTCGGAAGGAATGTCTGATATTTCAGCAGAAAAGGTACTTGCGAATGTCATGGCAGAATTCCAAAAAG
This sequence comes from bacterium, assembly GCA_037130265.1. Taxonomy (GTDB): domain Bacteria; phylum Patescibacteriota; class Minisyncoccia; order Phycocordibacterales; family JBBTRF01; genus JBBTRF01. Next base: position 149,716 of record JBAXTI010000002.1, read on the forward strand.
AGACGGAGGAATTGATCGTCGAGGCGGAGCTGTCATATGACAAATCCGAGAAATTGGCTGAGGAAGTGAAAGAATTGCTCGAGAACTTTGTAACAGAGTGCAGCAATGAGCTCTGTGCGAAGCTCCTTTCGGACCTGCATAAGGCCCAACGGGACGGGGATGGGCTGAAGGTGGACCAGTTGGTGACGACGCTTGCCAAGCTTAAAAAAGTGAGATAAAATCAACACCCTATGAAGAAACAATCAAAAACCAATCAAAAGAAGCTCAAAAAGGCCTCAAAAACGCCTAAAAAGGCCCCTAAGAAGGTTGTTTCTAGTAAAGCGGTCAAAGTCACAGCAAAGCCAGCTCCGAAGCTCCGTGGGGCTAAAAAGGCCGAAGATTTCGAAATCCGTACTCTCCGGCTCATGGCCAAGGGCAAGGATCGTGGCTTCGTGACCTATGATGAGATTTTGAAGGAGTTTCCTCACATCGAAGACGACATCACTTTCCTTGATGAATTGTATGGCAAGCTCAGTACTTCCGGCATTGATGTGCTCGAAGGTGGTGGCATGCTCGATATCAAGAACGAAGATTTGATTGTCGAGAAGAAGCATAGCTACGGTGGCAAGTCAGAGTCTTCATACGATTCCATTCAGATGTATTTGAAGGAGATCGGTCAGTACCCACTCATTCCTGCGACTGAAGAGAAGGAGCTCGCGCGACGCATTGAGAAGGGCGACAACGAAGCGAAGAATCTTCTCGCGCGAGCAAACCTCCGATTGGTGGTTTCTATTGCGAAGAAGTATGTGGGCCGATCACCAGACCTCACCTTGCTCGACCTCATTCAGGAAGGTAACCTCGGATTGTTTAAGGCCGTCGACAAGTTTGATTGGACAAAGGGATACAAGTTTTCAACCTATGCTACATGGTGGATTCGCCAGGCGATCACTCGTGCGCTCGCTGACCAGTCTCGAACTATTCGTGTGCCGGTGCACATGGTGGAGACCATTGCGAAGTACAAGCAAGTGGTCCGACGACTCTCTCAGGACCTCGGACGTGATCCATTGCCGGAAGAGATTGCGGTAGAAATGGGACTTGATGTTGAGAAGGTGTATCAGATCGAGAAGATCGATCAGGACACTGTTTCATTGGAAAGCCCAGTTGGCGACGACGGCGATGAGAAGTCGGTGCTTGGCGACTTTTTGCCAGATGACAAGATTCTCTCGCCTGCCGAGGAATCTTCACGACGTATTTTGTCCGATCAGGTGAAAGAGATTTTGAGCGATTTGTCTGAAAAGGAGCGTGAGATTTTGGAAATGCGACACGGCTTGGTGGACGGCATCACTCATACACTTGAGGAAGTGGGGCAGAAGTTCGGCGTCACTCGCGAGCGTATCCGACAGATTGAAGCAAAGGCTCATGAGAAGATTCGACAGCACGAGAAGATTAATCAGTTGAAGAATTACTAAAAGAAAATACAAAGCTCCCTTCCTGAGACACGCCATAAAACCTTGCTAGGATTTTGGCTCCTCTCGCCACCGTCGTGGCTGCGAGAGGTCTCCGTCAGGGAGCTTTGTCTTTTTTACTGTGTTTCCTTCGCCCTGCGCGATGTCTCTGAAAAACGTTTTTGTTTTGCTTGCAGTATTTCTTGCAATTGTCGTCTTTCGAAAATGGTATAATGGGAGGGATGAAAAAGAAACTCGGACAACCAAAGGTGGCCCAGAAGTCTGGTCACTCAGAATTTCTATTGTACACTGCGCCAAATGGCAAGGTGAGCGTGGAGATATTCCTGCACAATGAGACTATCTGGCTAACACAGAAGACGCTGTCGGATATTTTTGATTGTTCCGTGGACAATGTTTCACTGCATTTAAAAAATATCTTTGATGACGGAGAACTTTCCCCCGAGGCAGTTATCGAGGAATTCTCGATAACTGCCAGTGATGGTAAAAAGTACAAGACGAAACACTACAACCTCGATGCCATCATCGCTGTCGGCTATCGGGTGAATAGTAAAAGAGCGACCCATTTTCGTATCTGGGCAACGAGTATACTCAAGGAGTATATGATCAAAGGGTTTGTGATGGATGATCATCGGCTCAAAAATCCAGACGCTACTTTCGGTGGCGATTATTTCGAAGATCAACTTACTCGCATTCGAGATATTCGTTCGAGTGAACGTAGGTTCTATCAAAAGATTTCTGATATTTATGCGACTGCTATTGATTATGATCCGAACGAAGAATGCACGAGGCAATTTTTCGCTACAGTGCAGAACAAGCTTCATTTTGCCATAAACGGAAAGACGGCCGCGGAGATTATTCATGAAAGGATAGACAGCACAAAACCGCATCTTGGTTTAACCGCATGGAAACATGGTCCGACTGGGCCGATTCGGAAGATGGATGTGATCGTTGCAAAAAACTACCTCGACCATACAGAATTGGACGGGCTCAATCGTATTGTGACAATGTATCTTGATTATGCCGAATCGCAAGCCAAAAGAGGAGTAGCAATGCACATGAGAGATTGGGTAGAAAAACTCAACGCCTTTTTGCAGTTCAATGAAAGAGAAATATTGCTTGACAATGGCCTCGTGAGCCACAAGATCGCCGTAGCTTTAGCTGAAGAAGAATTTGAAAAATACAGGATCGTCCAAGATAGGTTGTATGAAAGCGATTTTGATAAGGAGATGAAGAAGATTTTGGATAAAAAGAAGAAATAGACGTAAATAAACATATTACATGTCAGAAGAATTATTTCGTACAAAATATAAGAACCTGAACCCGGCGCAGAAGAAGGCTGTCGATACGATTGAGGGGCCGGTAATGGTGATTGCAGGCCCAGGTACTGGCAAGACGACGATTTTGACGCTGCGCATTGCAAATATTTTGCGGCTGACGGATACGCCTGCGTCGGGCATATTGGCAATCACCTTCACCGACGCCGGCGTGAAAGCGATGCGTATAAAGCTCCGTGAAGTGATTGGTGCGCGGGCGGACGAAGTGCGTATCTATACTTTCCATAGTTTTGCCTCCGCAGTGATTGCTGAATTTCCAGAACATTTTGTGCACATCGCCCGTGCGCAACAGATGACCGATATTGAGGCGCAGGAATTGGTTCGCGGTATTTTGAAAGACAAGAAATATAAAATGATTCGTCCTCTTGGCGAGCCGGATCACTATGTGAGTGGTATTCTGACATCGATTAGCAATGCGAAGCGTGAAGCACTCACGCCGGAGATGGTGCGGGATTTTGCGAAGAGTGAAGCAGAACGAATTGCCGCCGACCCAGACTCGCTCTCGACTCGCGGTGCCACAAAGGGTCAATTGAAAGCCGATGCTCGCAAGCAAGTCGAGAAGGCAGAAAAAACGCTACTGCTCGCTGACGTGTACGAAGCCTATGAGGAGAAAAAGCGTGGGAATGGAAGTGGAAGCACAAATGATCGTGCTGTCGGTGGTGCTACTGCCGCCCGAAAGATCGACTTCGACGACCTCATTTTTGAATTACTCCAGGCAATCCGTACCGACGAGCTCCTCCACTCGCTGATCCAGGAAAAATATTTGTATTTGTTGGTGGACGAGCATCAGGATACCAATGATTCACAGAACGCGATCATTCGCGCTATCGCCGACTTTTTCGATTCGCCAAATCTATTTGTGGTGGGTGACGAGAAGCAGGCCGTCTATCGTTTTCAGGGTGCGTCGGTGCAGAACTTTTTGCAATTCCAGAATGCGTGGAAGAATATGCAGGTTATTTCACTTGAGGAAAACTACCGTTCCCACCAGCATATTTTGGACTCGAGCTTTTCACTCATTGAAAACAATTATGCCGATGGGGAGCATCCATTGCTGCGGGTGAAGTTGCGAGCTGGAAAATCAGGGGAAGGTGCTGATGAAAAGCCTCGGCCAATCGAAGTGGTGACAGCGGGGAATTCAGCTGCGGCGGATATGGCACTCGTTGCGCTGCTCAAGGAATTCATCGCAAAAAGTGCAAAAAATGCGGAAAGCTCAAGCGAAAAAACCGCAGCCATCATTGTTCGACGCAATCGTGATGTGGAGCGACTGGCGACTTTGTGCGAAGCGAATGGCGTGTATGCGGCGTCGGAACGTGGAATCAATATTTTCTTGCACCCGATCGGCGCTCTCTTTTTCGACCTCATTCATTTCTTGCACGACCCATCCCAAACAGAAAGCTTGGCAGTGACGCTCGCTTCGGGACTGTGGGGTGTGGAATTTGCTCGTGCGGCGGAATTGATTCGGCTTGCGAAAAGCGGTAAGGGAGCGTCAGCGACACTTACCCACGGGGGCAAAGGTACGGAGGTGCTGGCTGCGTTGCCAATCGTGGCGACAGTGCGAGAAGAAATGACCCAACGTGGCGGTCTGGCTTTTTTGGTCTATGCAACAGAACAGAGCGGGCTGTTGCCGGTGATTGCCAAAAGTCCGGCCAATACGGAAGTGTGGCGAGGGATTGTTGCTTTGGCGACAGAGCTTGCTGGTCGTGATCGCGCGTACGCCGATGATCCACGCCGACTCATCGAAGCATTGCTCTCATATCGTGCGACTGCCGAGACTCGCAGCGTAAAGATTCTTTCCGGTA
>JBAXTI010000003.1:0-28814 GCA_037130265.1 bacterium
TTGGAAGTAGGTGCGAGTTTGGTACAATAGAGACACAGTATGTAAAAAGACCAGCTTCTTGCTGGTCTTTTTACATACTTTACGGAGAGGACTTGAAAGCCGGAAGCAGAGGCCTGGGAGGCCTCTGCTGAGGCGGGGTCGAGCGAAGATTGCGAAGCAATTTTACGCGTGACCAAGTCCTCTCCCGCGCACCAGAATGAAAATTCGTCATCGCCTTGAATTCCACATAGAATAAAAACGTAATAATGTTACACTGCAGATATTGCATTATGGCTAACGTTTCTAAAAAATTAGGTGAGAACCCCAGCTGTATAATAATTACGTATGAATACTCAACGCGGATTTTTACAAATTCTGACCCCTATGGCAGTTATTCTCGTTCTTGTACTGCTTGGTAGCATTGGTTATTTTTTTGTACACGAAAAATTCTTATTGAAAACAGTTCCCGAAAAAGTTGAAAATAAAATTTCAAGAGAAAGCCCTATTTCCGATTATAGGCAAGAACAAGAAAAGGCTGCAACAACAACTGTACCGAACCTTTCTAATGAAGTCAGGGAAGAATATGTTGGCGTAGTTCGTCATATTTTTTCTCACAGTTTAATTATTTATCCACAAAAAGCGTTAGCAGATACTAAGAACATTCATGGGTATAAAGATAATATGCTCACCGTTGAGCAATTTAAAAAAGTTATACAACAGCTCTACGAAAATAATTTCATATTGATTGATGAAAAACTTTTGTATTCATTCGACAAGAGCGGCAATGTGTATAAAAGCAAGCTGTATCTACCAAAGGGAAAAAAGCCACTAGGTCTTTCAATTGACGATCTTGCTTATTATTCATACATGAAAAACGGTGGCTTCGCCAATAAGTTAATTTTGGAAAACGGCATTGTAAAAACAGAAGTCCGGACCCCCGAAGGAAATACCATCATCATGGACGACGGCGATGTTGTACCAATAGTGGATGCGTTTGTTAAGGCACATCCTGATTTTTCACTCGATGGTGCGAAGGGAATCATCGGTCTTACTGGCTTTGAAGGTGTTCTGGGGTATCGCACGAACTGGAATGGGGAACGAGGAGATAGTGAGCGACAACATGCTACCGTCATTGCAGATGCGCTAAAAAAATCTGGCTGGGTATTTGCTAGCCACAGCTTTGGTCACGACCAAGTTTTTGTAAATACGACAATCACGTCAGGTTTTCTTGCAGACGACATTTCTCTTTGGTCAAAACATGTTGAGCCAATTATTGGCAAAACAAACATTTTTATCGGACCGTTCGGACAAGTATTTTCGGAAGGAGATCCACGAAGAAAACAACTTATCGATGCAGGATTTAATATTTTGTACGGAGTTGGAATGGACAATTATACAAAGTTTTTTAGTAATTATCTGGTTATGAATCGCACTAATATAGATGGATATCGCTTGAGAAATAATGCTAAAAAACTTTACGAATTATTCGGTATTTCGGTCGACGCGAATTTTTAGGTCCTCTCCAAAAAAGGTTCGCGCAAGGTGTTATAATTACTCCATCACCGAAGATGAAAGACCGACTCCTTTTTCATGATTTTTTGGTCCTCGCGGCGAGTATTATTCTCGCAGTGGTTTTAGTGCAGACTGGAATATTGTCGCAGCTGTTGGTTTCTACGGGTCACGGCCAATTTGTTGGCAGCTTTGTTGCCGGTCTCTTCTTTACCTCAATATTCACGACGGCTCCGGCTATTGTGGCGCTCGGTCAGATCGCTTCGATGAACACTATCATCCTCACGGCATTTTTTGGCGCCATCGGTGCGACTCTCGGTGATATTGTTATTTTTCGTTTCGTACGAGATCGATTCTCCGAGCACCTGACGGAAGTGATCTTGCACAACAGCACTGCGAAACGTGTCAGCACGATCTTCCGACGCCGTTCGTTCCGTTGGTTTACGTTCTTTGTTGGAGGCGTGATCATCGCTTCGCCGTTGCCCGACGAGCTCGGTATCGGTCTACTTGGAATGTCGCATTTGAAGATGCGTCGATTTGTGCCACTATCATTTGTCTGCAACTTTATCGGCATCGTGCTGATCGGCCTCGCAGCGCGAGTGATATAATACATTTCCATGCTCTACACCCGCAAAGGCGACAAAGGTACGACGAAAACATACGGCTGCGACCAGCGCATCTCGAAGAGTTCTGCTGTAGCTGAAGCACTCGGTTCGCTCGATGAGGTGAATTCATTTCTCGGTATTGTGAAGGTGAAAGCGTTTGCGGCCAACGAGGCGGCGGGGGAGAAATTTCAAATCAATGGCCGAAGCTTCGGGGATATCGTGCACGGCGTTCAACAAACACTGTTCATGGTGCAGGCAGAAGTCGCCGGCTTTCCGATGCAAATGACCGAGGCGAAGGTGTTGGAGGCGGAAACGCTGACTGATGCCGCCGAGAAGATTCTCCCGCCGATCAAAACTTTTTTCATTTCCGGCGGGACTGAATTGGCGGCGAGTTTCGATGTGGCGCGTACGCTCGCCCGCCGTGCCGAGCGTCGCGTGGTGGCCGTGGCGGAGGGGGAAGTGGGGGAGGAAAATGCCAGTCCGGCTCGACGCGCCTCGCCAGTGACGCTCGCGTACCTCAACCGTCTCTCGAGCCTTCTCTACGCTCTCGCTCGACTTTCCAACCACTTATCTGGTATAAAGGAGGAGTCACCGGCGTATAAGTAATGCAAAAGGCGGGGCGGCATATAGTAATGGTCTTTATGGTGTAATGGCAGCACGGACCCCTGTGGAGGGTTAAGTTCGGGTTCAAATCCCGATAGAGACCCAAGATCAAGTGGAATCCTTTGGAAAAAGCTTGTGGGGCAAGGGGCTATAAAAGCGTAAATATACCCGATTTTTAGGTATAATTTACGCTTTTGTTGACTTTTTAGCGTAAATAGACTATAGTATATTCATACATTTATGGTTACAATACCTAAAAAGGTTCAAAAGATCGCAGATTTAAAGAAGAGATTCGACGCTCTTAAAAAAGGAAAAGAGGCTCTTTTGCGTGTTCTCGAAGAAGTAGAAGTCGCAGAATCAGTGTATAACTCAAATGCGATTGAAAACAGTACCCTCACACTTCCTGATACTGAGAAAATCCTTCTTGATTTAGAAGTTTCAAAAGACTATTCACTCCGTGAAGTTTTTGAAGCAAAAAATCTTGCTCGGGTATACGAATACATCAAAGTAAAAAAAGACAATATTGTTTTGAATCAAGAGACAATCCTCTTTGTTCATAGTTTGTTGATCGGCGGAATTGATGATTCTATAGCCGGCAGATTTAGAAAACAAGGAGAGTATGTGCGAGTTGGTAAGCACGTCGCTCCAGCGCCAGAACATATTATCCGCATGATCGAAGTATTGTTGGATGAATACAAGGTCAATCATGATGGAAATATACTAACAAAAATCGCACATTTTCATCTACAATTTGAAACGATACACCCCTTCTGTGATGGCAATGGGCGAATTGGTCGTGTACTGATTAACCTGCAGCTCCAAGGGTTTGGATATCCAAACATTATTATTCGTGACAAAGAAAAGCAGATTTACTACAAAACATTTTCGCATTTCCGAGACACGAAATCGACTAAACAAATGGAGCGAGTCTTGTACCTGGCCCTTTCAGAGGGGTTGCACAAAAGAATCGCATATTTGGAGGGGCGTGAAATAATCACTCTCTCGGAATATGCAAAAAGACATTCATCGGCTCTGGCGAGTCTTATTAATGCAGGGAAGCGTCAAACAATAGCCGCCTTCCGTGAGAAGGGTGTATGGAAAATCGGTGAATAAAAAGTTGTCGCAATACAGTATCGGTTTTCAGAGTAAATATTCCAAGGGTATATGTCGGGTAAGTTGCCGGATGATTCTCGCGTCGAAATTGCGTATACTAAAGGGAACCTGTTGCCATGAATCAATTCCGTATCAATGTGTCGATAGCAATCTTTGTTGCTGTTTGTGCTACTCTGCCAATTCATCTTCGGGCCGCATCCACCCAACCTCTCCCGATCGACTTCGTCCGCAATCAGATTTGGTTTTCGAAGCAGCCGTTTGTTGGCGGGGAGCAGGTGAAGGTGTATACAAGTGTGTTCAATGGTAGTACTGCCAATGCTCGTGGAACGGTAGAGTTCTATGACAACCAGACGCAAATTGGCGCTACGCAATTTTCCGCGCCGGCGGGCGGCTCTCAGATCGTATCAATACGTTGGACTGCTTCGTCTGGCGACCATCTCTTTCGTGCAAAGATCACGTCGATTCGCGCGACGTATCCTGATGGCAAAGAGGAGGTGCTGCCCGATATCACCACGGGAGCCACTGTCAGTGTGAAGGTTGCGGCACCTGTCCCGCCGCCGTCTGCCGCTACCGCCTCTACACCCGTCAGCTTGTCTGGTGTGCTTCGTTCCTTCAACACCAGTCCTGCCACGGGTACCTCCACACTTCCGCAGCAGGTCATTCATGGCCTCGTGGTTGCCGCTTCGAGTACCGACTCCTTGATCGATCGTGTTCATGCGGCACTCGAGGTCAAGAAGGTTGCCAATGACAAACAGATTGCGCTTTCCAAATCGGCGCCTTTGGCGAAAACTGGTTCAAAAACATCTCTCACCGCCGCGGCAGCTGGTTCCCAAACTGGCGTAGATGGATCAGTGAGTCCGTTCCGCATCCTCTATTCATACCTCCTTCATTTTTTGGCGTGGGTGTCTAATTACAAAGTCGCCGTATACATTCTTGCAATCTATCTCATATATAAAATACCAAAAATCCTCTTCCGTCGCTTTTCCCGACGTGAGGTGTAGTGGGTGGGGGGGGCGCTGCCTAGCGCTTCTTCTTTTTTTTCAGGTCTTTTCCGTACAAATATTTTGACTCTCTGGTGAGCGCCAAAATGCCGACCACCACGACATAGGTCGCGCGGACTTCGGCCGGCATTTCGTAGTGTTCTCTGTTGATGACTCCAGCGATAATCAGGCCGAAGATGAGAAGTGTCCATGCGATCACATAGAGCTCACCAGGGTGGATGGTCTCGTGTTTGTCGTGCCAACGTTTGAACTCCTTCTCGGCGCTATAGATAGCGAGGGAGGCGCCGTAGAGTACTGCGATGATCAGAATGATCTCGTGGTGGTCGAGAATGTTCTCGTGGAGGTAGTCGTACACGATGGCCGAGAAGAAGACGACTGTCCAAAAGTCCGTCAGGATTCGCCAGAAAGATTCCTCGGCTCTTTTGCGGATCTGGTGTATCCTCATACATACATAGTATCTCATATTTTTATGAAACAAGTCCAAGCACTCGAACTCCTGAAAACCGGCAGAAACGTCTTTATTACCGGTGCGGCCGGCAGCGGCAAGACGCACCTGGTGAATTCATATATCGCGTATTTGCGTGAACGGGGCGTGGATATGGGGATCACAGCCTCGACTGGCATTGCAGCGACGCACATGGGCGGTGTCACGATTCATTCGTGGTCTGGAATGGGCATCCATGCATTTTTGTCTGAATACGATATCGAGGGGATGCGCGAAAAGCCGTATTTGGCAAAACGTTTTGAGCGAGTGAAGGTGCTCATTATCGACGAGGTGTCGATGTTGCATCATTTTCGCCTCGACCTCGTGGATCAGATTTTGCGGACGATGAAAAAAGTCGATGACCCGTTTGGTGGGGTGCAGGTGGTGCTGTGTGGTGATTTTTTCCAATTGCCGCCGGTATCGCGCTTCGGTGAACCGCCATCGCTCTTCGTATATCATTCTGACGCGTGGAAGAATGGCGACTTTGCGACCTGCTACCTCGAAGAACAATTTCGCCAAAATGATCCTGAGGCTATTGGCCTGCTCAATGAAATCCGCTCTGGTGAAGTGTCTGCAAAGACTCACGAATTGCTTCAAAAACACTCGCATCCACACAAAAAAGTGCTCATTACTGAACCGACGCGCCTGTATACGCACAACGAAGATGTCGACGCGATCAACGAACGCGAATTTTCGAAGCTTGTTGAAGTTGCATCGGCTGAATATCCGATGGAAGAAAAAGGGAAGCCGTTTATCGTCGAGGCTCTGAAGAAATCGTGTTTGGCGCAGCCGAATCTGAAGCTGAAAGTGGGCGCGCGGGTGATGTGCATTAAGAATAACTTTGAAGAGGGATATGTGAATGGCACGCTCGGTGTGGTGATGTCCTGCAGTTTTAATGAAGACCCGGTGGTTCGGCTATCGAGTGGCAAGAGGGTGACAATCGGCAAGGCCTCGTGGAAGATTGAGGAAGACGGGCACACCAAGGCGGAGCTACTCCAGTACCCGTTGCGCTTGGCGTGGGCGATCACGGTGCACAAAAGCCAGGGCATGAGCCTCGATGCGGCGGAGATGGATCTGTCGAAGTCGTTTGAACCAGGGATGGGGTATGTGGCGTTGTCGCGAGTGCGAAGTTTGGCGGGGCTGCGCATCCTCGGTCTCAACGCAAAAGCACTCGAGGTGAATCAAGAAGTTTTGGAATTCGATGCTCGGCTCCGTGAGGCCTCACAGCAGGCCGAGAAGACGCTTCAGGCAATGTCTCCAGCCAAGCTCGCGTCCGAACAGAAGGATTTCATGGAATACTGCGTGCCAGAGCGTGCGACAGGGAAGAAGGTGCCGAAAATACCGACCCACGAAGTCACCGCACTTCTTATCGAGAAGAAGCAGTCGCTCGCCGAAATCGCTCGTGAGCGCGGTCTCACTTCTGAGACGATCGTGGATCATATTGAAAAACTTATTGAAGAAGATTACGATGCGGACATCGCGTATCTCAAAAAGGAAATCTCGAAGACACACTGGATAAAGATCTCGAAGGCGTTCGATGAAATGTTGGCCGATGAAAAGTGCGATGGTATTTTCCTTGCGCCAGCCAAAAAGAAGCTGGGAGCCAATATCTCCTATATCGAAATCCGTCTGGCCCGCGCTCTGAAAGGGTTGGTACCAAAGCAGAAAAAGTAGCAGAACGGAAGTGTGGTGGCCTCGCGCGGTTCTGTTATACTTGCAGTGTGGAAGGCATCCGAACCCGTGTGCATAAGATCCCCAGACCGTTGCGTCTTGCTGTGGGCATTTTCTGCATCATTGCGGGTATTGTCAGTATCGTGACGCCGCTCACTTCATGGGGTTTCTTGTTTTTTGTCGGCCTTGAATTGATCGGCGTGCGCCTGCTTTTTGTCGAAAAAGGGAAGGCGCACGCACGACACTGGTACCAGTGTGTTAAAATAGCTTTTATTAAATATATTCATCAAATGAACCAATCTACATTTTTGTCGAATCTCCATTGGCGCTACGCGACCAAGCAGTTTGACGGTTCAAAGCTCTCAGACAAGCAGCTCGAGACGATTTTGGACGCGGTACGTCTCGCTCCGACCTCCTACGGCCTCCAGCCTTTTCATGTAACTGTTGTTTCTGACAGTGCGCTTCGCGAGCAACTAAAGAAGGCTGCATGGGATCAGCCACAGCTCACTTCCTCCTCGCATGTGTTGGTTTTTTCTGCACGGACCGACTTGAAGGATCGCATCGAGGCACATCTTATGAATACCGCAGGGGGCAACCTAGATATTCGAGCAAAGCTCGCTGGTTTCGAGGGCGCTCTGAAGGGATTTGCTGAGGGAAAAACAGAGGCAGACATTCAGATATGGGCGACAAAACAGGTCTATATTGCTCTTGGCTTCGCTCTCGCAGCGTGTGCCGAAATGCAAATCGATTCTTGTCCGATGGAAGGTTTTGATCCTGCGCAATTCAAGAAGATTTTGTCATTGCCAGCACATCTTTATCCATGCGTCGTGCTTGCGGTAGGAAAGCGTGCCTCGACGGAAGTGCTGAAGCCAAAGGTTCGGTTCGGAAACGCTGATCTTTTTGACGCTCGATGATCATTGGAATCTCCGGAACGATTGGTGCAGGAAAGGGTACTGTGGTGGATTATCTCGTCCACAAAAAAGGGTTTGTACATTTCTCCGCCCGCGCACTCATTTTGGAAGAAGTGAAGAAGCGTGGCTTGGAAGTGATGCGAGAAAATACCACACTTGTCGCCAACGACCTCCGTGCCACTTTTGGGCCGGACTATATCGCCAAGGAATTATGTCGTCGTGCGGCCGAAGTGCAGAAGCAGGGAAAGAATGCTGTTGTGGAGTCGCTCCGTAGTGTTGGCGAGGTTGAATTCATTCGTACTATTCCAGACAGCAAAGTCTTTGCCGTCGATGCTGATCCACGTATTCGCTACGATCGTGTCCAATCAAGGAAGTCTGAGCTCGATCAGATCACCTTTGAGCGATTTATTGCCCAGGAAAAAGCCGAGATCAATCCGAATGATCCAACCAAGGGCAATCTTTTGGCCTGCATTGCAATGGCTGATGTTGTATTTATGAACAACGGTAGTTTTGAGGAGTTGGTGGAACAAGTAGAAAAGGCGATTGAATAGTAATGCGCAGTTCAAAGTGTGGATAGTAGGTGTGGTATAATAAGTGTACGTAACAATCCAATCTAGTGATGAATTATCTTTCCGTCCTCAAAAAACCAAAAGTCTATATTTCACTCGCCATTGTTCTCGCTGTGCTCGCAGGCTGGATGCTTTCTGGGAGCAAAGCCCCACTTTTTAGTGGTACATTCACTGCAGTGAAGCGTGATATTGCTCAGAAGGTGAGTGTTACGGGCCGTGTGAAATCGGTCTCGGACGTCTCTCTCGCGTTTGAAAAGTCTGGACGTGTGAGTCGTGTCTACCACGAGGTTGGGACCGCAGTGAAGCCGGGTGAGGCACTCGTGTCGCTGGAAAATGCTGATTTGTATGCCCAGCTCCAACAAACGCAGGCCAATGTGAAGGCTCAGCAGGCAAAGCTCGATGCCTTGAATGCCGGTAGCTCAGCCGCGGATCTTCGCATTGCTGAGGTATACGTAATAAATGCCAAGACCGCTCTCGATGATGCTCGGCGTGCTTCTGTAGATGCGTTGACTGCTGCGCAGACGAATGCTGACGATGCCCTGCACAACAAAGTGGATGCTTTTTTCAGCAATCCTCGCACCTCGACCCCACAATTTAATCCGCAGTCCGACGGACAGATTCGGACCTCTATTCAGAGTGAGCGAGTCGGTCTCGATGATGTGCTCATCACCTGGAAGGCTTCGCTCTCGCAGATGTCTATTGATTTTGAAAAAGTAGTTTTCGCTACGTATTTTGCCGATGCCAAAAAGCAGCTCGCTTTGATCAAGACGGAGGTCGACTTTATCGCCGAAGCTGTGAACGCTCTCACTGCCGGTACTGGATTGACCCAGGCCACCATCGACGGTTACAAAGCGGTTATTCTTGCGGCCCGAACAGCTATTTTGACACAGCGAGCTGCTATCACTAGTGCAGAGCAGGCATTGCGCACGGCTGAGGCGACACTTGCCTTGAAGCAGTCTCAATACGATCAGGCGAAGGCACCGGCACGCTCCGAAGATATCCGAGCACAGGAGGCGAGCGTCGAGTCGGCGAGTGCGAGCGAGGCTGCCGCGTATGCAGCACTAGAAAAAACGATTCTCCGTTCGCCAATCGTCGGTATTGTGACGGCAAAGAATATCGAGGTGGGAGAAATTGTTCCAGCCAACACTATCGCTATTTCAGTAATGTCTCAAGGTGTATATAAAATTGAGGCAACTGTGGCGGAGTCCGATATTGCCAATGTTCGAGTGGGCAATAAAGCCGACGTCACCCTTGATGCCTACCAAGACGCACGATTTGATGCGACCGTGACGGCCGTAGACCCTGCTGAGGTCATCATTGAGGGTGTGCCGACATACAAGGTGACATTGAATTTTGCGAAGAAGGATGAGCGTATCCGTTCGGGAATGACAGCCAATACCGATATCATCACCGCCGAAGTGAGTGGTGCGATTCTCGTACCGTCACGTTCTTTGTACAGCAAAGACGGCAAGCGATATGTGAAGCTGAACGATGGCAAGGGCGGAGTGGTGGAGCGGGTAGTGGAGATCGGTATCAAAGACGGCGAGGGGAATACGCAGATCGTTTCTGGTGTGGCCGAAGGTGAGGTGGTTGTCACGTCGTCGACGCAGTAATCAGTGTGGCACGGCGAGTTGTCTCATCATTAAAAAACAATGTCCCTAATCGAAGTAAAAAACGTCACCAAGATATATACGAATGAAGGTGTTGAGACGCCGGCGTTGCGCGGCGTCTCGTTTGGCGTGAAGAAGGGGGAGTTTGTGGCGATCATGGGTCCGTCGGGTTCGGGTAAATCGACCCTGCTGCATATTCTCGGATTTTTGGACGAACATACTGATGGGGAATATCTTTTTGAAGGGAAAAATGTGAAGTCGTACAAACCCGAGGAGGTTTCGAAAATTCGCAACGGTCGGATGGGATTTATTTTTCAAGCATTTAATTTGTTGCCACGTACGACGGTGCTTGAAAATGTGAAGTTGCCATTGTTGTATTCGGATGTGCCGACAGAACAGTGGGACGGGTTGGCGAAGAAGGCACTGGAGTCGGTGGGAATGTTACATCGCTTGGAACACGAACCAGCCCAGCTTTCTGGCGGCGAGAAACAGCGCGTTGCCATCGCTCGCGCGCTTGTGCTGGAGCCATCGGTTATTTTCGCCGATGAACCAACTGGAAATCTCGATTCAAAGTCCGGCAAAATGGTGATCCAGACCATCCAAAATCTGAATGAACAGCATGGTCACACAATTATCCTCATCACGCACGAGACGAGCACTGCTGAGCATGCGCAGCGCATCATCCGTGTGATGGACGGTGCTATCGAAAGCGATACAAAGGTCGCGCAGCAGCGTCGTGCTGATGAGGGGTACGTGAAGTAGGGAAGCCAATAAAGAATACAAAGACGGAATACAAAATAAAATGATATTTTCATACAGTCTCAAAACTGCAGTCACCGGATTGAAGACGAATCGCTCTCGTTCACTTTTAACGATTCTCGGTATTGTCATTGGTATTGCGGCGATCATCCTGATTATGTCTTTGGGGCAGGGAGCACAGCAGTTGATTTTGAATCAGGTGCAGGGCATGGGCTCGAAGACAATCATTGTGATCCCCGGTCGTGAACCAAAGGGGCCATCAGATGCGGCGCAGGTGTTTAGCGATTCGCTTAAGGTCCGTGACTTTGAATTGCTTCAGAAAAAAGAAAATGTACCAACGCTTGGCAGTATTATGCCACTGCTGTTCACTGGCGTGAGTTCTTCGTATGGGAGCGAAACATATCGACCGACGATCTTCGGTGTGTCACCGCTTATTCAAAAGATTTTTGATCTCAGTGTTTCTGAGGGTGAATTTTTTAGCGACGACGATGTTCGGGCTCGTGCTGATGTGGTGGTGATTGGTTCCAAGGTGAAGGAGCAGCTTTTTGGTGATAGTCCTGCCTTGGGGGAGAAGATAAAGATCAAAGACCGCAGTTTCCGTGTGATCGGTATCATGCCATCGAAAGGGCAGGTGTCGTTCTTCAACTTCGATGAGGCTGTGATTGTGCCGTACACCACGGCGCAGCAATATGTGCTTGGTATCAAATATTTTCATCGATTTGTCGCCGAGGCGTCTTCGCAGGATTTGATCGCGCAGACCGTGACAGATATTAAGGCAACATTGCGTGAAAGTCATAAAATCACTGATCCGAGTAAGGATGACTTTTTTGTACAAACCCAGGAGGATCTGGCCGCTCGTTTGGGTCTCATCACCCAAGTCCTCACCCTGTTCCTCGCGGCCGTCGCCGCCATCTCTCTGGTGGTGGGAGGTATCGGAATTATGAACATTATGTTGGTGTCGGTGACAGAGCGTACTCGTGAGATCGGTCTACGAAAGTCGATCGGCGCGACGGACCGAGATATTTTGATGCAGTTTTTGCTTGAGGCTGTGTTGCTTACGGGCACGGGCGGCGTTGCTGGTATCGTGATTGGTGGTACGCTTTCCATTATCTGCGCCTTTATTTTGACCAATTTTGTTGGATTGGCGTGGAGTTTCCAGTTTCCATTTTTTGGGGCCTTTCTCGGTATCGTGGTGTCGGGTGTTATTGGTCTGGTCTTCGGTATCTATCCAGCCAAACAAGCTGCTCGCAAGAGTCCGATGGAAGCTTTGCGGTACGAGTAGCGACGTGTTAGGGTGAAGCTACTCAAATGCCACTTATTCTCGACGGAAAAATTGTCCGTGATCTGAAAAAGACCGAGCTCGCCAAGCAGGTGGAAACGCTCCGTGCTCGGGGTATCGTGCCGACCTTGGCCATTGTGCAAGTCGGTGACGTACCTGAATCGAATACCTACATTGCTCAGAAGAAGAAGTTTGGTGAGGAGATTGGCGCTGTCGTACGACATATCCGAATTGGTGCGGAGAGAGCCACGAGTGAGATTGTTGACGAAATTGGCGCGCTGAATACCGAATCATCCATCCATGGGATCATTGTGCAACTGCCTTTGCCTGCAAGTGTCGATCGTCAGGCGATTTTGGATGCTGTCGCGTCGGCGAAAGATGTCGATGGGTTGGGTGCGGAGAGTGTGCAGCGACTGAAAGCGGGGGAGAAGGGGTTTGTGCCGGCGACGGCGCGGGGTGTTGTGTCGCTCCTGCGCCACTATGGCATCGCCGTCGCCGGCAAGCGTGTCACCATGGTCGGACACTCTGTTCTTGTTGGTCAGCCACTCACCCTCATTTTGCGTAGCCAAGGTGCCATCGTCACTGTCTGCGACATCGAGACGAAAGACCTCGCCGCACACACCAAGGCCGCGGATATTGTAATAGTGGCCGTCGGCCAACGGCATCTCATTGGTCCGAACCATCTTTCGAGTGGTCAAACGGTGGTGGATATCGGCATCAATGTCGGCTCGGACAAAAAGCTCTTTGGAGATGTCGATTTCGAGGCTGTGAAGGGCCAGGTCGCCGCTATTTCACCAGTGCCAGGCGGCGTCGGTCCGCTCACAATGTCATGTCTTTTTGAAAATCTATTGGATGCTATACTATAGGTCCATTATCAGATTCATTATTCGCATAACGGTTTAGTAATAATCAATCACACACATGTTTTCTACACTCAACGAAACCCAGTCAAAGCGCCTATTTCAGGCCGTCTACATGCTCCTCGTCATTGGCTCATTGTATCTTTTGTCACGAGTCATCACTGAGGTAAAGACCTCAGCAAACATTGGCCACACCCCAGTCCAGAGCCAGATCTCTGTCACTGGCAATGGCGATGCATACGCTATTCCAGACATTGCTAGTGTTTCATACGATGTTAGTTTTGAGGCGAAGACTGTCACTGAGGCTCAGACCAACGTCACTCAGCGTGCCAACGATATCCTCGCGTATTTGAAGACTGCAGGTATCAAGGAGGTGGATGTAAAGACTACCAACTACCAGATCTATCCGCACTACGAGTACAACAATCGACCGGTTGTTTGTTATGATGCCGCGAGTTGTCAGGCAAAAGACAACCGTGTATTTATCGGCTACAACGTCACCAGTTCCTTTCTCGTGAAGATTCGAAAGGTGGAGGATGCTGGTAAGATTCTCGCGGAGATTGGCAATCGCAAAGTTTCCAATTTGAGTGGTCTCAGCTTCACTGTTGAGGATGACAATGCGGTAAAGGCACTCGCTCGCAAGAATGCGATCGAAGATGCACAGCGCAAGGCAAAGGTTCTTGCAAAGGACCTCGGTGTCTCTCTCGGCAAGATCAATAGCTTTTCAGAGTCTGGTAGTGGCTACTACCCAATGTACTACAGCAAGACCATGAGTATGGACTCCGCCGCTGGCATGGCAGCACCGACTCCGGAATTGCCAGCAGGTGAGAACAAGACCAGTACCCAGGTCACCATTACCTACGAAATCGACTAATTGACTGAATAGCCCAAAAGGAGTACTATAGTAAACGAGGCCGAGGGGGCCTTTTTTACTAAGCGAACAACGTATCATTATGAACATCGTCGAATACATCAAAGAAACTCGTTCAGAAATGGCCCATGTCAGCTGGCCAACCCGCCGACAGGCCGTGATCTACACTATTGTCGTGATCGCGATTTCTATCGTGACCGGCCTATTGCTTGGTCTCTTTGACTCTGGATTCGCGTTGGCGATGAAGTCGTACTTGCTCAAGTAAATCCCTCCTCTACACTTTCTCTATTTAATCTTTATCCACCACACACATGTCGAAACAAAAACTCGAGGAAGTGCGAAATTGGTACGCCATCCACACCTACGCAGGATATGAGAACGCCGTGGCGCGAAATCTCAAGCAGCGTATTGAGTCTCTCGGTATGGAGAACAAAATCTTCAACGTGCTCGTGCCGACCGAAAAGATGATCAAGGTGAAGGCGGGGAAGCGTGTTGAGGAGGAAGAGAAGATCTACCCTGGATACATTCTTGTGGATATGATCGTCACCGATGACTCATGGTATGTGGTGCGAAACACCCCGCGTGTGACCGGCTTCGTCGGCTCTGGTGTATATCCGGTGCCATTGGAGAAGTCGGAAGTGGAGATCATCTTCAAGCGCATGAATTCCGACAATGTGATGCACAACATCGACCTCGCTTTGGAAGATGCGGTCATCATTGCCGACGGTCCGTTCAAGGACTTCGAAGGCAAGGTGAGTGAAGTAGATGCGTCTCGAGGCAAGGTAAAGGTGCTCGTATCGATGTTCGGTCGCGAGACCCCGGTAGAGCTCGATTTCTTGCAAGTAAAGAAGATTTAAGGTAACCTGTAATTTCTATAAAACACCATGGCTAAAAAACTCGTAAAATCACTCAAATTGGTCATTCCAGCAGGGAAGGCAACCCCAGCTCCCCCTATTGGCCCTGCACTTGGTCAGGCTAAGGTGAACATCGGCGAATTCGTGACTCGTTTCAACGCGGGCACCAAGGACCGAATGGGCGACCTCGTCCCGACGATCATCAACACCTACGACGACAAGTCTTTCGAGTTGATCTTCAAGACCTCTCCAGCTTCTAGTCTCATTTTGAAGGCGATTGGCAAGGAAAAGGGCTCAGGCAAGGCGCCTACCGAAAAGGCCGGCACCATCACCAAGGCTCAGATCAAGGAGATCGCTGAGAAGAAGATGGTTGACCTGAATGCTAACAGTATTGAAGCAGCGATGAAGATTATTGCAGGAAGTGCGCGAAGTATGGGGGTGGATGTGAAGTAAAGCAGAAGAAAATCAAAATAAAAATGGAGAGGGTCGTTCGCCCTCTCCATTTTTATTTTGCAGAGAGGAGCAACGCGGTAGAAATGAGTACCCTCGGATTTTGCATACAAAAGTATGCAAAAAGTATGCAAAATCCGAGGGTACTCATTTCTACTCCAGTTTGCGTCCCTAGGACTTCTCTGTTGATTCACAAGTCGCGCTCGGCAGTCCCCAAGATAGGGTGTTTTGTTTTTCTCCGTCATAATTTGGTATACTACCCCCATGGAAAAACACCCACTCCATCTGAAAATCCCTGATCTCCAAACCTCTCCCGAAGTGGAGTCGGCCATCCTAAAACACGAACGTCTCGAAGACGAAACCCTCCCCAACGACCCGAGTGCTCGCATCGAGGCATATATGGATCGCCTAGAAAACATCTTCCTCAACACAGATGAGCGAGTCCGCGAGAGAAACAACGAGATGCTCCGCGACAGCATTTACGACACATTCATCATCAAACCCGAAAACGTCCCTGAGTCATACTTCGAACTCCAGCAGCAAGTGGCCCGCGAGCGTGGCCAAGCAGTAGAGACGATTCCAGAAAACGTCCGCAGACAGATGATCGACACCGCTATCGAAGATCAAAAGCATTCGCTCGACAATTGGATCGACTACCTCACCTCCTCCGACGCCGTCTACCCGACATGGTTTAAATACTTTGTCTTCCGCAATATCACCAAGCTCTCTCAATTCGACAAAGACCTCGGCAAATTCAAAACCCGCACCGACTCTACTGTCGCACCATTTCCCGACATCTATCGAGAACCGCTCGCACAAATCGCCGACGCCTACCAAAAAGTCGCTGAGGACAACAAAACCCTCAAAGATCCTGAAATTAAGGACCTCTTCTCTAAAAAGTTCCCGACCCTCTACGCCGAGCTCATCCAAAAGTCCCTGGCTGCCTCTATCGAAAACAAAGAGGGAACGGCGGGGGAATGGGTGAAATATTTCCACGACAATGAGGCCGATGCCGAGAAACTCTACCAATCTCTCGAAGGCAAGGGTACTGGTTGGTGCACAGCAGGCAAATCGACCGCCGAAGCCCAAATCAACTCCGGCGACTTCTACGTCTACTACACCTACGACAAAGATCAAAATCCAACTCAACCTCGCATTGCTATCCGTATGGAGGAAGACAAGATTGCTGAAGTTCGCGGTATTCTCCAGCACCAATCTCTCGAGCCACAGATGAATGACATCCTCGAAGCCAAGCTCCGCTCCTTCGGCCCTGAAGCCGACAAGTACAAGAAAAAGTCGGCAGATATGCGTCAGCTCACCGACATTGAGAAGAAGACCAAGGAAAACATCTCGCTCTCAAAGACAGACCTCGAATTCCTCTACGAGCTCAACGGCCAGATCGCTGGCTTCGGCTACCAAAAAGACCCTCGTGTCGAAGAAGTCCGTGCTACCCGTAATCCCGAGCAAGATATGCTGGCGATTTTCGACTGTACTAAAGACCAACTCGCTCACACTCCGCGAGAAATCACCCCAGATACCAAGGCCTACCTCGGCCCCTGGAACCCCACCGTCCTGCAAACCATCAAGAACTACCCGAATATCAGCCATCTCTACGAATCATTTCCAGACAAAAAGATCTTCTTTCAGACGCTTGAGACCGACCCTGCCATCCAGACGCCTGCACAAGCCGAGGCGAAATTCAAAGAAAAAGCCATCTACCTCACCGACTACGGCAAAGACCTCCTCTCCAAAACAGAATTCAGCAAGACCAACGAATCTTACCAACTTGTCCGCTTCACGGTCGGAGAACTCGGTTTTCCCAGCGGTGCCACCACCGACGAAATCTATGCCAAAGCCAAAACCCTCGGTCTCGACCTCTGTCCTGCCGAAGTCGGCCCTCAGCTCCGACTCGCTTATTCTGGAGGAGAATGGATGCTGATTGCCATGAAGCAGATTCTCGACCGCAGCGGCGACCCGGACGTGTTCCGCCTCGACTCCGGTGGCGACGGGCTCGAGCTCGGTGCGCTCTACGCCGATCCCGACGGCAGGTGGGGTGCTGACAGCTACTTCGTGTTTTGCCTCCGCAAGTAGCTTTGAGATTTAATTCTTTTGATTTTTCGATTTCGTCTACCGATGACACTTTGCATTTTTGACCCTTTGATTCTTTTCGAAAAATTTTGGTATACTGGCATCGGCTTGATGCTTCGTGCGGTCACGGCTTCACGAAATCTCGCTAGTTAGCGCATGTTGAGTGTCCATCTGGCTACGGTTTGGTGGAGAGGATATGCGTCTTCTTTAAAAAAAGAAAGTAACTTGGTGTGCGATGCTGGTGGATTTTCGATCCAACATACAATACAGCCAGATTTTTTACCGAAAGGTATTCAGGTCGGCAGTGGCACAGATGGCACTGCACACAATTCTCGACCGCAACGGCAACCCGAACGTGTTCAACCTCAACTCCGATGGCGACGAGCTCAAGCTCAATGCGAACAACGCCAATCCCGACAACAGGTGGAATGCTGACAACAACTTCGTGTTTTGCCTCCGAAAGTCATCTCTTTTCCATGCTCATAGAGCGTGGTTTTTCTTATCCGGATTTTCAAGGCGCTTTTTCCATCCGCCCAACATTCTTCCGACCTCTTCGAGCTTCTCTGCGATTTCGGCATATTGCTTGTGTGAAATAATCCGTGCTTCCCATGTGGTATGGATGAGAAATTTCAGCGTATCGAGCAGAAGGATGCAATCGGAGAGCTTTGCTACTTTTCGCTCCTTGGGAGTAAAATAGGCGATGTATGAAACCTCTAGTAGATCGAGAAACTTGTTTTCAATGCGATTACCGATCGTGTAGCGCTGGCCTTTTGCGATATGTCCAATAATATTCAGCCACAACAGATAAGCCTCTTTGATCCGCTGGAGAATAGAGGCGGTATCAATAGAAATCCGTGCGGGGGGGGGGTACTGTTAGAGGGACTGCTCATGGTATGTATGAGGATATCATATCGATGCAAAATCTGCTTGCGTCATGGCAGGAGTTTGTACGCGATAAAAAGAGGCGAAAGGATGTTGCGGGGTTCTTGACGCATTTCTCAGACAACCTATTCGTCCTTCATCGCTCTTTGCAAGATAAAACATACCGGCATGGAGGGTATCAAGCCTTCAGTGTGCGTGACCCGAAACCAAGAGAGATCCACAAGGCGAGCGTACAGGATCGACTTGTGCACCACGCCCTATATCGTGTTTTGTATCCACACTTCGATCGATATTTTATCTACGACTCGTACTCGTGCCGTTTTCGGAAGGGGACGCATCGAGCAGTGAGTCGCTTCCGTCTTTTTGCGTGGCATGTTTCGAAAAATAACACACGGACATGCTGGATTTTGAAATGCGACATCAGAAAATTCTTCGCCAATATCGACCATGGTATCTTGAGGGCTATTTTAGCAAAATATATCAAGTGTCCAGACACGCTCGGCTTGGTCGGTGAAGTGGTGGGCAGTTTTCATACTAGCGGGAAGTTGGGTGTCGGTCTGCCGCTTGGCAACCTCACTTCGCAGCTTCTGGTGAATGTCTACATGAATGAGTTTGATCAATTTGTGAAGCGTGAATTACTGCAAAAATACTACATTCGGTATGCGGACGATTTTGTGATAATGAGCAATAGTAAAGACACACTCTCGGAGCTTTTGCCTCGGATCGCTACCTTTTTGAGAGACGAGCTTCGATTGTCGCTTCATCCGGATAAGGTGTCCGTAAACACACTCAGTTCCGGCGTCGATTTTCTTGGCTGGGTCAACTTCCCACACCATCGGGTGTTGCGAACGAGTACAAAAAAGAGGATGTTCCAGAAGATGGCATTAGTCGTCGGCGATGATCCGGAAAGGGTGAACGCGACGCGGCAGTCCTACTTGGGACTACTTAGTCATGGAAATACGGAGAAGTTGCGGCGGATACTTTTTCTGGGCTAGGTATACACCTCGTCGTGTGCGCCCACATACAGTAAGTTGGCTGTCGTCTTATTCTCGTATTCAAACACGATTCGCACTTTGTAGTTCACTGAGAAGGCATAGGTGTTTTCGAGTACCCCTTTCAATTTATGCAACTTCAGAGACGCATGTTTTTGTTCATTTTGAAAAAGCAAAATCTTCGACTTCACCTCTTCTTTGAGCGAAGGGTCGAGTCTTTTATACATCCTGACGAAAGTGGGGGCGTAGCAGACAGTGATCATTTCAAGCTGATGAATTATTCGAAGCCTTTCGCGAGCTCGTCTAGATCCCCCTTGAGAGCTTTGCCGCTCTTGATTTCATGTTTCGCCTCAAGAATAGTACTGATAAAGGCATCCTCTTTGAATTTCACGATGGCGCGGCGAATCAGCTCGGCCTTGCTAGAAGCCTTTCCGAGCTGCACCTGCTCATTGATGAAGTCGTTGAGCTCTGTGGTGATGGGAATGGAGATGGTCATATTGAGTAAAGTGTTACTATAATATAATACTATACTATAGTAGTTCAAATGTCAATACTGGCGTAGTCCCGGAGTATTGAAACACTGTGTTGCTCTGCCTCCATTCCCATTATTTCTCCAGATCGATCCAGGTATATTTCAGGCCGGTCTTTTCGTCGAAGTGTTCCTCCTTTCTCAGCACGTTTGTGAAGGTCGAAACATATTCCGGAAAGAAGATGTCGCCAGCAGTGTCGCTTTCAACAAGTGTTGCATAGATGCGGTCGGTGAGGGGGAGGGCTTGCGTGTAGATTTCGCCACCTCCACAGATAAACACCTCTTGAGCCTCAGGCGCATGTAGGCTGGCTCGTTCCGTCTCGAACGCTCGCCGAATTGCTTCGTCAATGTTTGGGCACACGACACAGCCTGGCGCAGCGTATTCGGCCTGGCGGGTGACGATTATGTTTGTTCGATTCGGCAAAGGTCTGCCAATGGATTCGTACGTTTTTCGCCCCATGATGATCGCATGGCCTGTGGTCAGTGACTTGAAACGTCTTAGGTCGTCGGAGATTCGCCAGAGCAGATCAGGCCCTTTGCCAATCGCTCGGGTCTCGGCTCCGAATGCCACTACCATACTCACTCTTGGTCTTGGATGCATATTTACATCATCCCACTTTTTGGTCATGCGGGCAATTTTGCACCTTCTCATCGGTTTTGATACGCTAGGGAGTATGCAGGGAGGAAATTAAGCATATTTGTATACTGAAATGAACATCAATCCGCATCTCAAGCAGCGACTCGTCACCGACTACAAAAAGCTCCAGAAAATGGTGCATCATTTTCGCGGCCTCGGTTTGAGGATCGTTCTCACGCAAGGAACCTATGATATGGTGCATATCGGTCACGCTCGCTATCTCGGCGAAGCAAAGGAACACGGTGACGTATTGATTGTTGGTATCGACAGCGACGAAAAGGTACGTGCGCGCAAAGGTCCGGATCGACCCATCGTGCCTCAGGAGGAACGTCTGGAAATGGTGTCACATCTGAAGCCTGTGGACGTTGTGGTGCTGAAGCCGCACAAAGCCGTGCGCTGGTCGTTGATCAAGATTGTGCGTCCAGATGTCCTCATTGCGACCAAGGAAACGTATTCTCCCGAAGACCTGCATGCTTTGAAACAGTATTGTCAAAAGGTGACTGTACTTGAGTCGAAGGCTGTGACCACTACCAGTGCGAAGATCCGTCGTCTGCAGATCTCCACCGCGAAGAAGCTCGAGCAGGAGCTGACACCGCGAATCATGAATGTTATTGCTGAGGTGCTTGGCGACTTGCAAGGCAAAGCCGGAATAAAGACGCCGGCGGTTCAGGTCAAGAAGGGCGGGAAGAAATAAGACAAGAGGCGCTGGTGGCAGTGGAAACATATTTAATGAGCCAAAAAAAACAACGCATCGCTTTCGCCTATGTCCCTGTGCTACACGAGGGGTATCGACGTTTTTTTGTTGAAGCGAAAGCCGATACGCTATATCTTATGGGGCCAGAGCTGTGTGCCGACTTCCCGTATTTGGCGAAAGAGATTCGCGCGTTGGCACCTGAGCTTATAAAAAAGGCGATCGAATCGCTCAACATCTTTGCCGAGGTGCGGGTGGCATCGGCGGATGATCTGGAAAAGATAAACACTGAGGAGTATGTGGTCGTGACGCCGAAAGAAGACGTTGGCATGGAAATTGCAAAAAAGCATCTTCCTCGAACGGTTGTCGAATTTAGCTCAATCTTTCTGCGCTGGGACAAGCACAAGGCCATGGAGGAGCGGCCAGTGCAGGCGGACCAGACGATCTCTCGCGGAGAGTTTGAGAAGGGGCTGATGAAGGCGTTATTTGTCGAGGCCGAGAAGAGTTCCGATTGGTGGCGCCGCATCGGCTCCGCCATTGTCAAAGACGGAAAGATTGTTTTACAAAAGCACAACGAGCATCTGCCATCAGCTCATTCGCCGTATGCCGATGGAGACCCGCGCAATGCGTTTCATAAAGGGGTGGGGGTGGAAATCTCAACATCGATTCATTCGGAGGCTGGTTTGGTGGCTGAGGCTGCACGACAAGGTATCTCACTCGAGGGTGCTGATATGTTCGCTACTGTTTTCCCATGCCCACCCTGCGCTAAGCAGATCGCTTTTTCGGGTATCAAGCGGTTGTTCTATGCCGGCGGCTACACTGTACTGGATCAGGAGAGTATTCTAAAAAGTCGAGGAGTCGAGATCATTTTTGTAGAGATGGAGAAATAAAAAAGCGCGCAGTCTACGCTGCGCGCTTCGCGAAAGTGGTAAACTCAAAAACTAGCTTTTCTTGTAGTCTTTTGGTTGTCCGAATTTGAATTTCCAGGCTTCGTCGCGAGCGAGTGCGGCGAGGTCAGGTTCAATGAGGTGTGCGTGGATATGTAGGACAGTATTGCCGTAGCTACCCAGCTCGGGGTTGGAGCCAAAGCGGATAGCGATACCGCCGCCGACGATGCCACGCTTCTTCGCCTCCACGGCAAAAAGGGAGACGAGCTCCTCTCCGGCCTTCGGGTCCATCTCGGTGATGTGCTCGATGTGTGTCTTGTATACCGCGAGCAGTTGGTGCTTCACTTTTTCATACGGCCATTGATTGTCAGTGAGTACCCAGTAGATGCCTTCCGCGAGAATTGGCTTCTTGTGATAGGTACGGAAGTTCTCCATGCAAAAAGGGCAGTGACCTTTGTTGTCTATATTTTCGTACACCTTCTTTTTGTGGTCCTCTTCCTCTGATATTGAGGCCAGGATGATATTGCGATTTTTGCCAGTTTCAGACATAGGCTTAGATCGCCACTGGAATACCTTTGATACCCGGATGCGGGTCGTAGTCTTCGATGGTGAAATGCTCCTTACGGAAGGCGAAAATATCCTTAACAGTCGGATCCATCTTGATTGTCGCAAGCCTCTTTGGTTCGCGAGAGAGCATGATCTCCACTGCAGGCACCTGGTCTACATAAATGTGCGCATCCGAGAAGCTGTGTACGTACTCATGCGGCTCGAGTCCGGTCACTTGGGCGATCATCAAAAGCAGGGCGCCGTACTGCACCATGTTTGAAGGTACGCCTACTGGGACATCTGCCGAGCGTTGGAACATGTGGAGGCTAAGTTTGCCATTGATCACTCGCAAATGAACCCAGCCATGGCACGGTGCGACCACTACTTTCTGTTGTTTACCTTTGCCTCGGCCGATGTACTGTGGAATCCACGGACTAATGAAGTGTGTGCGCAGCTGAGGCTCTTCTTTTATCTGCTCGATAATGTGCTTGAACTGATTGAAGGTACTACCGTCGATCGTCGGGAAGTCGTGAAAAGCTGCACCATATGAGCCAGGTCCGAGGTCGCCTTCCACTAGTCCGCGTTTTTCACATTTTTCTTTCGTACACCACATTTTCCACCAATGACAGCCGAATTTTTCCAACTCCTCGACGGTGCGGACGCCATTGACGAAGGCACATATCTCTCCGATGGCCTGCTGCCAGACAGTAACAGGAAGCCGTTCGGAGATCTTTGGCGCCATGTTTCGTTCGTTGATGATGGGGAAGCCATTGCTTACTCGAAAGCGTATTGGATTCGGTCCGATGAGAGTGAGAGCATCCACACCCTGCTGACTAATCGTGCGTTCACCTTTTTCCAAAATGTCTCGAAGGAGCCGCTGGTACTGGCTGTCTGGAGTGCGTTCGTTGAGGGGTTTTGCGTGCATGAGCGTGATGTGTGATGCGTTGTTGCGAATAAATGAGTAAATGCATTATACCTTTTGCAATAACCTGCCAGCAACTTTGCCAGCGGGTCTTTTTGTGTCGCATTGGTCTTGATAATTTACCTCAAAATGCCTGCGTGATAGTATTAGCCTACTTTTTACCAGTCACCAATATCCCCATGAAAGATACCCAGATTGCAAAGTTGCTGAAAGCCGAAAAAACCCGCCAAAAGAAGGTGGTGAACCTCATTGCGTCGGAGAATTATGTTTCGAGCGACGTGCTGAAAACACTTAGTTCAGAACTCACCAACAAATACGCAGAAGGATATCCTGGCAAGCGCTATTATGGTGGCAATGAAGTGGCTGACAAGGTGGAGAACCTCTGCATCGCTCGCGCTCTCGCGCTCTTTGGTCTCGATGCGGCTGACACGGGCAAATTGGGCATTTCGGGTAGTCAGGCAGGGAAGTGGCATGTGAATGTGCAGCCACTCTCCGGCTCGCCAGCAAACCTCGCAGTATTTCTCGGACTTGTTCCAAAGGATGGCAAGATCATGGGTATGTCTTTGGCGCACGGCGGTCACCTCACACACGGACAGAAGGTGTCAGCGACCGGCAAGATGTGGACACCTGTGCATTTTGGCGTTGATCAAAAGACCGAACTCATCGACTACGCCGCACTCAAAGCACAAGCAATTGCCGAAATGCCGGCGATCATTGTGGCGGGCTTCACCGCATATCCACGCATTGTCGACTTCAAAAAGTTTCGTGAGATTGCCGATGCTTGCGGAGCGATTCTCATGGTGGACATGTCGCATTTTGCCGGTCTCGTGGCCGGAGGAGTGTATCCGAGCCCTTTTGAATATGCCGATGTCGTGACGACCACCGTGCACAAGACCTTGCGCGGCCCTCGATCGGCTCTCATTTTTGTGCGTAAAGATAACACCAAGCTCAATGCGAAAGGTGTTGCGGTTTCGTTTGCCGACCTCATCGACAAAGCCGTTTTTCCTGGCCTGCAAGGTGGCCCACACTTGAACCAGATCGCCGCAGTGGCCGTGGCACTAAAAGAAGCTGCGACTCCCGCGTTTAAAAAATATGCCGCACAGGTGGTGAAGAATGCGAAGGTGCTAGCGGACGAACTTTCCGCACTTGGTTGGCGAGTGATTTCTGGTGGTACCGATTCGCATCTCGTGCTTGTGGATACATGGATGGGTGGAAAGGGAATCAGTGGCGAAGAGGCGAGTGTGCTTTTGGAAAAGGCCGGCATCATCGTGAACAAAAACGCGATTCCGTTCGATACTCGACCACCAATGGATCCATCAGGTATCCGTTTGGGCAGTGCCGCTGAAACTACCCGTGGCAAGAAAGAAAAAGACTTCCGAACGTTGGCTCAGAGGATAGACAAGATTTTGAAAAAGTAGTATTGTTTCATCCAGCAAACAGCTCTATATACAGATGAAATAGCAGGACTGGGCGGTTTCTGCCGTCTCGGTCATACACCAAAAACCAGAGCTGGTTGTTTGCAAGAAAGCAAACCGTTATGAAAGCCATCCCTCGCATGTCAGTGGTCGAGTTCAAGAAAAGGTTCAATGCTCTAGTTGCCGCTCAGACCACTCAATCCACGGCCACGCTCAAGAAGAGTTTTTACACGCTGCTCACGCAGATCAGTGATGGGCGTCAGTTCAAAACTCTCTGGCGTTTCTGCAACAACATCGGGACTCGCTCTATCCGGACACACGTTCTCGAGGTTTGGAATCAGATGATGGAGGTCAGACTCCTCATGGAAGTCGAACTTCGCAAGCCGATCTTCGCTTGTCTCGATTGGTTTGTGGCACATGCTCGTGAGTATGGCGATCTGTATAAGCAGTCTGCCCCAGGAGCCAGTATCCGCACGCGCATCTTACAGCTCTTCAAAGCTGCTGGCTATCCGCTCCCGGCGTGACAGACGAAGGTGAGTCTGTAATTTTCGGTCAAAGTAGGGACGTCCATCATAGGCGTCCCACTTTTCTTTTTCCAAAATACGTCGAAAATGCTAGAATGCCCTCAATGAAAGTCCAACTCGAAAAAGCGTTTGTTTCCATACTCACTGACCTCGGCGTATCTGCGCCAAAGGTGTCTTTTGAGCATCCAGAACAGTTTGAGCACGGTGACTATGCTACGAGTGTTGCCCTTGCCTATGCGAAACAGCTTGGTATGAAGCCACGTGAGTTGGCGGAGAAGATTGTGGGAGCTTTGAAACTTGGGCCGCTCGTGGAGAAAATCGACATTGCTGGTCCTGGCTTTATCAATATTCATCTGTCGAAAGCATTTTTTGCAGAGGCGTTAGCGACCATCGAAAAGCAGAAAGAAAATTTTGGTACGAATGCTCGTTTGAAAGGGCAGAAGGTGTTGGTGGAGTACACCGACCCAAACCCATTCAAAGTTTTTCATATTGGACACTTGATGTCGAATGCAGTGGGCGAGTCGGTCGCACGTTTGGTGGCGGCGAGCGGAGCAAAGACTGTTCGTGCAAACTATCAGGGTGATGTTGGACTTCATGTGGCGAAGGCGGTGTGGGGGATGCAGTCCATGAATGCGACGGCGAAGCTGGCGGAGTTGAAAAAGTTGCCGGCAGCTGAACAGGTGGCGTTCATCGGCAAAGCATACGTGCATGGTTCTGAGCAATATGAGACCGACAAGACGGCCGAGGCTGAGATTCAGATCATCAATCAGGCTGTCTTCGATCGCAAAACTCCGGAGGTGAACGTCTTGTACGATTGGGGCAGGAAGGTGACACTTGATCATTTTGAATTAATCTACAAAAAGCTCGGGACAAAATTTGACCATTACTTTTTCGAGAGCGAGGTGGCACAGGATGGATTGGAGATGGTTCGTGGCGGTCTCGGGAAGGCTGTCTTTGCAGAGAGTGAGGGAGCAGTTGTTTTTAAGGGGGAGGAACACGGCTTGCACACTCGCGTGTTCATCACTTCTCGTGGTCTGCCGACGTATGATGCGAAGGAGCTTGGTCTGGCGAAGCAAAAATTTTCTTTGATCAAGCCAGATTTGTCGATTGTAGTGACGGCCAATGAGCAGAATGAATATTACAAAGTGTTCATGCGAGCATTGTTTTTGTTGCATCCGGAGATTGCGGGGCGTACCAAGCATGTTAGTCACGGTATGATGCGTTTTGCGAGTGGAAAGATGTCTTCGCGAAAGGGCAATGTGGTGGCGGGCGAGGCCTTGCTTGCAGAAGCGGAGGCAATGGTGGCGGAGAAGATCAAGGAGCGCGGATTTTCCTCTGAGGAAGCCGCTGAGGTGATGGAGAAGGTTGCTGTTGGTGCAATCAAGTATTCTGTTTTGAAGTCGGCAGCTGGCAGCGACATTGTGTATGATCCAGAAAAGGCGGTATCTTTCGATGGTGACTCCGGTCCGTATCTCCAATATTCATACGCTCGTGCGTTGTCAGTGCTTCGCAAGCCGGAAGCGGCGGCGTTGATAAATATCGACACGCACAATTTTGAGTCAGTCGAGGCTTTCGAGGTGAGTCAAATCGAAAAGCTTCTCTACCGTTTCCCCGAGGTGGTGGATCGTGCCGCCGGCTCGTTTGAACCGCACTTCGTCACCGACTACCTCACGCAGCTCGCCGGCGCCTTCAACGCTTTCTACGCCAACAATCAAATCATCAATCCTGCAGACGCGACCACCTCGGCACACCGCCTCCGTCTCGTTTCTGCTTTTACGACTGTGATGAAGAACGGCCTCAACCTGCTCGCCATTCCGGCGGTGGAGAGGATGTAAATTATTTTTTATGGAAGAATTCTCACAACCGAAATTTGAGTCGAAAGATCAACGTATGCGTAGGTTACTCGGACTTCGCGATTTTCCAAAACGCACTGTTGAGGAAAAAAGAATGTTGCTCGGCAGCGAACAGAGACTCGCAGCTCTTGATGCAATTACAACCACAACCCTTCCTGTTTCGAAAAAAGAAGTGAAGAAGGGAATTGTTTTGGAGCTGGCCGACAAGGCTATTATTTCGGCAGATACACTCAGGACGCATCCGCTTGTGTATATTGGATCCGGTACAGATATCGAGTACCCGCTGGCCATCGGCGGTCGACAGATTCAGATGGTGGATACATTACTTTCTGATGAAAAGATGCAAGAGGAGGTGATTGCAAAGATTACAAAACTCATCAGTGCCGCACCTGAAGTCTCGAGTGGGACTATTCATTTCACTTTCGATTTTGGTTCTGGACCGGAACCTGTGAGTGTTATGTTGGTGTCTAAGTTCCTTCCGTACTTTGAGGAAAAAAGGCTTGAAGGAGATTTTGTCCTTCCATCGGATATCGGCGCCATCGTACTCTATGCGAGTCAGGGTCCTGGGGGCTGTGTTGGGGTGACTGATGCGATGAAAGAAAAATTAGTCGACGGAGGAGCGATTGTCGTTGAGCATCAAGTAATCACCAAAAACGGCACTGTTACAGAGTTGGGAATTTAGGCAAAAATGATTCACGAAAACACATTCAAAAAAGTTGATTTCAACGGTGCCAAGGGACTTGTTTTTACTGGAGATAAGATACTTGTGTATCGCCGAGATAATAAAACAAGTAATTCACCCCTATGTATTGATTTGCCGGGTGGAGGCCGAGAAGGAAATGAATCACCATTCGAGAGTTTCAAACGTGAGATAAGAGAAGAGTTTGGAATTGATGTCGAAAAAGATGAGATTGAATTTTCATGCACGATTCCAAGTGTAATAGAGCCGGATAAAAAATCATATTTCATAGTTGCCAAAACTCTAAAATTTAAACCAGAAGATGTTGTCTTCGGAAATGAAGGAATCGAGTGGATGCTTATGAAACCGGAAGAATTCATTAAACGGCCTGATGGTATTGAACGACAACAAAAAAGAGTCGAAAAATACCTGGCAGGGAAGATGGTGTCGGAATAGAGCTCGGGAAGTGAAAAAACGGTTTGAAAGTGCTAGAATACCCACATTCGGCCCAATTTTCGAGACTTTTATGAACGAGACCCCTAAAAACACTCCGGCAAGCCCAAAAAGCCCTCACGCTGAGCGCGAAGAGCGGGTGTTGTCGTATTGGGCGCAAGAACAAATCTTCGCCAAAAGCCTCGAGAAGGCCTCGCCAAAGGGAGAATTTGTTTTCTACGACGGGCCGCCATTTGCAACCGGCTTGCCACATTTTGGGCATATTCTCGCTGGCACTATCAAGGATGCGATTCCTCGATACAAAACAATGCAAGGTTTTCATGTGCCTCGACGTTGGGGTTGGGATTGTCATGGATTGCCAATCGAAAATATTGTCGAAAAGGAGATTGGACTGAAGTCGAAAAAAGATATTCTCGACTATGGTATCGACCGATTTAATCAAGCGGCACAGGATACGGTGCTCCGCTACGCGCATGTGTGGGAAGAGCAGGTGCCTCGTGTCGGTCGTTGGGTGGATATGAAGAATGAGTATCGGACCATGGATGCCTCGTATACCGAGTCGGTCTGGTGGGTGTTCAAGCAGCTCCA
>JBAXTI010000004.1:0-23384 GCA_037130265.1 bacterium
AGCTGTTACGCTTTCTTTAAATGATGGCTGCTTCTAAGCCAACATCCTCATTGTCTGAGAAATTCCACCTCCTTAAGTGCACTTAGCATGAATTTAGGGACCTTAAATTGAGATCGACGGCTGTTTCCGTTTTGTACAGTGGAGCTTAGCCCCCACGTACTAACTGCCGAGTTGTAACTTCTAGTATTCGGAGTTTGATAGGTCTTGCGGTATTGCTACCTGTCAAGACCTTCCAGTGCTCTACCCCTAAAAGGATCACTCGACGCTAGCCCAAAAGCTATTTCGGAGAGAACCAGCTATTACCAGGTTCGATTAGCTTTTCACTCCTTACCACAAGTCATCGCAGAGTATTGTACAGCTCTAGCGTTCGGACCTCCCTCTTGATTTCTCAAGAGTTCATCCTGCTCATGGCAAGCTCACCTGGCTTCGGGTCTGATCAGTACTACAAACGCGCTATTCACACTCGGTTTCCCTACGGCTTCTTGCCTTCCGGCAATTAACCTCGCAGTACAGATCAACTCGTTGGCTCATTCTTCAATAGGCACGCCGTGACGGTCTTGCGACCGCTCCGACTCTTTGTAAGCATATGGTTTCAGGTCTATTTCACCGCCCTTACCGGG
Source organism: bacterium (assembly GCA_037130265.1). Taxonomy (GTDB): domain Bacteria; phylum Patescibacteriota; class Minisyncoccia; order Phycocordibacterales; family JBBTRF01; genus JBBTRF01. The sequence continues at coordinate 621 of JBAXTI010000004.1, forward strand.
CTACTTTTCACCTTTCCCTCACGGTACTAGTTCACTATCGATCTTGAAGCGTATTTAGCCTTACCGGTTAGTTCCGGCAGATTCCCTCAAGCTACTCGTGTCTTGAGGTACTCAAGAACGGTGACAAGAAAGACAAATGATTTTCACTTACGGGGCTATTACCCTCTTGGACTCTGCTTCCCAGCAGATTCAGTTAATCACTTGTTTTGTAACTTTCCTCGTATAAATACGACGTCACCGCCTTACAACCCCCAACCTAAATCGCGCTGCGCGTCTTGCGACACACCGCACGATTTAGGTTAGGTTTGGGCTCTTTCCTTTTCACTCGCCGCTACTCAGGAAATTCCGATTGGTCTCTCCTCCTCCAGGTACTGAAATGTTTTACTTCCCTGGGTCTGCTCCGTATGTAAATTCATACAGTCTCTACCGAAGTAGAGGGGTTTCCCCATTCGGACATCTACGGATCAAAGGTTGCTAGGCACCTCCCCGTAGCGTATCGCCGCCATGCTGCGTCCTTCATCGCCTCTTCAAGTCTAGGCATCCACCATATGCTCTTAATTTCTTATTAGGAAATCTATAAACCACAATTATTGCTTGTTTCTTTTTCTCTTTTACAGGGGATACGACGCTTTTGGAATCGTATCCCTACCTTTCACACCCCTCTCCAGCTGTCGAAAAGACCACATAAAGTGTCTTGCCGGGAGGGAATTCATATTTCAAATATCAGCGCCCAAACTCTTTCTGAACAAAAAACCCGCTTTTGAGCGGGACCTAAGACAGCACTTATTCAGTGTTCTCTTATTCCGCTCTATTGCTAAGGATTCGTAACATATTTCAGACGCCTCACGAGTATATACGAAGGCCCTTTCCCTGTCAACAGCAATAGAGCGAAAAGCGGATTTCTTGTGGATAGCTGATAGATCGGCCTAAAAAGGGCCGAGTCAGAAGCTACTTATGGTCGGTCAATTCTCCTCGCAAACGAGCCAAAAATTGAGCTGCTGCAGACTGGCCACCGAGACCGAAAGCCAAGCCGGCTGCCAAGGCGAGCGAGATTACTATCGCATTCAACACCAATTCAGAGAACACTGAAGTAAGCCCGAATTGATACAACGCGACGAGGACGGAAAAAGTCCAAACCGCCCAGCGACTCACGTTTCCTAAAAGGTGTACACGGCCAAGTGAAGCAAGTCGAGCAAATGCCGAAACAAGTGCCTCGACCAATTCACCGATCACCAAACCTGCGAGCAACACGAACACAGCGACCGCTACCTGCGGCAAGTAGCTGAGGACATTGCCCAAAAAAACTGCGACGGTGGAAAGACCTAGCACGGTGAGTGCTTGGAGCAAAAATCCAACGTTCAAGAACCATTTCACCAAAGTGCCGAAGAAAGTGCCTGAGTGAAGATTCACCCCAGCGCGACGGGTGTAGTGTTCTACTCCGATAGTACGAAGAAGTTGGTCGAGCTTCACTGCCACAATGATCTGCGATACCGCCTTACCGATAAGGTCGGCGAGTAATGCACCGACAATCAATAACAACAAAGCGAGGACAAACCGAGGAGCAACAGCTGCGACACCTCCCCACACAGTGGCGAAGGATGACAAGAGGCTATCAATAAACGTAGTAAGCATGAATAAAAAATATTATAAATAATGGAACCCCTCCATCAATTATACGCCTTATACGCCCTTCTTCAATCCGAACTTGTCGAAAATGATCCGGTGGGGATAATCGAGGATGTCACGCACCAAACGGTCACCGATACTAAGACGGTACTGAAAGTCGGGAGTTTCGAGACTCGCATAGCGCAGCTCTCTGCCCAGCTCGAGCTCAATTTTGCGAATCACTGTCTTCAAAGCACCCTCCTTGATCTTGTCCCCCACTACCAAAAGGTCGGCGCGGCTATCCCACTCCTGAATAAAGACGCCTGCCACCACAATAAGCTTTACCTTCCCCGCTTTCGCAATACGCTTCACGGTGTCACCTTCGTTGAGCAAGACAGTGTCAATAATCAAACTCTGCAATTGTTTCAAATACACGAAGTTCTGATTCAGTGTGAAACCCTTCTCTTTCTTCTCTTTCTTGTCTTTCTTTTTGCCCTTTGTCCCAGACTTCGAGATCACAGAGCTTGGCGCAATAGCCGACGGCAACGAATGAATCGGCTCCTGGGAGATCATTCCGATCTTCTGGAGTAAGGCGATTTCCGTTTCAGCCACTTTTTTCGACAATTTCGTCCACGCGATCACCTCATCGAATGTGTACTGTCGATCTGGGTTCAACAAAAACAATCGCATCAGTTTTATCTTTCCATCGCCGCCAAACAGCCGTGATAACGTATCCATAGTGGGCACAGTATATAGCAAAAGAAAAACGCCCGCAAAGGGCGTCTTTCGTGGTCCAATTTGGACCGGCTTGAGAATGGTGGTAGGGCTACTACGACGAGCGAGGAGTGCGTGGACGTTTCAGAAAGTACACAGCCTCCGAGTCGAAGTCGTAGCAAGAAGCGATAGCTTCTTATTTCAACTCCACCTTTGCACCTGCCTCCTCGAGCTTCTTCTTGATCTCGTCTGCCTCTGCCTTCTTTACCCCTTCCTTGAGGTTTGCAGGAGCTGCGTCGACGAGGTCCTTTGCCTCCTTGAGACCAAGGCCGAGAACTTCCTTCACTACCTTGATAACAGCGATCTTTGTGCCGCCGGCATCCTTGAGGTGAATAGTAACGGTACTCTTCTCTTCTGCGGCTGGAGCGGCTGCTGGAGCGGCCATAGCCACTGCCGCAGCTGAAACTCCGAACTTCTTCTCAAGAGTCTTTACGAGCTCGTGAAGATCAAGAACAGAGAGCTTTTCGATAGTCTCGACGAGTGTCTTAAACTTTGCTGGGATTTCTACGTTTTCCATGTGTGTAGTAATAAGAATGAATAATTATGCTGCGACTGGAGCTGTGACCGCTGGGGCTGCCTCGGCGACTGCGGCCGCTGGAGCGACTTCGGCTGCCGGAGCGGCTGGAGCGGTTGATGCTGACCCCTGCTTCTGTGCGATCTGGTCCAACGCCATGACGAAGCCCTGGATTGGTGAGTTGAGGAGATTCGCGAGCTGTGCGTAGAGGGTCTTGAGAGGAGGGATGGTAGCGATCGCCATCATCTCTTCCTTGCTCTTGTACGCCCCTTCGAAGACTCCGCCGATGATGGTGTACTGTCCGTTGAATTTCTTCTGGAACGTATACGCTTCTCGCGCTGGAGCAGTGAGGTCGGCACTGTATGCCACCGCCACCTCGCCATCAAGCGCCGGCATGGTGCCGGTAACCCCAGCTTCCGCCAAGGCCTTCTTGATGAGCGTCTTCTTTGCCACCACGTATCCTACGCCGCCGGCTCGAAGGCCACGTCGCATAAGAGTCGTACTAGCTACGGTGAGCTTGTGAAAGTTCACAAACACCAATGAGGGATTCTGCTTGATAGACTCTTTGAGTCCGGCAAGAATCTCCTGCTTCTGTGCTTTTGTGGTTGCCATTGTGTAGCTTTGTGCTGAATTTTGATAAATAAAAACGACCTTTTATAGGACGCTGGAGATGCTGTTTCTTTTCGTGGTCGGAGGCGACTTTCGTCGCTTTTGCCGGCTTTTGATCGGAAACGCCTCGGTAGGTCTTTTGCCTCGCTTTCGCTTAGCTGCCTACTGTCTCTGGCCTATATGCGACCATACTACCTGTTTTCGAAGATATGTCAACTTTGACAGGCGGAACTGATTTGCTACTATTATCCTACTAGACCTGAACGGCATCCTTCGCGGGTGCCGTTTGCTTTTTATCCTAAGGGTTCCGCTTTTTCCTGGAACTCGAGATGAGTCCGCAAATAGTCAAAGTCCCTAAAATTACCGGCGGCAAACTTGCGAATCTCTCGAGCAGTCCTCGAACCGCGGGCAAGAATAAGTACATCTTTTCCATTTTCACGAAGGAACTTCAATGCGGGTAGAAAGTCTCCATCACCAGACAAGACCAGAACGCGATCAAACATGTCATGGTCGGATATCATATAGAAAGCCATGTCCACGTCACAATTTGCTTTCCGCACAGGCAATCCATCCGCCCCAAAGAAGGTCTTCACTGGCTTTAATACGAGTGTATAGCCAAAATGTTCAAGTTTGAGATAAAAACGAATTCGCTTCAAATAGCGATTGATGATATCCAGATCCACACCAACCTCTACTCCCCCTCTTTCTTTAATTAGATCCGAAAAATATTTTTCCAACGAGCTCACAGAAACTGAGCCATCTTCCAGGTAATCGAATGGGAAGTTGTGAATCTCTACGCCGCCAAAGAAAAAGACGCGTGAGACAGAATACTTCTCCTTAAAATATTCGAGCAGTTTTTCATAATCCACTCTCCAACCCAGAGATTTCATTCCGCCATAGAATAAATTTGAAGCGTCGATATATACATTGGTGCGCATATTAAGATACATGGTAATAAAAGTTAACGCCCACCACTTAACGTACTGATACGGGAAAGCATCGCTTCGACAGCTGAGATGTAGGCGCCACGTTCCTCGGGAGTGGCGAGCGTGAGGCTGGCGTGATCGGCGACGTCGGTGGAACCCGAGGAATCTGACACGATGACCATTTCTTTCAAGAGAGTGTCGACGATCGGCAGCTCTCCGTTTTCGAGCAGGACGAGATAGTGATTCAACCTTGCCAGTAGCTCGAGCCGTAGGCGCTGACTCATGCAGATCTCGCGGATCACTTGCCGCACCGAGGAAAGGTAATCGACGGGGTCAAATACCTGATCCGGAACCAGCTGCCGAAGGGTGGTTGTAGCCGAAGATGTGGCGGCGCTCGATTGTATAAAAAAGGCATTTGCCAACGTCTCGAAACGTTCGAGCGGCAACGCTACCTCAGCCGAGATATTGGTAAAAGGCGTCACGGGGATATCAGAAAATGATGCTTTTTGCAGTAACATATCACCTTCCAGATATTCAACATCGAGAGTGAGCAGGCCAGCGCCAGTCGAACGGATCTGTATGAGTCGAGGGGTGGTAGCAAGGAAGCCCGTCGACAGTGGTGCTGGCTCAATAAACGAAAGATACTTCGCCTCGCCAAAGTGAGCATACTGGCTCCCCGGGACAGACTCTTCGTAGGCTAGGAACGGTGATGAGGTGGTGGCCATGGTTGAGGTGGTAGCGACTGCTGATGTACTTGAAGCAATATCGCCAATCAAGCCCGTGTGATTCCCCTCTTCATCATACAGATCGACCGTCACCGGTGAGTGAACACTCAATCGGACTTGCCTTGGCAGAGCGCTCCCGGGCGAGGTTGTTGGCAAAGAAATTGGCGATGTCCTGGAGACATACTCCGGGAGAGCTGACGAGGCAACTTCGTCTGATTGTTGGGGAGTATGCAAGAGGGACGAAAGAAGCGAACGCACTTGTGGAACTTCGAGTATGTCGGCGTGATTTCGAGATGTCCGAAATCGGCCAGCGTTGTAGGTTGATAGATCGACAAAATATGTTTGGTCTGACAGAGGCGAAAAAGATGCGGGAGTGCCTAGTGCGCTCGCAAGCATGACTGTCTTGTCGCCCAATCGACTCCACACGGGATCATGACGAAGCGTGGTGCGGAGATTGCAGAGAGAAAACATCGACTTTTTGAGAGACGCGCTGGCAGGCGGAGAGCAGCTTTGTTTCGCGGAGTATGCTATTCCAGACAGTGTGTCCAAACCCCAGCCGGCAATCACCGACACATCTGCCGGCGGGTACTGGGTGCCGAAAACTGGTACAGATGATTCTAGTAGCGAACGATCGACGACTGCCGGTATATCCACATTCCCCAATTCCGGTGGACTCCTCCGATCAAATGTTGCCGAGAGAAAATCAGCGAGACGCGTCGCCGAGTCGAGATGGTCCCCATAGGATTGGAAAAAATTCATACTGATCAAATCGGTGGTGGAGGCAAAACGAATAATCGGTGTTGAGGAGCTAGCGATCGTTTCAAAATACTCTTGAGTCGGCAGTAATCCAAGAGCCCCGGGAGAATACTGAGCGAGACGCCGCCCCACCGACTGTCTCAGGACGAGGCCGGCGGCAAACTGCAGACCGTCACCATGAAGAACAGCAGCGATCGCTTGCGGGGTTCCAAGTTGTGGAGTAGCGACGAAGATTACCTTGTCGACAATATCGAGCTGCCGATCTGCCAGACGATTGAGGAGATGCCGGGCAACCAGCCCACCATTGCTGTGTGCCACGATATTCACCTTGCCCGTAAAGGAACTACTCGCCATGCGCTCAAGGGTCTCGATCGCTTCATCACTTGCCGCAGTAATAGCACCGAAGCGCCAATCATATGGCAGAGGCTGCCACTCGCGCATCTTTTTCTGCACAACAAAAGAATCGAGCAGTTGCGTGAGACTTTTGTAGACATTCGGGCCGACGCCGGCTGAATTCACCGAGTCGATGATACTCCCCGTACGAATACCTGACACGAGGTCTTTGCCGGCACTGTCCAAATACAGCGTCTCGACATCAGCATTTCGATTGGGCTCCCATAGCTGATTGTCGCCTTTTAGCAAACGGGTGGCTTGGATACCTGGGATAAAGAGCGTGCTTGAATCACCATGTTCACCGGGCGGTCGGAGCAACCAGGGTGTGGCGGAGACGTCCCCATACACCGCAGACTGATCTCGACTGGAACCATAGAGTGTTGCATGCGGTCCGGCCTTGTTTCCCCACCAATTTCGTTCTGCTGAGAGTGAGACATGACCTCCGTTGTATATGGCGGTATTCGTAAATCCAACGATGGCGGAATTGTGCACCGCCACCTGCGACTCTCCCCTATTCGAATCTCCATATACTTCAATAGCTGAAGCGGCAGAAGTCGGACCACCAGAAAATGATGAGTCTGCGATATTTGCCCTGCTGTGGTACACACCGACAGCGGCCATTCTACCAAGCCGCTCCATATGCACATTGTGCAATTCCAGATGAGAACCAGAATAGGCAGAGATGCCAGACCTTGCTAAGTCGGTGATCGAAGTGGAGGCCATAGAAAGCGTGCTGCGTTCATCGATCGAGATGGCCGAATTCGCCATGCCCGAGAGCTTGCTGTCGGAAAGTGTGAGGGTTGAGCTGGAAAGATATATACCATCCTGGCCACCAACGAACACCGCGTTGCTCATCACCCCATCGGCCGACTGAAGATAGAGACCTTGGAAAGCATTTTCCATTCGTACGTGAGAAGCAAAAAAGCTTTTGGCAGACGACGTAGCAGTGTTCGAAAGCGGCCCAATAACATCCAACGCCCACGAAGAAGAGGTGGCCGAGCCCGTAAACACCACCGGCTCGGTCTCGGTGCCAAGGATCGAGAGGGTTCCTTGCTGTATCTGAAGGTGGGCGTTGTTTGCAAACACCACAGACGTCCCCGGCTCGATCGAAAGCGCCACACCGGAACGTACCGTCACGAAGCCCGATACACGATACGGGCTCCCCTCTTTATTCCACACTGTATTTTCTGAAATTACTGACGGAACATCAGTATCTGCATTCACCTGAGTCGGCGTGAGGAGTGTGGTGCAAAATATGAGACTCAGGATAAGACAGGTGCAAAAATTGAGGTAGATGCTGATGCACGGGCGAGTCCCGCCGACGCCGATGTTTTTTCGGATTCGCAATATCATGGCCGTGGGTCAGTAAGCGGACATGTTTCATCATTAAAATCTCGGCCGCCGCCACTGCCGCCACTACCAACGCTGCCGCCGCCAACGCTGCCGCCGCCAACGCTGCCGCCGCCAAAACTACCGGCCACACCAGTATTATTGCCGCCCACACCCACTGCGGCGCCGGTGCCACCGCCACCGCCACCGAAGCCTGCAGTAGCGAGACTGGTCGCCGCTGGCAACACAGGCAATACTGGCAACACCGAAAACGTGGTTGTCGACACAACTTCGACCTGTCCACCAGAAGCATGCTTGGGCAACACATTACTACTAGAGGCCACGCTTTTCAAATCACCTGGGTTGTGGGACTGTCTGGGTGTGACCAAAACATGGGCAGATGGTGTGCCGGCAGATGACGTCCTTGGGGACACATGCGTAAGGAGACTATCTCGCCACAGCCAAACAGGCCAGAGCAACAGACACGAACACAGGCACGAGTACACGAGGATACGAGATGTCTTTTTCATCCCCACATCCTACCAATCCACCGCTCTAGAAACTGCTAAGAAAGGTTAAAGAAATCGCTAAGAAACGATAAAGAAATAATGAAGAAGTGTTAGATTGTAAACGCCTAGTGATTCGAAAGATTTATGAGACACCGCAACACCGCACGGTCACACCCCTTATTTCACCACCTGCTGAGAGTATGCCGGCATCGCTTCCTGACTCTGTTGATACTGCCCCGCCAGCGCAAAAAGCGCCAGACTCATTGCCAAAATCCCAACAAAGCTGGAGACTATTTTGAAGAATGTGTGGTCGAAGTATTTGAGCATCGCTGTGTTATTTCTGCTGCAGTGACTGCACCAACTGTCTGAGATCTGCATTCTGTGGGTTGTTGGTGAGGCCTTTTTGTGCAATCGCTAAAGCTTTCTCTGAATTTTTCAACACATCTCGATAGAACTCAGCGGTCTGGAAATAGAGAAAGGCCTGACTCGGCGCATTCTGGATCGCCTTGAGATAATTTTGCTCTGCACGAACCACGTCTTTCAGGTAGTAGCCGTAAAGGAAACCGAGATTGCCGTAGGCAACGTGGTTGGAAGGAAATACTTTCCCTAAATACTCCCACACGTCCCGAGCTGCTGCATAATCCTCTGCGACCTGATAATTCTGAGCCAAGCTATTCCATGTTGCAAAATTTTCTTGACCAACTTTCGAAGATAGCTTTTCTTGGAGAGTGAAAATATTTTTCAAAATGATCGCCTTCGCTTCAGGAACCATTTTGGCGGTAAAAGCCGCCTTATGATGAATATCTGGAAGTACTGCAGCAGACGAGGTAGGAAGAGCTTCAATCTCCACCTTGCCTCCCTGTGCCTCAATATCACTCATACCACCGAGACCAATCGTCGGCACGGTCCCACTCTGCGTCGATAAGAAACCGCCAGCAATCACAACGACCACACCGACAGACGTCCAAATAATACGAGTTTTGTTCATGCACTCATTATATGTCGGCTCTTCCAGAAACGCAAAAACCCCACTCTTGCGAGCGGGGTTTTGCATAAGCTTATCCGTAGATCAACCGTGAGGCAGACTGCGGACTAAAGGTTAGCTTAGATTCCTCGAGACTGTACGATACCGCTTGAAGGCAAACCAGGGACGTTGTAACCGTTTGTCCAGTCTGAGTGAGCCAATGCTGAAGTCGTAGTCGCGTTTGGTGACCAGATGAAGTTATCATTGGTATCAGATTCTACTCCAGACGCCTGTGCCATCAAAGTTGCCAATGATGGGTAAGCGCTGTCTCCGAGGAGAGAGGTAGTGACTGATGAACCAGTGGTCAAACCAGTGATGCTAGTCGCTCGAACTTCGAAGTATCGAGTAGTACCAGCTGGGACAACCAATGTAGTCGCTACGCCTGATGAGTTCTGAGCTGAGACTTCATTCTGTGTCGATGACAAGTTGTTTGCAGGAGCGAGGTTGCTGAATGCAAGAGCACCGCTACCCTGAACACCTGACACTGCCTGTGAGTATGCAGCATCTTCGTATCCGTATACGTTGATACCCGTTACAGTAACGCCTGAGGTAGTCGCAACGGTCAAAGTGAACTTGTTGATGCTGATAGAACCCTTTGAATCAGCAGTTACCTTGAATCGGAGGAGCTTGCCATCAGATACACCAGTAGCTGAGAGAGAGTCCTGTGAGAAGGTTGGGTATGACTTGAACACTCGGACACCGTCAAATGCGGTAGAACCGGTAGCGTTGATAGTCGAACCTGAACCTACACCAGTACCTCGGGTACCACCAACGTCTGTTGAGGCGTTGTTGTCAACCGCGATCATAGCACCTTCAGTACCGTCGCCGGTTCCTGAGCCAGTGTTAGTGATGTCTGCAAGGTTTACCTTGATGGTCAAGATCTTATCGCTGTTCTTTGGAACAACAACAGTTGATGACAAGGTAGAAGTTGCAACGGTGTTTGAACCGACGAACTGAGCTGTACCGACAGCAGTCGCGCCATCGAACAAGGTTACTGAAACCAAGTTAGAAGGTGAGCTAGATGCTGAGTTGGTCAACTTCAAGCCGACTCGCTCGAGGTTGATTGCATCGTTGGTAGCGGTGAACTTCAATACACCGACAGTGATGCCGTTTGAGCCGGCTGATGCCAACTTGTATGAAGGAGTTGAAGCATCTGCTGCAACAACCAATGCTGCTGAACCAACGGTCTGGTACTGACCAAGGCTAGCTGAACCGCCGACGGTTACAGAGTTTGAAGAAGTGACTCCGGTAACACTCAATGCTGAGATGTTAGCCGCAGTGTTACCCCACTTGTAAACGCCTGAAGCACCTGAACCGATATTACATGACAATGAGATCGTCTTCACAGCACCCTTAGGGATGGTGAGAGTCGAGTCAAGTGTGAATGTTTCTGCACCAGCGTGAGCTACTGTAGGATTAACTACATTTGAACCAGTGGTCAAAGAGGTTGAACCATCCCAGAGCTTACAGTTTGTAAGATCGGTGTAGGCACCTGATGACTTGGTCAAGGTGAGAGGAACAGATGAGAATCGTACATCCTCACCAGACTGACTTGCGTCAAACTGGTAGTTTGCAAAGACCACGTCCTGTGATCCAGCAACGACAGTCTGAATAGAAGGGCTGGTAGATACGCCGATAGCAAGAGCAGCTGACTTCACGGTCATCTGATTCATAGAGAAGTTACCCTGTGAAAGAGTGATGGTGTTGCCAGTGATCTGACCGGTGATGTTTGACCAACCTGATGGAGTGGTAGAGAGAGTGTAGATAGTACCGTTGTTGACGGTAGAAGCGATCTTACCCTTGATGGTGTAGATCATCTTGCCTACTGGGAAGGTGATAGTGTCAGTGAATGACAATGTTGCACCTGAACCAGAAGCATCTACTGGACCCGCTACAACTGAACCATTCTGATCAACGATAGATACGCTCGTCAAGAGACCGTAGCTACCAGTGACTGATGAAGTAGAAACAGTGATCGAAAGTGACTGTACTGATACAGGCTCACCCTTGAAATCTGTCTCGAATCCGCCGAGTACCTGGTTTGGCACGTTTACCGCAACGTTCTGAGCAACTACAGTGTTTGCCTTCGCAATAGTAGTAGCTGAACCTGCTGAGATCGTTACCAAAGAACCATCGTAGAACGGAGTACCGGTAGTAAATTCAGAGGTAGCGTCTGAAGCTGAACCTGTTGAACTTGGAGAACCGATAATGCCGTATCCGTAGGTCTCACCAGAGATGTACATATCGGTGTTCTTGTAGAGGTCAAACTTTACAGTTCGAGCCGCTGCACCTGAACCGATAATGTCGCCCTTGAGGTAAACCTCCTTTGCGAAGCCCTTGTCAACTACGATTCCTGAACCAAAGGTTGCAGTGAAGTACTTACCATCCGTTGAAATAGTCGTAGGATAGTCAGTGCCATCAACATTAACAACCAAGTTTGCAAGGTCGTTTGCTGATACTGAACCGGTCTGGTTGAATCGAACTGACCACAATCGAATCTTTTCTACTGAACCAGCGGTGACTCGGATACCAGCAAACTTGTATGCTGATGTACCGATTTCCTTGGTTGCAGAAGTGTTAGGATCCAATGATGACACAGCCAATGACGCAGAACCCAAAGAGAGTGATGCGTTGATGGTGTGTGCTGCTCCAGAAACAGGGAGAGAACCTGAAACGGTTCCTGAGGTGTTGATTGAAACAACGTTCAATGAAACAACCTGTCCTGCGTAGCTAGAGAGACTTGAGTTCATGTTACCAGCCACAGTAAGAGTTCGAGTGGTACCCGCCTTTACGACGAACGCCTCACCAAGAACAGCCTGGTGGTTTGAGTTCAAAGTCTTAGCGATACCGATCTGAATACCATTCTCATCCAAGAGAACGATACCAGAGAACACTGCATCCTGTGCAAGTCCTGCTCGCTCTACAGTAACACCTGACACTGAAACGTCAGATGAACCAGCGGTCAAAGTAACCTTAGTGAAGGGTACTCGTGAAGCGCTCTGTGGTGCGAGTGAGTTTGCTGGCTGAGTTGCAGCAGCAACGGTCAATGCCGCTCCGGCTACTGGCTTTGTTCCAGGAGTTGGAGTGACAACAGAAACGTTACCGATTTTGTTCAAAGCAGCCTTAGTAACAGGTCCTACAAATCCAACAGCAGGAACGATTGAGTTCTTGATCTGGAATTTGATTACTGCTGCTCGGGTCTTTGCACCGAAGTAAGTTGACTCACTTCCAGGAGCACCTGCACCTGAAGCTGAAACCATGGTGTCTGCGCTTGCGTTGAGAACTCGCTGGAGGTTTGCTACGTCAGCTGAGTTGCTTCCCAACTTCAAGTTTGCAGAGAAGGTGTAGGTTGCAGCCTGTGCTGACATTGCTCCCGCGAAAACGAGAACAAAAGCAACAGCTGAACCAAGCACGCTTGCTACGATACTTGTCTTAGTCTGTGAATTCATAATAAATATATTAGTTGTAATACTGTCTTGAATAATTCTTATTAAGCTGTACTGCACTAATTCAGCATCGGCGTACATGTTATCGACACACGCTTAGCTGATTTAGCTTTGAGGGGAATATACCGTTTATCTGTCATGCAGCCGTGGAGGAAAAAAGGACTTCCGGAAATCGAAGAAATCGTAACTCTCTTTCGTATATAGAAATGTCAACGGACTGATTCGTGACGGGTCAACCTATAGTATATAGCGTTTGAGACCCGTTTACCAAGGTATTGTGTGGATAACTCTGATAATACGGCTTAAAATAGTGTTTGCACACCACCTAAACCGTACAGATTACCCAGCCTTGGTATCTTCGCACATTTGGTCAAAAGAGTCAATAATTCATGGGTAAGTGCGAAAAAGAGGCTTTCGCCTCCACTACCCCAGGCCACGCAGGTTACATGGCCTCTTCTATATAATAGAGTACCGGCTCCAACGGCGCTCCCCCTGCTTCTTCAGTACCCCTTCCGCAACCATGGCCAAGAGCTCTCTTTGGATAGTCTTCCCACCGACCCCCTTTACCCCATCAGCCACTTCGTTTACCCCCACTTCCCCCTTTTCTCTAATAGTCTTTAATATGAGCACCCGGCGATCCGAGCGCCCTTCTGAAGATGCCCCGATCGAAGGCGCCTTGGAGGTAGTCGTCTTCTGAGAACCCTGAAAAACAGTGGATTCCTGTTTTATGTAAGGCTGTTTTGTAAAGGACACGGACTGTCCTTTATCATGTCCTTTATGAATCTCTGGAGCAGCCTCTGCAAAAAAATCTTTGGTGAAGTACATCTCTCGATCAGACTGACCAACAATCTCTTCCGAAATAGTTTTATAAAGAAGTGCGAATTCCCTCTTGAGAAGAGTCGCGTTCATTTCTGTCATCTGCTTTGAATAATGACCGACATCGCACAAGGTGGAGATCTCCGCAATTAGTGCAAGTGAGCGGAGTGCTGCGTTGCGACGAACATCAATTGAAGTCACTGACGAAGGCAGCAGGCAACTCGAAACGATAGAAAGAAGTTCGAGTGTCTTTGATACGAGCGCACCAGAAAGTGCGTGATTGTCTTTTACAAGACCTGCCACCAAACTGACCGCCACCACAAGCTTCTCTGTCTTTTTATAAATAAAGGTAGCATTAGCCGAATACGAAAAGACCTTATTCAAATCAAGGTTATTTTGAAATGGCACGATCGCCACCACCTTTTCCTCCCTCTCCTTATCTTCCATTTGTCTTATATAAATTAAGGCTAATATGTCTTATTAAATCTCTTCATATGTCTTTTACAAAAACCTCCGACTTGTCCTTGAAATCGTCCCTTAGAAAAGTTCGTTTGTGTCCATTATATATCGGACATCTCTCTTCTGCAAACGGACAGTGTGCCAGACAAAAGAAGCGCATGTCTCAGCTCCAACAATCTCCCAGCAACACTTTTAAATTCAAGACGATCAGCGTGATATAATGAGCAGGTTATTATATTCATTTTCCCGTAAGAAATGGCACGAAAAAAAGACGGCGGTATTTCGAAACACCTCGACGACATCAACCCGATTAAAGATGTGAAGGCGGAAACCCTCCAAGGTGTCTTCGCTGTTATTTCTGTCGTCATCGGGATCTTCTTCACACTCGCCGCATTTCACAAAGGCGGTCTTGTTGGTGAGAAGTCATACGGCATCCTAAAGTCGTTGCTTGGTATCGGCTACTTTCTCCTCCCCCTCTTTGCCTTCCTCATGGCAGTGTCCTTCATTAAGGATCTGAAGCAGCACTTCACTTACTCAAAGATTGTCACCTCTCTGCTCGCCTTCTTCTCCAGTCTCGGTATCGTGGACATTCTCGCAGCGTCTTTCGGATCCAGTGACAAAGGCGGCATCATCGGCTACTACATCTCCCACCCACTCCTCACTGTATTCGACTTCTGGGCCAGCCTCGTGATCCTGCTCGGCATCCTCGCGATCTCACTCATCTTGGTATTTGAGACCCGACTCGACCTCCATCTCATCGCTTTTTGGAAAAAGCTTTTTTCTGGAAAGAAGAAATCTGCAAAAGAATCTAAAGATGAGCGTGAAAAAGCTTTGCATGGACGAGACAGTGAACCGATGGATGACGATGAGGTGGAAGACCTGATCTCTACCCCTGAACCCGAAGAACGGATCGCACCGAAGAAAAAAGCGGGTACCGCAGCCAACACCGGAGCCGGAGTTCTCAGTGCTGCCAATGCTTCTGCGGCAGTAGCGAAGCCGGAGGCGAAGCTCAAGATCAACGAGGGCGAGAAAGAAGATGCTTTCATGGGCCAGACCAATGCCGTAGCGTACCAACAAGACAACTACATTCCCCTCCCTCTCGACCTACTTGAGGTAGACAAGGGCAAGCCGGGTGTCGGCGACATCAAGGCCAACGCCAACATTATCAAGCGCACCCTCCAGAACTTCGGTATCAATGTAGAAATGGATGAGATATCGATCGGACCTTCCGTCACCCGCTATGCCCTAAAGCCAGCCGAGGGCGTGAAGCTTTCACGAATCGTCGCCCTCCAAAACGACCTCTCACTTGCCCTCGCTGCACATCCAATCCGTATCGAAGCGCCTATCCCAGGTAAATCTCTTGTGGGCATCGAAATCCCGAACAGCACCAAGACCATGGTAGGTCTCGGCACCCTTCTTGCCACCGCTGAATACCAAGAATCAGACAAACCTCTCCTTGTCGGCCTCGGAAAGGGTGTTTCTGGAAAGTCGTATTACGCCAACCTGGCTAAAATGCCCCACCTTCTTATCGCAGGTGCCACGGGTTCTGGTAAGTCTGTGACCATCCACACCCTCATCACCTCCCTCCTCTATCGCAACTCGCCTCAGAACCTCAAATTCATCATGATCGACCCAAAGCGAGTCGAGCTCACTTTGTATAACAAGATTCCACACCTCCTCACCCCCGTAATCACCGACGCCAAGAAAGCCATCCTTTCTCTCAAGTGGGCTGCAAAGGAAATGGATCGACGATACGACGTCCTCGAGCAGGCTTCGGTACGAGACATTCAGTCGTACCACAAGAACATCGTGGAACCTGCGAAGAAGCGTTTTGAAACTGAGCCGCCAAAGGAGGGTGAGAAGGTGCCTGAGACGATGCCGTACATTGTGGTGGTCATCGACGAGCTTGCCGACATCATGCAGACCTACCCTCGAGAGCTCGAGTCTGCGATTGTTCGCCTTGCTCAGATGTCTCGAGCCGTCGGTATCCACTTGGTCCTTTCAACCCAGCGCCCTTCAGTAAATGTCATCACCGGCCTCATCAAGGCCAACGTGCCGTCCCGACTGGCCCTCCAGGTGGCTTCGCAGATCGACTCACGAACCATTCTCGACATGGCTGGCGCAGAAAAGCTCCTTGGTGCCGGAGATATGCTCTACTTGGGTGGAGAAATGTCTCAACCGCAACGTATCCAATGTGCCTATATTTGCGAAGCCGAGCTCAAGAGTGTGGTGAAGTTCCTTGCTGAAAATTATGAAGGCACTATGCCAAGTGATATCACAGCGAACGCCGAGAAAGACAAAAATGTACTCTTCGAATCTAGCTTCCTAGGTGGACCGAGCGGCGATGATGCTTCACTCGAAGACGACGATGAGCTCTATGAAGATGCTCGCACAGCCGTCATCGAAGCCGGCAAAGCATCCACTTCATACATCCAGCGCAAGCTCCGCATCGGCTACTCTCGTGCAGCACGCCTGATGGACATCCTCGAACAGCGCGGCGTGATCGGCCCTGCCGATGGCTCGAAGCCGCGTTCAGTCATTGGCGCTGAGGACGGCAACAACGATGTGGCCGACCTTGCACACAACGTCGAGGGTGGTAGCAATAGCGGCGAAGAGCTTGCCGGAGGAGCGACTGGCACCCCTGAGGAACCTGTCGTCTAGCTCGCACGGCCCCTAAATACCCCTCCACCTTCCCACATGAACCGAACCCTCTCTTTCTGGATCAGCTTGGTGTCGGTCATCCTGGTAGCTACTATTGTGGTCGGCTATGCAGCCTATCGTTCACAATATATTGTTCGAGGACCAGTTATAACAATCACCTACCCCACCGAAACCACCTCGATCACCTTGGCACCAAACCAACCACTTGTTGTCGAGGGTAATATTCAAAACTCCGCATCTGTCACCCTCAATGGACGCAAGATTTACCTCGACGAAAAGGGTGATTTTCGAGAGCAATTGTTGCTTTCGAAGGGGTATGCGATAATTACCGTGAAAGCGGAGGATCGATACAGGCGCGTCTCACAAAAGACGCTCGAATTAATGATTAAATAATATCCCTTTATGAAAAAGAAACGAAAGGAAACGGCTAGTGCGGCAGGATCAGCGGATGTAGCAAACGCACACGAGAAAGCAGAGAAGGCGGAGCTCACTGTAGAAGAAGCGGATGCGTCATCAGCACGCGCGGCGCAAAGCATCGAAGATACCATCAAGCAGATCAAAAATAAGTTTGGTGACGACTCCATCATGAAGCTTGGTGAGAAGCCGCGCGTGGACATCAACGCCATCCCTACCGGCTCAATCGGCCTCGACTGGGCGCTCGGTGTCGGCGGTATGCCTCGTGGACGAATCGTGGAGATCTTTGGACCGGAGTCTTCAGGAAAGACTACCCTCACGCTTCACGTGATTGCTGAGGCACAAAAGCTCGGTGGTATTTGCGCCTTCATCGACGCGGAACATGCGATGGACCCTCAGTACGCGCAGCGACTCGGCGTGAAGATCGATCAACTCCTCATCTCCCAGCCAGACACTGGTGAGCAGGCGCTCGAGATTGTCGAGAGTTTGGTGCGATCAGGCAAAATGGACGTCATTGTCATCGACTCCGTGGCAGCGTTGACCCCAAAAGACGAAATTGAGGGCGATATGGGTGCGCATCATGTCGGCAAGCAGGCACGACTCATGTCCCAGGCCCTCCGAAAGCTCACAGCTATCGTGGCACGCTCGAAGACGATCGTCATCTTCATCAACCAGATCCGCATGCAGATCGGTGTCATGTTCGGCAACCCTGAGACCACACCGGGCGGCAAGGCACTCAAGTTCTACACATCGGTACGTCTCGATATTCGACGTATCGCCCAGATCAAGAAGGGCGAAGAAGTCATGGGCGGCCGTTGCCGCGTGAAGGTCGTGAAGAACAAGGTTGCTCCCCCATTCAAGCAGACCGAATTCGACCTCATGTACAACGAGGGAATCTCTCGTGAAGGTGAAATCATCGCGCTCGGCGAGAAGATGGGTATCATCGGCAAGTCTGGCAACTCATACACCTACGGCGACGCCAAGCTCGGCCGAGGCTACGACGCTACCCGGCAGTTTTTGAAGGAAGACAAGAAAATCTCCGGCGAAATCCTGAAGGAAATCCGCAAGAAGCTCAAGGAAGAAGATGGTGGATTGTCGGCTGGATCAAAGATGGCTGTGCCGAGCAGTGGTGGTGAAAGCGCTGGAAGCGAGGAATAACCAAAGAAAAACAACTTCTTTCAGTGAATGAAGGAAGTTGTTTTTCTTTGTCTTATTTCGAAATTCGCTCCGTGTACTCCCCCGTCTCAGTATTAACTTTGATCACATCTCCCTGATTCACAAACATCGGCACCTGGATGGTCGCGCCGGTCTCGAGCACGACAGCCTTGGTACCACCCTGCACAGTATTTCCCTTCACTGCATCAGCAGCCTCAGTGACCTTGAGCTCCACCTTGATCGGCAGCTTCACACCAATAATATTCTCGTTAAACACCATTGCATCCACGATAGAATTGGTCTTCACGTACTTGATCTGATCACCGAGAATGTCCGCAGAGAGCTTGAAGCGCTTGCTTGGATCCTTTTCCTCACAGAACCAATGCTCGTTCTTGTTGAAATAGAGGTACTTCACGCCAAGGTTCGAAATATCCGCCTCCTCAGCCTTGTCTGACTGGTGATAGCTGTGCTCGCGCACCTTGCCGGTGATCATATTCTTGAGCTTGGTTGCGTTTTGCGGCTTGCGTTGCTGCATGCGAAACACGTGCGAAGACAACACCTCGTACGGCTGGCCGTCGAGCACCACATATTTTCGTTCGGTTACTTCGTTATATTCGAGCATGGAAAAATCACCATTAAACTAGATAATGGCCAAGTATAGGGCAAAATAGGCGGAAAGTCCACCCTGTCTAATTCCTCATTCGCTTTAATTTCCGATACACCTCATCATCATTTCTTTTTCCTATCAACGTCACATACAAACGCTCTTTAGACCAGTGGTAAATGATGCGATACTCACCAATATCAGCACGGTAATATTCTTTGTATCCGCGCAGAGGACTCGCGTCCGATGCTTGCGGATTTTCAGCAAGCTTGAAAATCTTCTCGGCTATTTGTCGGCACTGCTTAGGCGGCAGTTTTTTGAGGAACTTTTCAGAGACTCTTGAGAGATCAATCTCGAGCATGGAGAGCTTCTGTTAAAAGCTTGCGACTTTTAGCCACTCCAATATAGCCCTTTTTGTGCGCATGAACAGAGAGCTCTCCCCAGTATGCGTCTCGCCGTGCCTCAAATTCATTGTACTCCTCCACAGACATCACTACCGCCACCTGTCGGCCATTTTTCATGACGGCCACAGGAGACTGCCGGGCTTCTTCTAAAAGCCGGCCAAAATTGTTCTTCGCTTCTTTTGCAGTAAAAATCGATGTGATCATAATAGCTATTGTAGCCAAAGTAGCTCTTTTGTCAATCTGCGAAAAGGTCCATAGATGATGTGCGCAAAGAAAAACAACCTCTCTCATTCTCAGAAAGAAGTTGTTTTTTCTTCGCTTAGTTCGCCACGTACGGCAACAATGCCATAAATCGTGCGCGCTTCACGGCCTCGGCGAGCTGTCGCTGAGACTTTGCACACACAGCGGTCTTCTTTCGAGACATGATGCGAGCGTGAGGATTCAAGAACTTCTTGAGAAGCTCAGTATCCTTGTAGTCCACGAAGGTGATGTTATTTTTTGAGAAGAAACACTGCTTTTTCATTGGGTGTGGTGTTGGCTAGGCCAACGGTGATTAAAGATTAAATTAAAATGGGATGTCCTCTGGATTGATCTCTTCTTCTGGGTAGTCGATCGTGTCGGCAGAACCTGAAACAGGAGCTGCTGCTTCAGCCTTCTTCGAAGAAGCCTTTGGTGAACCTGATGAGTAGCCCTCGCTACCACCTGCAGCACTCGTGGCTGCCCCACCCGCTGCGCCACCTGGACCACCAGCTCGAGGACCAAACTGGATTCGATCAGCGATGATTTCGGTGCGATACTTCTTTACGCCTTCAGAGTCCCAGCTTCGGGTCTGCATACGACCCTCTACGAGCGCCGTGGCGCCCTTTTTGAGGTACTGAGCGGCTGTCTCAGCCTGTCGGCCGAAAACAACAACGTTGTGGAATTCTGACTGCTCCTGACGTGCACCATTCTTGTCTTTGTAGACACGATTGGTTGCAATACTGAAAGAAGCAACCTGAATTCCCGACGGAAGAGCCTTAATCTCCGGGTCTCGGGTCAGGTTTCCGTATACGATGGCTTTGTTAAGATACATGCTTAGATATTGATTACCGCCTAATAAAGGCCTTCATCACTATTCTACCATCTTTTCGATCGACTTATTGATCTCCTCTGCTGAGAGTGCTGGAGCAACAACTGCCGCAGCTTCTGCAGGCTTCTTTGTCGTCTCTGCACCTTCCTCAGACTGACCGAGGATCTTGGTGAGATTCGACATGGTATTTTCTCGGACAGTCTTCACGATCAAGTGTCTGAGAATATAATCCGCGTTGTCGAGCCCCTTCTTTACGGCCCCCGCCGCTTCAGATGGAGCTTCGAACTTGAACCAACCGAAATACGCACTGTGGTATCGCTTGTTGACTCCCGCAGAAGGTTTGACCAGGGTGTATGCGAGCGCCCTGCTCTTTGGAAATTCTTCACTAATAATGGTCCCACCATTGCTCTCGATGAGAGAGCGGATAGCCGCGGTCTTTTCAGCCACGATATCCTCGGAAACGGTAGGAATAATGTGAAAACCGGCTTCGTAGACCTGCTTTCGTTCTTCCTTTAATTCGTTTTTCTTTTCCATGGGTAAATACAAGGCTAACACAGGAAGTGGCCGAATGCAAGAACGATGCCAAAAAGGGGCGGCTCAGCGCCAGGCCAGGCTCGAAAACAGCCAAAAGGGTGGTAGTACGTGACAAAAAGCGCCTCCCCTAGCCTATCAGAGCGGCGATAGAGAAACTGCTAAGAAGTGGTAGAGAAACACCTAATTTTTGATAAAGGAATCTTTATTTGGACGCCTTCCCCACAGCAACAGAATCTCGAGTCTTAATATACTTCTTCCACAAAGCCTGGAATTCGGGAGAGTTCTTCTTCAATTCCTCAAACGAGCCTGACGCAATGATCTTGCCGCCCTTGAAGAAATAGACTGAATCGAAGAGGGTGAGCAGGTGGAGTCGGTGAATCGAAGAGACGATCGCCTTTTCAGGAAAAGCCGCAAAGATATTCTTGTAGATCTCAAGCTCGTTATTGAAATCAACACTACTTGTAGGCTCATCGAGCAATACAATGTCCTTGTCGGTAGAAGCGAGTAGGCCTCGAGCCAAAGCGAGACGCTGCTTCTCCCCACCGCTCAAGTTGACGCCTTTCTCGACAATTGAAGAATCCAGACCCTTTGGTAGACGCTTCACCACATCGGTAAAGCTCGCCATGTCGGTATATACACCAACGTGCATTTCTGGGTATTCGACTCCGAGAGTGATGTTCTCTCGAATTGTCGTGGAAAAGATCTCAGGATCTTGCGGCACAAGCGAGATAGAATCGCTGATCGCTCGAAAGCCATTCGGAATCTCCTTGCCATCCAAAAGAAACGTGCACGTCTTCGGATGATACAAGTCGCGCATGATTTTGAGCAACGTACTCTTCCCTCCCCCACTTTCACCGATAAATGCAATGCGCGACCCACGTTTTATTTTGAAAGCAACCTCATCTAGATGCAAGTCTGCACCCTCTGCTGAGTGATACGAGAATGATAGATTCCGAATGTCGATCTCCGACCAATTTTTAGTGAGGCGTTGCTCTGTGTTGTCATCCTTCTTTGAGAAATCTGCGGAGAGAGACTCGGCGTTTGCAACAGAAGATCTTTGTCGAACGATGTCGTTGTACAGATAAGCGAATCGGAAAAATGAATCTCGAATTTTGTCAGCATAGCTATACAGGATGAAAATAGTACCGACCAAAATTTCACCGCCTGCAACGTGAGAAAGGATATATGCCCCTATGACGAAAACTGTGGAAATGCGGCCGAGGACTGCCGCCGAAAACCACTTGAATTCATTCAATTTAACATTCTTGTCATATTGGGCATACGGTTTCTGAATAAAAGCTTTGATGGAGGCGAGTACCAACGCCTCAACACGCAAAATAATAACGGTGGTGACATTGCTCAACACATCATACACTTTCGCAGAGGTCGCGTTCTCTATCTGGTTTACACGCACATATCCAGGGACTAGCTTTTTATCGAACAGGAAGATGACGTAGAAGATCGGGCCGGAGATGAGAATCACCGCGATGCCGGCAAACACATCGTAAAAGAACAAAATAGCCAAAGACATCACGAGACCAATGATTCCTTGGATGACCTGAAATGCACTCTCAGAAAAGCCGAAAAGAGCTGTAGTTCCCTTTTCAATTTTGTCTATCGTATCTCCTGAGTGATGATCGGTGTGCCACTCTATCGGCAAGGCCATCGTTCCCTGCAAAAGATACTTCTTGTAATTTGCCTTCACGATAAATGCATTCTGATTTTCGATAACTCGAGCGGGCCCGTGAAAACACCAGAAGACGAGCTCTTTCAAAAAGAAGAGACTGAAGAGTCCCATGATATAGAGTAGATTGTCCTCATGAATTCCTTTTACTTGTACGATATTGAGAACGGTACCGATAAGCAGCGGCTCCAACGACTCGATGGTGTTAGCCACGAAAAAAAGCGAGGTGTAGAGAACCACCTTCGGGCGATTGTTCCCCGAGTATTGCCACATCTTTTTCCACAGGTAAATAAGTGGATTTTGATTCTTGGACACCTGATTTTGCATTGTATAATCGTACCACTATTTCAACCC
>JBAXTI010000005.1:0-12306 GCA_037130265.1 bacterium
GTTTAGGGCGTGGACTACTGGGGTATCTAATCCCATTCGCTACCCACGCTTTCGTTTTTCAGCGTCAGGAGTGCGCCAGTGAATTGCCTTCGCTTTTGGTGTTCCCCATAATATCAACGGATTTCACCCCTACACTATGAGTTCCATTCACCCCTCGCATCCTCAAGTCTTGCCGTTTCCCCTGCAGATTTCTGGTTGAGCCAGAAGTTTTGACAGAAGACTAACAAGACCGCCTACAAACCCTTTACGCCCAATGATTCCGGATAACGCTTGGAGCACTCGTATTACCGCTGCTGCTGGCACGAGTTTAGCAACTCCTTATTCTGAAGGTACTATCAATAACTTTCTCCCTTCCAAAAGACCTTTACGTCCCGAAGGACTTCATCAGTCACGCGGCGTCGCTCGATCAGACTTTCGTCCATTGTCGAATATTCTCGGCTGCGGCCACCCGTAGGTGTATGGACCGTGTCTCAGTTCCATCGGTGGGGGTCAGGCTCTCACCTCCCCTAAGCGTCATAGCCTTGGTAGTCCATTACACTACCAACTAGCTGATACTCCGCAGGCCGCTCCCAAAGCGATAAATCTTTACTCCGAAGAGACTATCGAGAATTATCTAATCTTTCGACTAGTTATGCCCGACTTTGGGGTGCGTACCTACGTGTTACTACCTCGTCTGCCGAGGGTCTAAACCCTCTCGACTTGCATGCCTTATCCACGCCGCCAGCGTTCATCCTGAGCTAGGATCAAACTCTTGTAATTAACTGGAAAACGGCTTGCGCCATTTTCCAGCCGAACGGAACAAAACAAAAAATGCTTTGCCCTCTCTTTACTTGTCCCTTTTTGTGCTTTTCAAAAAGGTAAATCCTATATACTTACTGTTTTTAATAAAACAGGAAAAACTTGAATCATTGTCAAAAGAATATACTTTGACTTGCACATATTTGCATCGCTTCCGAAGAAGCAATGCATCTACGTTCTTTACTTCAATTTGATTTTCAAATAACAACGCCCTTTTAGAGGCGTAGGGACTATTATACATAGGGCGTATATAGAGTCAAGCAAAAAGGGGCTCTTCGCCCCTTTCTTTTGCATTAGGCCATAAAAGGCCGAAGTTGGCGCTACTTTTTACCCTTCTTCTCCTGCAACTTTTGGAAGGTCACCAAGAGCGGTGAGCCGAGGAAAATCGACGAGTAGGTACCAGCGGTAATGCCGACAAGCAACGCTACGACGAAGTGCTTGGTGGCCTCGCTACCAACAAAATACATAATCACGAGCGAGATGAGCACAGTCATTGAAGTGTTGATCGAACGCACGAAGGTCTGACTAATACTCTTCCCTACAATGTGCTCGAACTGCTCGCCAGACGATCGGTTCTTGAGATTCTCACGCACTCGGTCGAACACCACGATGGTGTCGTGAATCGAGAAGCCGAGGATCACAAGCAAAGCGGTGATAAAGAGCGTGTCGACCTCGAAGCCATGGAAGTGGCCGAGAATAGCGAAGGCGCCTGCTGGAATAATGATGTCGTGAACGAGCGCAATGATCGCGATGAGGCCGTACTTCCAAGAAGACACTGGCTCAGACACTTGGCGGAAGGCGTAGGTGATAAAGAGTACGATGGCGAGGATCACTAGAGTGATCGACACAATCGCCTTGCGAGCTGCCTCCTGGCCGAGCAAGGGACCAACAGAGTCGAAACGCTTTTCGTCTACACCAGTAGCCTTCCCTGTCGCATCCTTGGAAAGGACAGAGATGACTGCGTCATGCTGCTCCTGAGTGAGGTGCTTGGTTCGAAGAATGAATCCCTTGTCGCCAGACTCTCGAGCTGAGAAAGCGCCAATGTTGGTAGTAGCGATCTGCTTCTGCACTACCTCAACGGTTGGACGCGCAGTCGCGTATTCGAGCTCAATAAGAGAACCGCCGGCAAAGTCGATACCGTACTGCAAACCCCACATACCCATCGACGCGACAGAGACAGCGACCAAAACCGCTGACACCAAGTAGAACCATTTTCGGTAAAGTACGACGAACATGTTAGTTTTTGAATCCGTTATTGAATAAGAAGGTCGAGACCTTGCTGTGCGACTTTGGCGCGACTGCCAAAAGGAAGGTTCGAGACACAGTGATCGCTGTAAACATACTGACGAGTACGCCGAGGCCGAAGATGAGGGCGAAGCCCTTCACGAGCGGTGTACTTGAGAGCCAGAAGAGGATAGCTGCAGTGATAAGACTCGAGAGGTTGCCATCGCGGATGGAGAACCAAGCGCGGGCGAATCCTTCGAAAATGCCAGAGTGAATGTCTCGCCCGCGCTTGAATTCCTCTTTCATTCGCTCGAAGATCAAAATGTTTGCATCCACCGCCATACCTACCGACAAAATAAATCCAGCCAATCCCGCAGAAGTGAGCACTACTGGGATCGCCTTAAACAACAACAGCATGATTACCACATAGATCGCCAAAGACACCGTCGCCAAAAATCCCGGCAGGCGGTACCAAAGGATCAAGAAGAGCGCGATAAAGGCAAAAGCCCAAATGCCCGACTGCACGCTCGCATGGAGCGCTGAGGCACCGAGCGAAGCGCCGATCTTCTGGGTACCTTCGAGAACAATCGGTACGGGCAACGCGCCGTAGTTCAAATCGCGCACAATAGACTGCGCCTCCTTCGAGGTCATGTTACCGCCAGAAATCTGCGCCTTGCCGCCAGTGATCTCTTCTCGGACTACAGGGCTGGAGATGATTGAACCGTCGAGGAAGATCGCGATGCGCTTCCCCACATTTTCCTTGGTAATCTTTGCGAACAACACGCTGCCTTCGGTATTAAACTGGACACTCACCTGAGGCTCGCCGGTGCGTGAGTCGAATTCCAATTCAGCTCGATCGAGAAGTCGACCAGTCAACCCAGTGTCAGTGAAAGGCTCACCCTTTGGTGACACTGGGGTCTGAGTGATATTGCCGATCGGCTTCCCATTTGCATCAAGAGCCTGGACCTGGGTCTGAATATCCCTGATCGCTGCTTCGTTGACCAACTTAAATTCCAAGACAGGAGTCTTGCCGATGAGCGCCACTGCCTTGTTCACATCGGTGATACCTGGAAGCTCTACGATGAGCTTATGTCCACCGCCACCGATCACGCCACCCTCTTCCACCTGCACCACAGGTTCAGAGACACCGAAGAGGTTCACACGTCGCTCGATCACATCTCGCAACGAAGACATGCTCGCCTGTACATTGGCAGGATCGATCGCTGCCGTATCAGCCTTGTATACCAAATGCGTACCGCCGCTCAAATCCAAACCAAGCTTAAATGCAAAATCGCTCTTCTTTACCTCTGATGAATAAATGAAATATCCGCCCAAGATACTCAAGGCGAGCAAAATGACGGCGATTGATCGGTGTTTTGTCATACGCCGCATTATATGCCAAAACAGGCCAAAAGCAACTTGTTTGCTGAGCCATTAGCCCCTATCGACCGCTACGAGATGCGAAAATTTTCAAGGTCTTTAGGGCGATCTGAATATCGAGCCAGAGTGAGCGGTGTTTGATGTAGTAGAGGTCGTATGAGAGCTTGTTGGCGGTTTCATTGGTATCGACTGCTCCCTTTGGCGGATTTTTGTGATACATCTGCGCCCAACCCGAAAGACCTGGCTTGATCAAGTGTCGGACACGGTAATACGGAATCTCTTTCTCATAGAGCACCACGTACGGCGGGAGCTCTGGTCGAGGACCGATCATCGACATGTTGCCCATGAGCACATTCCAAAGCTGTGGAAGCTCATCGATGCGGGTTCGGCGCAAGAATCCACCTATACGAGTGAGCCGGTTGTCTTTCTGCTTGCCGACATCGCCACCATCGTCGGCTGTCATGGTGCGAAATTTGTGGACGCTGATTAGTCTGCCGCCCTGCCCAATACGGCCTTGTGTGATAAAGAGTGGACCATGGTCATCGAGCAGCACAGCAAGAAAGACGAAGGGATACAGGATGAGAGAAACCGCTCCGAGCACGAGTGCCATAGCCACATCCATGAGACGCTTCAGGGCATCGTAGCCGGCCTTTTGCCTTGAGGCATATTGCACAAACCACTCATGAGTGAGCGATGATGCGGGAATACGATCAAAGACGTCTTCGTACACTGAACTAATATCAATACAGGACACGCCGGTAAAGACAGACTCATATACGCGAGGCAGAATCCCTTCCGAAAGCGGGTGCGACATTTCGAGCACGATCACCTTGCCGCCAGCGACGTATGGCGCGAGGCGATCCTCGAGCGTTCGGGAATTCACCCCATTCAAATCGATCATTTCCGAGAACACGATGCCGTAGCGCGGATTGCCATTCACTTCTTGATACAACTCGTACGCGTCCTTACTACTCGCCACCAACACGGCCTCACGGCGCTTCTTGGTTTGAAGGAAACCGTAGCCATACACTCGCCACAAAAGAAGAAGAGCGAGTGAAACGCCGAGATAAATGAACAGATTTGTTTTCGGAGTGATACCAAAATATGGAACAAAGTAAAAGAAGAGTACGCTGATGACGCTGTTCACGATCTGCGTATTGAGAATGATCCGTGGTGCCGAACGACGAATGTTGATAGTCTGTTTTTCATACATTCCGCCAATATAGAAGACGGCGAGCCAGACCACGATCAAAACCCCGAACGCTTGTGCGTGCGGGAGCCAAATAGCCATATCGGGCACTTCCTGGTATCGGATAACCAAAGCAAGCGCCAAAGACACGAAAAGGACGATAATATCGCCCAAAAAGAGCAAAAAGCGCCCTATTTGTGATGAAATTCGCATAGGGGCATCATACCCCAAAACGGGCAAAAAATGAAGATTTGGGGTAAAATAGAGCTCTATGGCAGATATTGCCGAAAAACGGCTCAAAATAGTCTTTTTGATCACCAAATCAAGTTGGGGTGGTGCTGGACGATATGTCTTTGACCTCGCCTGCCAATATTCAACCAGACACGAAATAGTCGTCGGGCTTGGTGGCGACGGCCCCCTCAAAACCGCACTTGAAGAAAAGAATGTGCGAGTGGTCAGTCTCCCCTGCCTTCAGCGCGATATTAGCCTGGCCAAAGAAGTGCGGACTTTTCTCGATCTGGTAAAAATGATTCGACTCGAAAAGCCGGATGTCGTCCACTTGAACAGCTCGAAGATCGGCGGATTAGGCGCGCTCGCCTGCCGAGTGGCAGGGGTGAAAAAAATTGTTTTTACTGCACACGGTTGGGCATTCAACGAAGACCGATCTTGGCTGAGCCGTGCCGTCATCCTCTTTCTCCACTGGGTGACAGTACTGTTGTGCACCGAAACCATCGCGGTGTCGCAAAAGACTGCCGATGACATTTCGTATCTCCCCCTCATCAACAACCGCATCCGAGTGATTCACAACGGACTCAGCCCGGTCACCCGATACAGCAAGACCGAAGCCCGACGACTTCTTTGTGGACAGTGTGTTGCCTTGAAGACCGAAGTTGAACAAGCACACAAAGAACCATCCCACGGAAAAACGATCTGGGTTGGTACAATCTCCGAACTGCATCCGAACAAAGGCCTCGCTCACTTAATACACACGGTTGCGCAACTGAAAAAACATGCGGAACTACCTCACTTTGTCGTGACGATCATCGGCGAGGGTGAGCAGCGCGGCGCGCTCGAGGCACTCATCAAAGACAGCGGACTCGAGCGCGCCGTTTTTCTCCTCGGCAACATCCCCAACGCTGCGGAATATCTAAATGCCCTCGACATCTTTACCCTCACCTCCACCACCGAAGCACTGCCCTATGTCCTTCTTGAAGCTGGCGCTGCCCACCTGCCAGTCGTAGCCTCAAAAGTCGGCGGCATTCCGGAGATCATCGACCAACTCGAAACTGGCATCCTCGTCCGCTCTGGCAACAAAAAAGAACTCTCCGAAGCCCTATCCATCCTCCTCACCAACCCAGCAAAGCGCGACAAGCTCGGCAAAGCATTGCAACAGAAAATCGCCAACGATTTCTCGGCTCAGCAGATGTTCAACAAAACAGAGGAAATCTATCTTCGGTCCTAGATCCCCAAAAACTCATTTTTCATCAATTCCTTGTGAGCAGCTCGACGGTATCGACGCATTCCCATCAAGATACCGAGGCCTGCAAACTCTGTAAGTAAGTGCGAGCCGCCGTAGCTCATAAACGGCGCCACCAATCCAGTGACCGGCAAAATACCCATATTCATACCAACATTGATCAGCAGGTGCGCCATGATGTAGATCGCCAGGCCAGTGCCGTACAAAATCTCAAAATTGGACACGCCGTGCATCGCATTCAAAAGAATTCTCCAGATCACGACACCGAACAAAAAGAAGAGGATGAGTACCCCGACAAACCCCCACTCCTCAGCAAAAGCGGCGAAAATAAAGTCGGTCTGATGCTCTGGCAGAAAGTGCAAGCGCGACTGCGTACCATATCCCACCCCCTTTCCCAACACACCGCCAGAGCCGACAGCGATCGTGGATTGATACGCGTTGTAGCCGCTGCCGGAGATGTTTGTTAACGGATGAATAAAATTCATGACACGGGCCTTTTGGTATGGCTTGAAGGCATAGAACCATAGAGCGGAGAAGGCCACCAGACCGACAGCAAACACCGTGAGCAAGTGCTTCTTTGAGATACCTGAGACCAGTACCATTCCTAGCCAAATCGAAAAGATAATCATTGAGCTACCGAAATCGGGCTCCACCAAAATCAACACGAACAGTACCAACGCATAAAAACCAGAAATAAAAATGTGCTTAAAGTAGGCAATCTCGACGTGCCTACGACTAAAATATTTTGCCAACAAAATAACCAACGCAAGCTTTGCCGGATCAGAAGGCTGGATCGCGAAATACCCAAGACTAAACCAGCTCTCTGCCCCCTTCGCAGTATGTCCTACCGCAAACAGGACGAGCAACAAAAAGCTTGCCAGACCATAAATCAAAACCACTACCCCCGTACGGCGCAGGAAACGAAAATCAACAAAGCTGAAAGAAAAAAACACAACAATCGAAAGGGTGATCCAGATGATCTGTCGGTCAAAAAAGGCTTCGTTGCCAGTAAACGAACTCATCGTGACAAGACCTGCCGCGAGGATCGGAACAAGCGCAAGAAACAGGATCCAGTCGACCCCCTTCATTCCCTCCCCTGCTATTTTCTTTACCTGTTCTGTCATCTCGGCATAACACTACCGATCCGCCTGCATCAAAATAGGTACGATTTCTTTTTCGGAAATACTGACACCGAAGGGCTTCGGCCAAGTAAAGACGACTGGTTGGGTCGATTGTCCCTCGATCGAATCCAGAATGGTACGAGAAGCCGCCACAGCATTGCCAGCCACATCGTACAGAATCGCCACTACAGGTACACGGTCATAGGTTATCAGCTCTTTGTTTTCGATCTCCGCGTTCAGGAGCGGATTGGCATCTTCACGACTGAGGACAACATTGTTGACGCGTACATCTGGAAACACCCTCGGTTGACGAACCCAGTACGGCTTAGCACGAAACTCGAATGAGGCTCTTGCGGGTACCTGCTTTCCAGTAGGCAAATTTGCCTCAAACACCGGAAAAGACATGTTGGGCGGTAGATTTACCTTCCCGGTACGTTCGCTGATCAGCACCTGATCGGCACTGTAAAGTCGAAAGATATACGGCACCTGAATAGCCGAAGAGTTCACGTTCGGATTCTGTATATACGCAATCACATTGTATGCACCAGGACCGACCTCAAATGAACGCTGCCAAAGTACGATTGGGTCAAGTTCCTTTTCCTGACACAGATTGGTGCATGGCCCACCACAATCAGCACCCTGCTCACCTTGATTCATCTTGCCGTCAGTGCACGTCGGTGGCCGATATACCACATATGCGGTTGGCGCAGCGATAAACAACAACACACCCGCCACGAAGGCCAGTGTGTAGAGGGTTTTTCGTTTAGCGCTCCAGGACAACATATTGGTCGAAGAATTGCAGAATTAATACGGACGAACAATCGTCTCGGTGTGATATCGATACCCACCCATCATACCTCCTCGATACATGCGGCTATGTGACAGTACTGGTGACAACACTGCAGTGAGGAAATATGCCCAGAAGACGGCAGCGAGGAGTCCGACGAGGGACAAAGTCGTCAATACATTGATCGAACGGCGGTGTTCTGTAATACTCAAGTCCTTGCCATTGATCGAGTGAAGCGAGTGGTACAGCTCGGAAAGAAACACGTAGAAGAGCGGCATGACCAAGAAGACCTGTACCGCCTGACCGAACAGATTGCCAATATGATACATATTTACATTGATATGTGCGAAGCCAAACAAGAGAGACACCAATGGCGCCAACACTGCGGAAACGAGGACGAGCACCACCAGCATGATGACACCAAAACCAATCAAGCGTCCGAACACTGGCCACCAGTAGCCCTTCACACGGTACCAGCTCGTAGTGAGGATAGATGCCCCACGCTTTCCTTCTGCCACAAGCACGAAGAGAACAAAAGAGAATGCTATCTGTAGATAAATGCCTGGGATGAGGAAAACAAACATAGCGAGACAGGAAATAACACTGGTCAAAATAAGTGCGATCGCATACTGTCCCAGCATTTCCCATCCTGGTTCATAGGCCGCCTCCATCGAGAGCTCCTTACCATGTCGTCGATTAATAACCGCGCGCACGAGTGCCAATGGCCACAACAGACTCAAAGCAACGTACACCAATTTCATCACAAGACCAACAGCGCCATTGAGGGCCACCACTACAGGCAACAAATCTGGCGCGACGAGATTGGCCATAGACGGCAAGGTACTGAGTGTCGATGCAACGAAGACTGGCAAACCAACAAGTGCAAATAGCTTTGCGTGCTCGGTAAAGAAGTTCCAAGTACGCTCGAGGAGCTTGCCGAAAGACGGTAGTACTGGACGCATTTCGTGAGCGAGCGCCGGCGATTCGTGATGTGTGTTGTGTATGGTGTTCATTGAATACGTTTAAATTACTTCCCTATTTTCCCATACATTCAGACCTAAAACAACGAACAAAACGCCCCTTTAGGAGCGGTGTTTCCAGCGAATGAGTCGCTGCGAAACGGTACGAGTTCGAGAACAATTAACTGCTTTAGCCTGGCGGCTAGCTACTTTCCCTCCGGAGAGGTATCATCGCCTCGACAGGTCTTAACTTCTGGGTGCGGAATGAGACCAGGTGTGACCCCTGCGACATACCACCAGACTAAAATCTTCAATTGTTCTGCGTGTGAAAGGTATTTTCTATATTTCGAAGAAACCAGCAATAATTGTGATTTACAAATTTTCCTAATAAGAATGGGCGAATTAGTATTCCTCAGCTCAACACATCGCTGTGCGTACACTTAGAACCTATCAACGTAGTAGTCTTCTACGGGCCTCATAATGATTTCTGATCTTGGAGTGGGTTTCCTTCTTAGATGCTTTCAGAAGTTATCCCTTCCCGACATAGCTACCCTGCGTTGCCACGGGCGTGACAGCAGGTAGACCAGAGGTCAGTTCAACTCGGTCCTCTCGTCGCTTCTTCCCCTATCACTAGGAGCGCAGACTATATCTTCACCCTTTTCATTTTTACATGAATGAGGGGATGGCGTATTACAGACATATCCCTGCTTCCGCGCTATCGC
This sequence comes from bacterium, assembly GCA_037130265.1. Taxonomy (GTDB): domain Bacteria; phylum Patescibacteriota; class Minisyncoccia; order Phycocordibacterales; family JBBTRF01; genus JBBTRF01. The sequence goes on from JBAXTI010000005.1 coordinate 9,658, forward strand.
GTAGGCTTTCCGGAAATATATAAGTCTTGTGTACGTCCGCAGACAATGCGGGTTTCCACTCAGTCGTTACGGGGTCAAACCTAACAATGTGTGGAGCTCTTGTTTCGTCTTTTTTCTCTTGGTTACATAGTTTTCACTTTGTATTTTCAAGATACAATCAACCAAAACTTCGAGCTGTTTTCGACTTAATTTCGCATATTTTGTTTTCGAAAGAATGTTTGTTGCTGTATAAAGTGCTTTGGCCTGGTGCCTCTTGAACTTTATATAGGGTACGAGCGATGTGATAATATCTCTCACCGACTCATACCCATTGATCCGTAATTCGGACATTCCATCGTTCCTTTTGGAAAAATAGCCGATGCCCAGAATTTTCTTGATCCAATGCAATTCTTTCTCGTGCCGAGTATCTTGATAGAAACAGATCGTGGCCATGAAGCGAACTTTCGCTTTGCCATCCTTACGCTTCTTTATTTGAAGCATAAGACTTCCATCTCCATCGAGAAACCCAGCGATATACGCTAAGTCTATTTTGTTAGATCGACTTCCCACGGTATTGTCTTACCTTGTTTCTGGTCCTCAAGCTCATAGAGCTATTGTACCACCACGCCTTGGACCGGTGCAATGGTGGCTATCAACGAACCCGAAGTGTATAAGATTCCACCGTTATTAGCCATGTTGTCATCACAGATTTCTCCGTGAAGTAGCAAATTTTACTAAAGTCAAATCTCCTCAAAAATCAACGCCTGCAGCAGATAGGAGACCAACCTGTCTCACGACGGTCTGAACCCAGCTCACGTAACATTTTAATTGGCGAACAGCCAAACCCTTGGGACCTTCTCCAGCCCCAGGATATGTTGAGCCGACATCGCTGTCATATTTGTCTCCCGTTACCGGAAGGATCGGACTATATCTTCTTCCTCTTGATCAAAAGAGGAGTTGGCGTCTTAGCCCTCGCCTCTAGGCAAGGACTCCGTTCATTTAAGAACAAGTCTCTACGGGGTTATATCTCAAAACTTCTACAGAAATTTGATCTGAATTTGAAATAAACTTCCCACGGTATTGTCCATAAAATAAAACATCTCATTTTATGGAGTTCACCGTTATAAGCCAATTTTTTTATCTTACTTACCGAGCTCCTACACTCGAACAGTAAGACGGCTAATATCATTGCTGACATGGCACCCCGATTTTGTTTAAGGTGCCGAACTCCGCCGTCGATTTGGACTCTTAGGCGGAACTAGCCTGTTATCCCTAGAGTAGCTTTTATCAGTTGAGCTCCGGCCGCGTCTAACACGTACCGTCGGATCACTATGTTCTGCTTTCGCATCTGTTTGACATTTACGTCTCACAGTCAAGCCAGCTTATGCCATTGCACTATCGGCACGGTTTCCATTCGCGCCTAGCTGACCTTAATAAACTCCTCCGTTACTTTTTAGGAGGATAGCGCCCCACCAAAACTACCCACCAGATACTGTCTCTTATCGTTTTTGCCGATAAAGTTAGAATGTATATTACTGAAGAACGGTGTTTCATCGACGACTCCACATCTCCCGAAAGAAACGCTTCAAAGTCTACCGTCTACGCTACGCATCCGAAACATACACTCAATACCAAGCTGTAGTAAAGCTTCTAGGGTCTTTTCGTCTAGCTGCAGGTAACCGGCATCTTCACCGGTACTGTATTTTCACCGAGCTAATCCCCGAGACAGTTCTCCAGACATTACACTATTCAACGCGTCAGAACTTACCTGACAAGGAATTGCGCTACCTTAGGACCGTTATAGTTACGGCCGACATTCACCAGGGCTTACAGCAGTCACCACTACCCTTGCGAGTAGCAACGCCGCTGGTTGACCTTCTGGCATTGGTCAAGTGTCACCCCCTATACATCCTCTTGCGAGTTAGCAGGGAGCTGTGTTTTTGATAAACAGTTGCCAGAGAAACTTTAGCTGCGGCTCCTCTTGCGAGGAGCAGGCCTTATACCGAAGGTACGGCCGCTTTTTTGCCGAGTTCCTTGGGGATCCTTCACTCGTTCACCTTACTCTACTCGAGCTGACTACCTGTGTCGGTTTACGGTACGGTTTCTATGAATATATACTTAGAGATTTTTCTCGGGAGCGCGCTTTGCCTCATTTGCTTGAACGAATCCAAACATCTTCGCTACGCTTGGGTCCACATTAAAGTGAGACCTCCGGATTTGCCTGGAGATCAACCTTACGCCACGAACGTCAAATCCAATAATGCGCAAGGCATACTGCACTCCGTCCTCCCATCGTTATTCACAGAAGTCATGGAATATTAACCATGTGTCCATCGGATGCGGCTTTCGCCATCTCCTTAGGGCCGACTCACCCTTGGCTGACAATCATCGCCAAGGAAACCTTAGTCTTTCGGTGTGCGGGTTTCTCACCCGCATTGTGGTTACTTGTGCCAACATTCTTACTTCTCAACGCTCCACCATGGGTCACCCCTTTGGCTTCATCGCAGATGAGAATACTCTCCTACCGATTGCATTACGCGAACGTACTGCAATCCCTCAGTTTCGGTACCATGCTTAGCCCCGATTATCTTCGGTGCAGAATCTCTAGATGAGTGAGCTGTTACGCTTTCTTTAAATGATGGCTGCTTCTAAGCCAACATCCTCATTGTC
>JBAXTI010000006.1:0-9669 GCA_037130265.1 bacterium
GGTGTTGACCTCTCCTATTTCGATGAAGAAACCAAGACACGTTTCATTCCGCATTGTATCGAGCCGACGTTTGGTGTCGATCGCCTCACTTTGGCTATCATTTCTGATGCCTACACCGTGGACGAGCTCGGCGGCGAGAAGCGTGAATATTTGAAGCTGTCGCCAAAGGTGGCGCCGGTGTTGGTAGCGGTATTTCCGTTGCTCAAAAACAAGCCTGTCCTCGTCGACAAGGCGAAAGAAGTGTTTGGGGCACTCAAGAAGCAATTTGGCCGAGCGGCCTTCGATGACAACGGCAACATTGGCAAGCGCTACCGCCGTCAGGACGAGATCGGTACGCCATTCTGTGTCACTGTCGATTTTGATACGATCGAAAAAGACAATTGTGTGACGGTGCGAAATCGCGATACTGGCACTCAAGAGCGCGTGAAGATTGCAGAATTGGCAGCGTATCTTTCGGCACGAGTCTAAACACCATCTCCTTCAAGAAACGGCCAGCCCGTAGACACTTTGCTGTGCATATTGAAATCCCCCCCCACTTGCTATACTAAAGGGGAAAAGCGCTAGGCGTATTCTAGATATACCTTATGAATCTCAAACGCTCAATTTTGTTTCTAGCCATACTCGGTTTTTGTGTTGTCGGGCCTGTTGCGGTGGAGGCACAGAAAGCTGTAGAAACAAGAGGGACAGGCGCGACTGCCGGTCCGACGAGTAACGTAAATCCTCCTTCTCAAGTTCCGCCACCTTCTCCTTCTGCTGTAAGTAGAGTCGCGGCAGCTGCTACTCCTACTGTTAATGGCTGTTATAGGTACATGCCAAATTATAGCAATCCTACCGCTCTCCTGAATAACTGGCTTTTTTTACACGATGGTTCTTTGGTGCCCGCCATCACCCCCGCTGCCACCTTCACCATACCGTTAAGCCTTGGTGGCGGGCAGACGAAAACGATTTCCGTTGCTCACCAGAATCCGCCGACGATTCTGCAGGATATGTGGTTCGTGCCTATATATGCATCCAATAGTGTCAATTGGGACTATTACGGGCCAGGGATAAGCTGTTTTCCGTTTTTGTTTTGGGTGGATACTTACATGTACGGTCCTGGTGCATATGACGTATACCGTGAACCGGCTGTCAGTTCTTTTGTTACGACCAGTACTGTAGTGCCGGGTACTTCTTGGGGGCTAGGAGTTTACAATCAGGATTATTGGTATGCTCAGTATATGTATTTTACGCCGATCAATCTTTTTAAAGTAAATGCTTTTAAAGACATCGCATCCAGTACCCCACAGGCACGAATTATAGGAGAGGATGCTGTCATAAATCACATTAGTCAAAGCGGTGTTGTGGTAAATCGTCAAGCAAACCACACAAAGCTTTGGGGTTATCCTCTTACCAATAATCCCGGGTATAAGTATGTTGATACTTCTGCTCCCGCCACCAATTGCCAAAAACTTTCTGGTACTGGCAGCAAAAAAGTCATTTTTATGAGGGGGGACGGATGGACTTCTTCGGTCAGCGATTTTCTTTGGCACGCTACAGCCGCTCGAGATCAATTGTTGCTCACTGAACCATTTGCAACACCTGCAAACCAGTTTACTTTCTATGCTGATCTAAAAAAGCAAAACCAGTCGGCGGCTCTTGCTGGTACTGCTGCTACCGTTAAGGCTCAGTCGAGTTGTAATGGTATTGATAGTATTAATCAGAACGCTTTCGAATATGTTTATCTAAATTCAGGTTCTACAAAATCATATCCAGGCCAAGGAGTTACGCTGGTTAACTCGACAGACTTTACTCATGCTACTAAAGGTGCTCTTAGTGTCGTCCGAGAAATTGGCCGAACTATCGGTAACCTTACTAGCGAAGTTCCTCCGCCTGTGGGTAGCACCCCGATACTTCCTGCCAATAATTGCGGATTTGATCCGTTTACTGCTTTTCGAGATTCCGCCACTAATCATATTTTCGGAGCAATCGATGAACAACCTTGTTCAAGGAGTCCGTATTACCGACCAAACAGCGCCAGTCTAATGGGTGATTCATACTCATCAGCCACTCCGACTGCTTCAGCAAACAAATTTGATGTCGTTAGCTGCGGGTATATCAAGGCGGGTTTGGCGGGGCAAGCGTTAACAAAAGATAATGCTAAGGCTTTTTGGCCAGCGTGTAAGGCTTTAGATACAGCAAAAAATGGAATACCGCCGGTTATTCCAGTTGCGCGGACACCAGATGCTGTTTCGATAGCACGAACACCTGATCCATTGTATGTCTCCCCGGTTGTTCTACCGGGTGGACAGGATTCAGAATTAGGAATAATCCTAGGAAGTGAAGTTGTTATTCTCGGAGCAGGATTCACGCCTACGGGCAATAGTGTTCAGTTTGTAGACAGTCATGATCCTTTGCGAGTATATGAGGTCACTAATATACCAAGTCAAGATGTTTCCGGAAGCAGCCTGGTATTTCGTATTCCAGTTACTATCCCAATTCCATTTGATTCATATTATATAAAGGTAGGTGCACTAAATAGTGATTGGAGTGACTGGAGTGATTTGAGGTACCGAGTTAGTTTTTCTCTTCATGGTCTTGCCCCGACCAATCTTGTTGGGCAAGCGACCAAAAGAGGGAAGCTTGATTTTTCTTGGTCAGATAATTCGACCGATGAATTGTCTTTTGACCTAGAGGCATTTGTGGAATCTACTGGTCGTTTTAGAAAAGTCGGAACAATCTTTAGGAATGAAACTTCATATACAAGATCAGGTTTGCTTCCTTCAGTAACCAACAGGTATCGCATAAGGGCTGTCTTTGATGATGGTACGCACTCTGATTATTCAAATGTGGTGACGGTTACAAGTCTTCCAAAACCAGCACCGCCTGTTTTGTCTGCGGTGGCCGGTCCAAATAACACTATTGTGCTCTCTTGGACTATAACGGATGCCGGAGGTATTATGGGGTACCGTATTGATAGTATGCCTTCAGGTGATCGTGTGACTGGAATGATTGCTAACCCAGGTTCTTTAATGGATTCACTAACCGATGGACTGTCTGAGGAAGGTGAAGGTCGGGTGGCAACACTGCAACCCAATACAATGTATTGTTACGTTGTAATTGCTGAGGTCAATTCTGTTAACGAATCTGACGATAGTAACGTTGCTTGTGCGAGAACTAGTCTCTATGGTATTTCATTCGATATTCCTACCGATCCTTTGACAGGGAATCAAACTCTAGCGCTCAACATTGGCAGTGCTGGCGGAGGGCAAATCTCTTCGGTGGAATCTTTTGTGGATGGTACTAGCGTCGGTACAGATAACCTTGCGCCGTGGAATGTTTCTTTGAATACTACTCAGTTTACTAATGGTTCTCATAATCTATATTCGATTATCCGTTACGTCTCTGGACCACCAATTACCATACCATCCCAACCGATTCAGATTAGTAATCCTATTTTAGCCCCTGTTTTAAACTCTTTTGATCACGCTTCCGCTGTGCCCGGGTCATGGATTATTGCTCGCGGTTCAGGATTTTCCACTTCAGTTAGCAGTAATACAGACAGGATACAACTTTCTTTTGGCGGAGCATCGCAAGAGTTGACCGCGGGAATTTCAGCTGGTTTTAATTATATTTTTGAAGATGTCTCAATGCCAACTCGGGCATACGGTACTTATGTGGCGTTTAGAATACCGTTCGCAACAGCTACTGGAGTGTATACAGTAAAAGCGGCGAGACAAGGTGGCCCGTGGAGCAACAGTCTGTCATTTGAGGTCTTGCCCGCGTTAAATCAATATAACGCGCGTAACCCTATTTATGTTATTCCGAATAGGCGACTTCCAGATGGGGAAGGTTCTTTTTCCTTACCCAATGTTTCGGGTACTATTACCCCAATCATTGACGTCTCTTCTCCTCTTGAAGGATATACTTCTGGTCGATTAACTACTATTCAGGGTAGAGATTTCAGTCCGACGGGTAACAAGGTACAGTTAACTACACCAAATTTAGCGCGACCACCGAGCGCTAGCGGTGCAGCCAGTGTTCGCTTGGCAGCGGTGACATCAAACACAACAGCATCAACCTTAACCTGGGAAATTACTGATATCCCCAGCACAAATGGCACCAGCATCACATTCAGCATTCCTACGGGAATACCGAGTGCCGCATACACCTTAAAAGCTGCCGCTTCAAATAGCGAGTGGAGTGAAGGGGTTCCGGTGCAGATTTCTTCGAGAGAAACCGCTGATGAGGGTAATTGGTCAACCGAGGGTCTCTACACATCGGACATTGGAACCTTTAAGTATCTTGCGTGGACCACTAGTCGGACGGAAACCTCTCTATTCTTTGGCAATACAAATAGACATTCAGTTTCTGCTTCAAGCACTAAGGTCGGTTACACTGTTTCCGGAGAAGATACGGTAAATTACTACGCGACAAACTTTAAATTCTCTTCAACTACTGGAGCTACGAATTTCTTGTCCGCCTATCTTGCTGACATGGACGCTGTCCCAGAAGGCGGTGCATACCGTATTACAGATGCAAACTTCAGAGGGATTATCTGGAGGAGTGAGGCAAATATCATTTTCCTGCATGCCAACTTGAACAGTCCCCAAGGTCAGGACTTTTTAAATCAAGCATTTCCTATTTATTCTGCGTATTTTCCTCTTCCTGCGCAACTGCCCACTACTCCAACTCCTTCTTTTTTTCAGACCATCGTAAGTAATATAATTGGGGCAGTTGCTTCGGTTATAAGTGATGTCGTTGATTTCATTTCGCCTCCACCGGTTGTGGTTTCTGTATCGACAGCCGAAAGCTCATCTCCGCGAATTGCCGCTCCTCAAGATGAATCGACAGTGACAGCACCCCAAATTGGGCCTATTCACAAAAGTTCACTTACCGATGGTGTTGGAGGTGTCAGCTTGAATAAGCCAGTTAAAGTATTTGTTTCCGGTAACTACGCTTATGTGATCGGTTACGGCGGAACGCTTGAAATAATGAATATCTCTAGTTCAACCAATCCGATCCACGAAGGTTCACTTGCTCACGGTGTTGGAGGAGCTGTGCTCGATACTCCAACTTCTCTTTTTGTGCTTGGAGATTACGCTTACGTAACATCTCAATATGACACTTTAGAAATTGTAGACATTTCTGATAAAACCAAGCCAGTCCATAAAGGTAAAATCACTAATGGTACCGGTGGCGCCGTATTAGACTATCCAAGTTCTGTGTTTGTTTCCGGTAACTATGCTTATGTAACATCATCCGCCGGGAACGCCATAGAAGTTGTCGATGTCTCCAGCCCCGCCACCCCAGTACATAAAGGCAAGATCGTGCACGGTACAGGCGGGGCATTACTCAATCAGCCGACATCTGTATTTGTGCAGCAAAACTACGCCTATATCGCTGTCTCAGGAAGTAATGCCCTGGAGATCATTGATGTCATTGATCCAGCAAATCCCGTCCATGTCAGCTCCTTGGTCAATGGCAGTAATGGCGCTGTGCTCTATGGTCCAAATTCAATCTTCGTGAAGGGCCGATACGCCTATCTTTCTGTGGTGGGGAGTCGGGCGGTAGAGATCGTTGATATCACAGACCCCGTCAATCCAGTTCATAAGGGTAAAATTGTACATGGTACGGGTGGGTCGCTACTTGATTCTCCCACGGACATATTTGTCTCTGGCGACTACGCATACTTGTCGGTTGCCGGTACTAGCGATGCTCTTGAGATAGTGGATGTCTCTGACCCAGCTAACCCCGTACACAAAGGTTCTTTGTCGAATACGGTCGGTGGTGCGCTGCTAAATAATCCATCCTCGCTTGCGGTCTCTGGTGATTATGTGTATGTGGTTTCTCGCACAAGCAACATCCTTGAGATCATTTATTTCCCGAGATCAGCTTCGGCTCCGGGGGGTGGCTCTGGCGCCGGTTCCGCCTATGGTCAACCCATAGCTCAAACCTTTGCCCTATCGGCAGCCCCCTCTGTTCATCAGGTAAGCTTCATCTCTTCTTCGGCTCCATCCAAGACTGTTTCATCTCAGGTAAGTATTTCTCGATCAACTTTCAGTGGGGAAGTGAGCTTGCGTGCAGAAAGTGTCGATATGCAACCTGGAGACTACAGCGTCACCTTTGACCGTTCCGCTTTTTTCGCTGGCAGTAGTGACCCTGTCACAGTCACCATCGTGGTAAATCGTTCGGTTTCAGCGGGTGTTAAAACCATTCGAATCATTGGCACAGGAACAGGTGCTGTAACTGTTTCAACTGAGGTAAGATTCAATGTTAGAAGGGTTATTTTAGAAAATTATTAAACAATTGTCTTTTCGGGACATTTCCCTCGCGTGATATGATTGTCGGTATGGAGAAGGGTACTCGCAATGTCGTCATTAATATCTCGACTTCGACCATTGCCAAGGCGGTGGTCGTACTCTTCTTGTTTGTCCTCTTGTTTCAGGTGCGCGATGTTGTGCTCGTGGCGCTTGCTGCAGTGGTGTTGGCCTCAGCTATCGAGCCAGCCACTCGTTGGTTTCAAAAACTTCATTTTCGCCGATTGTTTGCGGTGATCATTACCTATGCGCTGCTTGGTACGGCGTTTTTCGGCCTGATCTTCTATTTTGTGCCGGTGATGTTTGGTGAGCTTTCGAATTATCTTGCCAATCTGCCAAAATATCTCAACATTGCTCAGGCCTGGCTACCACTCGACAACCCAAGTTTCCTCGAAGGCTCGGCCACGATCCAGCACATCTCCAATACCAGCTTTTCACTTAGCAAGGCGATTAGCGATGCTGGCGTCGCACTCTCAAGTCCGTCGCAGAGCTTTATCCAGACGGTGCAATTCATTTTTGGTGGCCTGCTCAGCTTCATTTTGATCGTCGTCCTGTCCTTCTACCTCGCGGTGCAGGAGAATGGTATTCGCGATTTCCTTCGCATCATCACTCCGGTGAAGCATGAAAAGTATATTGTCGACCTTTGGACCCGTTCGCAAAACAAAATTGGCTTGTGGATGCAGGGACAGCTTCTGCTCGGCGTCACTATTGGTGTGATGGTGTTTTTGGCGATGTCTGTCGCGGGGATCAAACACGCCTTGCTGTTGGCGATTATCGCTGCGGCACTCGAGCTCATCCCGGTCTTCGGTCCGATCTTGTCGGCTATCCCAGGCGTACTTATGGCGGTGGGCGACAAGGGGGTTACCTTCGGTCTGATTATTGCCGTCGTGTACATCGTGATTCAGCAATTTGAAAACCATCTCTTCTATCCGCTGGTAGTGAAGAAGATTGTCGGTATATCGCCGATTGTGGTGATCCTGGCGCTGGTGGTGGGTGGAAAATTGGCCGGATTCCTCGGTGTCTTGCTTTCCGTGCCTCTCTCGACTACTCTTATGGAATATCTTCGAGACGTTGAGCGTGAGAAGTATCACGACAAAGAACTCCTCGGGACACAATAGCTGTATCGCCAAAGGCGAGGCTGTCAAAAAAACCACATGAAACCTATTTATCTGACCACGACGTTGCCATACGTGAACTCCGACCCTCACATCGGTTTTGCCTTGGAGATTGTGCATGCGGATATCTTTGCCCGCACGGCTCGATTGCAGGATCGTGAAGTTTTTTTCAATACTGGCACAGACGAGCATGGTCAAAAGATTGCCGAGGCAGCACAGAAGGCCGGACTCGATCCGCAGGCGTACGTGGATGGGTATGCTGAGAAATTTCGTGGCCTCAAAAACGTGCTTGGACTGTCTCCAGAACTTCATTTTATCCGCACCACAGACCCAAAACACAAGGCGGCGGCTCAGGAGTTTTGGCGATACTGCGTGAAGGCTGGTGATATCTACAAGAAGAAGTATCAAACAAAATATTGCGTCGGTTGCGAATTGGAAAAGACTGACTCAGAGCTCGATGGCGGCAAGTGTCCGATCCATCCGAATATGCCAATCCAGCTTATTGATGAAGAAAACTACTTTTTCCGATATTCGAAGTATCAGCAGGCGTTGCTCAAGCTCTATGCTGATCGACCCGATTTTGTCACACCAGATTTTCGATTTAATGAAATCAAGGCTTTTGTTGCGCGCGGACTTGAGGACTTTAGTATTTCGCGTCTGAAGAGCAAGATGTCGTGGGGAATTCCTGTGCCGGACCAGCAGTCGGGCGAAGCGGAGCAGGTGATGTATGTATGGTTTGATGCGTTGGTCAATTACATCTCTACTGTTGGTTGGCCGAATGATGCCGAGCAGTTTCAAAAGTGGTGGACCGAGGCTGGTGGTGTCGTGCAATTTGCCGGCAAAGACCAGGTCCGTATGCAGGCAGCAATGTGGCAGGCGATGCTTATGTCGGCGACTGCGGGTGGCGCGAAAGGCCTCGTGCCGTCCAAACAGATTGTCATCCACGGTTTTATAATCACCGGCGGGCAGAAGATGAGCAAGTCTCTTGGGAACGTCATCAATCCGTACGATGTGGTGAAGGAATATGGCACCGATGCTTTGCGATACTTTCTCGCCCGCGAAGTGCATCCTTTTGAGGACAGTGATGTAACGCCGGCAAGGATTAAGGAAGCGTACAACGCCAATCTTGCTAATGGCCTTGGCAATCTCGTTAGTCGTGTGATGAAAATGGCGCAGGACAATCTCCCGTCGCCGGTTGCAATACCTGAGAATTCAATCAAGTCAGAATATTTTGCTTTTCTAGAAAAATACGAGGTGAGCAAGGCCGCAGATTATGTCTGGGCGGAGATCGCCGAGATGGATAAATTTATCCAGAGCAACCAGCCGTTTAAGGTGGTGAAGGTCGACAAGGCAGCGGGACAAAAGATGATTTCCGACCTCGTTGTGCGACTCTACTCTGTTGCGTGCATGCTTGATCCGCTCATGCCTGAGACGATGGTGAAGATAAAGGAGGCGGTAAAGGCGAACAAGGCCCCAGCGTCGCCGCTCTTTTTGCGAAAGGACTAATGGGTGTATAATTACCCAACGTTTTCCATTATTACGTTATTTTTAATCAATCCCATATGTTGAATAAATACAGCAAGAAAGTTGTTTCAGGTGTTATTTCCTTCAGTATCCTATTTTCTGGAGTCGCGGTGTTCGCACAGGGGGGTAGCGTGACAGGTGCTGGTTCAGCGACAGGTGAGTCGTCAATGAAGCCTCAACCGGCTCTCGATCCGCAGCATGTTGAGATGAAGAAAGAAGTGAGAGAGGCCCGAACCGAAACACGAAAGGAGGTTGGTGAAATGCGAAAGGAAAAGCGAGAGGACATCAAAGCGATGCGAGGAGAAATGCGAAAGGAGATTCGTGACATGCATAAGAATGCGTCATCTACCATGAGCTCGACCACTCGCCGAGAAGAATTCAAGAAAGATTCAGAAATGAAGCGTGAGGAGACAAAGAAGATGGTTGAGGAAAAGCATGCACAGTTTGCTGAGAAGGTGAAGACTATCAAGGATGAAAAGAAGAAAGTTTCTGTTGAGAAGTTGAACGAAAATCTCATCAAAATCAATGCTGACAGCATCGCGCACTTTACTGAGGTCTTGAACAAGCAGGACTCCATTGCTTTAGAGATTTCATCACGAATCTCAAAGGTTGAGTCTGGGGGAGCGTCGACTACCGTGTCCGTGTCGACCGTAAAAACAGATCTCGCTCTCGCACATGCCGCTATCGTTGCCGCTCGAGCGAGCGTTGTTGCTCAGACTGCCAGGGTATACAGC
>JBAXTI010000007.1:0-6806 GCA_037130265.1 bacterium
TTGGAAGTAGGTGCGAGTTTGGTACAATAGAGACACAGTATGTAAAAAGACCAGCAAGAAGCTGGTCTTTTTACATACTGTGCGCGGGAGAGGACTTGAACCTCCACGCCTTACGGCATACGCACCTCAAGCGTACATGTTTACCAATTACACCACCCGCGCATTTACAATGTAAGGACCTCTTCCTCGCATTCATTGGCCACTATACCCGAAAACTTCCCGCATATCAACTATTTCCCTGCCGCCATCTTCTGTAACAAGTCCGCACGCTGCGCAGTGGTCAACGTCGGTGCAGCATTCGGCTGAACCATCGCTTTCAACAGCGTCTGTTTCTGGACCTCGGTGAGCGACACAGCGGGCTTCTCCGCCATTCTCCTCAACAATTCTTGCTTGCTCGGCAAAAACGAACCAGAACCAGTCTGATTGCGCGTCACGGCGAACCAGCCAATGAGCGCAGAGGCCAGGAGGAGTACGACGACTACCTCGACCAAGACCTTCCAGCCGCGACGACCCTTCCCCAGCTCTGAAGGCGGGGTTAGTGCTGAAAAATGTGTTCCGAGATTCAGAGCATCTACCATCCCTCTATTATACAGCAAGTGCAACAAAAAACTCCCCTTTTCGGGAAGCCTCTGTGTATATCTCGGCAGATGCCTGAAATCGCTAGCGATTAAGCCTTCTTTTCAACTGGAGCGGCTTCGGCCTTTGGAGCTGATGCCATCTTTGGAGCGTTCTTTGAAGCTGTTTCTGCAATCGCCTCGTCATTTGCCGATCGAACCTTTCGCATCTGCTTGTTGATCTCCTTGGTTGCCTTGTGTCGGATGTGATAGAGCTTGGCTCGTCGGACATTCGCACGCTTGATCACTTCGAGACTGTCGATGTTTGGAGAGTAGAGAGGAAATACTCGTTCTACACCAACACCACTCGCAGTCTTTCGGACAGTGAAGGTCGCACCTGAGTCTGAACCATGCTTTCGTGCGAGCACGATACCCTCAAAGACCTGGAGTCGGACCTTGCCCTTCTCCTTGATCTTCTGAGTTACTTTTACAGTGTCGCCACCGCGCATGTCCCAGGTCTTTCGCTGAGCCATATCAACCGGTGAAACGATGATTCCTTTGATTTCCATAGTAGGGCTTAATCTAACACAGGCCTCATTTTTTGGCAACTTTTAGGCCTCTTTTGCAGTCTTCCCTGCTATTTCGCTGCCTTTGCGGTGAAATACTGCTCTGCCTGACGGAAATCCTCGGGCAATGGCGCAGACACCGATAGCTTTTTCCCTTCCATATCGGCAAACTCAAGTTGGCAGGCATGAAGCGCGAGACGCTGAAAGCCGAGAGAGTGTGGAAACTTTTTCACCAAATTTTCGGTGTAGAGACCGTCTTCAACGAGCGGATGATTGATCGCCTTCATGTGTACGCGGATCTGATGTGTACGGCCAGTGAGCGGTCGCACTTCGATATAGGTGAAGTCGCCAACAGGGATCTCCGGACCAACACCCGCCACGCCACGGGCTCGTCCAAGCACTTGGTATCGCGTGCTCGCCTCGCGCAAGTCTCCTCGTACACCACGCTGTGCAGTCCATCGACGGAAGTCGCTACGAGAACGACCGATCGGTCGGTCGATCTGTGCCACATCCGCCTTCACGAGTCCGTATACAAAGGCGCGGTAGATTTTCTTGGTGGTGCGATTTTGAAATTGCTCTTTGGCATGCAAAAAGGCTTCCTGGGTCTTGGCGAGAAGGAGAACGCCGGAAGTGTCACGATCAAGACGATGTACGATGCCCGGACGAGGCAATTCCGTGCCATCGGCGAGCTGAATCGGCTCCCCCACCTTCTTCATTTTCGGGTACTTCTTGAGAATCCAGTCCACCAACGTCACCTCCTCAGTACGGCCATCTGCATGCACGACAAGACCAGCCGGCTTGTTGATGACCAGGTAGTGCTTGTCTTCGTGGAGGATGGGGATTTCCATATACCACAACATACTGTCAGAACTTGCCAGTAATGTCCACATCGTGTAGTCTAAAGTGGCTTCAAAAGAGGCAGATGAACATTTCGAGCATGCGCCCTTAGCTCAGTTGGTAGAGCAGCTCATTTACACTGAGAAGGTCGGGGGTTCGAGTCCCTCAGGGCGCACAGAATGAAAAAACACCGACAATATTGTCGGTGTTTTTTCATTCCTATCCGAGGGACGAGAAAGCCGGAAGAAAAGCTTCGGGGAAGCTTTTCTGAGGCGGGGTCGCGAGCTCGCGACGATAGGAGCGAGACTTGTGACCGAGTCCCGAGATAGCCCTATACTTAGGCCTATTCTATGCTTGACAAAATAGATATAAACATGCTATAATACGTTCAGCTTTTGGTCATTGAAATACGTCTCAACGGACTTAAAAACTGGCCCCACTTCAGTTGGAGCAGCATCTTGGACACCTCCCCTCTTGTGAGGAAGAGGCGTTCAAGAAAACTGCTCCGACAGTACACAATGGAGCGAGCCAGTCACATGGGTGGGGTTTATCCTACATTGTGAGCTAGTCCGCGAGACTGCAGAAAACCTGCACATGAAAACAAACATCATCGCAACAAACACGGTTAGCCTCAGCAACGGGTTCCAGTGCGGCCAGTGGGTCAAGTTCTTGACCCACCCCGACGGTGGGAAATGGGAAGTGGCCACCTCCAAAAGCACCGGTGAGTGCACCTGGACCGACGACGAGTCGGTTGTGGGTATGGAAGTCACACTCGAAGGTAAGGGGTTGGTCGGCGGATTCCACGGGGTTTCCGCTCACACCTCCCAGACCACCATCGCCGGTTTCTTCGGCTTCACCTACGAGGAACTCGCAGGCCCCACTCCGGGAAAAGGCTACATGTGCGAAATGCACGGGGCCCACGCCGAAGACTGGACGCCGGTCGAGACTTTGGCCGACTACCTAGTGGCACGATTCGGGAACAACTCGTTCAGCCCCTGGTCCTCAAAGAAGGACGGTGTCCACAAGATGCCGTATGCTTGGGGCGATCAGCCCGCGGACAGCTATGCCTTGGTGATCAACCACGAATTGGTTGACTCGGTGACCGGGTGCGGAGACAATACTCCCCACCTGACAGAGTCGGAGGAAAAGTGCCTCGCTGAGCGCAAGCTCTTCACCTCCTCCCCGCGCGGAGACATCGAACGGGAGCAGCAAGAATGCAACGAGCGCAACAATGCTGCCCTTAAGCTCGGCTGGTCCGAACAGTGGCGCGAAGTCGCAAACCACATTCGCTCCAGTTTCAGGCTTGGCCAGAACCCACTCCCGACGCTTCGCAAGAAGTTTTGCGGGAAATGGACATACTACCAAGCTGGCAATGCGCTGGAAAACAGCGTGATCAGCGAAGTCCGCTTCACCGAACTCCTCCAGTCGGAGAACGAGCTTGAGGAATGTCCCGAAGGTTACTCTGGCTTCTGGGGTAACGTCTGGGGTCGCTGGCAGGTGAGCTACGTCCCCGCCAAATAACGATGCCCTCAGAGATGGGTTTCATCTCTACCCCCAAGCAACATGGCTTGGGGGTTTATTATTTTATAACCACTCCTGCCACATTATCTTTTGATCAACCTTTTGCGAATTTCGGATATCTTTCGATCCTCCTGCGCTTCCAGATTCCGCACCCAAACGTCTTCCGTATCATAGTGCCATGGGTCAGCCGATCTAAAGACAAAAGATTCCTCCTCCATACAACCCAAAAGGTAGTCAGCGGCGGCTTCCGGAGTAACGACATCAATGGGAAGCTGCTTATTTGAAATTAGAGTATCGACATAATCCTGGGCCTTGGTTCTACCAACCTCCCAAGCACGATCAAGATTCACCGCCAACCAAAAAGGTGAAATGAATACCTCATCGATTCGATCGTGACCGATATTTTCGATTGTCGGAAAACGACCGCATTCATTTATCGCCTGTGAATAAAATCGCAAGATCTTTGCAAGCATCTTCGGACCAGCATATCCATCTGGACGAAAACTAGTCTTTTCAAAATGGGTAAGGCGCAGGATGTTTCTTACCGTATCTAAAAGAGCAGATTCGGTTGCAACAATCCCATCACTAGTCGCAACGATCTCATTTACCGTAAGATCTCTTGTTCTAAAATACTCCTCCATGTCTAGAACTTGCTCGACCCCATCACCGAACTCAAGGTCTTTCGGCATGAACTTTTGCGCAACCTCTCTATCCGCCCCAGGAAACGGCTCTGCTTCTACTAAGCGGACAACATCATAGTCTCTAGGGAGATCAGCAGAGAGGCCGAGAGCTTCCCTAAGATAATATCGAGCCGCGCCACCTTTAAAGGCATAGCCGGGCGGTAGATCCTCTCGTAGTTTTTCTTTGTAGGAAATCGACCACTTGCCATCATCCAACTTTCTTACACCATCAACAGAAAGCTCGTGTTCCCTTAGCAGGGTCAGCACACCATTTTCGGTCGCCGCAACATCTCTTCTTGCAGAACTTTCAAGTAATTCGATCTCACGGTCAGCTGAAACAGCAACCGACTCTGGATACTTTTGTTCAAAAAATGTAGCGAGCTCATCAAAATTTTTGAACTCAAATCTTGCCTTGCCGTTATCGAGATTTTCTTCCGTAGATTCGTGTTCCATCTATACATAGTACATTGCCAAAGAAACGGGGACAAATTGAAACTTACTTCACCACCTTCACCCCCTCCAAACACAAAAACATCGGAATCTCCTTTCGAATGCGATTCTCCTCTGCCCCGCGCGGACCAGGCTGGCTCTCCTTGTGCGAATTCCACTCCTCTAGGCGCGACACCGCAAACCCCGCCTTCTGCAATTTCTTGAAATACAGCTGTAGCGGTCGGTGGAAAGAAACGGTCTTTGCGCTTCCCTCCTTGGCCGCAACTTCCTTGCCAGCAAACGCGGTCGCAGCGACTTTAGCCGCCTCCTTCCCCGGATTCATCACAATCTCCTCCTTCGACTCCGACAAATACGCGTCCACTCGTCGGTACTGCGACTTCGCTGCATCATCCCAACCCCAACCAGAACGCTTCGGCACGCGGAACGCCGGATGATTCATCACCACAAACAGTTTCCCTTCCGGCTTCAGCACGCGCGCGCATTCGTCGAAGGTGCCCTGCAAATTTTCGATATTCTGGATCGCCAAAGAGATGAGCACGGCGTCAAAAGTCGCGCCATCAACCCTCGGCAAATGATCCGCCGGCGATACCGCAAAGCTCGGCACACCCGACTTTGACACCGGGCTTTTTGAACGAGCGATCTCGATGAGCTCGGGAGAGATGTCCACGCCCGTCACCTTTGCACCCGTCGCCGCGATGGCGCGAGAGAAAAACCCCTGCCCGCAGGCCAAGTCCAACACATGCATCCCCGCGTTCGGTGCCATGAGTCGGAGTAGGTTCGGCAAAATCACCTCTTTCTGATAGGTGTCCTCCTCGCCCAGCAAGCCGTCATACCAATCCGCCACCCCACCCCACGATGTCGGTGCACCTGGTGTGCCGGTTTTCACAGACGGCTTTGCGAATGGCTTTGGTCCGGCATTTACGCTCATATTTGGTTGTATTTTTTTGTGTTCCATATGTTTTATCTTTCGTCTCTGGGTGTATACTCAAAATTCTCGCTGATCTTCCAGACACCCTTCTCTCTGAAAGCAGAGATGTTCTGTCGACGCGCGGCATTCGTCATAGCCGAAGCAGACATCACGTGGCTTTTTGTGTATTCAGAGAGCCGAATGACTTTTTCACCCTTGAGATACGTAATGCGTTTATGAAGCGACTCCATCAAACCAAGAGAGATTACCTTTTCAAGGGTTTTGGTATTTTTGTCGTCACGATAATCGCCAAAGGACTTGTAGTATTCTTTTTTCTCACGGTCCCGAATGATAATAATCGGAAAACCCAGACGCTGAAGCTGGTAAGAGATCAGCACGCGGCCAATACGACCGTTGCCATCGCAGAATGGATGGGTGGTCTCAAAATCCAAGTGAAATTTGGCAATTTTGTCCAAAAAGTAGGCGGACATGTCGCTTGTGTATTCTGTAATGGTAGAGGAAATCAATTTCTCCACTTGTTCTGGAGCAGGAGCAACATGTGTGCCGACGCGGACATACTCGCCAAGGGCCCGAAAGCGGCCGGCGATTTTGTCATCAATACCGCCGATAAGCATCTGGTGTAAAAGCAATATCATCTCTCGATTTATTTCTGTATCTTTGGATTTGTTGCGAATGTAGCCGATAACTCGTGCAAGATTTTTTGCCTCATAGACTTCACGTAGAGAAACGTCACGAGCGACCTCCATATCCAAAAGAATCCTCTCGGTTTCCTTAAGGGTGAGAGTAGAATTTTCAATTGCGTTGGAGTTATAAACACTCTCTGGCACTTCGGCGTCGTCAATCATGACTAAAAGCGAGTCCTTGCCTTTGCGAAGGATGTCATACTCGGCCTTAAGAGCCTGAATGCGGTCTTTAATTGGTTTAGTTATTGCCATAGGAATAAATGAGGCCTATGCAGACAGTATATTCTATTTACCTATAAAAGTCAATATTTAGTGAATTAACCCCATAAAGTGCCTCTTATTCACTATTTTTTCTCCCAAAATCGTGAAAAACTGTCTTTTTTCATCTATTTTCACGATTTTTATAACAGGAAACCCTATCGGGGAATACATGGACTGTTGTGCTCCCGGCAAGAATCGAACTTGCATCAGCGGCTTAGAAGTCCGCAGTTTTATCCATTAAACTACAGGAGCGCTTGTTTTGTGGCGATTGCGCCACCTATCGCCACACCGCCCATACTACCCGTTTACTCGGCTGGGTCAACCGA
>JBAXTI010000008.1:0-3949 GCA_037130265.1 bacterium
GTTGGCGTGGGCGGAGATGCTGCGTGTGCAGATCTCTCGCTTTGACTGGGATACCCAAAATCCCAAAACGCCAGCAGGGCAAGCGCTCTTCCAAGCAGTGGCAGCAGAACTACCGAACGACGCTTGGCGCAATACACTAGAGCTGTATGTTGCTGTCGGCCTAGCTATGGATCGGCGACACCATGCAGATTGCGCCTTTTTGGTGAATGGTCAAAAGCGCGTCGGTATCGATCTCACGATCGAATGGCATGGCTACAAGCTTGCCAACAAACGGCGTGCCACGGAGAATTCGCCAATTCCAATCGTCGTGCTCACTCAGGAGGAGCTTGCTGGGGAGAATGGTTTCTCATACTCTGGCAGGGAAATCGCTGCGAAACTGATGGAAGGGTCTTCTTCACACGAGCGCCTGCTTCGACAGATTCGCGATCACGACCACAACACGGTGCGACGTTCGATGAGACGGCGGAGGCGCTAAGCTGTCGCTTGATATTGTTTCAATCCAAATTCAAAACCGGCCTCGCAAGGGGCCGGTTTTTTTCTTTCATTCAAGCTAATTCAAAACAATCTTTGCAATTTCTTCTGCCTTCACCACCTTCTCCTCACCACTTTTTAGATTTTTGAGTTTGAACGTGCCACTTTTCACTTCTTCTTCGCCGATTACAATCACAAAAGGGATGTTTTGTTTGTCGGCATACTTGATCTGATCGCCGATTTTTCGTCCGGAATAGTCTACAGCTACGCGCACGCCAGCCTCGCGGAGCTCTTGGGCGATCTCCTGTGCACTATCGTCGAGAGTAGAGCCCATCACCGCCAAATACAAGTCTGCGCTTTTTGTCGCACTCGGGAGTAAGTTGCGAGACTCGAGTAGGTCTCGAAGTACGACGTCGCCGGCACCGAAGCCGAAGGCGGCTACCTTTTCTGCACCGAAAATATCAAGCAGGTCATCGTATCGTCCACCACCGAAGACAGATCGGCGATTTTCTGGGCTGGTGTCGAATACCTCAAAGACAATACCAGTGTAATAATCGAAACCGCGCATCAGGGTCTGGCTGAATCGGGCATTGGTGATGCCGAGGGCTTCGAGCTTGCCGAGCAAGGTCTGCACCTCCACAAAGGCCTCGTGTCCGGCCGCAGCTGCACGAGCGCTTTCTGGCAGGTGAGAAATAAATTCGTCGAAATTCTGCGAGTTAAGCATCGCCAAAAACTTCTGCGTCTTCTCGTGATCGTGTTTGATGCCAACAAATGCCTCGATTTTGGCGGCAAAGTCACTGGCCGGCATTTTTTCTTTTCGATCGATGAGTTTGGATACGACACGTGCCGCTTCAGCGTCGAGCGCGAAGACCTCGCCGAGGATGTAGTTCATCACCTTGCGGCTGTTCACGAGAATTTCAAAATCCGTGTCTTTGAGACCAAACTCGCGGAGGATGCCGGACGCGATCGAGATGCCCTCTACTTCGGCTTGGATCGACTTCACTCCAAAAATGTCGACGTTGAGCTGCCAGTGTTCGCGGAGGCGGCCCTTTTGTGGCTGTTCATATCGGAAGAGGTTGGGGATCGAATACCAACGGAGAGGGAAGCTGAGCACCTTGCGCTCGGCGGCGATCATGCGGGCGACAGTCGGCGTCATTTCTGGGCGGAGCGTCACTTCGCGCTCGCCACGGTCGATGAAGGTATAGGTCTGCTCGTTTATGATCTCCTCACCGGACTTGGCCTTGTATAGCTCGGCTGGTTCGAGAACGCTCGCGCCGTATTCCGAATAGCCAAAACGCTCCACGACTTTGCGCATGGTGCCGAAGATATGGTTCTGCACCGCCATTTCTGCTGGATAGAAATCACGCACTCCCTTGTACGGGTCGGTGGAGAGGGGTTTTTTTGAAGGCGCGCCGGCGCCGGTTTTTTCGGTGGACATAATGCAGATATTGTAGCAAACCAGAGCCACTTTACGAAGCTTTCTGGAGACATTGACAGACAGTGCTATAAGGTGATATAATACACCTCGAACAGAGATTGTGGCATGTTGCCAAAATCCAGCTGTTCTTTGGAAATTGCAGAAACACAAAAAGGAAACACCGTGAATGGTATACCCTTGGTGGAAACTGGAGACGCGAAGCTGGTTGCTCGCGCCTATAACCTCGGACATAAAATCGGCGCCAATGTCGCCTCGACACTGACAGCGGCAGACCTCGAATACTGGGAGCAGCATCTTCCGGAAATCCCCGACGCTCTGTGTCGAGGCTTCGGTCGCAGCGATCAAAAAGTGCCGCAGGTAACACCACCCCCTCGTCCCGCCTTCGCCCTCGCCTCCACGAATGCTCTCGAAGCGCTCAAAAAAGCCGAGGACTTCGCCGAGAAATTCTTCGGCACCCGCCCCGACCTGCGCAAGCAGTTCGTCATGCCGGCCACGCTTCCGTGGGAAAAGGTGATTGTGGTCTATGACCCTGGCGACCTCGACAACGGCGCCGCGCTCGAAAAAACCCTCAAGGCTGAGCCGAAGCTCGCTGACATCTACGAAGAAGTAGGCGTGATGAAATACAGCGGCAGCAAGGCCACTGGCACACCTACACTCCGCTTCATCGAGCGCTCCGAGAAGCCGACAGCCGACACGATGAACTTGTCTGCAGACGAGATGGTTGCCACCAAGCGCACCTTCCTCGACCTGCGTGGCTATGCCATCGCCTTCGGCACTTACCATCACTCGACCAAGCGTTTCCTCGACTCGGAGACCTGGACGCGTTTCCCGCACAACAGGCTTCCCGATGGCGGCGTTGCCGGCGGCGGCTGGGATCCGGGCCGCTCGCAGGTCCGCTTCTACTGGTATCGCCCGGCGGCTCGCGACTCCGGCATCGGTGCTCGCGAGGCAGTCGATTGTGTCCTTGCAACTCCTTGAGCCCCTTGTTCCCTTCGGTTCTTTTCGCCCCCTTGGCTTGCTTCGGCAGGTTGAGGGGTTTTTCTTTGCGCTGACTTTCGATATACTTGTCCACAGGCTGTTAAATTGATCGTGCATTTTCTTTTTTCAAAATGCGCGATACCAGTTTGCCTGAAAATAGAAACTGCTTGCTCGTTTTTATACCACGCACGCTCTACCTCGCGCATTCTCAACTCAGAAGTTTTTGCAAAAGAACATCGGTGATACGGACGGAAACGGGCAACAAGGCTTCCCGATGGCGACGTTGCCAACGGCAACTGGAATCCGGACAACTCGCAGGTCAACTTCAACTGGAATCACCCGGATAATCGCAACTCCGACATCGGTGCTCGCGAGGAAGTTTCTCACATCAAAGAGCCATGAGGCTCTTTTTGTGTGGCATAAGTCAGCCACCCGTTCGTCATCTTTGAGATCTCGACGAGCTGTTCTGCAAGCCGCAGGTAGGTTTTTTCAGGAACGATGCCAAGCTCGTGCTCGGTGCGGATCAGATGCTTCAAAATCTCGACTTGCAACCGAAGCTCTTCAAGCGTGCTCTGTTTGGCCGACTTTGGCCGGAAGGCGGCCTCGATTGCAAGAGTGAGGCAGGCGAGTGACTGTTTTTCTATTTGCGCATGTATCCCGAGCTTGTCTCGCTTCAATAGTTTTTCTGAGCTACAATAAAGGTCTTTATGCAACAGACGGAGCGAACGAATGATGGGGAGGGTGTTGTCATCAGTGACGGTCTTGGTATCCGAGCTCCCTGCGGGGGGGTATTCATGGGCGTAATTTTCGTGATGTAATATTTGACGAGGTCGTTTCGGTGGAGAATCTACTGCGGGCGTGGCGCCGCTTTTCGAAAGGGAAGCGATCAAAGAAAGATGTTACCTTATTTGAGCTGCATTTGGAAGACAATCTTTTTGCTCTGCACCAGCAGCTGGTTTCCGACCGGTGGCAGCCGCAACCGTACCATGTATTTTTCGTGCAGGATCCGAAGCTTCGGCGAATCCACAAAGCGAGCGTTGTCGATCGGGTATTGTATCAGGC
>JBAXTI010000009.1:0-3850 GCA_037130265.1 bacterium
GGACCATGGATGCCTCGTATACCGAGTCGGTCTGGTGGGTGTTCAAGCAGCTCCACGACAAGGGTCTCGTGTATGAGGGTTTCAAAAGTATGCACCTGTGTCCGCGCTGTGAGACGACACTTTCGAATTTCGAGGTGACGCAAGGATACAAAGACGTCACTGATATTTCGGTGTATGCGAAATTTGCAATAAAGGATGAGCCGAACACATTTTTCGTGGCGTGGACGACGACGCCGTGGACATTACCTGGAAACGTCGCACTCGCAGTGGGTGCAGAGATTGTGTATGCGAAGGTGAAGGTGACTGATGCGAAGACAGGTGTTGTTTCGCAATTGATCATCGCGAAGGAAAAGCTTGCGGCGGTGATGAAAGATGTGCCGCATGAGGTGTTGGCGGAGATGAAGGGCTCTGAGCTCGTCGGCAAAGAATACACGCCGGTATTTTCGTACTATTTCGGTGATACAAAATTGAAAAATCTCGGCAATGCGTGGAAAGTGTACGTGGCGGACTTCGTGACGCTCGAAAAGGGTACTGGCATCGTGCATATCGCACCGGCCTTTGGCGAAGACGACTATCAGCTCAGCCTAAAGATGCAGCTGCCATTTATCCAACATGTCGGCACGGACGGGGCATTCAAAAAAGAAGTGGCGGACTTTGCCGGCCAGCAGGTGAAGCCAAAGTCGAGTGAGACTGAGAAGGATGCACATCAGAAGACTGATGTCGAGATTATTAAATATTTGGCACAGAAGGGGACATTGTTTGCGAAGGAAAAGATCATTCACTCATATCCGCATTGTTGGCGTTGTGAGACACCATTGCTCAACTACGCGTCTTCGTCGTGGTTTGTGAAGGTGACGGATTTCAAAGACAAGTTGGTGGCGGAAAACAAAAAGGTGAAGTGGGTGCCCGAGGAGATTGGCGAAGGACGTTTCGGTAATTGGCTGGAGAATGCTCGTGATTGGGCGATCTCGCGTTCGCGCTTCTGGGGTGCGCCACTGCCAGTGTGGAAGTGTCAGTCGTGTGAGCAGGTGAAGGTGGTCGGTGGTATTGCTGACATGAAGCGCGAACTGAAGCCGCGCAACACCTACTACGTGATGCGCCACGGTGAAGCGGAACACAATGTGTTGCGTGTCATGAGTACCGACTTGGCGGAATGTCACCATCTCACGGAAAAGGGGAAGCAGCAGGCGCTGAAGGCGGGAGAGTTTTTGAAGGACAAAAAGATCGACGTGATTTTTGCGTCGCCGTTTTTGCGCACCCAGGAGACGATGAAGGAGGTGTGTGAAGTGATTGGTTTTGATCACAAGAAGATTGTGAAGGATGCGCGCATTGGCGAAATCCGAGCTGGTGTATTGAATGGTGGGCCGGTGGATGATTATCGTGCTTTTTTCAGTGGTAGTAAATTCGCCCATTTCACGAAGCGTCCAGAGGGTGGGGAGAATTACGGCGATTTGCGCGCTCGTATTTCCGACTTTTTGTATGACGTCGATGCTCGATATGAAGGGAAGACGATTTTGATCGTGACGCATGATTCACCTGCTTGGTTTCTTTCTGCCGCAGCTGATGCGATGACCGATGAGCAGGCTTTGGTGCTACGCGGCCGCACCGAATTCTTTTTGAAAAATGCGGAAGTGCGGCCGCTGTCATTTGTGCAGCTCTCTCACAATGCTGAGCGCAAACTCGACTTGCATCGCCCACACATCGACGCCGTGACCTTTGCTTGTGCCTGCGGTGGCCAGATGAAGCGTGTTCCAGAGGTGTTTGATTGTTGGTTTGAGTCTGGCTCAATGCCGTATGGCGCGGCGCATTATCCGTTTGAAAAAGATAGTAATTTCCGTCCAGCTACCAACGCATTTGATCGTCTTTTTGGCCGTTTCACTGGCCGCACAAGGGGCTACTCAGCCAATTTTATCGCTGAAGGTCTCGACCAGACTCGCGGCTGGTTCTACTCGATGCTCGTGCTCGGTGTCGCGCTCTTTGGAAAGTCACCGTACAAACAGGTGGTGGTGAATGGTTTGATTCTCGCCGAAGATGGTCGCAAGATGTCGAAGAGTTTGAAGAATTATCCCGACCCGATGAAGGTGGTGGAGCAGTACGGTGCCGATGCACTTCGCTTCTATCTTTTGAGCTCACCGGTGGTGCGCGGACAGGATCTCTGTTTCTCGGAGAAGGGTGTTGATGAGGTGGCGAAGAAGTTGCTCGGTCGTCTCGACAATGTTCGTTCTTTCTACGAGCTCTACGCTGATGCTTCGGTGAAGGCTTCAAATACTTCTTCCCACGTGCTCGACCGCTGGATTCTCGCTCGACTCGCGGAACTCCTCGCAGAGGTCACCAAGGGATTTGAGGCATACGAGCTCGACAAGGTGTGTCGACCATTCAATGGTTTTGTCGACGATCTTTCGACTTGGTACCTCCGCCGATCTCGAGATCGATTTAAAAACACCGATGGTGCAGCCGCACCGGAAGCGGTGGCCGACAAACAGGCGGCGCTCGCGACCACCCGCTTCGTGCTGAGAGAGCTGTCGAAGGCGCTCGCGCCAATCATGCCGTTCTACGCTGAAGCGCTGTACCTGTCGTTGAAGACTTCAGGAAACACCGAAGATGCCGCATTGCGCAGCGTACATCTCGAGGATTGGTCTCGAGTGGGCAAGGTGTGTGCTCAGTCGGCGAAAGCTCAGAAGCAAATTATCGCCGACATGGCTGCTGTGCGAGCTACTGTTTCTCTCGGTCTCGAGGCGCGTATGCAGGCAAAGATCAATGTGCGTCAGCCACTCGCGAAGCTGTCCGTGAAGCAGGTGCCAAAGGGTGCTGATGCCGCTGCATTGCTTGAGCTTGTAAAGGATGAAGTGAATGTGAAGTCGGTTGCAGAAAACGCCGCACTCGAAACCCCGGTACTTCTCGATACTGTTCTTACGCCGGAATTGAAGGAGGAGGGAATCATCCGAGATATGATCCGCGCCGTACAGGAGCTCCGCAAGCAGTCCGGTCTCAATCCGTCCGACCGCGTGGACCTCTTTGTCGATACCGATGCTGCCGGAAAAACCTTTGTACAGAAACATCAGGGTGCACTTACTGCGGTGACTGGTGTGAAGCAGGTGCGATGGGAGATCGTCCAGCAGGGCACCCATTTGGAATTCGAAGGGATGAAATTCGGCTTGAAGCTCTAATCGCGTTTTTGTTTGTATGGCGCACCACATGTATCACACGCCGGGATTGGTGCTCAGCTCTCGCGGAGTGGGCGAGGCGAATTCGTTGTTCAGTATTTTTACCCGTGAACTCGGCATGATCGAGGCTTCTGCGCAGGCGGTGCGGGAAGTGAAATCTAAGTTACGTTTTTCTCTGCGAGATTTTTCACTCACGGAATTATCGCTCGTGCGCGGCAAGCAAGGGTGGAAGATTACGAGTGCCGTGCTCGAATCAAACTTTGCAGACATTTCTGGAGCGGGGTCCGAGATGCTTCGGGTGGCTGCACGCATCTCTACACTTCTTCAGAGAATGGTGGCGGGGGAGGAGAAGAATGATGTGCTTTTTGATATGATTCACTCAGCTTTTTACTTTTTGGCGACGGAACCGCTTTCCGAGGAAGAGCTTGCAAATGCTGAATGTATCATCGTACTCTCTGTTCTCCACGAACTTGGCTATCTTCAGGACGAGTCAACATTTCAGCCATTCGTCGGCAAGGTTGAATGGAGTCGTGAATTGGTCCGATCAGCCGCACCCTTTCGGACAAAGATTATCGCCCAAATCAACACATCACTCCGCGAGAGCCAAATGTAGTTTGTGGTATGATATATGTCTATGAAGCCGTCTTTTGATAAGGGTCGAATCGAAAATGCCAAGAGAAAGCTCG